>NZ_JBNGVC010000003.1:0-184192 GCF_050524305.1 Bacillus silvicola
AATTGCAGCAATAATTCCCGCCATTATAGTAGATTTAGCAATTGCTTTTTCATTTGTAACGCCTTTTTCTTTTATTGCGTTAATCACGATAACTCCAAATACGAGAGCTGCAAGAGCATCCATTGTTAAAAATCCTTCAGTAAACCCTTTAAAAAAAGGAGCCTTCTGATATAAATCAGTGGGGTTGGAAACTGAACCAATCGGTGAAGAAATTGCTTTAATAATAATAATACCAATCATACTCAATAATAGAGGAGTTAAATATTTCCCAATTCTATCTACTAATTTAGATGGATTTAAAGATAAATAAAATGTAATGCTAAAATAAACAAATGTATATAGGAGTAATATATACCAGTTATCTTGCATTGTTGCACTTAAGAAAGGGGCAATCGCCATTTCATATGAAACAGTTCCTGTACGAGGAATAGCGAAAAAAGGGCCGATTGCTAAATAAATGATAAGGGGGATAATAACGCCACATGTTGGGTGAATCCTGCTAGCAAGAGTACCAACATTTCCACCAAAAAGGGAAATAGCAGCGATAGCTAATAGGGGGAGACCGATACCGCTCACTAGAAATCCTAAAATAGATATCCATACATTTGTTCCAGATGAATATCCTAATAGTGGAGGGAATATCATATTACCTGCGCCAAAAAATATTGCAAAAAGCATAAATCCAATAGGTACTGTTTCCTTAAAGGTTAATGATTTTTTCATTGAGAACTCTCCTTTGTACTTTTTTGACGAAAAATGTCGAAAATTAGTTTTTTTCATTATAGCATTATTTTTTAGAAAATAAAGAAAAATAAATAGGTAAGTATTCCCTTTAAACTTCACCGAATTTTCCGAATTTTTTCTTCTAAAGCCTGTGCAAGTTGTAGCACTACGGTAGATAGGTAATGAATTCCGGTTTGGCGTAGCAAAATAGTTTTTCTTTTTATTTTGCCCCTCATATGATCAGTCTTATAAAGTATAATGATTGGTATATAAATGAAATTAGATAGCAATAACCATCCAGTGTTCTTGTTGTATTATCACCTTTTGTTGGTTGTGAAATACAGAAAAAATGTTTTTGATGATGATATGTCATACTATACAAAAGACATCTTTGTTCGACTATCTTAAAACTATAACATCACATTAGTTGAATGGAATCACGATGTAGACCATGTTCATATTTTATTCAAGGAACCCCCTAATACAGAAATGAAAAAATTCATTAATGCTTATAAAAGTGCAAGTTCTCGACTCATCAAAAGAGATTTTCCACAAGTAAAAAAGAAACTTTGAAAAAAGATGTTTTGGTTAAGAAGTATATTGAAAATCAATGTGAAAAGTAAGGTGAAATGTTATTACAAAACATAATAAAGCATATAAATTTCGTTTGTATCCAATATAAATCAATTTCATCGTACATCGAAAAACCGAAATCTGAATTTAGATTTCGGTTTTGTTTATATATAGAGCGAATGGCTTCAATGCCAATGGTCCTGTTCTTTGAACTACCCCCACTTTCACTTCGTTTAGAAGTGGGGGATTCCTAAGTAAAGAGTTCTATCGAACTCTAATTTATTAGGCTAGCTCCACAGTCCTTGCGGTTAGAAGCCTTATCGCTTCATTCTTTAGATTGATACTTGCGTTAATATCCCTATCATGGTGTGTACGACAAGAAGGGCAGTCCCATTTACGTAGGTTCAGATTTTTAACGTCTTTGTTTTGATATCCACAATAAGAACATAATTGGCTGGAAGCAAATGTTTTTGATACGACAATGACTTGTTTGCCATACCATTTTGCTTTATATTCCAACATGGTTCGAAACTGTGACCATGATACCTCACTAATCGCTTTTGCTAACTTATGATTCTTTAACATATTAGATACTTGCAAATCCTCTATACCAATAACATAGTGGTTTTTGATGATTTCAGTTGAGACTTTGTCCAAGTAATCTTTTCTAGCATTCGTCATGTATTCATGAATTCTAGCTACTTTTACTCGTTGTTTATTCCAGCAAGAAGATCCTTTCATTCTTCTAGAAAGAACACGCTGCGCTTTTGCCAACTTCTCTTCTAACGATCGAAAAAACTTCGGATTTTCATAGGGTGTTCCATCTGACAAAATGGCGAAATCTTTTAGTCCCACATCCATTCCAATGTAAGAATTTGTTTTCGGAAGTTCTTGCACTTCTGTTTCAACTAACAATGACACAAAGTATCTGCCAGAAGAATTCTGTCTAACCGTAGCATTTAAAATACGTCCCTTTACTTCACGACTTTTGGCAAATCGAACAAGACCTAGTTTTGGCAATTTCATTTAGTTTCCTACAACGGCAATGTTTTCATTTGTTTGTTTTGTGGTGTAAGATTGTACGTTGTTTTTCTTAGATTTAAAACGCGGGACACTGTTTGTTTTTTGAAAAAGCGTGTATACGCATCCGCAAGGTTGCGAACCGACGACTGAATCGCAATACTATCTACTTCTTTTAGCCAAACAAACTTTTTCTTCCTGGCAGGAAGTTTGCCAGAGCATGTACCATATGTCAAACCTTTCCCTGTCCCTTTGTATGCGTTATCCCATAGAGATAGAAAGTGATTGAATACAAAACGCGAACAACCAATCGTTTTATTGATTAGGGTTGCTTGTGCTTTATTTGGATAGATATGAAATTTATATGCTTTATTAATCATCATTCATTTCACCTCCATTTCGGTATGTATCTATTATACAACGAACATATATTCGTTAGGTAGTGAAGTAACAATTTATGTATGTCGAACAATTAAGATGGCTTCCTGCCATCCCTTGTCCGAAATCAATTCATCTCCCACCTACTCGCTTCGCGTTCCTTGAGGAAGGAGTCTTCTTGGCTAAAATGATAAAATTATTTAAATGTGTGATTGTACAGCAAAGCGTGCATCTCGAAGTTGAATATCTAACGTGTACTAATCTTTATTAATTGTACAATATAAATAACACTACACTCTTTAATTATTTTCCTTTAAACTCCCTCATCTGAGATTATCAATCCTTATTTATTCGAGTATTTATCCCGACTTATAAAACTTTGTAACAGAGCCTTTATTTTGAAGATGTATTTTAATTTGAAACGAGTTTCTTCCTATTTATAAGTATTGAAAATGATAACTTGTATAAGATTTCTGATAAAGTTAGAATTCGTGAGCACTACCTTCTTTTTTATTCTTTAAAAGAGAAGTAAATATAATCCTTTTTAATCCTTCGCTACGTGTATGTTTTATCAAGTAATTTGTACACATTGTGTAGTATTTGTATATAGTCACCTTTAATATAAGGGATATTGAAATGGTTTGTAAATAATTTGTAGAAAATTGTAGAAAAATTTTCATAATTACAAATGTAAATGTTTCCAAATGTAAATTCTATCTTGTTTTTTTTATTTTCATTCCTTAGTTTATTTAGTAGGAGTGAACAGATGCTCCTATTTTTTAATGAAACAGAATAAAGGAAATGGAAGATAAAATGGATTGTAACGTGTCAACATCCGTACACTTTTTCACTAAGTTTCCCCAAAATCTTAAGGAAAGTGAATATACGGTTGTTTCATACTATGTGGTTACCATACCAATACAAGTGATACAAAACTCCTTTTCGTTTTACAAAAGAAATAGTTGTGAGTTCTATATAAATGCCCTTTATATATCACTAGATTGATAGAACCTCATCCAAATTATCTTCCTTTCCTCTGTTTTATTTCACACCCTACAACTAACATACGCATGGGTACGTGACTTAAAAGTAAGCTATGTTATATATAATATGGTTGTATAACTACATAATAAGAGATTCTGGTGCAAATAGGACAAAAATGATTTAGTTGCTACCTAAATAGGCATGAGTAGGGTATTTGAGAGGAGAAGTTGGATGAGTTTTTCCTTAGAAATAGTAATTTACGCACCGATTGACTTGGTATTTGATTATGTGGATAGCGATGAAAAAATAAAAGAATGGAGTACATTAATAGTCGAAAACCGTTACCCGTCAAATGTAGATAAAACAAATCCTCGTATAGGGGATAGGTATGTAACTGTGCAAAAAATTGGAAAGAAAATATATGAACATGAAGTGGAATTATTAGAACACGATGCACCTTATATTGTTTCAGTTGGTGGCGAGATGAAACAAGGTTATTCGTTTTCAACCTATATGTTAGAAGAAGTTGAGGGCGGTACATTACTTACAGTTATCGTCGATTATGAACCTAGAAATCTCTTTTATAATATTATATATAAGTTAACAGGATGGATGTCACGAGGTTTATATATGCAGGAAATCGAGCGCTTAGCAGAGTGTGTGGAATCTTCGTATTATAGGAAAAAGTAGGTTCAAAGAAAAAAAGATTTGTATTGTATACAGGTCTTTTTATGTATTTAAGGACATAACCTGCAAGGGGTTCTGGTGCATGGGATAACGTTTTAAAGAGTGACGCGAAAGAGATTGCGACAGACAATCCATTTGGATATTCAGGATACATGTACCATAAAGAAATCGGGATGTATTACCTGATAACACGTTACTACAATCCTGATCACGTTGTATTCTTATCAATAGATCCAGATTGGTTCTGGTGCAAAGTTTAAAAACCATTCAGATTTATGAATTTAACATACAATTTATCATATATTATTGAACATTTATTCTAGATTATTACATGTTAATTCGTATTTTTTAGGGCATTAAAACTTTGCAACAGAACCAAATCACCTATTATAGGGAGTTGGTAAATTTAAATAAAGGTGTGGGAAGTTATGATTAACAGCTTTTATCTTTTAAAACCTAGAATGCTTAAGGGAGACATTTACTATAAGGTTTTTGTTACAGACGACTGTATATATTTTATAAAAATTGGTGGACAGTTTCATAGTCGACATGCTTATAAAAAACAGTTACCTGGTATTCTAGAGTTATTGTTATTGTTTTGGTTCAGAAAAATTGAAAAAAAACAATTAAACTTAGAAACTGAAATAGATGTAAAAATCCATACTGGGGATGTACATGAACTATTACAAATTAAGAATAATTTTTCAATTACAACAAAAATAATTAAAGAGATACTATTAAATAAACAAGGAACTTTCCATACAGTTTTTAATGACAATGGAACAATTTTATTTACGTTACAAAATGCTCAAAAACTAAAGTTCATCATTCCAAAAGAAACTGCATTTTCATCAATAGAAGAAGTTTTCCACCAATATCAGCATACAAAATCCATAAAAGAAGTATTTTAAAATATGGTATTTGGCTGGATCTGTTGCAAAGTTGAACAAAATATAGGGAATATTTTAGATTAGAGGTAGGATTTAAGCAACTGCTACTAATATTTGTAAGTCTTTGTACGTTGAAAAGATGGAGCCTGATTCCAGACTTCGTCTTCTCGGCATACCAGGAATTACAACAATTAATGATGATTGCTTAATTTCTATCCCTAATGTATCGGCCTATACATACCTTTTTCAAACTTTGCAACAGAACCATAAAACAGGAGGAATCTATGAAGTTCACAGGCATTATTCTACATGCAGACAAGAAAGGACGTATAGGTATCCCCAAACTAAGGAACATTATTGGCATGAAAGAAGAAACAGCCCCTATAGAATTTATTGTAATAGATGCAATGCTTATTCTACAACGGTATAGAGGAGCTTGTGCCATAACTGGAAAAATATCGAGACATAATATTTCATTGGCAAATGGGAAAATCAAAGTACATCCCAAGGAAGTGAGACAATTAATAAAAGATTTAAAAGAATATCTAGGAAAAAACCGATTAACATAATGGGCACTTCTGTTACTGGGGTCTTTCATCTGAAATCAGATAGTCTTTGTTCGTAAACTTTCTAACTAATAACTGGTTCTGTTGCTGCTAATTATTTTACAATCCAATCATTTATATACCTATAATAATGTGTTTGATTTGACATATAAATTGAAGGATTAGAGGAAGGTTTATAATTTGAAAAAGAATACATGGAAAAATTTAAAAGTATTTGTTATTTATTTTATTATAATAATAATATATAACACTTTATTCGATTACACTAAAAAATATGTAGAACTAAAAATGAATAATAATCTTTTGTCACAAGTACATTTAGCTATAGGTCGTACACTTTTAAGTTTGTTAATATTGTTTCTTCCAGATAAATTAGGTATTAAGATTCATTTTATTTCTAAAATTTTTATATACATCATTGCAATGATAACAGTTTTCTTCTTATTAGATATGTTTGATTTATTGGATTAATAGAGGGTTCTGTTGCAAAGTTTTGATGCCCTGAAAAATACTAATAACATGCACTAATGTGGAATAAATATTCATAAATTCGAACGATTTTTAAACTTTGCAACAGAACCTTATCGATTCTCACGAGAAGATCGGGTAATGTTAAGCCCGTATATAACGGAACATCTAAAACGTTTTGGCAATCATGTGATTGATTTACAAAACATTCCACAACCAATAGAAGAGAATACCCCTGTATAAAAGATAAATGAATCACATAATGAAAATGAAAGCCAGTCTATGATTCATTTTTATACGTATCTCGGCTGAACCCCAATATTCCAAAACAAAAAAATGTACATCTTCAGGTGAAAATGTACATTTTTTTGTTTTGGAGGCATTATAAAACTCTTAAATTGATGGATATCTATTGTTCCCCCTTTTATAGATAACAGCCTTTAAAAAAATGCATGTTATCTGCATTTAATCTTTACATGTATCTTTTATTATATAAGTATATTTAGAAGGTATTAAAAAATTTATAGACGATTAAGGAAAAAGAATTTTATCAATTTACCGGATACATTTACATTTTTAGGAGTTTTATAAAACTCACAATATTATTTTTGCTTTAACAAAGTCTATTAATTGTAAATATATTAACAGAATCAAGTTAAACCAATGGTTCGATCGAGGTAGTATATTTCTCGGCTGAGCCCTTACCAGAGGGGGATTTTTTTATGAACAAAAAAATGATTATATTTCCTATACTGATTTTTATAGGTATTACATCAGTTTATTTTTTATTGAGTCCAAAAGTCAAAGGAACAATGTATGAAGATACAGTATCGAAAAAAGTTATAGTAATAGATCCAGGACATGGAGGAAATGATCCTGGATCTATTGGACCAAATGGAACTAGAGAAAAAGATATAACTCTCAAAACGGCTAAAAACATTCAAAAAAAACTTGAGGAAAAAGGAATGACTGTAATTTTAACGCGTGAAGATGATACGTTTGTATCATTAAAAAATCGCGTAGCTATTAATCAAAATAAATCAGCAGATCTCTTTCTTAGTATTCATTATGATGGTTTCACAACTAATGATGTAAAAGGAGTAACGACCTACTATTACAAGGGAGTAAAGGAACAAGCATTAGCGAAAACAATACATGAACATTTATTCAAACAGATACAGGCAAAAAACAGAGGTGTAAAATCTGGTGATTACTATGTATTACGTGAAAATCAAAAACCATCCATTTTACTTGAGCTAGGTTATATTACAAATCCAGAAGATGAGCAACGAATGAATTCACAACAATTCCAAGCAGATGTAGCCTCTGGAATTGTTAATGGTGTTATAGAATACTTTAAAAAATAGTAGTCTAGTTAAATTAGACTATTAAACCAAAAATAAAATTCAGTATATAATTACAAATTCCAATTTTACTGAATAAATTTATTCAGTAAAAAATATATAACTAAAGGTTACTAGAAAGGACATACAAGAATGTTTACAAAAGGATTAAAAATAACGGTGATTATATCAATAGTCGCTTGTATCACACTAGGGATATTTATGTTTCAATTCTTTACATCACCTGCAAAAGGGGTAATGAACCAAGAAAATGCTGTTCAACTGGCAAGTGAGCAAATAAAAGTAGAAATAAGAAAAACAGCACCAGATAAATATAATGGTCAGGTTCGTAAAGTAGCATATTTAACATTTGATGATGGACCAAGTCAATTTCAAAAAGAAATCTTAGATATTTTAAAGAGTAATAATATAAAAGGAACTTTCTTTATGATTGGCGGAAATATCCCAGCTCATAAAGAAAGTGTAAAACGCTTAGTAAATGAAGGGCATTATCCAGGTGTTCACAGTATGACACACAGTTTTAAAAAGCTGTATACCCAAGGCGAATTTGTGGAAGAAATGCAACAAGCGCAAAATATCATGAAAGAAGTAACTGGAATTCATCCAAATCTTGTTCGTTGTCCATATGGAAGTATGCCCGGGCTTACACAGGCATTACGAGATAAAATGGTAAATGTCGGCATGAAAGAGTGGGATTGGACAATAGATTCTTTAGATTGGAAATTTCCAGGAAATCCAGATGCTGTTGTTCAAAAAACGATTTCTCAGGTTAGTGAAAATCGCGAAGTAATTTTAATGCATGAAAAATCACAGACAGTGCAGGCATTACAAAGAATTATTGATGACCTTCGTAATAAAGGTTATGAATTTGAAGTGTATGATGAAGCCTCTCATTTCCCATTAAATTTTTGGAAAGATGATCGTATCTAAGTAGGAGGAATTGCAGTTGATATATAGAAAACTAGCACTTATGACAGCCCTATCTGTAACCTTGTTGTCAGGCTGTTTAGGACAAAAACCAGAAGCAAATTTGTATGTAGCATTTGAAAGTGCTGCAAAACAAGAAAAGACAATGTTTGAAGCTACAAAAAAATTAGCGGAATTAGAAAAGAACGGACAAGAGTTATATACGAAAATTACAATTGAAGGAAAAGAAAATAATCAAGTAGTGAAAGAAAAGTTAGATCAAGCTATAACAAATATACATGACCGTGAAAAAATATTAGAGAAAGAAAAAACCGCCTTAGACAATGCACAAAAAGAAGTGAAGTCTGTTGATAACTATATAAAGAAATTAGCAGATAAGAGGTTACAAGAACAGGCAGAAGAAGTTCAAGATATGTATAGAAATCGCGCTGATTCTTTCAAAAAATTGTATGATAGCTATAAAAAATCATTACAATTAGAAGAAGAACTGTACAAAATGCTACAAGCAAAAGATGAAAAACTAAAATCAATTAATGAGAAAGTAAAAATGGTCAATCAGTCTTATGAACAAATTCTTTCAAATAAGGATAGGTTTAATAAATACACGAATGAGTATAACCAGAAGAAATTATCCTTTTATAAGCAAGCAAATATTAAAATTAAAGAAGTTCAAAAATAAACCGATTGTTAAAAGCAAAGTATATTTCTTTAAGAATTTTTTATAATTTAAACACAAAAGCCAAATCGCTCTTGTTTATCAAGAACGATTTGGCTTTTGTGCTCGCTAGTCATTTTAACTAAATTCAAGTTATGAAGTATTAGAAGCGATAGATGAAAAAGAAGCATTGTCCTTATATGAAGAAAACGAAGTTCATTTAGTTATTTTTACTATCATGTTACCAGAAACAGACAGTTGATCTGTTTACCAATGAATCTGTAATATTTCAAATATTCCTATCATTATATTGACAGCTCGCTTTGACGAAGCTAATACGTTACTCGGTATTAGTTAGGGATGCAACAAAACCTTATATTACCTCTATTTTTACTAGCAAGTACGAAACAACTATTCCATAGTCGGATTGTTTAAAAAAATTATTCAATTATATATTATCTTGTATAGGTATTCATGTACACCTCCTATTATCTATAGCCATAATAGAAGGAAAAGACATTAACTTTACTCATACGGAATTTGAAGTATTACATACCTAATACTAAATCAAAGTATATGCATTATGGGCATACAATTAATTACAAAAAATGGGTCTATGAATTTATTTGTCGATGAATGTATAATACTTTGCGGGTAAATCTAAGAGTGTTATAGCCATCGTTCGAGCCAGTTGTAAATTGGAGGATAAAGTATGAAAACAGGTATTGTATTAAAATTATTTATGTTAACCACAGTGTTGTGTATGTCGATCTTAGCAACCATTTTTGTTGGACAAACCATATTCTTCAAGCAATTTTATGCCAATAAAAAAGTGAATGATACCAAAACAAACATGAAATCTTTTGAAACAAATTATTTAAATAGCGGCGGAAATTCACAAGCCATTCAAAAGTTAGAACAAGATTTCTATCGAGAACATAATACATGGATTACAACATTAGATAGTAATGGGAATTTAAAGCATGTAAATGATTTTTATATAGAAGTAAAATTAGATCAGTCTAAAAATAAAGAAACTCAATTCGCAAATGCTACAATTACCATACCACTGTATAATTTTAAGGTTGCGAACGATCATTCGAGGAATATTTCAAATGAAACATTCCCTGTAGGAGAAACAGTTACTTTGGCGGGTATAAAAAAAATGCTACGTTCATTCCTTATTCTGTATTCTTTAAAACAGCAACTCCAAATTTGGTAAATACGACATTAGATAAAAAAATAAATGAACTTGGAGAAAAACTTAAAAGTAAATATAGTTCTAAAGAGTACTTTGAAAAACATAAATTTGAACATAAAAAAGAACTTGATGAACAAGTACCTCAAAAATATCTAGAAGGGGAAATTACAAAAGTTCAACTTACGGGTGGGAATGAACAATCGAATTTTGTTTATTCAAACAACTTATTCATGGAAAGAATACAAGAGTTTCAGGCAGACTTATTACTAAATGAACAAAATATTAACTATAATTCATTACAAGAAATCAATTATGAGCAGAATGATATAAAATATAAGCTCATAATAAAGCCGATAAAGGATAAGAGCGGTACAATAACATATATTTTTTCAATGACTTCATTGCAGCCAGTTGATGAAGCTGTACAAATGATAAAAGAGTATTATGTCTATATTATTATGTTTGTGTTGCTTCTTATTTTTCTAGCTTCTTTTTACTATTCAAAAAAGATTGCACGGCCCTTATTACAAATAAACAAGACAACCAAGAAAATTGCAAACTTAGATTTCACGGAAAGGGTTCCAGTCGTGACAAAAGATGAAATTGGTGATTTATCTCAAAATATTAATGTACTTTCAAATACATTACATTCACATATTGAGAAATTACACCGAGACATAGAGAAAGAAAAGCAATTAGAACATACAAGAAAAGAATTTATTTCAGGAGTATCACATGAGTTAAAGACACCTCTAAGTATTATGAAAAGTTGTATTTCTATTTTAAAAGATGGTGTTGCGAGTCATAAGAAAGAGTATTACTTTAAGGCAATGGAAAAAGAAGTAGATAAGATGGATATGTTGATTGTGGATATGCTTGAGTTAGCAAAATTTGAATCTGGTACGTATAAAATGCAGATGGATGTTTTTTATATTGACAAGGTCATTCAGCATATATGTGAACAATTATCTTTGAAAATAACAAAAAAGCAATTACATGTTCACACACATCTTTCTGCAATTAAGGTCATTGGAAATCAAAATCGTATGGAACAAGTAATCACCAACTTTATCACGAATGCTATTCGTTATACGCCAGAAAAAGAGGACATTATTATTTCTACAATAGATGAGCCAAGTCGCATAAAAGTTTGTATCGAAAATAAAGGTGCCCATATCGAAGAAGATCAATTAGATAAAATTTGGGATCGTTTTTACCGAGTTGATACAGCTCGTCAACGCTCACAAGGTGGAACGGGGCTTGGGCTTGCCATTTCAAAAAACATTTTAGAACTTCATGGGGCGGAGTATGGTGTATATAATACAGTTGATGGTGTATTGTTTTATTTCTATTTACAGAAAAAAGTGTAGAAATGAGGTTCTACACTTTTTTAAATTTATTTTGATAATTTCTTTACCTTCTCCTAAATATAAAGAGAATTGGTTTATTTATGTCTAAATGCACAAAATTTCCGAAGTGATATAGTGGATTCTGGTACGAAAAAATACTATTTTATTTAATACGTAGTTTTGTTTCAGCATCAAAGAAATGTACTTTGTTCATATTAAATACAAGTTGCATAGCTTCGCCTGTTTGATAATCATTACGTGTATCCAAACGTGCAATAAAGGATTGATTCTGTAACGTAGCATAAATCATTGATTCGGCTCCAAGTAATTCTGCCACTTCAATTTTTATATTTATAATATTATCAGGCAATGTTTTTAACATACTTGGACTATCATTTATATGTTCTGGGCGAATACCAAGAATTATGTTTTTATTTTCATAACCTTTTTCACGTAGTGCTTCTAATCCTCTTTCTGGAATACTTAGTTTGATATGGCCTAAAATAAATTTTCCATTTTCCACTTTCCCTGTAAAGAAATTCATGGCTGGTGAACCAATAAAACTACCAACAAATACGTTTTCAGGATATTCATATACTTCTTTTGGCGTACCAACTTGTTGTATCCGTCCGTCTTTCATAACCACAAGGCGCGTTGCCATTGTCATTGCCTCTGTTTGGTCATGCGTAACATAAATCGTGGTTGTTTGTAAGCGATGATGCAGTTTTGAAATTTCAGAGCGCATGGTAACACGTAGCTTTGCATCGAGATTTGATAGTGGTTCATCCATTAAAAATACTCTTGCATCACGTACAATCGCACGTCCTAAAGCAACACGTTGTCTCTGACCGCCAGATAACGCGTTTGGTTTCCGTTTTAAAAGTTCTTCTAATCCAAGAATTTTTGCTGCGTTGTGAACACGACGCTCAATTTCATCTTTTGGTAACTTACGAATTTTCAAACCAAATGCCATATTATCATACACGGTCATATGTGGATAGAGAGCATAATTTTGGAAAACCATTGCGATGTCACGATCCTTTGGTGATAAATCATTCACATATTTTTCGTCAATGTATAAATCTCCTTGTGAAATGTCCTCTAATCCAGCAATCATACGTAAAGTAGTTGACTTACCACATCCAGAAGGACCAACAAACACTATAAATTCTTTATCTTGAATATGAAGGTTAAAGTCATTCACGGCCATTATATTATTATCATATATTTTATAAATATTTTTTAATACTACCTCTGTCATGTTTTTACCTCCTCTAATACAAAAACTATATATATTTTTATCATTTTTGTTTTCTCTGAATTTTTAAAGCTATAACCTCCAAATTTTTGTATACATGTTGAACCTCAAACGTACAATATTACTTGAGAAACTCTATCGGTTAGATTTTTAAGAGCCAGTATATATTTCAAGCTATGAGACAGATATAGGAAATCGAAAAGGTTCCTTAGGCTCAAGAAGTAGAATAAGAGAAACTGTCGTTCAATTTTGTGCAGTTTCTCTTATTTGTCATGAGTTTCTATGAAACAATATCCTTGTTGTCACCATATATGCCATAGTTTATTGAGTTTTAGGATTTCCGTACTTCATCTCTAACATTTTGTGGAAATCATCAATTTTCTTTTCATCAATTTCCTTTACATAAGTGTTGAACTCTTCAAGAGTATAATCCTTACTTCTTCCAGTAGACAGTTCTTTAAATAAAACCTCTTTACTATCTGGATTCACATAAAACTTCCATTGTTCTAACATAGTTCCTTCAAACGTCACATCATAGTATCCTTCCTCATTTTTATTTGTTGAATTTGGCTTTATAACTTTCACTGTTAATGACTTTGAGTATTTTTCTTCTAATTGAAAGAAAGTTTTTAGTTTAGGGACCGAGTTAAACAATCCTTCAACAATTTCTTGATCTTCTTTTGAAAGTGTATCTTCTATAGAGAGTTTGGTTTCCTCAACTGATGATTCCTTGTTCTCTGCACTCTTATCTTGATCTTCTTTTGAAAGTTCAACAGATGATTCTTTTTTCTCTGCACTCTTATCTTGATCTTCTTTTGAAAGTTCAACAGATGATTCTTTTTTCTCTGCACTCTTATCTTGATCTTCTTTTGAAAGTTCAACAGATGATTCTTTTTTCTCTGCACTCGTATTTTGAGCAACAGATTTCACCGAATTCTCATCACCTTTGTTACTACATGCAACCATACCAGTTAGTAGTATAGCGCTACCTAACATCAGAATCATTTTATTCCTCTTCAATTCTAATCACCCTTTATTAATTATTTTTATTAATTGCTACTACGTGACGTGAAATATATACAGCTTATTCGTTTATATATGTCGTCACTCGGTTTTGAATCAATGCCGCTACATCCTTAGCTGATTTTTGACCACTAAAGTAAGACTTGGACTCCTCAGCAATAATGGATTCAATTTTAGTATTCTGTGGGCCCTGGACGCTTATTTCAGCAACCATTTTCTCTAATTCCTGTATATCACTCTCGGTAACGTTAATAGAACCAGCTGGACCCTCAAGTTCTCCTTTTTCCTTCAGTGTTTTGATTTGTTGTTCATACACAGCTCTATTAATTGGAAATGCATTCCCTTTACTTTGGACCTCATCAGACATTAAAAACTTAAGAAAATTCCATGCTTCCTTTTTGACCGGAGATTTCGCATTTAAACCTACTGTTTTGTTCGGCGTAAAAGCAACTCCATTTTTTTGTCCAGCTATATGTGGTTTTTGATATACTTTTGTTCCTTTTATACCCAATACAGTTCCCGTATTAAAATAGTCTTCTATTGACATAATCATTGGTAGACGGACAAAATATGCTTCTCCTAAGTTCACAGAATCTGCAGTGGCTATTTTCTCGTCATACATCTTCTTTACGTCTTCCAACATTTGTACAAATAAATCAGACTGGAACTTTGCTTTTCCACTTACTGTATCTACTAACTGAGCGTAATGATCTTGCACTAGAAATTGTAGCATTTGTTCCGGAGGAGTATTTCCAATAACATGTTTATGTGTTCCTTTGCTTGCTAATTCTGTTCCGATGTTTGTGAACTCACTCCAAGTCCACTCTTTGTCATTCACTTTTACTCCAGACTGTTGTATTGCAATATCGTCTCCAAGTAGTCCACTTAACCAAAAATATAATGGAATACCGTAAAGTTTTCCGTTTGTCTCCGAATTTTCTAAAATTTTATTGAAATATTGATTTTTATTAAAAGATTTATCCTGTTCCATCATTTCACTTAAGTCTGTAAGCAAGCCCTTTTTCCCATATTTGTCCGCAGGTAAACCGTCTAGTACGATTACATCGGATCCTTTACCCGCTAAAAATTCTGTATTCACCTTACTAATTATTTTCTCTGCGGAGGTCTCGTCTGTCGTTGATCCACTTTTATCTGATCCATTTTCCGGAAAAGCCCCTTTTATCTGGATGTCAATGTTAGGATTCTTTTGCTCATATAGTTTCTCTGCCTGTTTTAGAGACTCAGTCTCACCTAAAGTCGACACTTCGATTATCGTTTTTCCATCTTTTGTTTTTCTTTCTCCTTTGCTATCACTATTTCCGCATGCTGCTACGAAACTGATTGATAGACTTGCTACTAGCATCATACAAACCTTTTTCATTTTAAATTCTCTCCTTATTTTTGCTGTTTTATCTTTACTCGTTCTCCTTTTTTCAAAGGTTCACTAGTCTGTAAAACAATTTGATCCTTCTCATATACTCCTTCTAATACTACTGTTTCTTGTCCATTGGATTCACCAATAGTAATAGGAGACTCTTCTATATAAAAGGCATTACCTAAAGGTCCTTTTTTTTCTTCTACTGTATAGACAAATGTTCTCTGTCCTGCCTTCTTAATCACCTGATTTGGTATAACCACGCCTTTAGTCAATTGTTTAGTCAGCGTAGCTTCTACCTGCTCCCCTTTTTTCAGTTCTTCTCCTTGTACTTTTACAAGAATACGTTTCTGTGATTGTGGAGTTGCTGGTGTTTGTTCAAATTGCTGTTCATCTTTTGGTTCACCTTTTTGTTCATCTTGCTGTTTACCTTGTTCCTGCGGTCTCTGATTTTCATGACTTTCTATATTTTTAATCTCTATAAGTTCACCTTCTAAGGATTTAGCATTTCCTTTCAAATCAATCTTTTCTCCAACCTTCAAGTGCGTAGCCAAATCAGCAGGTACTTGTAATTCAACTTTAAAGCCTTTACTCTCATCAAAGAGAATTACATCTCCTTCATCTTTCGTAGAAGGTTGATCTTTCTTTGCATTTATTTTTGTAACAACTCCATCGAAAGGGGCAATCAGCTTCTTGCTCATTTCTAATTCTTCTTTTAAATTTTTAATTTTTCTTTCATGCGTACTAATCTCAATTTTTTTGCTCTCCACAGCTGTTTTGAGACTTTGTAAACTTGTCTCACTTATCCCCCCATTTGGTTGATCATTTGGTTTGTTTTCTTGTTGATTTTTTTTGGCTTCATTATAATTTGCTTGAGCGTCATTCAGTGCTAACTTTTGAATTTGAAGAGTTGCTTCTTCATCAAGAATCTCTTGTTCACTCTTTTTACTATCGTATATCACTAATACTTGATTTTTTTTGACACGGTCTCCTTCCTTTACATGTACCTCCTTCACTTTCGCCTCTACGCTACTTGTACTTAACCTTGCTTCTTCCTGTGGCTGTAATTCGCTATTACCTGTAAACGTTTGTTTAAGCTCACTATTTTTTGGCTTCTCTGTAATTACCTTTGGCAAATTCCAATTCGCTAGCGTATTGCTAAAGAGTGTAAGGATAATTAAAAGCCCTATAAATACACTGGAAATGATTTTAATATTTCGTTTTTTCCTTGTAACGTCTTGTTCAATTCTATGATCCATTGTGTTCCCTCCTAAAATCTTTCCGAAGGAAAGTTTACATTGTAAGTCCTCATTATTCCTTCACACCTGATAACTGAATTCCCTTAATAAAATAGGACTGCGCATATAAAAATAAAAGTACCATTGGGGTCATGTACAGGATAGAAGCAGAAAATCCAACCCCTCGTGCCTCTGTGTTAATTTTTGATAAATAAAGCGATAATGGATGTTTTGCCTCATCATTTAGAAAAATAAGTGGCTGTTCGACCATATTCCAATAATCTGCAAATAATAAGACAATAAGAGCAGCAATTCCAGGACGAATAAGAGGAAGAATAATCTTAAAAAAGATTGTAATATGGCCAGCTCCATCCATCTTAGCTGCCTCTATATACACATCAGGAATATGCAACATGAACTGCCGGAGCATAAATACACCGAATGCTCCAAAGATTCCTGGAAGAATAATAGACGCTATACTATTCAAGATTCCCAGTTTATTCGCCATGATATAATTCGGTACTAACGTAACCTGAAATGGCATGAGCATTGTCAACAGATAAACGATAAACAACTTGTCCCTTCCTCGAAATTGAATCTTAGCAAAGACATAGGCTGCAAACGCTGCAACGATTACTTGACCTACTATTATTGGCACAACCATGAATGCTGAGTTCCAAAACATTTTTAAAAATGTCGGATTTTTCACTAATACTGTTCCATACTGTTCAAATGACACTAAATCTGGGATTAATTTCAAGTTAATAAACGATGTATCCTTTTCCACTTTTCCAATAGAATCATAATTGTATCCAATCTCATGCTCAGTCATAAATGAATTGGTCAACGTAAATACGATTGGAAACAGCATCATGATCGCTAATATCGTCAAAAATAGGGTTAACATCCATTTACGAAACACATTTTCTTTTTTCATCTGCTCTTCCCACCTAATTCATAAACTTTCGAAAACGACGTTCTATTGCAAACAATACGAATACAATGATAGAAATAACCCCCACCATCAACGTGGCAGCCGCTGTCAACTTTTGAATATCGAGCGACACGAACATATTGTTCATATAATGCTGCATCATGTACAAACTGTCATGTGGATAACTTCCTGCAATCAGGTATGTTTCCCGAAAGACTTTAAACGAATTGATAATCGACATTAATATGACAAAAAACATTGTTGGTGTTAAATAAATGAGTGTAATATTTAAAAATGTATGTATACGACCTGCACCTTCAATTTTTGCAGTTTCATAATATTCTTTGGGGATATTCTGTAAAGCTGCTAAAAATAAAATAATATTGTATCCGATATTTTTCCATAGATATACGATTGACAAGACAACAATTGCCCAATTTGATTTCATCCAATCAATTCGTTCAAACTCCATGTTGTGCATCCATACGTTAAACGTGCCATTCCAATCGAATAAAATTTGCCAGAGCATGACAATAGAAGCCACAGGAACGACAAGGGGTAATACAAACGCGCTTCTTAACCAATTTTGAATATATATATTTTGATTCAAACAAAGTGCCAGTAATAAGGAGATAATGATTAAGAGCGGTACACTCACTGCGGTAAACCAAAACGTATTCGTTGCTGCTTTGAGAAAAGAAGAACTGCCCAGCAGTTCTTTATAATTGGCTAAACCGACAAAAGAACCATCAGTTGTGCCATCCATTAACGAATAGATCATTCCCATTACAAATGGAATCAGATAAAAAATTGAAAAACCAATTGCACTTGGTAGAAGAAAAAGAAGTGCTATACTTGTATCCTTTTGCATCAATTTCCGAAATTTTATTGGAGATTTGTTTGTTTTATCTTGAAGTTTATTTAATGGTTGACGGCTGTGATCAGAAAATACATTCCAAATATATGATCGAATTTTGTTTATTTTCATAAGTAGATACCTCCTTTTTATGAGTCTATTTTTTAAATACATCTTACAAGTATATAGTCTAGTAGACAGAGATGAAGATGAAATGCAGATAAGATAAAGAAAGAAAAAAAGGATATTAGTTCTGATGTTCATAAAACGAGATAAAAAAGCAAACATAAAATCCCCTCATGAAATCATATGGTAAAATCAAGCTGCTAATAGATACGTTTTATATAAATTTAGTCAGGCTGACTTCTTGAACAGTATCCCTTTTTAATAAAAAGGTTCAGTTTTGTTGTTGGAGCAATCAGCACAACATGTCATCAAGCAAAAACTTAAAATCTTCTTACATAAAACAAAAAAGAGTCCAATTGATTCAGGACTCTTTTTCTTATTCTCGAAAGTAAATTTTATATATTCATAAACAAAGCATATCTAATGTAAGAAGGTTCACTTTCCATACAGACTTTAAACTCCCCTTCTATTAAAATAACGATTTTGTATATCTCGCTATAATTTACTATTTTTAGAAGATTTAGAAAAATTTACTCAATGTTTTTTCTGAATACTCATGATATTATTTAGTTGCTGATGTTCACCATCCCAAGAACTCGGCAATCGCATACATAGCCCCCACTCTCGTTATATAGAGAGTAGGGGGTTTTTATTTATAGAATTACGCTGGTTCTGTTGCAAAGTTTCTTAACAGATAAAACGTCGGTATGATTGCAGATGGATTTTATGCAATCGTTAGTAATTGTTTTACGTCGAAAAAACGAAGTTTGGTTGTTGCAAACTTCGTTTTCGTTTATATAGAGCAGGAACGGTTTCAATACCTTTCAAGGTACGTGAAGCATGACGAATACTTTGAAATCCTGCGGATTTGGCAAAACGCCTTTTTACATGTCTATGGTCTTGTTCGATGAGATTGTTGGTTCCGTTGCAAAATTTCTCATCTCATTTGATATTAAAAAACTTTGCAACAGAACCCTTTTTATTTTATCTTGTACCAGTACCCTTATTTACTACAGGTTTTTAAACCTAACGTATACGTTGTTCTGTTTTAATATCGAAAAAATGTGCTTTTGACATATTAATTGCTAATTGAACTTTTTCACCAGTTTTAAATTCAGTACGCGTATCGAGACGCGCAATAAAATTTTGATTTGCAATTTCTCCATAAATCATCCATTCTGCACCTAATAATTCTGCTACATCAATTGTAACCTGAATAGTTGAACCTGGAGATGCCTTAACAACTACAAGCTCATCATGAATGTCTTCCGGTCGGATTCCCAATATAACTTCTTTTCCATCATATTCTTGAGTATTTAAAATGTTCAGTTTCCCTTCTGGAACTTTCAAACTAATATCTTGCATAATAAAATATCCATTTTGCAAGGTTCCTTTAAAAAAATTCATTGCTGGTGAACCAATAAAACTACCAACAAACATACTTTGAGGATTATTATATACATCTTTAGGTGTACCTACTTGCTGAATTACTCCATCTTTCATAACAACAAGACGTGTTGCCATTGTCATTGCCTCTGTTTGGTCATGAGTTACATAAATAGTTGTTGTTTGTAAGCGATGATGTAGCTTCGAGATTTCTGAACGCATCAAAACACGTAGTTTTGCATCTAAATTTGATAAAGGTTCATCCAATAAAAATACTTTTGCATCACGTACAATTGCACGACCTAACGCAACACGTTGCCGTTGCCCTCCTGATAATGCTTTGGGCTTCCTTTTTAAATATTCTTCTAAACCGAGGATTTTTGCCGCTTCATTCACACGATGTTCAATCTCACCTTTGGGAACCTTACGCATTTTCAACCCAAAAGCCATATTATCAAACACCGTCAGATGAGGATATAATGCGTAATTTTGGAATACCATTGCAATGTCACGGTCTTTTGGTGGTACGTCATTCATTCGTTCCCCATCAATGTAAAAATTACCTTTTGAAATTTCTTCTAATCCAGCTATCATCCGTAGTGTTGTTGATTTCCCGCAACCGGATGGACCAACAAATACAATAAATTCTTTATCTTTAATATGAAGGTTAAAGTCATTCACGGCCATTATGTTATTGTCATAAATTTTATATATATTTTCAAGCACTATTTCTGCCATGTTCTTTCCTCCTCATTATATAGAAAAGTTATAATATTCTAAGTGAATCTTCTATATTGTTTATTAAATATGAAGATAAACCTTTTCCAATTAACCTTATCTTGCACTAGAATCAATTTTATAATCCTACTCTATTGTTTGTTCTTTATTTCATCATGCCAGCTATCATTGATACTACGGATAAATGATAGTTCACATTTTGGATTACGGTCATATGTCAACAAACCATTAATTTCTTGTTCAACATCTGTCAATTGTGTATAACAATAGCCGTGAAGTACTTTAGAACTATACACAGCTTCCATCACACGACTATAGTCTTTTATAAATTCTTCTGCATTTGCTACAGATGTATAACCCCATCCTGCATTATCACCAACCTTGTAGCCAATGCCACCAAACTCAGTTAAGATAATTGGCTCACCGCAATGCTGGAAGCCGTTCGCGTAAATTTTGCGCTTAGCTGGCTGTGAACTCAGTAAAGCTTCCTTAGTAGCAAGATCTTCTTTAAACCTCCGATACTTTGCGCCTTCGTCTACCGTTCCGTGATTATAATTATGAATCGCACAGATATCTGTCACTGTTAGTTCCCAGCCATCATTTGAGATGACTGGTCGTGTTCCATCTAAAGAATGGATATAGTAATACATAGCTTGTGAATGATGTTGTTGTTGCTCATTACTACGAATATATGGAACACCCCAACTTTCGTTCAATGGCACCCATGCGACAATAGATGGGTGATTATAATCGCGCTCAATAATTTCTGTCCATTCAGCCGTCAGGCGACTTGCTGCTTTCTCTGAATAGAAAGCTGAAGCTGCACATTCTCCCCATACCAAGTAGCCTAGTCGATCTGCCCAATAAAGGAATCGTGGGTCTTCTACTTTTTGATGTTTTCGGCATCCATTGAAGCCCATTTCCTTCGCGAGTAAAATATCTTTTTTCAAGTCTTCATCTGTAGGAGCGGTCAACAGCCCTTCTCTCCAATACCCTTGATCAAGAACCAACTTTTGATAGTATGGTTTATTGTTTAAGTAAATCATGCCATCCTCACTATGGACCTTACGCATACCAAAATAGGAATTTACTTGATCTGAAATTCGATCCTCATCATAAAGTATAAAGATGACATCGAATAAATTGGGGTTTTCTGGAGTCCAAGTCCTCCCATCATGATGAAAATTTGTGTTGAAGATATGTTCTCCAAATATGTTGATGCGTCTCTTCATACATTTCTCCATAATTAAAAATGTATCTTCACAAACCAAATCACCTTTATATTCAATCTTAATCGTTAGTTTCTTTTTTAACGATTCTGGAGAAAAATCAAATGCAAATTCAATATCTCCAGAATCAATGTCGGGTGTCATACGAACTTTTTCAATTGATGCATATGAAACAGGCTCTAACCATACTGACTGCCAAATCCCAGTTGTACGTGTATACCAAATTGAATCTGATTCTTCAACCCAATATTGTTTTCCACGTGGAATGGTCTCATCAGTAGAAGGATCCTCTGCTCTTACAACAATCGATGCCCCTTGATTATTTATAAGATGTGTGATATCAAATGAAAAAGAAGTATGACCTCCTTCATGAGTGCCTGCTAATTCTCCGTTTACAAATACATGTGCCCGATAGTCGACCGCTCCAAAATGGAGCATAATTCGTTGTTCATCCCACTCTTTAGGTATACTCACTTGTCGGTGATACCAGACTACATCATGAAATGTAGAATCCTGAATTCCACTCAATTTGGTTTGATAGGCAAAAGGAACTTGAATTTTTTTCTTAAAGTTTTGCGGCTTCTTATACCAACATTCCCTAAGTCCAATATTTTGATCGTCAAATGAAAAGCTCCATTCTCCATTTAAACTTTCCCAGCTCTGTCGCTGGAACTGAGGACGAGGATACTCTGTACGCATCATTAGAATCACTCCAAATTCATTAATATAGGCTTATAGTCGAATTGTATAGTTATCTTCACTTTAAGATAACCTTTTTATATGGTCTGATTTTGAAAAAACTTAGTGGCTACTTCCTCGAATAATCAATTCAGAAGATAAGATGACTTTTTTAGCAATTCGATTATGTTTTAAACGATCTAACAATAGTTCTACACCCGTCTCTCCCATCAATTCAGTATATACTTTTACAGTGCTAAGAGGAGGAAACACATATTTTGAAACAGTAATGTCATTGACTCCAATGATACTGACCTGTTGTGGAACCTGAATTCTTTCCTCGTTAAGTGCTCGTAGAGCTCCAATTGCTAACGTATCGCTGGCTGCAAAGAAAGCTTCTGGTAAGTCCTCACGGTAATCTGTAATAAATTGTTTCATCAATTGGTATCCATCTGCTGCACTGTAGGCACCGACAACCATAAATTCTGGCTTAAGAGCATTCTTTTCTTTCATATACGTCTCAAAAGTCTGTTCTCGGATTTCAGCAATTGGGTTAGACTTATCTTGAAAAAATTCACGACCTCCAATATAACCAATTTTTCGAATACCTTGATTCCAAAAATAGTCCAATGCTTTTTGTGTGACTTTAGAAAAATCTGTTACTACACTATCAAATTCATCATTTTCTGGTGAAAAGTCCACAAATACAATATGACTAGCCATTTCATTCAATTCTTCCACTTGTTTCGGACTATATTTACCGATTGCAATGACTCCTTTTATCTTTTCCTTCTTAACTTCATCTAGCTCACTATACATGAATTTTTTAAACTGCAAACCATGCTGTTTACATCTATTCTCAACACCCAATCGAATGGACATATAATATAAGTCATTTAATTCTTCTGCCTCTGTATACCAATGGATTAGTGCAATCGTCGGCAAAGAGATTTTTTTCACTTCACGCTTTTTCTTGTAATTTAGGAGCTCAGCGGCTTCAAATATTTTTTGCTTGGTCGTATCGCCCACAGACAAAGAAGAATCGTAATTTAGAACACGGGATACCGTTGCAATCGATACCCCAACATGATTAGCAATATCTTTTATTGTCGACATTTATTTTAATTCCTCTCCCTCTATCAAATCAGATAGTTGTAAATTTATATCGGGTTTTTGCTATATATTTTTCATTTTGTTTAATAATTATAGATGGAAAAGAAGGTTCATTAATAGCATTTGGGTAATTTTGTGTTTCAAGGCAGAGCCCTAAATATTTCCGAGAACAGCCTCCGTTTATTGAAAGATTTTCTGTCAATTGAGTTCCTGCATAAAAGACCACAACCTTTTGATCTGTTTCAATTGAAAGTTTGCGACCAGAATTCGGTTCTATCAAAACAATTTCCTCATCGAAATTGGTATCCAGAATAAACGGATGATCATACCCATTACCTGCAATTAGCGTTTGTGATTCAAAAGATTCTGTTCCTATTCGAACTTTTTTCCCCTTTTGGAAATCAAATGCCGTTCCTATTACGTTCACTTCTTTACCTATTGGAATCAAGTTTTCTTTCAAAGGTAAATAATGGCTGGCTTTTATCTGAAGCACATGTTCCAATATATCAGACTTACAATTCCCACTGAGATTAAAATACGTATGGTTTGTCATATTAATAATGGTTGGTTGGTCTGTGACTCCTTCATAAGAAATATCTAGTGTATCATTTTCTTCAAGACGATAAGTAACTTGCACTTCTCGATTGCCTGGAAATCCCCCCCCTCCATCTGAAATCATTCTTTGAAAAATCAGCTCTTGATTCTCTCCTTCCAACACCTCCCAAATTATTTTATCAAAACCATTGAATCCACCATGTAGATTGTTTTCCCCATCATTTTTCTGTAATTGGTATAGAGAGCCTGCTAGACGAAATGAGGCATTTTCAATTCGTCCAGCGACAGGACCAATTACTGCACCAAAATAAGGAGAGCGTTCTAAATAATCCTCAAAACTTTCAAATCCTAATACAACATTTTTGTAATGATCATTTCGATCTTTAGCTGTCCATTTTGTAATTGTACACCCATAGTTAAGTACTACAATCTCCATACCATTTTTATTCCTCATAGTATACTCAATGACTTCTTTTCCATTCAAGTCACAAATATTCTTCTTTGTTATTAACGTCATGATGGCAGACCCCCTTTTTTATTTTATTGATTGTTCGAATAAATTTTAAAAATGCTCTTCTACCTGATTCTGTCCGTTTGAAGACACCACAATCTTCTAATCCTTTTACAAATTTCATTGCTATAGCTTGATTCACATACTCATTAAGATCAACTGATGGTTCATAGTGTGCTTTCAATTCTTGTGCCCAACTCAAATGTTCTTTTTTTACAACGTTTTCTCCGGTTTGAATATATTTTTTTACATCTAGTAAATCTTCTCTTAGGCGAGGAGGTAATACTGCCAAACCCATAACCTCTATCAATCCAATATTTTCTTTCTTAATGTGGTGTACATCTGCATGTGGATGGAAAATACCAAGCGGGTGTTCATCCGATGTTCGGTTATTACGTAAAACAAGATCTAGCTCATATAACCCATTTCTCATCCGTGCAATTGGAGTAATCGTATTGTGTCTTGTAGAGCCCGTATATGACAAGATGTTTTGCGTTTCATCATTATAGGTTTTCCATACCTCTAAGATAAACCCGGCAGCTGTTGCAAGTTCAAAGAGATTACTACTACGCAACCGCATGACAGACAGTGGCCAGCGGATTGTCATGGCTTCTATCGAAGGAAACTTTGCTAAATGAAAATGATTCTCTTCTTTCGCCTTCGCCATCGGAAATTCATATTGACCTCCTTGATAGTGGTCATGAGTTAAAATCGATCCCCCTACAATCGGTAAATCTGCATTAGATCCCGCAAAATAATGTGGGAATTGTCTCACAAAATCGAGAATCCGATAAAAAGTACTGAAGTTAATTTTCATATCTCGATGTTCTTCAGAGAGCAAGATACAATGCTCGTTATAGTAAAGATATGGTGAATATTGAAGATACCAGCGCTCTTCCCCCAGCTCTAAGGGTATAATACGGTGATTAGCCCTTGCTGGATGATTCAAATGACCGATAAACCCTTCATTTTCAACACAGAGTAAACATTTGGGATACTTTGTCTCCGACTCAGGGTACAATTTCGCTCTAGCTATTTCTTTAGGGTCTTTCTCAGGCTTTGATAGGTTAATGGTGATATCTAATTCACCATACTCTGTTGAGGCTTTATAGCAGATATTTTTCTTAAGGCGTTTAGTTTGGATGTAATTTGATGCTTGGCTCAATTCATAAAAATAATTTGTAGCTTTTTCTGGAGATTGATTATAATAGCCCCAAAACAACATAGAGATTTCAGATGGCTTTGATGTGAATATATTCATAAGATTTGCCCCAAATATATCTTTTTCTACTAAAAAAGGCTGCACAATCCCTTGGTCGACTGCATAATCAGTGATGAGGTCCACAAAATCAGTGAGTGATACCTCAGGTAAGTCTTCCTTAGGTAAAACAAAGACATTTAATTTTAATAGACCAAGTAGCTGATTTCGTAGATAAATGTGATCTCGTTCTTGTACGATTCCTGCTTTACACGCTTCTTTAATTAGTCCTTCGATATAACTATAGATCATATTACATCCCCCATTTTTTTTACTTTGTCATAACCTTGAGGATGACTATTATGCCATTTCCAAGCATCTGAGATAATTCGTTCGATTTCTGTTCGAGATGGTCTCCACCTCAATATTTCTTTCGCTTTTTTGGATGATGCAATTAATATAGCTGGATCTCCATCACGTCTATTTCCAATAAATGTGGGAATTGGATGGCCTGTCACTTTACGAGCAGACTCGATGATTTCTTTGACAGAAAACCCTTGACTGGAACCCAGATTGAAAATATTACTTTCATTGTTCCCTTTAAGATATTCAAGTGCCAAAATATGCGCATCAACTAAGTCTTCAACATGAATATAATCACGGATACAAGTGCCATCAGGAGTGTTATAGTCTTCTCCAAAAATGTTGATGTGTTCTCGTATTCCGTTTGCAACTTCAAGCACAACCGGGATGAGATGTGTTTCAGGGGTATGGGCTTCTCCAATTTCCCCAGAAGATCTAGCCCCTGCTACATTAAAATAACGAAGTGACACGTACTTAATTCCATAAGCTTGATCACACCACTTCATCATTTTTTCCATAACCAATTTTGTTTCACCATAGGTACTTGTTGGCTCAGTTTGAGCTGTCTCTGTAATCGGTATAATTTCTTGTTCTCCATACGTAGCAGCTGAGGATGAGAATACGATTTGATTGATATTGTGGTGATGCATTACTTCAAGAAGTACTTGAGTTCCGTAGACATTGTTGTCATAGTATTTCAATGGGTCTCCCATTGATTCACCTACTAGTGAGTTAGCTGCAAAATGAATGATTTGTGTGATTTTTTCTTTTTTAAATACTTCATTCAAAAAATCTCTATCTCGGATATCCCCCTTGTATAGATTTGCATGTGGATGAACTGCCTCCTCATGCCCTGTTTGTAGATTGTCGATGACAATAACTTCCTTGCCTTGATCCAATAATTGATATACTGCGTGTGAACCTATATATCCAGCTCCTCCAATAACCGCGATGCTCATATTAAATCATCTCCTTTTTATTTCGCGCGCCCCATCACCGATATGTGCGATATAGAAAGTGGCTTCACGACCACATATTTTACGGTAGGTGTCACCAACTTTTTCGACGAACGCATCAATAAACTTGTTCTTGACGATTGCAATAGCACAGCCGCCAAATCCAGCTCCAGTCATACGTGCGCCTATTACACCTGGTTGTTCCCAAGCGGCATGAACTAGCGTATCCAATTCTTTACCAGTAACTTCATAATCTTTTTCGAGAGAGCAATGAGACTCGTTCATCAGTTTACCTACAGCATTTAGGTCCCCTTCCCTCAATTTAATAAGAGCTTTAATCGTTCGTTCATTCTCATATACAACGTGCTTAGCTCGCTTCTCTAACACCTCATCTCCAATAATATATTTATTCTCTTCAAACTGATTAGGCGTCACTTCTCCAAGGTAACGAACATTCATTTTTTGTTTAAGCCGTTTAAACGCTTCTGTGCATTCACTTCTACGTTCATTATATTTCGAATCAACCAACTCACGACGCTTATTGGTATTCATGATGACAATACTTTCACCTTTCAACTCAATAGGAGCATATTCATATTCTAAGGTTTTACAATCTAACCATATCCCACTACCCGATTTACCCATGCCGATAGCAAATTGATCCATGATACCACTGTTTACACCAATATATTCATTTTCTACGCGTTGTCCCATTTGTATCATTTCAATTCGATCGATCGTTAGATCATAAAGACCTCGTAACATAACAGCGGTAGCCAATTCAATCGACGCTGATGAAGAGAGCCCTGCTCCATTCGGTATATTCCCATAAAATAGTACGTCATAACCTGTTTCTATTTTATGACCTTTTTCTTTGAAGAGTTTAGTCATCCCTTTTGGATAACTAATCCATCCATCTGATGAATTACGTTCTAAATCGTCTAGGGAGCTTTCCATCACTCCCATTTCTTCAAAATTTAAAGACATTAAGCGGATAAGTTGATCGGATCTTTTTCTAACTAAAGCATAAGTACCGAATGTAATGGCAACTGGAAAAACATGTCCACCATTATAATCCGTATGTTCTCCAATTAAATTGACTCTACCTGGGGCAAAAAAGATGCGTTCTACCTTTTCCTGAAATATTTTTTCAAATGTTGTTTCTAAAGATTCTATTCTCATAGCTAAAATCTCCTATTCTCCACTTTTTTACATATATCATCTATTTTGCACAAACCACTCACAGAAAACGCTTACATTTTTTATTTTATTTTATTTTTAGTTAAAGTCAACTTATTTTTACTGTTTTTTTACTAAAAAATATTTTTTTATTATTTATTTTGAATTTGGTTATACTATTAATATTATTTCCCTAAAAAGTATTATCAGTAAAAATAATATCTTTTATATATAGGAAAATCACTACCAATCTTCTCTCGCGCACTATGCGATTACCAACAATAATTGACGATAGTTTATACTATAATGAACATTAAACCAAATAATATTTACCTAAAAAGTATTATTTTTAAATACTTTCCAATTAAAATCATTTGAAAATCTATTAAGGAAAGTCTTTCAAAATCCCATTATTTTTTAGTTAAAATTATATTGTTTTTTTACTAAATTTGTTTTAAGATTCAAATGTAAGCGATTCCAAATAACTTATTTTAAAGGAGAGCTGAAAATGACTAAAAGGAAGTTGGGAATGATTCTTGCAACTTCAATGCTTATATTAGGTATAGTTGGTTGCAAAGGAAATGAATCTTCAGATTCATCGAACAGCGGTAAAACAGAAATTCGATTTATTAATGGTTTTACTGGTGGAGACGGGGCCTATATGAATAAAATTGTAGACGGCTTCAATAAATCACAGGACAAGTATAAGGTCATTCAGTCACAGGAAAAAGATCATTACACAAAATTTAAATCCAGCCAATATGATTTAGTTGTCATACACGAGTCTAACCTTGACACATACGTGAAAGATAACATGATTCAGCCTGTTACACCATATATGGATAAGGCAGACCTTAAAGAAAGTGATTTCCATAAAGCAGGAATTGATTCGACCACTGTGAATGGAAAAATGTATGGTGTGCCACTCGATATCCATCCCTTAACCATGTTCTATAACAAAGAATATGTAAAATCAGAACCAAAAACATATGCTGATTTGAAAAGAATCAATGAAGAAGTACAAAGTATTAACAAAAATCTCTATACACTCGGTCTTCCTTCAACAGGACTTGTCGAATTTTACATGACAACAATCGCAGCCCAAAATAACATCAACCTTGTTGAAGGCGATTATTTAAACTTTGCTCAAGAGCCATTTGCTGATGCACTCATGACGTATCATGATATGGTATTTGAAGATAAAATGTCACCATCAAAACTTGGACTTGATGGTGAATTCCAAACATTTATGAAATCAGCTAATAATGATACGAAACAATCTGTAGTTTCACTAACTGGCCCTTGGTATTTTCAGGCTTTAAAAGAGAAGTTCGGTGATAATCTTGGTATCAGTACAATTCCGCAATTAGGTAAAAAAATCGCTACAACTGGTAACGCACATACACTTGCTATTCCGACAAACGTAAAAGATGAAAAAGTAAAAACGGGTATCGAGCAATTTCTTAAATATATGTATATACCCGAAAATTTAGCGAACTGGGCAGAAGCAGGGCAAACTCCCACTCATTTAGCCACTTTGAATTTTATTCAAGAGGATTCAAGTAAATATGAACTTGCTTCGAAAAATCTTTCGCAACTAGATCATTACGTATCAATGCCTCATGTTTACCTATATAGTGAACAAATGCGTTATATGAGTGAAGTTGTATTCTCTAAATTAGTAGGTGACAAAGATTTTACAAAAGATAAATTGATGAAAGAACTTGAAACTGCGACAAAGAAGGCTAAATCTGCTGCTGCTACCAGCAAATAATCACTATTCTAAAAACAGGGTAAGCAGCTGAGCTGCTTACCCTGTTTTCTTAAGGGGAGGGCTTACAAATGAATCATACAATGAGGACAAAATGGAAAGCACTTATTTTCATTGCCCCATTTATATTATGCTTTTTAGCATTTTGGCTCGTCCCATTCCTATATGGTATTTGGATCAGCTTGAATGATTACCGTCTCTCAATGGGAAACCTAGGGTTCATAGGATTAGACAACTATAAGGCAATCTTTAATCCAAACACCATGTATTACGATCAATTCTTTACAGCGCTGAAAAACACTCTCGTATTTATCGTCATCAGTGTCCCCCCATTGGTGTTAATCAGTTTAGGGCTCGCTTTATTGATTGATAATCTTCCGCAAAAACTCAAAGTCTTTTACCGGACAATCTTTTTTTTCTCTTATTCAATTTCAGTAACAGCCGTCTCAGCTATTTACCTTTGGTTGTTCAACGCTAACGGTGGCTTTATCAATAATTTCCTTGTGAAGTTGCATTTGATCAATGAACCGATTAACTGGTTGAGTGAGCAACCTTATGCTTGGATTGTTGTTCTTATCTCTACAATTTGGTGGACAATTGGATTCAACATGTTGTTGTTTGTCAATGCTCTGGATGAAGTTGATGGGAGTTTATATGAAGCTGCCGATTTAGATGGTGCTACTGGCTTCAAAAAATTCCGATTCATTACCTTCCCAGAAATTCGGAACGTTGCTTTCTTCATCTTAATTACTACAGTAATTTCGTCTTTTAATTTGTATGGACAAACTTTACTTATTACAAAAGGTGGGCCTGACCAATCAACGACCTCTTTAATTATGAATATCAATAACACTGTATTTAGTGGAAACCAGTTAGGAATCGGTTCAGCCATGGCAATTGTAATGGGTATCATCATGATGATAATTACTGCATTCCAGTATTGGGCGAATAATAGAATAGAAAAAAAATATTAGTGAAAAACATAAAGTTGCATTTTAGTCTATCAAGAGGAGTTGATGAAAGATGAGAGAGAAAAAAATGAAAACCACAATATTAGTCATCGTGGCTACGATATTGGCAGCACTCTTTATTCTGCCTCTCGTATGGATGGTGTTTACTTCATTCAAAACACTTGGTGAGTCTATATCCAGCTCGACACTCCTTCCTAAAGTATGGACATTCGAGAACTATTCTAATCTGTTCAATAGCTCGTCAGATGTAAAGATACTCCTTTGGACACTTAATACAGCTCTTGTCACTGCAGTAGGAACATTTTTGGTTATAGTTGTTGATATCTTGGCGGCTTATGCTCTAGCACGCTTGAATGTTCCAGGAAAAAAAATAATTTTAGGAATTGTAATCATTGCATTAACGATACCTGGAATTGTCACCTTATTCCCAGCATTTTATCTGTTTAAAAATTTCAACTTAGTGGATACTTATATTCCTTTGATTTTGCCTTATTCAGCAGGAACGATGGGAGTTTTCTTAATTTACAATTTCTTACGCTCTTTCCCAAAAGAGTTAGAAGAAGCTGCATACTTGGATGGTGCATCCCAGTGGGACGTCTTGATAAAAGTAATTTTCCCTTCAATCAAGCCCGTTGTCACAACGCTTGCTGTCATCACCTTTTTATCAATTTATAATGATTATCTCTGGCCATCTCTTGTTACGAATTCAAATGAAATGAAGACGTTAACACTGGGTATTGCAACGTTGATTCAAGGTTCGAATTTCGTCAATCCTGCAGCAATGATGGCTTCGACTGTCGTCGCAACATTACCAGCCCTTATTATCTTTTTATGGGCAAACAAGTACTTTGTCAAAGGAGTCACCAATTCAGGTATCAAGTAATTCAATGAAGGTAGGTATAGATGATGAAACTCAGCTTCCGAAAAGTAAAAAAATGGAAAACGAAGGATATTCACATGCGTGACCCCTTCATTTTCCCCTCGAAAACAGAAAAGCGATATTATTTGTTTGGTACTACATTTGCAGATGGATGTGGCGACATCGAGCCTATGTTCGAAGTCTACATCAGTGAGAATTTAGAAATATGGGAAGGTCCCTTTCCTGCCTTCCTTCCCTCTAAAGGTTTCTGGGGAGTGCGTCATTATTGGGCACCAGAAGTGTATGAAATCGATAGTCGCTACTACATGTTCGCTACATTTAAAGGGGGAATAGGCATTCATCGTGGAACGGGAATATTGGTTGCAGACCATCCTGCCGGGCCTTACGAGCCATTAGTGAACGAACCAGCAACTCCACCCGATTGGGAATGCTTAGATGGAACTTATTATGAAGATGAAAAGGGCCAACGTTGGGTTGTATTCTGTCATGAATGGACTACTGAATACGAGGGGAAAATCATGGCTCAACGTCTCTCACGAGACCTAAATTCACGTATTGGAAAGCCATTTGAAATTTTAAATGCAGCAAAAATGCCTTGGATTCGAAAATTTGCTGATCCACGTATTGAAAAAGACGGTTATTTGACAGATGCTCCCTTTTTCTATAAAACGGTTGATGGTGAACTGTTGATGCTATGGTCGAGCTATTCAAAAACTGGATACAGTGAAAATAGCTTTGGCGGTTATACAGTTGCTATTGCACGTTCAAAAAATGGAGAAATGGAAGGACCATGGACACATGATAAAGAGCTGCTAATGGATTACAATGCAGGACACTCTAGTTTGTTCAATGATTTTTCTGATAAAACATATATTTGTACACATTATCCCGATACACCACATGGCCAAGAACGTCCATGCTTTCTACCCATAGAAGAGCGAAATAATACCCTACACCTTTTCAACAAACCACAATAGATGTTAGGGTTCACCGTACTTTTTGGGGTTCTGTTACAAAGTTTCTTAGCAGATAAAAAGTTAATTTAATTACAATTAAATGTTATGCAACTCTTAGTAATTGCTGTAATGATTCCGTTACAAACTTTCTCAAGAGATATACAGAGTTCTGAACATATAAAGAAATATTATACGGATACCAGTAATTGTTGTAATTCATGATAAACTGAGAAGGCGAAGTCTGAATGAAGATTTCGCCTTTGTTTGTATAGGGCATGAATGGTTTCAATTCCTTTTATTGTACGTGAAGCATGATAAAAACTTTGAAATCCTGCAGATTTAGCAAAACGTCGCTTTACATGTCTATGGTCTTCTTATATCAGATTATTTAAATGCTCGATTGTACAATGAGTCGTATGTGTATAAAAACCTTCTTCTCTTTATTTTTTAATCGCACAAAGTAACACTGGCGCTTTGTCTGTTGTGAGAACCGTTGGTTGTTGCCAAAACCTTATGAAACTTTATAAGGTTTGTTGACTTCCCTATTCTACGTGTCCGATTTTGCCGAAGCTACTTTCGTTTGCTATGACACTCCAAGGGCGTAAATTTGGATACAACGAATCCTACATATTAGCACTAACGTTTCGAATGTTAATTTGCTAATTGATAACATGACAAATTAATAGATGCATTCAAATCCCTGTCCATACGATGCCCACATTTGCAATGATACATCCTGTCTTAAATGTTTGTTGACTTCACCACAATTTGAACACGTTTTAGAAGAGGGAAACCACTTATCAGCTTCAATATATTCAACCCCATATTTTTCACATTTATACTGTATTTTCATTTTGAAATCATATAATTTTTGTTGTGCCATGGCTTTCGATAAGTGTTTATTCTTCATAATTCCCTTAATATTCAACGCCTCCATCACAACTCTGCAAGGTTTGGTTTTCACGATTGCAGTAGTTACTTGGTGAATATGATTATCTCGGATATTTATCAAACGTCTATGTAAGTGTTGTATCCTCTTTTCAAGTTTTATAATATTGCTTGTTTTGACGAAACGGATACCCTCCTTATTCATTTCATATTTACGAGAAACTTGACGTTGCAACCTACGAAGGCGTTTCTCCGCCTGCTTAACTACTTTTGTTTTATTAATGTTTTTAAATTCCATTCCATTAGAACAAACAGCAAGTTCTTTAATACCTACATCGGTTCCGTTGCAAAGTTTTCTAAGCGAGATTAAAATGGAAGAAAAATGATTCGAGGAGCATGATGCATGTGATATTTTAAAGGAAAACAATTCAAGAAAGATATTATTTTGGTAGCCGTCGGCTATTATTGCCGTTTTTCTTTAAGCTATCGTGATGTATCTGAAATCCTGAAAGAGCGTGGTGTTTCCGTTCATCCAACAACTATCATGCGTTGGGTTCATGAATATGGAAATCTCATCTATCAAATGTGGAAGAAGAAAAACAAATCAGCACACCATGCTTGGCATTTGGATGAGACGTATATCAAAGTAAAAGGGGAATGGTGTTATTTATATCGTGCCATTGATAGTGATGGACATACACTGGACTTTCAACTTCGAAAAACACGTGATCACAAAGCTGCCTATATGTTTATGAAGCGACTCATCAAAGCTTTTGGAGAACCTACGGTTCTTACAACAGACAAGGCTCCAGCCTTGCTTTGTGCATTGAAAAAGCTAAAACATAATGATTTTTATGTACGTACAAAACACTGCAAAATTAAACACCTCAATAATCTGATTGAACAGGATCATAGACATATAAAACGTCGCTTTGCTAAATCCGCAGGATTTCAAAATCTTCGTCATGCTTCTCGTACCATCAAAGGAATCGAAACCGTTCATGCTTTATATAAACAAAACAGGAGCCTTAAACCAGACTCCTGTTTTTCAACGTGTAATGAATTACAAAAATTATTTATCGCTGCATAATAGATTCGTGCAAAATTTCTCATCTCATTTGATATTAAAAAAACTTTGCAACGGGACCAGTAATCCTGCTACTACTTTCTTATTTTTAGGTTTAGTACAGTGATAAAACAGGAATCCTATATTCTCTAAATTTATAAGGTTCCTAATGTCCGCTTATACTTATTGCGTGATTTGGTTCCATTGCTAGACAGCCCCCCAATAGTGCTTGTTTTTCTTTTCCTGTTATTTATATTTAGTTTAACTCTCTCTAGTGTTATATAAAAATAATTCACCATCAACACATATTTATTGTATAATTTCTATATAGCAAAGAAAAAAGCATCCTATTTGGATGCTTACATGAGTATTTTTAAATATGAGAACTGATTTATAAACTAAATACAGATAAACAATGTATATGCTTACTACCGTGTACTGTAATCTGTGATGTCCTCGGGTATAATTAATGAGTGAATCCACCGCCAAGTTGTTGTTCAGCCATTGCAACTAAACGTTTTGTGATTTCACCACCAACAGAACCGTTTGCACGAGATGTTGTATCTGCTCCAAGCTGTACACCAAACTCTTGTGCAATCTCATACTTCATTTGATCAATGGCATTCTCAGCACCTTGAATCAACACATTATTATTTCTGCTATTCTTGTTTGTCATATCGTTTCACCTCCTACGTTTTTAATATGCTACGAATCACGGAAAAATAATTACCCCTTTTTATGGTAATTATTAATTTAAATGTGTAAAGATTCCATATAATGAGAGCCTCACGAACTAACAATCCATTTTGATATGCAATATTTTATAACATATAGATAGCTAATTTTTATAAAATAATAGGTCGAGTTAGAGATATTTTGATTAGGAAATTCTAGAGTTGTTCCCAGTCATCGTAATAATTTACCAGGTGTTTATTCTGAAATCATATGCTAACATCTAAATACTGGCGTTCACCATCCCATGAATTTCAGTAACTACATCCATAAAAAGTGCTCCTAGATAGATCTAGGAGCACTTTTTATGAAACATTCTTTCTTCCCTTCTTACCAACCTTTTTATAACAACCATGTTTGACAACTTGACGAATATCTATCAGTTCATTTTCTTGAGTTTGAAGCATTTCTGAAACTTCTACAATAATTGTATTTGTTAAAATATTTACTACATATCCAGTTAATTTTAAGGAAGGATTATCACGATAAGGAAATTGAACATATTCCCCTCTTTTCACTGTAATTATTTTTCCCATATAAAAACTTCCTGAATTCATTTCATGTTTACAATTCATTAGATCTGTTTCATTTTTCTTTCGCCAATTCTTCCACTTTTGGTAGATCAAATTTCCATATACATGAACCCAGTGCATGTTGGTTGTTGGTCGAACCGAAACACCACGTTCTTTCAAAATTTGAAAGACGATACGATAGCTTAAAGAAAAACGACAATAGTAGCAGACGGCTATCAAAACAATATCTTGTTTGAATTATTTTTCTTTAAAATATCCCATTTGTGATTCCCCTCGCTTTGTTTTGAAAAAGTTTAGCTTACTTTTAAAAACTTTGCAACAGAACCATTGCTGGCATAGAGGCCATACACATGATCAAAAAGGAACAGATAGATTTAGGACACCGGTTCTGTTCAAAATCAGAATACCTGTAACAACCAGTTATTTGGACTCATTGCATAAGATAAAATTCCGCTAGGAATTTACAATCAATTTGTTCCTATGTTCATATTTGCACCACAAACAAAAAATTAAAGAGGATAGGATTTTACAAAAATACCTTTTACCGTACAACAAAGTATCTCAATAATGTCATTAAGCAAGGTCATCAACATGTGAATCGAATTTTTTCTCGTTCCTTAGAGTTTCACATGCCACTCGTACGGTAAAAGGTATAGGAACTGTTCATACAATATACAAGCAAAAACGAAGTCTCTAACCAGACCCCGTTTTTATTTATATATTTCATAAAACCTAACTGTCACATTCCAGATACTTTATGTTTCAGGTAACTTTGCAACAGTACCCTCAAAAGTCACTATTTTATTTTTTTGTAATATACGCCCATTTGTAACTAAAATCCCCACTAAACGTATGTTTTGCAACCCCTTTAACATATGGTTTTTCTAGGTAAGCAACACTCTGTTGGTACACAGGGGAGATCGCTACATCTTCAAATAAGATTTTTTCAGCATCCAAAAGTGCTTCCCAGCGTGCTTTTTCATCCGTCAATAATTCGCCTTTTGCTTTTGCGACAAGCTCATCATATGAAGAATTAGAATAAGCCATCTCATTGAAAGAGCTGTCTGTGATAAACATATCAATAAATGTCATTGGATCTGGATAGTCTGGGCTCCATGCAGATAAAGAGAAATCATATTCTAATCTTTGCTCTAAATCTAGCTTTTGTTTAAACGGCTGTTGTTTAATATTTACTTTTAAACCTGGTAAGTTTTTCTCAAGATCAGATTTGATATGTTCACCAACCGTTTTCAAATTATCTTTATCATAGTTTAACATTTCAACTGTAATTGTATCCTGGCCAAGTTCTTTTTTTGCCTCTTCCCACAGCTTTTGCGCTTTCGCTACATTATCCTTACCTTCACGGAAGTTTTTATTTGAATCTCGAAAATCTTTACCATCCGGTCCTTTTGTAAAATTTTTCGGCACCAAATAATACGCTGGTAAAGACCCGTCATTTAAAATAACGTTTGCAATTCCTTCTTTATCATATGCTAAGTCAAATGCTTCTCGTAATTTTTTGTTTGTAAACACTGTATTTTGCTGATTAAAACGCAGAAAGTACAAACGTGGATCTAATTCAGATTTAAATTCTGAACTTTCCTTATATTTGTCAACAAATTCAGAATTTAATATCACACGGTCTACTTGATCACTTTCGTATAGGTTTACACTCGTTGACGTTTCTTTTACGATATTCACATTAATTTCTTTTAATTTCACTTGATGTTTATCCCAATAGTTTGCATTTTTCTTTAATTGATAGCTTTGCTCGTGCTTCCACTCGTTCATCGTAAACGGTCCGTTATAGAGTAGTTTATTTGCTTCTAGCGCGTATTGATCGCCTTGTTCAATCACAAATTTCTCATTTAACGGAAAGAGCGTTGGGAAAGTTGTAAGTTCCAAGAAATATGGTGTTGGCCTGTCTAACTCAACGATTAGTGTTCTATCATCTTCTGCTTTCACACCAAGTTCGTCAACTGGCAATTCGCCTTTATTAATTTTCTCTGCATTTTTAACATCAAATAGAATAAAAGCATATTCTGCCGCTGTATTTTTATCAACCGCACGGCGCCAAGCAAACACAAAATCTTGTGCTGTTACAGGTTCACCGTTTGACCATTTCGAATCACGTAAATGGAATGTATATGTTTTCTTATCTTCACTAATTTCAACATTTTTTGCCACACCAGGTGTTGGCTTATTATCTTGATCTAAGCGATATAAACCTTCCATTGCATTTACAAATACACGAAATGATACAGTATCAGTAGACTTTGATGTATCCATAGAAGGGATTTCTGCCGTTTCTAGTAAATTTAATACTTGTTTATCAGCAAGTACTGCACTGCCCTCTTTTTCTTTCCCTTTTTCTGTTGTAGATTCACAACCTGAAACGAATACACTGGTCGATAATGCAAGTACTGTAATAAAAGAAGTTTTCTTTTTCATCTCTTCTCGTTACCCCCTTTAATTTTGTAAGATAAATAATGAAGATGATTGTTTTGAGTGAATATTCAAAACAATCATCTTTAAAACTTCTATGATTCTCTCAACTTAGATATAATAGGACAAAGATTGTTACTACTTTTCTAGTTCTTCTTCTTTTTCATCCATTAATTCCATATATATATTAGCCACTTCAACTATTGGAAATCCCTCAGTTACAGTTTGTTCTATCATATTCTTTTCCTTCTTTCTCTTTTTCATATTTTATTGTTCAGCAGTATAAGTGGTAAATGGTTATGAAACATCTTTTCTTTTATCCTCTTTATATTCAGACTCCCAAAAATCAGCATTCTTTATTCCAAGTTCTTGAGGATTAAATACAGGATTCTTTCCTTTTTTCTTCTGCTTTTCATAGTCTTTTAGAGCAAGAAGTGCTGGTTTTTGCAACAATAAAATGGCGATAATGTTTACCCAAGCCATAATCCCAACCCCTATATCACTGAGCGTCCACGCAGTCGTCGCTGTTTTCACACAACCATAGTATATAACACCTAAAAATAGAACTTTTAATACCGTCAACATCCACGGACGATTTTTATACCGGTTTAAATATGCAATATTAGTTTCAGCAATATAGTAAAAACTCATAATAGTTGTAAGGGCGAAGAATAGTACACTAATTGCAACAAAGGCATTTCCAAACCCAGGCAATACAGATTCGACAGCAGCCTGTGTATACCCTGGTCCTGGCTCTGCACCATTCATTTTATCTACAATAAACCCTTTTCCACTTGCATCAAACACACTATACATACCTGTAATGATGATCATAAATGCGGTCGCTGAACAAACAAAAAGTGTATCAATGTAAACCGAAAATGCTTGTACAAGCCCTTGTTTTGCAGGATGGGATACTTCTGCAGCAGCGGCAGCATGTGTTCCAGTTCCTTGACCTGCTTCATTTGAATAAACACCGCGTTTTACACCCCAGGAGATTGCTAAACCAATGATTCCTCCAAATACTGAGTCTAATGCAAATGCACTTTTGATAATTAGCATAAAAGCATCCGGTAACTTGTCAATATTTAGAATAACGATTAAACAGGCTACGAGAATATAGCTGACTGCCATAAATGGTACTATAATTTGCGCTACATTAACGATACGTTTTATACCACCAAAAATAATGATTGCTATTACAGCAACTAATATTACTCCCGATACAGATGTATTAAAACCAAACGCCGTTTCTAAACTAGAAGTAATAGTATTTGCTTGTACACCTGGAAGTAGCAAACCTGTTGCTACGATGGTCACCACAGCAAAGACCATTGCATACCATTTAATCCCTAAACCTTTTTCTATATAATATGCTGGGCCACCACGGAATTGCCCCTTATGTTTTATTTTGTAAATTTGTGCCAGTGTTGATTCCACATAGGCAGATCCTGCGCCTAAAAAAGCAACAACCCACATCCAAAAAATTGATCCTGGTCCTCCAAACGCAATAGCTGTTGCGACACCAGCGATATTTCCTGTACCAACACGCCCTGACAAAGAAAGGGCTAAGGATTGAAATGAAGAAACACCTGCTTCTGATTTTTCTCCTTTAACAGTTAATTTCACCATTTCACCCACATGTCGTACCTGCATGAATCTTGTACGAATCGAAAAATACAACCCTGAGCCTAGACATAAATACACAAGTACAGGACTCCAAATAATATCATTTAGCCAATTGATGAATGCTTCCATGCAATGCACTCCTTTTCATGTCGTTTTTCGTATTTAATAACTATCCGAGAAATATTTCTGGTTAAAAACCTGATAAAATCCTATAAAGCACATAAGATACGTCATAATAAATATTTTTTGAATAATTGATAGGAATTTATTGAAGAATTTTTTATAGCAATCCCCCTTTCGCGAAAAATGTCGATTTTTATTTAAGTTGCATCTAGCATAACACGGGAATTTCAAAAAAAAAATATATTTTGAAAATTACAAAAAATAACATTTTTATAATTATGAGAAAAGAATAACGGTTCTGATGCAAAACTTTAAAATATATGAAAATAAACTTTTAAACTTGAAATACTGATACTATTACTTTTTAAAAGGTGTATGATTAGTATGAAAAAGAAAAATGTATTTAAGTGGTAATATTATCAACCAAGCATTATGACCTTATCGCATAATAGTAAATTCCGTTAGGAATCTACATTGGAGGTTAGTAGTATCAGTACGCCAAGTTTGATGGATCTCTTGTAATTGATTTTTTGTCGAAACATGTAGATTTTTCATTTTTTCTGAATTATAATTAAATTATATTAATTGTAAATAAAAAAGTTTTTATTTACATCAAAGAATATACTCCTCTAACAATGAGAATGAATATAGTTTTACCCACCACACTTTGAAAACGCTTTCTTAACGATGTTTTGAATTTCAAAGAAATTAATTAATATCAATAAAAATAGACTTTAGCTGTATATGCTGTATATATCGGCTTTCTATTTTTATAAAAATCCAGTTATGTTTCCTATTGAATTCCTAGCATAATACAAATACATTTATTTTCCTTTTAATTTAATGTCTATTTTGCCTGATCGTTATAAAGCATTTGTTTTATTCAAATATTGATGTATTCATTACTTATCCAGCTAGGAATCAAATTAATAAATTCATCATGTAATCATTGTTTGTAACAGATACACCACATTCTTTTATCTTTTTACACTAAGACCTACTTGCTTTTAGATATTAAAAGCTCTCCTAAAAAAAGAGCTATAATACATATATTTGAATTCAATACACACCTTTTTCATTGGAAAGGAGGGGATCATTTTCAATTATGTTTTGAATTTACATAGAGTAATTTATAATTAAATTTTTTGGAGGAATGTAGATGGAAAAATCAATCATGAAAAAAGCGGTGGATATGAGTTGGAATGCAAATGACAAAGTGAAACAACTTTTGTTCTTCTCAGTATCTTCAAATCGAATAGCAAATCAACTTGAAGACAACGGAACAAATATATCTAAAAATAAAGATAAGCCCCCCGATTATCGACCTATTCAACTTATTGGTCTTATAATTGGACCGTTACTATTTATTTTAACTATGTTATTTTTTTCTCCAGACGGATTAAATGACAGTGCAAAAGCAGTCTTAGCATCTACAATATGGATAGCAGTATGGTGGATTACAGAAGCAATTCCTATTCCTGTAACTTCTCTATTACCACTTGTATTGTTGCCGATTACAACAGCACTTGATGGTGATAAAGTAGCATCTTCGTATGGAAACCCAATTATTTTTCTATTTTTAGGTGGTTTTTTAATTGCACTAGCAATGGAAAGGTGGAATGTACACAAACGAATAGCAGTTTTGATTATTTCGGTAATTGGGACAAGCCCGAAACGAATTGTTTTGGGGTCTATGTTGGCCACTGGATTTTTATCTATGTGGGTGTCAAATACAGCAGCCGTTATGATGATGCTTCCGATCGGAACAGCTATCATCTATCAAATAACAGATAACATCAAAAAATCAAAAGAAAAACATATTCCGCTAAAAAATTTTGAAAAAGCACTTATTTTCGGAATTGGTTTTTCAGGAACAATTGGTGGATTTAGTACGCTAATTGGAACAGCACCTAACATTCTTTTAGCAGCCACCATTCAGAAATTATATGGAATTGAAATCCCCTTTAATCAGTGGTTATTTTTCGCTACTCCAATTGCATTCATATTATTAGTATTTGTATGGTATTATCTTGTTAATTTTTCGTTTTCAGTAAATTTTAAAGAGCTACCGGGTGGAAAACAATTCATTAAAGATGAATTAAAAACTCTTGGAAAAATGACATTTGAAGAAAAAGCAGTTTTAAGTGTATTTTTATTTGCAGTTTTTATGTGGATTACAAGAACCTTTTTATGGACCGAGATTATACCAGGTATTAGTGATACAATGATTGCGATTGTCGCAGGTATTACACTATTTTTAATTCCTTCTAAAAGTACGCCTGGCAAACTATTAAATTGGGATGCATCACGGGAATTACCGTGGGGGGTGTTGTTACTTTTTGGAGGAGGACTGGCAATAGCTGCTGGTTTCAAAGAGTCTGGTTTGGCAACTTGGATTGGGCAACAATTACATGTTTTGGAAGGAATGAATTTTCTAGTCATTATTATAATTACAACTGCTTTTGTATTATTTTTAACGGAAATCACATCAAATACAGCAACGGCTACGATGATCTTGCCTATATTAGCATCACTTGCAGTTGCAATTAATGTACATCCTTTTGCTTTAATGATACCTGCTGCAATGGCGGCAAATTGTGCTTTTATGTCACCTGTTGGAACACCACCAAATGCAATCATTTTTGCAACCAATAAGATAACTATTGGTGAAATGGTAAAAACAGGATTTCGGATTAATATAATAGCAATTGTTTTAATTGTAAGCGGTATTTATTATATTTTACCAGTTATTATGGATATTACGTTGGATGTATTCCCAATTGAATATAAATAAGAATTTTTCTGAGCAAGCCTTGAATGGTTCTGTTGCAGAGATTTTCTCTATTTAAAAATATAAGATAAACATAAAATTTATAAGTATAAATAGAGTAATATGTACTTCATTCACTATTTTGGGGTATTTAAAAATTTTGCTACAGAACCACTAACTTAATTTTTTATAGCTTTGCAAGACTTTTGTTATATTTACGTTAGCGTTTTGTAAGACTTAACGAATATGATGAAGTCAAGTTAAAAAATACTCTTTTAAAAATATTTTATTTCTAATTGGTATTCAAATTATATAAAGGAGATTTGGAGGAAAACGAAGATGAAGAAATTAAAACCCGCGCTTAGTGTAGTAGGGAGTTTAACAATGGCCTTTACACTAGCTTCACCTACATTAGCAGAAACAAGTCTTCCAACTGAAGGAAGCAAAGTTGAAGTATTTAAAGAAGACGCAAATGCAAAAGAAGGAAAAAACCCTGTATATGATACTAATGAAAAAATAGGAAATTTGATTACAGAAAATGTGGAGGTTGAAAATAATGATTGGGATAACGATGGTATCTCAAACGATTTGGAGAAGAATGGTTATAAGATTGAGTTTAATCAAAAAACCGGCAAAAATGAAGCGCTAGCATGGGATTCTGAGAAGGATAAAGGGAAGCTCAAATTTATATCAAATCCTATGAGTGCAAATTCAGATGGAGATCCTTTTACGGACATGTATGAAGTTGAGAATTATAACAGTAATTCTGATACGGACTTTAACCCTATAGTTGCCAATATGCCCAATCTACAAATTGGTGTCAAACGAATTGAAGTCGTTCCGATTGCAACCATTACAGATAATAACGGCGGATCGATTAGCAGAGGATGGGAAAAAAGTGTATCGACACAACATTCATTTAATGTGGGCCTAACTGGTACAGGTGGTGTAGAAGGCTCTGTTCCTAGCGGAAGTGTCTCGGTAAATGTGGGATATGGATATTCAAAAACAACTACTGAAACAGAGAGTTATACAAATAATTTTGATTGGTCTACTGCAACAACTGTTGATACAGCGAATGCAGCAAAGTTACGTGTACATCTAGAATATAAAAATACAGGTACAGCATCAGCTGAGAATGTTTCGCCTCATTTCAATATTCGTCTAGGAAACAAAATTATTAATACTGTAAAGGCAACACAAGGTCGATATAAGGCAAATCATTTAAGCACAGAAAAGGGTGGACGGAATACAACAGAAGTAGTAATCGACAGTCTAGAGGAACAAGCAGATGTGAATATTGCCCTATCGTTAGATGAACTGAAAGCTGTTGAACAAGGGGAACTTCTTGCGATTGAGGTTTTACCTACAAGTACAATGGATTTATCTATGGAAAAAGATGGAGATTTTATGAATTTAGGAGATTCAGGAAGATATGAATCCAGAGTAAATGCATCTACAGTACAGTTAGAAACAGACATAGGAAATCAACCGAAATTTAAGGTATATACACCTATAGATCAGTTTAATAAAGATTCAGTTTTATCATTTAACGAAGTTTTTCAACATGTAAATATAAATACAAATAAAGTAAAACATATTGTTGGTCGTCAAGGTAATGACTTAAACGTTGCCTCAGTTGACAGTGAAATTTTCGAAAAAATCAAAAATAACGAAACCGGCTCGGGTCATTTATCAAACGGAAATGCAAATAGAAACAACAGAACTAATTACGGTGCTTTTGAAAACTTGCAGCCACCAACATTAGCAGAAAGTAGTTACGATCCTGTCACTAAAAAGATTCGTGCATCAATTTTACCTGGTTTATTTGGAGCGAACAATGAAATCTCCGCTTCCTATCAAACTAGATATGGTAAAACAGAAACAGTAACACTAGTTAGAAATGGGAATGGACACATATATGAGTCTAGAGAAAATGTACCTTTTGATAAATTTTTAGCGTCAAACAAAGTTACATTTGAAATCAAGGATTCACAAAATAAATTACCTACAAACAGGATCTCTACCACTGTTAAATATAATACCGAATTTGATAATTATGTAGTAGATAATTCAGGTGAATTTGTTGTAGAGGGAGCTGCTTATACTATAGCAGATAATAATCCAGGCGAATCTAAAAGATATTGGGGGAGTCATCATGCCAGCAATAAATGGGAATACCTTCAGAGTGAACTTTCTAGCTCTGAAAAAGTGAATCTAGTTATTGAAAGAGTAGGGCAGCCTAAACCTGGACAACCGATCAAAAAAGATGAAGAGGTATTAATTAAATTCGCAAATCCTATTTATTCAGATTATGCCTATTTAAAACTTCAGGATGGTTATATTCATTTAGACCAAAAAAGAAATGCAAGTACTTTTAAATTTATTTCTGCATACGATGGTCCAGCATACTATAAACTGTTCAAAATACAATCTAATGGTAATGATATAAGGCGGGAATATGATAACGATTATATGAAATATGGTACCGGTAATGGGAGTAATATATGGAATCTAACAAGAGCTCAGTAAAAGAGAGCGATTCTGCTACAGATAAGAGCGTTGTTCCCATTGCTGCAAATAAAGAAAAGCTTTTGATAAGAACAGACAACGTCATCTAATATGAACTATACATGGCTGTTAGAACGTATGAAGCAAAGGGTATAATGGGCACGGTAACCTTGCCATTAAACTAAAGAAAACGTGATGTCCCAAGACTAATAAAGGGAGATCACGTTTTTGCATATGGGCGAACTATCGTAAGAACTTGTATAATGTTTTGTGCTGATTTCAAGGGATATATGATTCAGATTTATTAAGTTTGTTAGTTATCATCATTATATATAACTTTTAAAAATTTATGAGAGGAAATTTTATCAGAGAACTATTTTTTCATTAGTGGTGAAAAACAGAATTTTAATTATAGAGGATGAAGCGAATATCCTGGAAGTATGTAAAAGGTACTTAGAAAGAGAAGGGTATGAAGTCTATACAGCTATAACTGGAGAAGAAGGATGGAATAGATTCCATGAATATCAACCTGACTTAATTATTTTAGATTTGATGATACCAAAAATGGATGGTTGGGAATTATGTGAGAACATTCGTCAACAATCCAATGTCCCCATTATAATGTTGACTGCTAGGGGAGAAGAAAAAGATAGAATTTTAGGATTAACAATTGGGGCAGATGATTACGTGACAAAGCCTTTTTCACCTCGTGAATTAGTATTAAGGGTTCAAATTATATTAAGAAGAGGCAATCAGATAGCGCTCCCAGAGAAAGAACCTGTATTACAAGTGATAGAATTTCTAGGTTTAGAAATTTATCCAAATACAAGATGCGTATTTGTTTACGGAAATAAAGTGGAGTTAACCGTTACAGAGTTTGAAGTGCTATATATCATGGCTAAACACCCAAAGCAGGTGTTTTCTCGATCACAACTTCTGGATCTCATTTGGGATTTTGAATATGAAGGGAATACCAATACAGTTACTGTATTAATAGGTCGTTTACGAGAAAAATTGGAGAAGCATGCGAAACAAACACGTTGGATTCATACGGTTTGGGGCATTGGTTATCGTTTTGAGCCAAATGGAGGAAATGAAACATGAAATTACGTTATCAATTATTACTCATGAACACATTTAGCACCAGTATCATGGTGATTGCTATTTGGTATAGTGATAAGCGAATGTTACTTGCACCTGCACAAACAAAGTTATTAACAGGAATTGCTATTCTAGCAACGATTGGTTCAACAATTATTTTTTGGCTAATGACACGCCCGATTATGAGATCTATTCAAAACTTAATTGAATTAACAAAACAATTTGGTGATAGACAGTTCAAGACAACGTACATAATTGGAAAAGAACCACGGGAGTTTAAAGAATTGGCAACTGCTTTCCAACAGATGGCCCAAAATTTAGAAGAGGGATTTACCAAATTAGAAGAAGCAGAAAAAGCACGTAATGAGCTAGTTACGAATATTTCACATGATTTACGAACACCTATGTCTAGCATGCAATTAATGATTGAGGCTTTGCAGGATAATCTAATTGAAGATCCTGAAATGAAAAAGAAGTACTTAGCCACAATTCTAAAAGAAATTCAACGATTAAGTGGGCTAATTAACAACTTATTCGATCTTTCCAAGTTAGAAAGTGGACAGGGTGATTTTCACCCAAGTTTAACTCATATGGACAACGTTCTATTAGAGGTACTAGCGTCTCATTCGGTTTTATTGTCAGAAAAACAGATTGAATTAAAAGTACATGTTTCTGATACACTACCTCAACTTTGGATTATGCCATGTAAAATCGTACGTGTTATGAATAATCTATTACATAATGCTATTCGATATTCTCCAGTGTCGGGAGAGCTCTCGTTAATTGTAGAAGAAAATAAGCAAACTCAACAAGTAGAATTTATTATAAGTGATGAGGGGAAAGGCATTTCTCCAAGTGATCAATTACATATATTTGAACGTTTCTATAGAACAGATCAATCCAGAAATTCACAGTCTGGAGGATCGGGCCTCGGACTAGCTATTGCGAAATCATTGATTAAAATGCACAAAGGGGAAATTGGTGTACGAAATCGTTTAGATGGTAAACAAGGAAGTGAATTTTGGTTTACTCTGCCCATAACATTAGAAAAAAATAAAACTACTGAAAATTTTTTATAGTATTTAAGGTGTTTTATCAAATATGATGGTCTTGAAATTGAACTACTCACCACTTAACATCCTCACGGACTGTTTGAAGTGGGAGATTCCTAAGTACAGAAACCTAACGGTTTCTAATTCATTAGGCTATCCCCGTAGTTCCTACGGTTAAGAGACGAATTGCTTCGTTTCTAAGATTGAGCGCTGCATTTCGATCTCTATCGTGATGTGCGCCACAAGAAGGGCAATCCCACTCACGAATTGTTAGATTTTTAACGTTTTTGTTTTTGTATTCACAATTGGAGCATAATTGACTAGAAGCAAATGTTTTAGATACTATAACAACTTTTTTGCCATACCATTTTGCTTTATATTCCAACATAGTCCGAAATTGTGACCAAGATACTTCATTAATCGCTTTTGCAAGCTTTCTATTTTTGAGCATGTTACTGACTTGTAAGTCTTCCGTACCGATAACATCGTGGTTTTTGATGATTTCAGTAGAAATTTTATGTAAGTAATCAGCTCTTGCATTTGCAATATGTTCATGGATTCGTGCAACTTTCACACGTTGTTTATTCCAGTTCGAAGAACCTTTTGTTCTTCTAGAAAGGATACGCTGTGCTTTCGCTAACTTTTCTTCTAATGTACGGAAAAATTTAGGGTTCTTGTATGTTGTGCCATCAGAAAGAATGGCACAATCTTTTAATCCAACATCAATTCCACAAGTGGATTCAGTTTTAGGCATTTCTTGTACGTTTGTTTCAACAAGGATAGATACAAAGTATTTACCACTTGGGTTACGACGAATCGTTGCATGCAAGATACGTCCTTCTAATTCACGACTTTTAGCAAAGCGAACAAGGCCAAGTTTCGGTAATTTTATAGTGTTGCCTACAATTCCAATATTTCCGTTTGTTTGCTTAGTTGTGTAGGATTGAACCGTATTCTTTTTAGACTTGAATCGTGGCATATCATTCTGTTTCTTGAAAAAACGTAAAAAAGCATCTGCGAGGTTTTTTAATGTGGATTGAAGAGCGATACTATCTACTTCTTTTAACCAAATCGTATCCGGTTGCTTTTTTAATTGAGTAAGCTTGGCAGAGCAAGAGGGATAGGTTAACCCTTTTCCAACTTCTTTATAAGTATCGTTCCAAAGAGCAAGGAAATGGTTAAATACAAAGCGACTGCAACCGATCGTTTTAGCAATTACTATTTCTTGTTTCTTATTTGGATAGATACGAAATTTATATGCTTTATTTACTAACATAGGTTGCACCTCACTTTGTTATAGGATATCTACAGTATACAAAAAAATGTAGGCTTACGCCTACTGACATTCATCTCCCACCTAAAATTGGTGTTTCACACCTTCACATTTTTGAGGAAGGAGTCTTCTGTCAGAAAACGATAAAGAGAGAGAAGAAGGATATAACTTCTTCTCTCTCTTTGGATTAGGGCTGGGAATATCAATAGATATACCCTAAAGGGTTCTGTTGCAAAGTTTTCTAAACGAAATTAAAATGTAAGAAAAATGATTCGAGGAGCATGATGCATGAGATATTTTAAAGGAAAACAATTCAAAAAAGATATTATTTTGGTAGCCGTCGGCTACTACTGTCGTTTTTCTTTAAGCTATCGTGATGTATCTGAAGTCTTGAAAGAGCGTGGAATATCAGTTCATCCAACAACAATCATGCGTTGGGTTCATGAATATGGCAATCTTATTTATCAAATCTGGAAAAAGAAAAACAAAACTGCTCAATTATCATGGTATTTAGATGAAACCTATATCAAGGTCAAGGGGAAGTGGTGTTATCTTTATCGTGCGATTGATCGAGAAGGATACACCTTGGATATTCAACTTTGTAAAACAAGGGATCATCAAGTCGCTTATATGTTTATGAAAAGGTTAGTGAAAGCTTTTAGAGAACCAACAGTTCTCACAACAGACAAGGCCCCTGCTCTACTTTGTGCGCTCAAAAAACTGAAACATAATGGGTTTTATGTGCATACGAAACATTGTACTGTTAAGCATTTCAATAATCGCATCGAACAAGATCATAGACATATCAAACGACGTTTTGTTAAATCCGCAGGAGTTCAAAATCTCCGCCATGCTTCACGTACATTGAATGGAATCGAAACGATTCCTGCTATATACAAACGAAAGAGAAGTAATATTCCAGACTTCTCTTTTTCGGCATACAAAGAATTACAGCAATTATTCAAAACTTCTTAAACGATAACCGTATTTTATAAACGCGCTTAGTTTTTTCAAACTTTGCAACAGAACTTTTTTTCTAAAATGTTGGTTAAAGACTTTTGGGAATAGCCCCCAGAAATTTGATATAATTGAATATGGTATAAACTTACTTGCTAAAAAACAAAAAGGCGTTTCTCTTTTTTAGAGAAACGCCTTTTTTATTTAAAGAACAACTGTTTCCGCAGTTTTCTTCAATAGACCAAGATTTTATAACATATGATATTGAACATAAATATGTCTTTTATTTTAAACAATTTCGTTATTTTTAAGTAAATATATTGACTGAGGGTTTTAGGACTAGTCCAAACTTTATGTAATTAAATATAAAGTCAAGTGATTGCTTGGATCGACAATTATAATTATTAAGCCAAATCAAACTGCTTCACTTTTACATCTAAATTATTAAAATAATTTAGATGTAAAAAAGACAATTCGTTATTAAAAATCTAACGAATTGTCTTTTTTACTTACAAAATAAAATCCTACTTTAATACTTACCATACCTGCTCAATTTTACTTTGGAGTTAAAGTTAAAAAATTGCATTACAAAATTATCTACGAGTTTTATTCTAGCATATAAAACAAATAAATATCATTAATATAACGATATATGTAAAATTACATAATTTTTCATTGAACTTTGCATTTGAATACTCTTATAATCTGTAAATTTAAGCTTTAAGGGCTTTGAATAAATATCTAAAAAGTTCGTTCCCCTTTTTTTGGGGTGTAAGTACTGGGGGGTGGGGGCTAGCCCCCAGGAATTTAACGTAACTTTATATGACATAAGTGAAATTCTTGAACGGTAGATCAAGGCGGTTCGGCAGGTACAATTACTGGTCAAAGTCGTGCTACTGAAATTCTCATTTTTGGTATGTTCAGCTTGGCGACATATCCAAACCTGCCTAAAAAAGTTTTGCAAGGATGAAGCAAAGCAAAAAGGGTGGAGATTTTTGAGTGAATTTCTCAAAAATACATACTGTTAAATCCCTAAAATATTATTGAAAACCTTATGTATGTTGAAACAAGAGATTGTTTGCATGTGTATCACTCTTTTATGTACAATGAAAGAAAAACATCTTATGAGATGGGGAGAGAAAAACCCATGACCAACCAACAATTAGTGGATTTACGCATTGATTTTGCTTTTAAACAATTATTTGGTACAAATGGAAATGAGGATATTCTAGTTGCGTTTTTAAATGCAATGTTACAAAGTTCTTTAGAATCTCCTATTGTTTCTTTGCAATTAGAAGACCCACACTTGCATCGAGAACATGAAGAGGATAAATTATCGATTTTAGATATTTCCACAACATTAGATACGGGAACCAAGGTAAATGTGGAAATACAGCTAAATAATAATCATGATATGATTAAGAGAAGTTTATATTATTGGGGAAGGCTTTACACATCCCAACTTCAAAAAGGAATGCCATATAGTTCTCTCCATAAAACAATTACGATTAATTTGTTAAATTTCGTTATGTTTTCTGAATACGAGGCATTCCATACAACAGGAACTCTATGGAATCAACAACAGCAGAAGGTATTAAGTGATGATATAGAAATTCATATTGTAGAGATTCCAAAACTCATGCAACAGTGGCGTAATGAACAAGTAAATCCCTGGGAAGATTCGTTTGTTCGTTGGTTATTACTACTACCAGCGAATGAAGATGAACACTTAACCCAAACATTGGAGGATATTGCGATGAACCAAGACCCTATTTTACAAAAAGCAATGAATAAATGGGAACGTATGAGTCAAGATTCTTCTTTCCGACAAGCGTATGAAGCAAGGGAAAAAGCTCTCATGGATGAGGCCGCTAAGTTTGCTCATGCAGAGCAACAAGGGATTAAAAAAGGAATGGAAAAAGGGATGGAAAAGGGAATAGAAGAAGGGAAAATGCAACTTATTCGTGGTATGCACAAAAATGGAATGCCAATAGAAGATATTGCAAGGTTTACAAATTTACGTATTGAAGAAATACAAGAAATTTTACAATTATAAATAAATTAACAAATAACAGCAACGGATATATCTGTTGCTGTTATTTGTTAATGACCACCATAATTTTCAAGTGCATATTTCCAACCTACCCCTGGTTCATCAATATAATAACCAGTGTTTCCATCTGCGTATTCATTAAACTTCTTGGTGCTTCCAAAATACAAAGAATTTCATACTACAGGGCTTTTATGGAAATAGCAGCAGGTACTAGGTGATGACATAGAAACTCATATAAAAAACTTCATACTTTTAAACCAAATTAACGTATTTTTATATGATTTTGAATACAAATCGGTGTCGCACCTCTTTTAGGTACGGGGATTGAAATTAGAAGAAGTAATTTTAATTTATTGGGGCTGAAACAACCCTATAACAAGATTTGTCCTTTTGTTATAAAGGTAATTTTTGGAATGTATTTATTTGCAATCCGGCTCTCATCTATACCATATGAGAGGCGATATAACTCTTCACCTTTTACTTTGCCAAACCGCTTTATTAGATGTTTTTGCAACTTCCTTTAAGGAAAATAGTCCCATGCTGTGCAATACTTTTTCCGTAGCCTTTCCAATTCCCTATACTTTTTGAGGCGGCTTAATTTCCCATAACTTTTTCGAAACATCTTCATATGACCACATCGCAACCCTAGAGCTTGAATGTTTACTTTATACATCTAGAGCAACCTTGGCGAGAAATAGGTTAGGTGCAATTCCAATAGATGCAGTTATACCCGTTGTATCATATATCTCTTTTTGAATTTTTTTAGCAATTACAATTGGATCAAGTCCGAAAAGATGCGCTGTTTGTTGCATATCTAGAAAGCATTCATCTATTGAGTAAACGTGTAAATCTTCAAGCGCTACATATTTTGTAGAAATTTCCGTAATTTGATTTGAAATTTCAACGAATCTTCTCATTGTTGCATTCACAATAATAATGTTCGGATCTTTTGGGATTTCATATAATCTTGTTGCTGTAGAAATGCCCATTTTTTAAGTTCGGGAGTGGCGGCAAGCACAATTGCCCCTTTTCTATTTGCATCCCCGACGACAGCTAATTTTACTCTTTAAAGGATCTAATCCTCTCATTACACACGCACAACTGGCAAAAAATGAACAAAGATCAACGCAGAATATCATTTGATTCATGCATTTCGAGTAATCAAACATTGTTTTATCCTCCAAAAAAAGAACGTTCGTTCTCGTTATAAACCTTTTGTTTTGTGTTATACAACCATTTAAAAAAATATTTTTTATTAATATTATGGTACGTGAAATTATTAATTTATTTCTTCAATATTCGACCACTCAACAATATGATATCTCTTAATTTATTAAACTTATTTTCATTAATCCTAAATTAAGAAAAGCCTAAACCCTTGTGTATCAACAGGTTCAAGCTTTTAATTTTATAGGAATACCTTTTGCAACAAGTTGCCATTAGAATAGTGTATCAGCAACTTGTAGCTATTACTATGAATGCTATATTACACAAAATTATTACAGTTTTTTAGTTTTCTATTTTTATTATATGCCCTAATTTTACATTTATTCTTTATTTCGAAGTTTGAAAAATAGAAGTTTTGGACAAATTATAACTAAAAACAAATGAGGTGTACTATATGCCCTGGTTTAAAAAACCCCGTTCAAAACTTGGAAAATTCATAGATAAACACGATTTAAAACAAGTAGATATTGCCAAGGTTAGTGGACTAAGAGAGTCAACTGTTAGTCGTTTAGCAAATATAGACAGTGTTTCACCGAGCATGAAAAATGCTAATAAAATCGTCAATGCTCTACGGAAACTAACAGGAAAAAATGTTAATAACACAGATTTTTGGGCATGATAAGGGCTATTAAATGGCGTAGTCCTTTTTTATCAATTCGGTTGCCAAAAACCCATATTTTTTGTAATTTAGTTGCAAAGAAGAAAGCCTGTCGAACTACAAAACTTCTTTTAATAGAAATGTACGTACATACACATTATATTTTATTCCATAACTCTCTAACTTTTGTTCACGATAGTCTGATATTGTAAAAAATAAAATATTTGGTACGATATCCCTTTGTTTTTTATATAGCTTTGCAATTAAACCATAATATTTTATTTTTTCTTCATTGGTCGTCATATGCTGTAGCCTATCAATTTCTACAAAATGTGGTATTTCATTTATTAAATAGTAAGCATCTGGCACAATTGTTTTTTCTTCATTTTGATATCTAAATTTTATAACTTGCTCTGTCTTCCAGTCCGGAAAATCTAACCACATCCAAGCCTCGTTGCGTAAAAGAGTGTGTTCAAGTTGATGCTTCTTTTTTCGTTCATTTGGATCTACTCCTAACAAAGCATAACCTTTTTTATTGAGATAATATACATACTCACGGTTATGCGAGGTAACATGGCAATATTGTCGTAGGTCCTTCAAAATACGATTTGCATTTCGAATACTACCTAATGCATGAATTGCTTGCAATTGCCTCCTAGACGCAAACTCCAACTTATTTAAACTCGATAAAATCTCGATCTGTCTGGCTCTCTGTTTGAGCTTCTGATGCCTCATCTTGCTTCACCACCTTGTATTGCTTTAGTAACTCCCACATATCTTTATCCTTTAAAAAAGGTACTTGGATTTCCTCTGTACGATCAGTCTTAAATAATGCCCTTCCAGGAAGGGAAGGCAGATCCTCCAGGCCTGGTTCATCCAAAGCGACTTGGGAAGCAACAGCCGTTGGTAATCGAAAGCCTATTTTCACATCAGAGTTTTGTTTAATTTGTCTTGGTAATGTATCAGAAGTAGGATATTGCGTACAAAATATGAGCCGGAATCCTAAACCACCTCCAATTCTTGCGACTTCAGATAACATCTCCTGACACAAAAATAATACATCACGTTGTTTTTTAGGTAATCCTTGTGTAGGACATAGATTTGCTCCTTCATCTACTATGATGAAGCAACGCTCTTTAATTGATGTGTCTATGATATTGGTAAAATAGGACTTCTTCATCATTTCAATCTGTTTTTCCATCTTTTCACGTACCCCTATCAACATTTCTAATGCCTGTTCTGGGTTTTCAGCTACTTCTACAACTTGGGATAGCTCTTTGTAAGGACTAAATTCTAGACCTTCTTTCAGATCGATAATAAAAAAGTTCACGTGTTGAGACTGTTGCAAAATCAAACTAGTCATCACATTTTTTAAAAATACTGTCTTTCCAAAACGCGTCATACCCGCTACACACATATGCGGTGTTTTCTCAAAATCATGATATACATATTTATCTAATGCTTTCCCCATCATAACTCTCCATGTATGCTCTTTTAACAGATCCCTAGACCAATTCCACATTTCAGGTATTTGTCGCTTAAATACGCGAATATGAAGCTCTCTTTGATGGAACGATATTTTTACAGGTTTATATAGTCCTTCTTCTAATACTTCAGCTAATTTTTTGATAAGTTGACTTGGTACGCCGAGTGGTAACTTGTAAACATAATTCATACTTATATCATCTTTAATTTCTTTTATAAAAATGGGGTATTGTAATTCACCTTTATGTTGAACACATATCTTTGCAATTTCAAAAAACGTTGCAATTTTTTTCTTATCACTCATTCCGTTATTTTGATAAAAATAAGCTACAGTTATAAAGGTTGCTGGAATTATTAAAAGTGATAACATTCCCTCCATACCTCCTTAAGGTAGTTGAGCTTGTGTGGAAGCTTAGAAAAAACGTTTAAGATACGCTATTATAATCATTTTCAACTACCAGATGTAGTTCTAGCGTAGAAACACATCTAGTATATCCATTAGAACATACCAAACGCTCCCAATCAGTAAACATTTAAGACCCGCACGTAGCAACCAACCTGGAAGGTAAAAACCTTTCTTCTTTAGCAATTTTATTCCTAGAACTGAAGCACCCGTCACGCCATATACAATACCCAGTTCTCCAATGATTGTCATGCTATTAACCCCATCCTTTTGGTTTAATGGACAGATTCCCTTTACCATCCTTAAAAAGTTGATATTCATCTAGTAGCTCATTCCAAGAGACAGCCTGTTCATCACCATACAGATCCTCTTCGATTTGTTGACTTAAATAATAATAACCTCGGTATTGTCGGTCCAAGTATACTTCATGTCGTAACATGTGCTCTTGTATTGCACAAATATTATCTTCCTTTTTGGTTTCTTTGTACATTTGTTTAAGCATTTGCGAAGAGTAGAGGTAAGGGGTGCTATATAAGATTTGATATTGATTCATCTCATCACCATCCATATAGTTTTCTAGATACATTAAATACATATGATGGTGATGCGCATTTTCGAATTTGTACACAAAAATACGTCATTCCAAAATAGGAATGACGTTCGACAAAAAGCTTAAATTCTTTGAAATTGTACTATAACATTAAAAGATAATTGTGAGGATAGCCATGGATTTATTTCTTAAAACACAAAATGATGGTTAATGAATTATACACTTGTTGTAGTTCTTCTATAATTATTTATTATTGTTATACTGTATCAGTTTGTTTATGACGGTTAGTTAATAAAATCTAATATAAATATATAGCTTATATATATTAAAAATATAAAGATAAAACTTATATAGGACCGAGAAATGTACGTATATCCTTACTGTAACAAAGCCTTTTAACATTTCATAGCGTAAAAAATCATAAATAGAAGAATTTAACAACGGAAAATTAGGTATTAATATGATTTGAAATCTACAAATAATCATAAATGGAATTTAGTATTCCTACATAAAAAATGAAACAAATTGATACATTGTTAAACATATTTATTCAATCGTAAAATTTCATATGAATTCACTGAATTTCCATAATTTGATTGTAATTACCCACAAAAGATTCACATTATGTGTTAATTAATCAACATAATCCAAATTTAGCACATAACTCACATTAATATTGATGATTTTTGATAGATAAAGGCGTATAAGCTATTTATATCAATGATAATTGCACTAAATTATTCACATTGTGTGTTATTTATCTACTTATCCACGAAATTTAATTTTTTTCTTATGATTTCTTGTAGATATTTGAATGTATATAGACAGCTCATAACGTCTTTGTATGGAAGTATGTGTGGAAATGTAGATAGGTACCATACTATTTTTGTATATGATTGCATAAAAAAAGACCCTATTATGAATAGAATCGAGTAAAGATACTTATTGTGAAGAAGGATTAAAAGTTTTTTGAATATGCGTATCAACACGAATAGCCCTCTATCTTGAATTTTTCCAAAAATAGAGAGCTGATTATGATTAGTGCGTTTTCATTACTGTCAGTACTTGCTCAGCTGTTGTTACTTGGATACCAGCACGTATTAACTGTTCAAAGGCACGCATAAATGTAATTAAGTTAAAGTTATCTGGTACTTCAATAACGCGAAGCTTTTCTTTCGGTAATCTATCTATCTTTTCAATGAACAATTCACGAACATCACTAGGAATAATGCGATCTTTATGTCCTCTTGCTTTTAAGAGTTCACGTATTTCTATTTCTAAAGCCATATAAGCGTTTAGGTTTGTACCTTGTTCATAGGCGTACTTTCTAAACAACGTTTCTTCTTGATACTTTAGATAGTTGCGGTGATACGATTCCTCTGTAACAGGTACAGCAAATTTGTAGTTTAGTAATTCATACGTTTTGCGGAACAACTTTTTGATGTTTCGCAGAGAATACATAGAGAAATGCAATCCGAAATCAAATACAGCTTGTTCTTTTTGTTCTTTTGGAACATGCTGTGTAATAAGAGGATAGATACCTTCTTTAGCCGCTGTATCAAGGATTTGATATTGTGATGTTTGATTTAATAATTTCTTCAATGTATATACTAATTTACTTGGATATTCTTCATTACGATCTATCATGTCACGTAAGCTATGAATTACACTTCGAATTTGTCGATGGCACGTATGTTTAAGCACATGAATAAATTTGTTTAAGTCTTGTGTAAACTCTCCAATACTCATTTCTTGTAGTACGGATTCGATAAAACGAGCTTTACGAGCATAAGTAAGCTTTGGTGTGAATGGATCGCGATACTGTACTTCGCCGATTTCTTTTGTACATAAGAAATCCGTATGTAAGGATAGATATAGAGTTGTATATCTTTTTTTATTCTTAACCCCTTTTTGTAATTTGCAAATTTTGAATAATGGAGTCCCCGTACATGGTAATGCAGTTGTTAATTCTGTCATAACTGCGCGGATTTGATGTGGATATTTTTTATGTAAAAAGCGATACATCCCACCAAAATGAGTTTTATTCCCTCTTTCATCCTGTTTGTCTAAAGAACGTTTTAGTGTAGTTTCACTATGCTGTTGCATTGCAATATCTAAGTATAGTTTTTTAGATGCAATTGATAACTCAAAGAAAGCTTTCGTAAATACCACTGGGCTAATATAAACATATGCATTGGCCTTTTCAGTTTCTTCATTCATAAAATGAGTTAATTTAATTGTATATCGGCCATCTAATTCATTTTCAATCGTAATAATGTTATGTATACTTAATTTCTTTAATGCAATATAGAATTGAGAATGCTGTATGTAAGCAAATTCTTCTTTATATAGTTTGTAATCTTCCCACATCATATGTATTGTTACATTTGGAATGACTCCATTCGTATAACATTTTTTATGTAGATATAAGAAGACTTCCAAATCTGCGTTTGTAATACCATATAATTTATGTTTTCTTCCCATTGTTTCCGAAATAGCAGATAGTGTACGACGTGAAAAAGATGGTTTAGCCTGTGCTACGAAGCCATCCACATCGGCAATACGCTCCTCGTATGTCATATGATCAACAATATCCTCAAGGTATGTATCTTTATAGCTGTAGTATTTCTCTTCGAAAGTTTCAACAAGTTTTTGCCAAGACTTCAGTGTTACTAAAACTGCATTTGTAGATTGTCCATTTAGACTACGTTGATTACGAATAATAAATGATTTCCCCATCTTTTTCACCTCCTACCTATAAATACCGAAATAAATATCCAAAAACTATAAAATATATCAATTTTGATTATACCAAATCGAAATTTGATGAAATACGTCCCTTTAAGAGAAAAAATGAAAACATGAAACGTCCTTTTATCCCTTGTGTATCAAGGGGTTTCAGGATTTGTGTATATTTTTTTATGGACATGATATCGCTATAGATTTTCATATTGGTAGAAAAGATGGAAAACAGAAAAAAAACCTTGTAAACATGATTAAATCAACAATTAAATCGATTTTTTTCAAAATAAAAGGGACATGATATAGCTATAAATTTTCATGTTTATAATTGCGGGTTAAAAAGATGAAAACCCTTTAAATAGTGATGTTAATGGGTTTTATCTGTATTTTTATAATTGAAAAAGGGACATGAATTAGCTAGGTGAGTTTTCATGTTCGGGTAAAAAAAGGGACATGATATAGCTATGAGTTTTCATGTTGCATAAATATATGAAAATAGAGTTAGAAACGTGTAAATCCTTAATATGAAAAGGTTTATGGGCTTTTTATCTAACAAGAAAGGGACATGATATAGCTATGAATTTTCATAACTAATAGTATTGCTGTAATAGAAAAGCTTATATATCAAGCTTTAAGCAATTTTAGAAAAAAATTTCGAGTTAGTAAAAAAGGAACACATAATGTTATTTTCGTTTCATCTTTTGTTAAAAAGGGACATGATATGACTATAAATTTTCATGTTGATGAATTTGAGGTATTCGAAGTAATCGAAAAATTAAAGCACTAAACAAGACTTGTAAAGCCGAGTGCCCCTGTTGAATATTGGGTATGAAATGATTAAATTTTATTTTCAAGCTATAGAAACTATGTTTTTAACGTTAATTTAGAACAGGATGAATAAAATGTCGAAAATAAAAGAATTTTGTGTTTTTTTGTTGATTTATAGTATTTTTAATGTTAAACTCATAACAACAAAGAAAGAGTAAACAAAAACCCTTAGTGATTAAAAAAATCAGAATTTTCAATCTTTTTATTAGTTTACTTCATGTGATTTACCTGTTTGTGTATTGCTTTCCACTCTTTCTTTGTTTTTCCCTATAAAAGAGAGCGACCTGTTTTTATCCAAATTTGTTCTTTTTTCATTTCTTCTATAGCAGTTTTAGCTGCTTTTTCTTTTTCTATATTTCTGTAATGAATAATTTTTAATGAAAACGGAAGTAATCTTTTGTGAATTTGAAATAAAGTTTAACCGTTTTGAAAAGATTACCTGTTTATAAAAAAGGTTCACTGTTTTATAGCTTTGGATTTTACAAATCGATTGAGTCTTGTATAATCAGTTAAAGAGCTGGCTATAAGTATACAAACTAGAGCCTTTAACATGTTAACAGTGAAACGGAAGGTGGAATATTCTGATTCCATTTCTAGTTTAAAAAAAAGGAACATCATATAGCTAATTATTTTCAAATTCAAATCAATAATAACTAAATGTATATAAGGAGCCGAATTTATATGGAAGACGTTCTACAATTGTTTAGAGATGCACTATCAATAACGGAACAATTGTATAAACAAGATGAGCAATTGTGGCATAAATGGGTATCCTATTATGTTGAGGTTGAAGCAGATAAAAGTAAAATTGTGACTTCAGAATACCTTTCTCCGTCATTTTCAATGCTCGTACAGTGGCTAGAACAACAACAAAAAAAAGGTATTTCTCCTCTAGATATATATAGAAATATAGATGATTACAAATTAATCATCGATGAGAAAATAGGTATCTTTATTGAACAAGAGTTTCGTAAAAATCAAAAAGTTAGTAATAAAGTGCATACAGTAACAAGTGAATCTGATGCGAACATATTGAATGAAAACTATTTAGAAGTAAATAACTCCGCCGTCTATTATAAGTTAAGAGATGGAATAGCTAAAAATCAATTTGAAGAAGATGAAAACACACGGTTAAAATCATATCCTATTGAAACAAAGGATAGTAATGGAGTGGCACAGCTTTCCTCTCATAAAGATGAAGATTTAAAATTAACGAATATTGAAGAGGCAGCAAGATGGAATACATTAGTAGATGGTGTAATGAGTAATATGGATGATCTAACTGCAGATTGTTTAGATACTATCACGATTCAATGGTTGAATGAAGCAAAATCGCCTGATGAATTTATTGATTTTTCATATGAACAAGTTTTGGAAATGTGCAGTATTTCAAAAGCTAAGGCAAATGGTATCGAATATTATAGGGTAGAAGATAAAATTAAAGTAGCGAAGCGGATTGCGGTCCTAGCGAGTATTTTTATATATCTAAACGATGACAATGAAATAGTCGTATTAAATGATCGCGCTGAAACAGGTAAGCATTATGAAGTAAAACGCGAGGTAATTAAAAGACTATTTGTATTAGATTCCGTAGTTCTATGGAGAGATAAAAACACAAACGAATACATGGGGATAGAATCTTGCCGAATCAAACCGGGAAGTTTCTTATCCGGATATCTATATGGATCTAATAGTACTACCGCATTATTATCAAAAAAGGCACTTGAATATAATAGTTATAGACACAAATATCATAAAAGGTTAATTCGATATTTGACATGGCAATGGAGAATACGTCAAATGTTTTCTAGTTTACAAAGACCTTATTCTATAGGTGGAGATAAAGGTTTGTTAGCAGTTATGGGTATAAACCAGAAACAAAAACCGAATCGTATTCGCGAACAATTAGAAAATGTTCTCATGGATCTAGAAAGAGAAAAGGTAATTTCTCATTGGGAATTTGATAATGGTTTAGAAGAAGAACAACTGACAAAGAAGAATTGGTTTAAAAACTATTATTCACAGTTAGGAATAGTAATATTACCACCTCAAGAACTAATTAGTTCAATGGAAAACTTAGCAAAAAAGAAAACAATTGATACAATACATGGGGAAAGTCAGCCAATAAAAATTGTAGAAAAACCAATAGATACGAGTGAAAATGAACAAGTAATTAGAGAGAAAGTAGAGTTTGTACATATGAAAAAGAATATAACTATGCGAGAACTTTCAATAGAGATAGGTATATCGCAGCCTACTCTTTCTAGATTTTATAATAAAAAAACAAAACGTCTCTCTAGTACGGCGAGAAGCAAATTAAACCAATGGTATAAGAGACAGTTAATTATCGATAAGATGTAAGTTGAAAATTAAACTCTAAAAAAGAGTCCTATTTCTAGGACTCTTTTTGTTATGTTGACAGCATTAATTACCAAATAAACTTGATGTATCAAGATCTTCATATTCATCATTCGAAACGGGTGATACAGATTTAGAAACGTCTTCCTTTTTTACATCTTCATTATCATATTGCTCTTCAGAAGTCTCAATTTCTTCATTAGGAGATTTTCTCTCATTATGGATGCTTGAGTCTTCATTTTTGATAATGAGATTTGAATCTTTCGATATGATCCGTCTAACCGCATTTAAAAAATCTTTATCTTGAAGTAAGATATCTCTTTGCATTTGTTGTTGAATCTTATAATCACCGACATCTTGTAAGCCATGTTTATCAATAAAGTAACAGACAAGTTTATATAATGAATCTGCTATATTCCCTTGAGATTCAAACCATTTAAAGAATTCCTCGTTCTCAATTTTTTTGAGATTCCAAAAGAAAGATTCTCTTTTCTTGTCAGCCATATTATCTCACCTTTTTTCGAGTAAGAATTTTCTTGATAACCTGCATCCCTCTAGCATTCATATCTACAGCATATTTTTCTGGAATCCATAATAAGTACATACCAACTTGCTCACAGTACTCTAATAATTGATCATATAATTCATCCTTAAAAGTAACACTTCCCCCACCATATACACATAAAATTTCAGCTTCACTAGCTGTATTACTTACATATTTTTCACCTGTATCTTCTAAGATAAGTTCAGCCTGTTCCACTTTTGTGATATTAAAGTACCCAGTTGCTTCTTCATGATACTTATGGTCTGAATCTTGAAGGATTTGTGAAAATTGTTGGCGTTTAATGTTTGTTCCACGCTCTTGGTTTAATAGCTTAACAGCCTCTTCTGTAGCATGCCCAACTCCACGTCTTTCTCCACTACAAGCATCAATTACTGGATTTACGCCAACTGTGTATATATACTCAGTTGTTCCATCTCCAATGTCACTATGTAAGATCTTTTTGTTCTTAAAGAATGCTTTTTTTACTGTTTCTACCTCAAGTTTGTCTTTATATAGTTTAATAAAATCACTAAACATATCTTCTTCGCCTTCAAGGATTGCATATAAAGGAGGAACACCTTCTTGAGTAATGTTTGCACTGTTAAATGTTAAGCTGACCGTTACTTGTTCTTCCCCTACATAAACAATTACAACATGATTTGAATTAGTAAAACGTTGCTCTAGGTGCTTAGCGTTTACAGGTGTCCATTGGCTTGCTGGAATAGCTGAAATAAGATCAACAGTCACATTAATTGACTGTGGGAGTTGCTCCGTTCTTTCCCATTCAAGCTGGACTGATTTATTTGCAATAAGTCCTAGCATATTAATTAACGGCAAATCATCGTTATATTTTTGACCTACTTTAATGTTCATGTTTTTTGGGTTCTTCCCTGTTAGCATCGCTCGATGACCAATAAAGTACATCCCAGATCTTCTAATTGATTTACTAGCAATATTTACAAACATATTATCTACTAAATTAATTACATTTTTTTGAATGTTTGTTTCTGTTACATTGGGCATTGAGTAAACGCTTTGATATACGTTTTTCATTTTTATGTATTCACCATTGATGTAACCTTTAAAAGAATCGTTCCCAATATCGCCTTCAATGTCTATATGAAGATTATTCCCTTTTAGATCTGTCATAACACATCACCTCTATGATTTTTATTTCTTATTTATATTTAATAACTATATTATAACTTGAAATTAGAGAGAAAACAAGGTTTTGAAAGGAATAAACCTAAAATAAATATAAATTAGATATATTATAGATATTTAATCAATATATAATTAATTCATTCTATTTTATAGATTGATTAATTAGGGTTATATTAAAAATTAATATCAATTAAATATCTAATAAATAGTTATTAGATATTTAATGGGTATTCATTGGAATTCATTTCAGTATGTTTGTTAGATTAATTATTTTCTAGTTAATTGTATGGTTTGTAAGGCATTTATATAAGCCTTGGAGAAGTCTTCTATATGCGTTGAATGGATTCCTTTAAGATGTTTTTGGGAATTAAAGTTAAAATTAAAAGTTTAGATTATAATCTTTTTAAGAGAAGTTGAAGTTTTCGAGGATGTATTTAAATCCGCTAACAGACAAACGTTAACGAAGTGTTAACTTGGTGTTTAATATTACATGAACGCTATACGTTATCATGGCGTTTATCCCTTTAATAACAACGTTTATAAGGTTTTTTAGAGTTTTTTCATTGAAAAGGATACGAATGAGTCACTTGGTGTATATTTCGATTGAATTATTCACCACTTAACATCCTCCCGGACTGTTTGAAGCATGAGATTTCTAATTTAGTGGGTTATTTTTATCATTTTAGCCAAGAAGACTCCTTCCTCAAGGAACACGAAGTGAGTAGGTGGGAGATGAATTGGCTTCGGACAAGGGATGGCAGGAAGCCATTTTAATTGTTCGACATACATAAACTGTTACTTCACTACCTATCGAATGTACGTTTGTTGTATAATAGGCACATATCGAAATGGGGGTGAAATGAATGATAATCAATAAAGCATATAAATTTCGTATCTATCCAAATAAAGCACAAGCGACCCTAATCAATAAAACGATTGGCTGTTCTCGTTTTGTATTCAATCATTTCCTATCCTATCCCTATGGGATAATGCATGCAAAGAAACAGGAAAAGGTTTGACATATGGGACATGCTCTGCCAAACTTCCTGCCATGAAGAAAGAGTTTGTTTGGTTAAAAGAAGTGGATAGTATTGCGATTCAGTCGTCTGTTCGCAACCTTGCGGATGCTTATACACGCTTTTTCAAAAAACAAAACAGTGCCCCGCGTTTCAAATCTAAGAAAAACAACTTACAATCTTACACCACAAAACAAACAAATGAAAACATTGCCGTTGTAGGAAACAAAATGAAATTGCCAAAACTCGCGAAGTAAAGGGACGTATTTTAAATGCTACGGTTAGACGGAACCCTGCTGGCAAATACTTTGCATCATTGTTAGTTGAAACAGAAGTGCTAGAACTCCCGAAAACAATTTCTATAGAGCAAGTAAAATATTAAGTAGGACTCTCTAGGTCTAGAGTAATAATGAATAGACCGCTTAAGTTATTGTGTTTAAAAAGTAATAATGAAAGCATTAATTAGAGGGAGTACCTTGTATGTAATTCAACTCAATTATTTAAGTTGAAATTCATTTTTTAGCAAATAAAGTAGTTAGTCGGATTTGAAAGTTTAGTATTTTCAAGAGAATTTGATGTTTTAGAGAATGCATCTAAATCTCCTACAGTATAAACGTTATCAAAGTGTTATTTTAGTGTTTAAAATAACGTGAACGCTGTCCGTTTTTGTAGCGACTATCCTTTTTATATCAACGTTTATAAGTTTTGGAGAGGTCATATACTAAGGTCGCTTATAGGGAATGATAAAAGATGTGGTGATAAAGCTGGAAGGTGAGGATCAAGAAAGCTTTGTTTTTAAAATTTAGGAGCACGTTATTTTAACTTTGTAGTTTCATTTAAAATGAGCTTTCATTCTATATTGGTAATAAAGAAGTGTAATTTGAGTATTCAATATATAATTTCATTACAACAAGATTAAAAAGAATATAGTATGAGCGCTTGTAAAGCGTTAAATTAATGCTTTACAAATTATGAACGCCATGCGTTCATAATCCGTTAAACCCATTGCTGTAAGGTGTGAAGGTGTCTTTACTTTAGTTCTATAATATAAAGTTATTAAAAAGTTAGGGAATTACACAACCTAACCAAGCTTCTCCAAAAATCGATAAAAAATTTTGCTAACTTTTGAAAAATCAATATCAAAACATTGATATTGATTAATACTGAGGATCTTTGAGATTCATAGGCAAGGCCAAAGAAATATATATAACTGTTGTCATGGGGGAATTGCCTTAAACGCAATAAAATTGAAAGAAATACTCAAAATTTCATACAAGATCAAATATAAATTTAAAATTTGAATTGAGGAATAACTATATAGAATTTAAGTATATACACACTGAAATTCAGCATGAACGCTAGGCGTTTATGGCGCTTTTTCTCTTTTAATATTAAAGGATTAAGATGACTTTGATTTGTTTGAATTAAGAAAAGGGATTGGGATAAGGTTGAGGAAAAGACAGAAATTCTAGGGGGTATGTCAAATAATAATATTATAATTTAAATCAAGTTATCTTCTTTTCATTATACTTAGACGGTATGTATGAAACTTAGTAAAAAAGTATATGAACTTTTGATGAGTGTTAGTTAGATGTATATTATTAAATATATGCTTTAATTTCGAAGTTTAATAGGTATTAAAAACAGACAGAAGAGGAACTCCGTTTAAAAATGTATATTTAGCATTGTGAAGATGAGTTAAAAAAATAAAAAAGCGGTAATTACCGCTTTTTTATAAATTGGAAATGTATTTGATACAAACTGCATCCCCCAATTAGTTTCGAGTAAAAAAACGTTGAATGAACGTTTTTTTACTGTTATCTTGTTGTTCTTGGCGATCCTCATTTAACAATTGAATGGCTTTATCTAGTTTTTCCTGTAGTAACTGAATTTGTGAATCTTTTTCTTCCTTTTCTGAGCGTTCTTGTAATAATAAATTAATAATATCTTGGTTTTGTTGTACAATTTTTTCTTGTTGGTTAAACATATAGGAAAACTTATCTTGGATTATTGATATATCTGTTTGTGAACGTTTCTGAAGTGTTACTTCAGTTTCATTTTCTTCCTGAACGCTATCCGTTTTTGGGGCGTTTTCTTCAATTTCCTCCATGCTTCGCGTAGCGGCCTCTTCTAATTTCCAGTTTTGATTTAGGTATTCCTTCATTTGTTTTAAAATATCTATATCATTTTCATAATAAATTCGTTGGTTACGTTCATTTCTTTCAAATATGTACTCCATTTTTTCTAGTTCAATTGACCATCTACGAAGTGTATTAGTGTTTATATCTAGTTGCTTTGCTACTTCTTGTGCAAAATATCCATATTCCAAACTTCACACCTCCATTATTTGTGTGTTAGATATTCTTTCTTTATTAGAAGGATCATTCCTCTAATAATAAAAATCTTTATTGGGCCACTAGGTAAGAGGCTTCACTACCTTTAAAATGTTTCCTGTGCAGATACTTATGTACTAGATTAGTCTATGTATCTAGTATTGATGTTAACTAAATTATAAAGGATATCCGTTTTGATAACGTTCACCTTCGGAAGTGAAAAATATTTATTAGACAATACAATAATTAAAGAATCACTTGAAATTGTATTATTAAAAGTTTGTTTCCAATATAAGAATTTTACTAGATATATGTGTAAGAATCAAAGCTTTCATTAATAGAATTAGTATCCAGTTAATATTCTTTTAATTTAAAACATACAGAAAGTTGATGGGGGAGGGATTGAACGCTATGCGTTTAGATAGCGTTTTACTAGTAAATAATAATACTCAATTTAAAATCGGGATACTTCTAATAAAATTTTTGGCTCTTAAAACAACTTATAGGGTATTGTGAAATTTTACAAAATCTACAAAGTATTAGAGGTATTTAATATTAAACAGAAATAATGTTACAAAGCTCTATTTAATAGTTTACGTTTTTTAGTATGGCCTATCTTTTTAGAATGCATTCAATAGCTCGTGGTATTCTTATAATACTATATAGAAGTGGGGAAAGAGGGGGAAGGATCCCTATGGATTCAATTTGAAATAAATAGAATTTCATCAGATTTTAGGGAAGACAATAACAGGAATCTACAAAACTATTTATATATTTTGCAAGTTGAATCGGATTCCCTAAAATTAGACAAATAGAAAGACTTTCAGAATGCTATATTAAATAAATCTTGTTTTAAAAAGTAGAACCAATAAAAACATTAGAATAAATTATGATGCATTTAAACTTACTCTAGCAAGCTATTCAGGATTTTCTCTTAGTAAATTTCAAATTTAATTTGATAGTCAATGATGAATTAGCCGTAAGTAGATTAAGGCTGATTGTATACGTAAATTGCCGAGAACTTCATAAAAAGATTATATAAGATGATTTGTATTTCGAAGTTTTATGTGTCAAAAAATAACAAGTTTATGAACGTATATAAGAGGATATGACAAAGAGCCTTGCTATGTTTGATTTTTTTAAGCAAGGCTACATACTAATATGATTTTTAAAATTTAATTACTTTCTTCTAAAAAATTATAGAAAATAAATTCTCTTTTTTTATTTGTACCATGTAGGGATTTCTTTTTTAATGCGTTCTGATTTCTTCGTTCACAGTTTTGTTTAGACTTTTTCCCAAACATTTTTATAAAATGTGCAGGATTGCTATTTTGAGCTTTATTGTATTGAAACCATTGTACACATTCTTCAAAATCCCATCTAGCATAGCGGTCGATATTAGGTGGCATTCTTAAAGCAATTATGTATGCATCCTTTTCACTAAGGTGATTTAGTTCTTGACTTAAAATGTAGTAATAAGCCTTTTTCTGATCCTCACTAAGATAGTCGTCTAAATCTTGTAATCTGTTAGTCTTTTCTTTTAATTTACAATCCGTATTTGATTTTTCTTGTTTGTTTACACTGAAAATATCTACAGAATTAGACAAGACTTGTATATCATTTTTTATATCTTCGTGATTGGCTACAAAATTTTTCTTAAAGAGTTTCTCACTTAGAAATTTAGTGAAAGTAGAGCACACATCAATTGCTACAGCCCATTTTATCTTGAAGTATTCAATAATTTTTAAATAGTTGTTATGTATGGTTAAAATGTAAATTGAAGGAGCGATCTTACCATATCTTCGCACTTTAATTTGTTGGCATACTCCTAGATCCTGCAACCATGTTAATACGTAGTTAATGATAGGTTTTGAAATACCTGATTTTTTGCTAATATGATCTTGCTTTACTTGGGAATATCCTTCTTGTACTAGGTACGATAAAATTGTTTCTAAAGCTTCATATTTACGTTTTGTGAGGTAATCCTTTGTAGTAACACCTTCATATTCTAGGACAATATTATCAATGTAAGTAGTAACTTTCTTAATTGATTGATTAATAGCCCCGGTTTTCTTTGATAGGTGATTGATGTGGGGACTTAGTTCCGATTTCGCTCGACTAAGTAAAAAGTTGTGCAATAACACAGAAAAAACCTCCTAATTTTCCCACCACAAATAAAAAGGAAAAACAGAGGTTTTATATTCACATTGTATATGCATTATGATATAATTTTAATATCAAGTATGATACTAAAGAAAACACATATATTTATAGTGTGAATTAAAACCCTATCTTAGAAGTTTTTAATTGGTTCCGGTCGCCAAACTAGAAGCCAATCAAAAACTGGGAGGTGGGGTTTTATTTTTTGTTTTCTAAAAAGATTTCGTGCATAAATAAGTTATTTTTATTTTACAATTGTATGTGGATAATATCAACACCCTAAGTTCATATTTAGAGATTAGGTACATAAATTGGAGTAGTTTTCATTTTTTTGCATTTAATAAACAGAAAATTCCGTCAAAATTTGAGCAAACACTTGTTTCTAGGTAATGTGGTATAATTTTCTTACTTATATGTACATTTCTGAATATTCGTGAAAAAAGACGAGGTGAAAATACATGAAGAAATTAGCCAAAGAAATTGATGATTATTTATCATCTAAAAATAGGACATATACTGATCTTGCAAAAGAAATTGGGGTTGCTAAATCTACAATTTCTAATTGGATTAATAAGAACAAAGAAATATCTGTATATACTTTTTCGAAAATTGTCTATGTCATTTTTGCAGATGATAAAGATAAACAAGAACAAAAAATAATTGATTATTTAGGTACCTTAGATGATAGATTAAACATAAATGTGAAGGTTGCATTTGCACTTGCTCATTTGAACGATCACGTAGTATTAATGGAATATCTCTCTAAAATATGTGAAGAGAGCAAGGATTTAGAAATGAGACGGTTTGCAGAGATTTTTAATTTATATATCGACCGCTTGAAAGGGAAAAATGTCAGAGAAGTGTACTTGGATATCCAAAAGACTAGAAATTCAAATGCGGATGTAGAAATTTTTTGCGATATACTGAGTATGCTAATCCTTTGTGATTTAGGAGATTTTGGACTAATGGAAGGTTATAAGTCGAGAGTAGAGAATAATATAATGGATGATAAATTAGTAACCAATATTTATTTAAAGAGTTTATACGGATTTTGGGCAAAAGAATTATGGAGTTATTCAATATTAAGGAAAAATAAATCTTTAAAATTTGTAAGGGAAAATGGAGAATTAAGAACACATAAGGATATAAATTTCTTCCCTGTCATGGAAGCTTTGTTGAATATTAGGAGTGGAGAAAACCTTATGTTTTCTGATTATAAAAAATCTTTATACTTTTTACAAGAAGCGTTAAATGTATTGAAGGGTGCAAAAGGTAGTTTGAAATACAATATAGCTCTAAATGATATTAACTTCATTAGAATCTTTTGGTGGAAAGATTTAGATAAAATAGATTTTGATAAATTACATCCGGCTGAGTATGCTTTATTTTTAATCAAAAAAGGAAAATATCAACAAGCGATAAATATACTAGAAGAAATTAGATTAAAAAAGAATATGTTAACTCCAATTCAAACATGTTATCTAGGAATGGCTAAAAAAGATATACATTTAATTGAGCAATCTATTGATATGTTTAAAGCAAATAATGATTTTTTGTACGTAAAATTTGCTGAAGCAATATACAATGAATATTTAGAAATTATAATATAGTTATCAAGGGATGGTGAGGAAATGGTGAAAAAGATATACGTATTAATAGTAGCCGCTATACTGTTATTCCCCGTAGTGAATAGTTCACTAGGTAAAATGGAAACACAACAGTACTCCCAACAAGCTAAAGATTTCGGGAAACAGTATGAGCTTTATAGAATGATGGTTGATCCTGGTGGCGGGGGATAATTTTTCTGTTTCTTATTAAACTTTATATTTTTACAAAAGACATCGTTTTGAACGGTGTCTTTTGTGATTTTATAAACTGTTTTATAAATACCTAAATGTGGAATTATAAAACTTTTGTGTTATTTTTCACAATATAAAAATAAAAAATGGAGGGGCAGCAATGGAGAGAATGGTATTAAGTATAAATGAATTAGTAGAGATTGTGAAAACGATTGATTTACAAACTTTTAGTGAAATTATGGAGTTATGTGCGAGTTACGAACAAGATGAATAGGAGAGTCTCTGGAATGAGGTTCTCCTATTCATCTTGTTCAACTTGCTTTTTTAATTGGCTAGCATACTTTAATAATTCTTCTTCAATATGAGGTTTATGTTTATCTGGTACACTCATGTATCGTTCATAGAGTAGTCTGGCTAAACGTTCAACTGGATCTTCGCCTTTAATACTTTTTAAGAGGTCTTCATCCGGAATTTCATTTTTTAATAAAGAAGGTACACTGACATTTAAATAATTAGCAATTTCCTCTAATTTATTTAAGCGTGGTTTTTTTTCTCCAGTTTCCCAGCTAGATACGGTTCTATATGTAGCATTTAAATCTTCAGCCATTTCTTTTCGGCTTACTCCTTTTATAGCTCTTAATTTCTTTATGTTTTTCCCTACAATATTTTCATCGATTGTCATTTTTGTTATCACTCCAATTTTGCATAGTAAAATAAGGTTTTTTGAAAAGATGAACTAAAAGTGTTAAAAATATGAACTTTAAGTGTTGACTATAGGCTTAAAGACGAATAAACTGTAAATAAGGGGGTGAGACATTTGACGGCTTTAAGAGAATTTCGTAAATTAAAAGGTTATACAATTAATGAGGTTTCAAAAGGTTCAAAAATCCCGGTTAGTACTTTGTATGATGTTGAATCGGGTAGAAAGGGTTTAATTTCTAATCGGGCAAAAAGCATTTCGGATTTTTTTGGAGAACCAGTTGAAAACCTTTTTTTTGCAACATATTATCGAGCTAAGTTGAAATGAATTATTTTCATAAAAAATAATTATACATTTATATTGTAAATGAACAATCTATAAAAGGTACAATTTTATTGTTATTTTTTAAGTTTTTTAATCTAAAAATTCAGATTAAAAATATTTGAAGAAACATTTGTACCAGACGGCTATTTATTAAATGAAGAAATATTCTCTTTTGAAATTAAAGAGGATGGTCAAATTATTAAACATGCGGTGAAGGATCAGAAGAGACCGACACCCCCCTACATCAGTGACACCGCACCGGAACAGCCAGAATAACCACAAATACCATAAACACTACTACCACAGATACAGGAATAACCAAAAGTAACGGAAAAACCTGTCATACCACAATTAGAGAGACCGCAACAGATTGTTATGAAACCACAACTAGAACAAACACCAAAGAAAATCGAAACGTATCTTCCGACAACAGGCGGTAAAGCTGAAAATCCATATATAAAATGGATTGGTCTTGCATGTGTCGTATTTAGCTTAATCGGAGCCATATTTGCAGTAAGAAACCGTAAGAAAGCTCAATTGTGATATGAAAGAATATGAACCTTATTTTATTGAAGTAGATGAAAATCCGTTAGGCTTTGCTATTGGATTTCGAAATGCATGCATACTCGTAATTCCCATTTGGACAGTTGTTTTTTGGATAGGGAGCAAGATATAAGAAACCGAGAGGGAGATGAAATGAAATGTCAGAAATCTATGTCGATAAAATGAAAAATTTAGGGAAACCTGGGGAAGGCGTTATGCGGCGCAAGAGTGCTTGGTTACCTGAAGAATTGATGCAAGCAATTTCAATCGCTCAAACTGTAATTAAACCATTAAAGCAACATGATTATTGGATAGAATCCGCTACAAAATTATTGGCAGGAAGTATTTTGTATCTGGATCAACGTCATAAAAACCTATATTACCTAGATGTGAAAAAAGTTATTGAGTTCACGGAAAAAATGTATGAGAGTGAAGCGAACTTGGTAGAGGTAGTAAATTCGCTCGAGAATGAGCATCCAGCTTATCATATCTTCCACGAACTAGGTCTTTATTCAAAAGAAACAAGGGATGCGATAACTATCACTTTGCTATACATTCTTGAAAAACATCAACGTGAAAAGCAAGAGGAACAAAAAGAGTATTTTTGGTTTCAGTAGTAATCAGAAGAGGGAAATGAAATAGGAAGGAGTGCAATACATGTTAGGCGTAGCTAAGAAGTATACAAAGGTGATTAGAGCGTTGAAAGAACTGAATGAAGGGGAAAAGGTTGCAGGTGTGATAAAAGCTCGATTTGGGGCTTATAAATCGGTCATAGAAGGTGTGAAAGAAACAAATGATGATTTTATCTTCATTTTTGATCCGAAAGGCATCTTTTTTGAAGATACACATCATGAAAAGCAAAAACAAGGATATCACATCATCAAACATGATTTGCTAACTGGTTATGAAACGTTTGAAATGAATATAAAGCAAAAATCGGTTGTGTATATAAGTATAGAAACGGAAACAAGTACGTATCAAGAGAGAGGAGAAGCATTATCAAATTTTCTTCAGTATCTAACAGAATGCAAGAATATAAGACCAATTCACCTGGTGTTTCATCAATATGATTTGTACCCGATCCCTCATATGGAGCAGTTTTTAAAAGATAGCGCAACATACCACATTCAGCATTCAATTGTAGTTGAATCTCAATCCGCATTACAGCACATATACGGAAAAGAGGCAGCACAACGCATTATCACTTCGTACAACACAACAACCCTAGCATGATATCAAGCACTCGTTCACTATTTTATCCTATCTAGATGGCTAGAAAACTATACATGGGAGAAGCGTTTTTCTCCCTTCTTTATCAAAAATAGGAGGCGTTCATATGGGAAAAGAACAAAGACTCACATTTTATGATATTGCCGCATCACAAGCTCATAGTGTTAAAACTTTTGATGGAAAAACATACGAACTGAAAGGCACCATCGCAATTGAAAATAACACAGGAAGCATTGAAAATGTAGCTCAAATTTATTATCAAGTGCGTTCTGTCAGAGACGAACATCAAAACTTGATCGCAAAAAGGAAACATAAACAAGCGGAATTAGTAGCCGTAAAACAAAAGTGTAAATAAAAAAAGCGATTTTGAAGTGTGCTGAGAACATAGCACAAAGTAATTTGCTCTTTGACAATTTAGATATATATTGCGTATATCTTCCTTTCAGTAATGATGTAGAAGGATGATATACGGCTTTCAATATATATGCGTGCCTCCCTTGAAACGGTCACTAGAGGGGTTAGGTATACGATTATCGTTAGAAGAGTGCGTACGTAAAACTCATATCTGTGACCATTGGAAATGCATTGTATCAAAAATCTGTTTGCGCTAGTGATCGTGAGGAATATCCCATTTTGACATTCTAAAGAAGCGATAAACCATACAAACAGTAGATACATAAGGTTCTACGTTCATGCCAAAATACGTAGTGCGGTATTGGGCATATAGAAGCTAGGTCGGGGTTAGTTTCTATACGCATACCAATACAGGGTTCGTCATTCCAGCCATAAATGATATTTCCATTTTCTATCCCACTTTCCTTTAAATGTTATAAAATATAGACAGATGTTGAAGTTTAAAAGTGTCTCATCACACTTCAAAATCGCTTATTAAAATATGACATAGGGAGGAACATGCATGAGTCGTAAAGGGTGGATCATTTCCGCTGTTGTTGGACTGTTAATTGCAATTGGTATTGGTTCAACATTTGTCTTTAGTTCGGGAAAAGGGGAAGTAATGGAACTTAGTCCGTTAGAAATGAAGAAGTTCATGAGTGAGGATGGCACAGGTTTTGTTATGTTAAGTGCTGACAAGAAAAAGCGAGAAGATTGGATTCATTTTGTAAAAAAAGTAGCTAAACAAGAAAATGTTGAAGTACACGAGTTAGATGAAGAACGTGAGGATATACCAGGTACCAGCAATCCTCATAATTGGGGGCTATCTCAAAGACGAAGTTCTCTTGCGTACTATGAAAAAGGAAAGCCTAAAAAAGATATTAAGCTGTCAGAAATTAAAGCATCAGAGCTTGAAAAAGAAATTAGTTTTTTTGTTAAAAATTGCAAAGAACAATATCAGAAGTAATCACATAATCATTGAAAGGTGGTGATATAGTGGCGATTACACAGAGGGAATTAAAAAAAGAAAAAGATATGGTAGCAAACCTATTAAGAGCCAATGGTCAGGATTATAACCATTGGCTTCATTTACATCATCAGAAATACATTGAAGAAAATCAAGATTTAGTAATGAAAGCTTTACAAGCTTATAAGGCAACAGCAACAGAAGTAAAAGAAGTAAAAGAAGTAAAAGAAGACAGCAAGTCAAATAAGCCAAGTCAGCTTAGTAACGTATAAGCATCTAAAAATGAAAAGGGAGTGAATGTATATGTCAATGTTGGAAACAGTAGCTCAAATGTTAGTGTTAGGTGATGCGATGGACGGTCTAATTAATACGGGTACTTCATTTATTACATGGATGCAAAGAGGAGCAATAGTTAGTACAGCAATTGTTTTCTGTTTTGGCGCTTATCTATTAATATGGGGCGGCGAACGAGGAAGACATAAATGTGTTTGGTGGTTTATTGGTGGGGCAGTCGGACTTGTTATTGTAATGGGATGCCAATACTTAGCAGAGAGCGTAAATAGCAATGTAAAATTTGGTCAAATCTTATTCCCGTTTTTCTGGATGAAATAGTGAAAAAATATAATTAAGGCAATGAGGAGGCTATGCAAAGGGTATGGCTTTTTTTGTTGCCTTTTTTTATGGAATTTGAGCTTTATTAAGAAATTAGGGGGAGAATTATGGGGGTGTCAAGAGTATTTGAAAGTGTTCTGGTTATTGGTAATATACAACCAATTATCTCAATGCTAAAACCAGAAGCACTGTTAAGAGCTGTGATATTCTTCATCATTATTTGGGTATTGATTGCTGTTTTATGTATCTATCATAAGTACGCAACCAATAAAGCTGAAAATAATAATTCAAGAGATCATTCGAAGTAAATTTAAATCAAACGGAAGAAAGGAGAAGCCATGTTTGTCATTTTTAAGAGTAGCAATGGAACAGAAATTGAGTCGGGTAAGCAATATTCGTTTCATGAGGCTTATACCTTAACGAAACGATTAGAACGTGTGTATAGAGAAGCAGGGCGGCAAGAACATATTGATTTCGACTTGTTAGATGGTCATGCTAATGAAATTTATAACGGTACGTTATCACTTGGTTCGAGATATGCAGATCATATTTTTGATCACATTTCTAAAAAAATGAATGTGATGCAATTAGGTCCGGAACAAGAGGAACAAAAGAAGGAGCTGTTAGAAACATTAGAAAGAGAAATCAATGATTCTCCTTTTCATGAAGAATATGAATATCAAGAAGAATTACCAGTAAGAAATGAGGAACCCTCCTATAGTCCATCGGATGAAGTGAAAACACAAGTAAAGCCTGGAAAGGAAAATAGAAAAGGATTCAAAATTATTGCGAGTGTTATAGGAAGTGTGGTGTTAATTGGAGCTGGTGCCATATTTGCCTTTAAGTTATTCTCTTCCGAACCAGTTTCGAGTGCAAATGCTGGTTCTGAACAATATGTAGTAAAAGGATTACAACAGGCAGCCATTCAACAGTATGGAGAAGCCGTTAAATACTTCGATAAGGTCAATTACACAGAATTAGATAAAGATAGTCAGAAGGCAGTTTTATTTACTTATTTATTAAATGGGAAGGCAAATAAGGCATTACAATATGAGCCGAAATTTGCAGAAAGTGTGGTTGCTTATTTTATTGGGATAGACAACATGAATAAAATCAATGAAATTGATGTCAAAAATGATGTAATCGACTTTGAAAAGGCAGCGCTTAATAAGAAATATGAGGAGGTAATCAAACTTAAGGGGAAAGTCAATATGGATGGTAGACGTGAAAAGCTCATCGTTGAAGCTTTTGTACATCTGAAAAAATATGAAGAATGTTATTCTTTTGCCAAAACGCAAGGAAATAAAAACTTGATGAAAGAGGTTAAAGAATTAGAAAAACGAGATATTCAGCAATCTACGATAAGTGAAGAAGAAAAGAAAGCTAAGATTGAAAAAATTGATAAAGATCTACAGAACATCTAAGGGGGAGAGAATAACATGCCATTAAATTATGAGAATTTGTACAAAAAAATGGGAATTGTTTTTCTTGGTGGTTCATTGATATTGAGTACGACAGGGTGCAGTTGGTTTGGAAGTAAGGAATCATCAAAAAGTAAATCAGCTATTACAAAAAAGGTAGATAAGAATAAGCCGGAGGAAAAGAAAGAAGATCTGAACAAACAAGATTTTGAAGCAATTACAGAGAATGCAATTCAAAGTAAGGATAATGAAGTTGCTTATGTAATCGAAGAGTTGGATAAATCAAAAATTAATTTTAAAGAAAAATCTATTGTAAGTAATCTTCAAAATGGGGATGACACCACTTCTCGTGTTCTAGCACTCTTTGATAAAGAAACGACAGATAAATCAATTCAAGATACAGCAAAGGATAATGTGATTGCAGCTATTACAGATAATAAGCCACAAGTCACCGTGAATGGAGATCATTTTGCATTTGGCGATCAAAATATTGATTCTACCGTAGCGAGTATAGGAGATATTCTTCCACCAGAGAAGAAACCAGATACAATTGTGAACCCACCAATTATAACGGAGGGTGAGAATGGTAATACGGAAAATACAGGGGCAGAAAAGCCAACAGAACCGGAAAAACCAACAAATCCAGAAAAACCAACAGAACCGGAAAAACCAACAAATCCAGAGAAGCCGACAGAACCAGAGAAGCCAACAGATCCAGAAAAACCAACAGAACCAGAGAATCCAACAAATCCAGAAAAACCAACAGAACCAGAGAATCCAACAAATCCAGAGAAGCCAACAGAACCAGAGAATCCAACAAATCCAGAAAAACCAACAGAACCAGAGAAGCCAACAGAACCAGAGAAACCAACAGAACCAGAGAAACCAACAGAACCAGAGAAACCAACAGAACCAGAGAAACCAACAGAACCAGAGAAGCCAACAGAACCAGAGAAACCAACAGAACCAGAGAAACCAACAGAACCAGAGAAGCCAACAGAACCAGAGAAACCAACAGAACCAGAGAAACCAACAGAACCAGAGAAACCAACAGAACCAGAGAAACCAACAGAACCAGAAAAGCCAACAGAACCAGAGAAACCAACAGAACCAGAGAAGCCAACAGATCCAGAGAAACCAACAGAACCAGAGAAACCAACAGAACCAGAAAAGCCAACAGAACCAGAGAAACCAACAGAACCAGAAAAGCCAACAGAACCAGAGAAACCAACAGAACCAGAAAAGCCAACAGAACCAGAGAAACCAACAGAACCAGAGAAGCCAACAGAACCAGAGAAGCCAACAGATCCAGAGAAACCAACAGAACCAGAAAAGCCGACAGAACCAGAGAAACCAACAGATCCAGAAAAACCAACAGAACCAGAGAAACCAACAGATCCAGAAAAGCCAACAGAACCAGAGAAACCAACAGATCCAGAAAAGCCAACAGAACCAGAGAAGCCAACAGAACCAGAAAAGCCGACAGAACCAGAGAATCCAACAAATCCAGAGAAGCTAACAGAACCGGAAAAGCCAGTTCTGAAACAAAATGAAAAGATGGTAGCGAGTAAATAAAGAAAAAACCAACTGATATTGTCAAAAAGGTACTCATAAAAAGAGTACCTTTTTAATTTGAAAATAAATGTAATCTAATTTTTTTAATGAAAGGGGTCATATAGATGTTTGTTAATAGTGCAAATTTAGTACAAATTTCAAGTCTAGATAAAAGTTTAATGGTGGTAGGTCGAGTGGGAACAGGGAAAACGAGGGAATTGAAGAAAATGGCTTTAAGTTTATCAAAAGTTTTAGTGTTAGATCCATTGAAGGAATACGAAGAATTAGAGAAGCAAACAGAGGGGCATGTGACTTTACAATATTTAGATTGTGAATCAAATGAGGGATATAGGAATTTTAAAATTACAGAAGATGTGATAAATATAGCTAAACAATTTGAATATGTAATTGTAGATGAAACCAATTATTTATGTCAGGAAGATTTTATATACTTTCTTCAACAAATGAAGGATTCCGATATAAAAGTAATAGCGAGTTTTCAACAAATGCCAACAGATGCTCAAATTACTAAGAAATTTCGATACATCATATCTTTAGATATAACGAATGATTTCGATAAGATAACAGAATATGAAAAATATAATTATGATTCTGGATTTGGTTTGAAAAAGTAATACGTGTGGCTAGATTGAACAGAGGTGATGCTTTGATATGTATAGTGAAAAGATATCAATCAAATATAAATTAGCTGAAAAAGAAGTACTCATTCCATTGAGTGCTTTTTTGTTTGTTGGAATGTTTTTAATCGCTAATTTTTTACTCAACTTATCTTTAGAGCTGATAGAAACAACATTTAGTGATTTATTACACCCAAAACCATTTCATATGGAGGTAGGATTTCTTTTTCAGATGCCGATTGCAGAGCATCCGATTTACTACATGCTTGTTTTCCTTGTAGTAATTGGAACCATTGCAAGAACGGTGTATAAGCTGAAATCTTCCTTTAAAAACTTAAATAATCATCAGAAAGGATCTAGTCGTTTTACAATAGTTGAAGAGCTGAAAAAGCAGTATCGAGCTGTACCAGATCGAGAGGAATCATTTAAAGGTGGCGGTGGTGTCGTTATCTCCCGACTAGGTGATAAGGTATTTATTGATGATAGCCCGGTAAACAATTTAATTATTGGTACAACACGCTCTGGTAAAGGGGAAACTTATGTATTTCCTACAATTGATGTTTATTCCAGGGCGGAGCATCAACCTTCTTTAATTATTAATACACCAAAAGGGGAACTATTTACGGCATCGAAAGATACCCTGGAAGAACGAGGGTATCACATTGAAGTTTTGAACTTGTTAAACCCACTTGATTCTATGAGTTATAACTTATTGCAGCTTGTCAAAGATGCTTATAAAGATGGAGATTATTCAACAGCGCAGGCACTATGTAAAACACTTTCTCACACTTTGTATTACAACCCAACTGTCAAAGATCCTTTTTGGCAACAGTGCGCAATGAGCTTGTGTAACGCCATGATACTAGCTGTTACGGATAAATGTATTGCAGAAGGTACAGAAGAAAAAATTACCATGTATGCAGTTGCAAATATGTTATCAGAACTTGGTTCAAAAGAGGTAATCGTAGATCCGGATGCAGATCCACAAAATGCATTAGATTTATACTTTGAAGGCTTACCAGCGGATAGTGTTGCGAAAATGCAATATGCAACCTCAAACTTCTCGAAAGGAACGACACGAGGGGGAATTTTCACCCAAACAATGAACGGACTTTCTATTTTTACATTTGATGAAATCGCTAAAATGACAGCAAAAAATAGTGTGGATTTAAAACGTGTCGGTTTTGGAAAAACAATAAAAGGAAAAGTGACATCTAGAAAACGAGTAGAAATTGTATTTCCAGATGGCTCAAAGGAGTCTATCAAGGCAGATATTACAGGACGTTTTGCATTAGATTTTAAACAAGTAATAAAAGTTGGAGATACCATTCAATGTAATGAAAAGGAAAATCCGCAAACGAAAACATCTATTTCTATTACAAAAATAGATGAAAAAACGGGTCATACAGAATTTAAAGTAGTAGAAGAAAATAAAGATATGAAAATAACAAAAGTGGATTATTTCGATAAACCAGTCGCTATTTTTATGATTACACCAGACTTTGATTCTTCGAATCATGTGATTGCTTCTATTTTTGTAAGGCAGCTTTATTTTATATTGGCAAAGGGTGCGTCTCTTGCTCGAGGGGGAGAATGCCAGCGTGAAGTAGTATTTTTACTTGATGAATTTGGAAACATGCCGAGTATTGAAGGAATGGCGAATATTATTACGGTTTGTCTCGGTAGAAATATTCGCTTTAACCTTGTTGTTCAAGCATACGCACAAATAAAAAATAAGTATGGAGATGATGCAGATACCATTGATGGAAACTGTGGGAATACGATCTACATTCTAACAAACGATCAAGAAACAGCAGAAAAAGTGTCCAAAAAGCTGGGGAATCAGACAATTAATCTACCTTCTCGAAGTGGAAAAGGTCTTTCTACAGATAAAAATAAAACGGAAGGTTTAGATCAACGACCGTTATTAACAGCAAATGAGCTTATGAGTTTTAAAGAAGGAGAAAGTGCAGTTATTCGTGTCATAAAACGTCAAGATAATAATCGAAAGCGTATCAGACCACGTCCAATTTATAATACGGGAGAAACAGCTTTAAAATATAGATGGGAGTACTTAGGAGTAGAGTTCGATACAGATAAATCTATTTTAGATATAGATATCCACTCTTTACATGATGATGTAGAGCCGAAAAAACTTATTGTAGATTTTCTAGGAGAGAGAAAAGCAGAACAAATTGAGAAAAAAACTTCAGAACCAGAACAAGTACAAAAACAAGAAGCTTCTTCCCAAATAGAGACACCGCAGCCAGTAGAAGAACCAACAATGATGGGACTTGATGAAGAGATTCCGGAAGAGGCGTTTCAGCAGGAAGATAGCCCGTTTGATTCCCTTTCCATTGAAAATTGGAAGGAAAAAACGGTTAATGAATTTTTTGAATCTGATTTAGCGGTTTTGAAACTAGTTGATAAGTTCTTTTTAGCGCAATTAGGTAAATCAATAGATGAGGTTGAAAATCAAGAAATGGGCGAGTTTTACAGTGAATTTCAAATGTTAGCTCACAATGACCACATCGACAAAAGTGTTTATCAAGCAGTCGAAAACAAGATTAATCGAATCTTGCGTGATTTAGAAGAAAAAGAACAAGTGACGAGTTAGAAAAGCACTCAAATGATTGAGTGCTTTTTTGAATCCAAACTAAAGGAGGAAGAGGGAATGTGCGTACCGACAATAACGGATAAAATGCAATTGATTTTAGATAGTTACTCGCCATTTGTAACAGAAGAAAATGAGGTCATTCTTGGTCTAGAAGATGCGGTTCTTTTCCTTTCAGTAGATCGGGAACAAAAAGGGAAATTGATTATTCGCATTGACAGATTAAATGAAAGAGTGAATTGGACAGCAAAAGAAGTATTAGGACAGTAATAAGCATGAGAGGAGGGTAAATTGTGAAAGATGAAGAGATTTTAAAGGTTTTAGAATCGTTCTCGGATTATCTTCAAGTAGGAGACATCGTGAATTATGTATTGCGTTGGCTAGGATGGTTCCTAATTGTAGGATTATCTTTAGTTGTAGATGCTCTAGAAGGTGTGACAGATGCCATACTGGGGATTAAAGGGTTCTTTAATTCACCGGAAATACAAAATTTTGTTGATATGTTATATCCATTGTTTGTCGTTCTTTTAGCCATTTCGTTTTTATATATTGGCTACATGTTTATTATGAACAAACAAATGAATCGTTCTCAAATTATCATCAATATTTTCGTAACATTGAGTGTACTTTGTTTATTAAGCACTGGCATGACAAAGGTCGATAAGTTCACCGATGATGCAATTGCGGTTGTAAAATCAGAGCAAAAAGGCTCTTTAAGTGATGAAATTATTAAGAAGAACATAACGGATATTGCAGTAATAGATCAAAATGGATGGAAAAAGAAAGAGGATATGAATCCGAAAAATAATATTCCCGAAAAAAATATTAGACAGATAGATATTACTGAAAAAATAGATGAGGATTTTGAATTTACAAAGGACAAAGATTTATCAGATAACGGAAAGAAAATTTTGAAAAATAAAAGAGTAATGGATGCGTTAGGAGTTGCATCTTTAGCTGAATTAAAAGATGGATGGTTTGATTTCTTTCCAGAAAAGTATTATCGCTGGCATTGGAATTTTTGGAACATATTCTTTACTTTACTGATAACTGGTGCAACTTTGTTATTGGTGAGTATTAAATTAGCTAGGTTATTTTATGAATTGGCATTTAACTACTTGTTAGTCAACATAATAGCACCAGCCGATGTTGCGAATGGTCAAAAGTTAAAAGCTGTATTATCCAATATCCTCAATATATTTATAGCAACAATTATGATATTCCTGTCTTTGAAGCTATATATAATGGGAACGGCGTTTCTCCATGACAAATTAAATGGTGTACCGTATCTGATTGCATTAGCCGCATTTAGTATGGCAGTTCTAGATGGCCCGGCAGTCGTAGAAAGGTTATTTGGAATAGATATTGGATTAAAGAGCAGTTGGGGCATGTTAGCAGGTGGTTTCGCACTTGGTAAAGGGATTGGCGCTCTTGCAAATTCAAAACCAATGAAGGGTCTCGGAAATATGATTGGAAAAGGGGCGAAAGGTGCAGCAGAAGGAACTGGTGTTGCAGCAGCCAAAACAGCAAGTGCGGCAGCGATGGCAACAGGTGGCATGGCTGGTCTTATAAGTGGCTTGAAAAATGGAAATGAATCTGAAAATAAAGAGTCCTTGCAAGATCAAATGAAAAAAGCGGATCAGAAGAAAGCAAATAGAAATGATTTAGCAAAAAATGAAAAAGAAAAAGGTAACTTAAATAAGGAAGAAGATAAAAAGAATGGTGGTACGCCATCTATTCAAGAAGATATGAAAAAAGGAGAGAACGAAAACCCTGGGGTAGCAAATGGGCAAGAATCGGGAACAACAAGTCTTCAAGATGAAATGAAAGAAGCCGGAAAATCAAATGGAGCGAGTGAAGGAAGTCCAACAGCAGGAGGCGTAAGACAAGGAGCGAGTGAAGGAAGTCCAACGGCAGGAGGCGTAAGACAAGGAGCAAGTGAAGGAGGTCAAACACCAGAAGGTGTAAGACAAGGAGCAAGTGAAGGAGGTCAAACACCAGAAGGTGTAAGACAAGGAGCAAGTGAAGGAGGTCAAACACCAGAAGGTGTAAGACAAGGAGCAAGTGAAGGAGGTCAAACACCAGGAACAGTAAGACAAGGAGCAAATGAAGGAAGTCAAACACCAGGAGGCGTAAGACAAGGAGCAAGTGAAGGAAGTCAAACACCAGGAGGCGTAAGACAAGGAACAAGTGAAGGGAATCCAACACCAGGAGCAGTAAGACAAGGAGCAAATGAAGGAAGTCCAACGGCAGGAGGCGTAAGACAAGGAGCAAGTGAAGGAAGTCAAACACCAGGAGGCGTAAGACAAGGAACAAGTGAAGGAAGTCCAACAGCCGGAGCGGTAAGACAAGGAGCGAGTGAAGGAAGTCAAACACCAGGAACAGTAAGACAAGGAGTGAGTGAAGGAAATCAAACATCAAGACCAATACCAGGTGAAAGTAGCCCGGCACCAATGGAAACACCAAGATCAGTACCAAGCGGAAGTAGCCCGGCACCAATGGAAACATCAAGACCAGTACCAAGTGGAAGTAGCCCGGCACCAATGGAAACATCAAGACCAGTACCAAGTGGAAGTAGCCCGGCACCAATGGAAACATCAAGACCAGTACCAAGTGGAAGTAGCCCGGCACCAGTGGAAACATCAAGACCAGTACCAAGTGGAAGTAGCCCGGCACCAGTGGAAACATCAAGACCAGTACCAAGTGGAGGGAGCCCGGCATCAGCCGACATCGTAACGGTGACACATAGTAGCCCGATTGTTCCTTATGAAAGTGATAAAGAAGTGGCGGCAAGTAGAAATCAAGAAACACGGACATTAGGACAATATACAACGGATAAAGTTAAAAATACTACATCATCGGTGAAACAAAAGGTAAGAGGAGTGCAAGAACGGATTCATAATTCTGAAACGGTACAGAATACAAAGCGTTTTTATCAGATGGGGCAAAACACAGGCAAAAGTTGGAGAGATATCGTGAACAAAAATAAAAATAATACGGATAAAAAATAAGCGTAATCGTGCGCTTATTTTTTATTGTCGAAAAGGAGGGAATCCCGATGAGAAGCTATCGGATTCCGAAGGAAATCAGTACAGAATTACGGATTAATAAAGTGCTTTATTTAATAGATTTCTTTTTATTAATTGGTTTATTAGTTGTAACAATGATTCTTAGGAATTTCGTACATGATTCCTTTCAGTTACCATTTGTTATTTTCATGGCAGCTATTGCAATTATTATGATTTGGCGACCAAGTACGAATCCTCAAAAACGAATGTATGAAGTGTTGATTATTACACTGTTAAGAAGGAAAGGTGCATATTGCGCCATAGATAACGATCAATAAGGGAGGGATCACATATGGCGTTATTCAGCGAAAAAGATGTGGAGAAAGAAGAGCCAAAACAACTAGAAGTGCCGAAGAAAACAGCATTTCGATTTAATGAAAAAAATGTAAAAGAATCAGTTTCTGAACCAAAAGAAATTGTGAAGGTGGTACCCAACAAAAAGAAAGAAGAAAAACCAAAGGTAGAACCAAAAGTAAAAAAACAGAAGAAAGAAAAGCCAAAGAAAGATGTTTCGAAAAAGAAAAATACAAAACTGTTAGGTTTTTTATCTGGAAAAAAGAAAGAAGCGCCACCAAAGGTAAAGAAAAGTATTGCGGAAATTATGCAAATCGTAGATATGACGGAGGATGGCATATTTGAGCTGAAAAATGAGGAGTTTTTAGAAATTCTTCAAGTGGAAGGTGACGATATGTTCTCAAAGAATAGCGACGAACAAGCATTTGTCATTTTCTCACATGCTTATTTTTATCAAGCCTACAAACAGTCCATTAAACTTGTTTTTTTAAACTTCCCATGTCAAACAACCGAACAACAACGTTATATAGAGAAGAAAATTAAAGAATGTACCAGTCCTTTGTATGAACGAATTTTAAATCAAAAGTTAAAAGAACTTCAGTTTTTAGAATGGGGCAGAACAAATCGGGAAGCCTTCTTATTTATTTACGGAGAAACGGAATTAATCGTAAAAGAACGTGTGGATGCAGCAAAGCGATATATCAAACGCTCTAACGAGCTATTAGAGGTGGATGAAGAGAAAAAGTTAGAGCTTATGTTTAAATTGTTTAATCAAAATGCAAAATTAGGAACGAAAAATATATGGTAGTAAGGGGGAAACAATATGTTTGCGTTCAAACGAAAAAAATCTAAAAAAGAAAAACAAGAAGAACTAAAAAGAAAAAAGGTTATAACCCCTTTTTAGTGGCTAGAGTTCAGCCACAAGGGGGAATCAGTTTTAAAGAAAGTTATGTGCAAACAGGTGATGGATTAGGTACTTGTATTCATGTTTTCGATTATCCAACAGAAGTAAATGATTTTTGGTTAGAGCAAATTATGAATATGCCAAATGTGATCACAACATTAGATGTCATGAGTGATGACCGAAAAGAAGTTGTTGAATCGATTAATAAATCCATGAGTGAACAAAGTGTTCGGCATGATACAGCAAAGGATAATATAGATCGGATTGATGCAAAAAATGAATTTTTAGAGCTGGAAGCTCTTTATACGGATTTGAAACAAGGTGAGGTCATGAAACGTATTCATTTGCGTATCTATGTTTCCGCTAGAACTTTAGATGAGCTAGAAAAACAAGTAAAAGAAATCATGGAAACATTAGAGTCTTATAACTTTCGAGGAGCTGTCTTTTTAAATGAACAAGAGTATGAATGGGATGCACTCGTAACAAGCTTTGATACACAAAAAAATTATGTGAACCGAAGAAAAGGAAAAGAAATTCCGGCAGTCAGTTTGGCTGGTGGATGCCCATTTCACTACTCTTATTTGAACGATCCATACGGTACGTATTATGGGACAACGAAAACAAAAGGAAATGTTATTTTTGATATTTTTCATAAAGACAAACAAAGAAAGTTTTATAACGGTGTAATGATTGGAAAGCCTGGTGCTGGAAAATCAACACTACTAAAAAAGAAATCAGTAGACTATGCAAGTAAAGGTCATTTTATTCGTATTTTTGATATTGTAGGTGAATTCGAGGAAACAGTACGTGATCTGAACGGGAAAACAATTGCATTAGATGGTTCGCAAGGTCAAATTAACCCACTTCAAGTATATAAGACAGCAGAACTTGAAGAGGTTAGTTTCACTCAACATCTATCTAAACTGACAATTTTTTATCGATTCATTGCGCCAGAAGCAAAAGATGATGAAATTAAAGAGTATGAAAATTTGCTTCGAAAATTATATATTCGTATGGGATTATGGAATGATAAAAAAGGAGCAACAAATGAAATTACAACAAGAAAACCAAATGAGTATCCCATTTTCTCAAACTTTTTATCTTTTGTTCGTGATGAATTATATGAGAATGTAGAAAATAGAAAACACCATGAGAATTTAGGAGAAAGCAGAAAACATCGTTTAGAGTTGATTGAATTAAATTTTGTGAATTTAGTAGAAGCATATGCACAATTATTTGATGGTCATTCTACTATTGAAAACTTTAAAAAAGAACAAGTTGTATCGTTTTCCTTACGAAATATTTCAAATTTTAAGCCGGAAGTATTCCAAGCGCAAATTTTTAATGTTTTTAATTTAATATGGGATGAAATGATATCCAATGGTGCGCCACAATTAGAGGCATATACTAAACAACAACTTGCTTTTGAAGATGTAATTCGTTATTTCATTATTATTGACGAGGCGCATCATATCATAAACACGAAAAAAGAAAGCGCTCATGCTTTACAATTTTTAACTAAATTTAGCCGAGAAGATCGAAAATATTTTGCAGGGCTTGTATATGCAAGTCACACGATTCGAGATTTTGTACCGGAAGGATCTTCACAAGAAATGATTGATGAAATTAAAAAGCTATTTGAACTTACACAGTACAAATTTATCATGCAACAAGATAATAACAGTTTAGACATGTTACGAAAAGTATTTGCAGGACAGTTAAGTGAAAGTGAGATTGCAGCCATTCCACATTTGCCAACAGGGGATGTCATTTTAAGTATTGGAGCTGTAAAAAACATTCACTTTCATGTAGAAGTAACAGATGAAGAATTGATGTTATTCGGGGGAGGTGCTTAATACCATGCATCTGGTTTTAAAGATCATACCAAAGAAATGGCTCATCACTTTAGCGTTAATTGTGATGGGTCTTTTTTCTTTTCTTTTACTTGGAGTCGTTAGTATTTTCATTGCAGCAATGGGAAGTGATAGTGGAGCAGGAACAGACACGGGTGACATTACGTATACAGGTGAAGGGCAAGTGATGAATGTATCGCCCGAAGTTTTGAAATGGGAGCCAACCATTCGGAAGCATGCGAAAGATTTTGGAGTGGAACCATTTGTCGCTTTAATGCTTGCACAAATGATGCAGGAAAGCGGAGGGCGTGGCAGCGATCCGATGCAATCATCAGAGGGTGCTTTTAATACGAAATATTGTAAATCACCAAACTGTATTACAGATCCAGATTACAGTATTTGGGCTGGTGTACAGGAGTTTAAACATGCGATAGAAAGAGCCGGAGTAACGAGTCCAGGGGACATGGATCATATCAAAACAGCACTTCAAGCTTACAATTTTGGAACAGGATTTTTTGATTTTGTTGGTGCAAATGGTGGCAAGTATACGAAAGAATTAGCAATCAAATTTTCACAACAACAGTATCAAAAAGTGAAGCATACAGGAATGTACCATTGTTTAAGACCAGAAGCCGTTCCATTTGACGCGTGTTATGGCGATATATTGTACGTTGACGCAGTTTTAAAGTATTATCAGCCGGGTTCTGTTGTTTCTGGTGGAGGAGGAAATCCAGGAAGTGGAGGAAGTAGTGGTTCAAAAGTTGCCGATGTAGGTCGCCGATGGATAGGGCGTTCTACGTACGTATTTGGTGGAGGACGTAACACAAATGACATTGCAAGAGGGATTTTTGATTGTTCAAGTTTTGTACGCTGGGCATTCGAACAAGTAGGGATGTATACCAGTCCGATAGGAGCTGTAAGTACGGAAACATTAAATAAAATCGGTACAAAAGTATCAGTAAATGATATGAAACCAGGTGACGTTATTTTCTTTGATACCTACAAACATGACGGACACGTTGGCATTGTAATTGATAAAAATACATTCATTGGATGCCAAACAAATAAAGGTGTTTCCATTGAAGATTTAAATAATCCGTATTGGCAAAAAGTCTTTTCTGGTCATGTAAGAAGGTTCTAAAAACCGAAAGAATAGGAGACTAAAAGAATGAAAGATAAACGAAAATCTTTGTTTATTGTGTTTGTCATTTTAGTTGTAGGTGTGACAGCTTTTAATATCTATTTGAGCAAAAAGTCAATGAGTGATGGCAAAGAAAAACAGTTAAAACTTTCAAATGAATTACTAACAAAACAAAATGAAGATTTGAAAAAACGACTGGATAAGGTGCTTCCTTCCGCACAAGAACAACAAAGAAGGGCATACTTATCGACAGCCGAAACGTTTATACAATTATCATTTCATCGAGAAAAAGAAGGCTACAGTGAGCGAAAAGAAAAAGCAAAATCCATTATGGGTGAAGAACTATTACAACAATTTTATCCAACTGATAAATACGAATTAGGAGATACGTATAAAACGAAACCAATAGAAATGAAGTTTTATTTACAAGAAAATGAACCAGATAAAGAGGAAGTAAATGTGTTAGCTGAATTTATAAATGTCACGACAGATTCAACGCAAAACCGAGAAGAAAAAGTAAACAATGTGTTACGAATCATCATGAAAAAAGAAAAGGAAACATGGCGAGTTACAAGTGTGGAAGAGTTAAATATGAAAGTTTTATAACGAAAAAGGTGGGGTGAGAGTGTGATAGGTGCAATTGGTAAGAAGAGTGAAAGAATCAATCTAAGAAAAAATAAGTCGTGGATCTACTTAACGATTATCAGCTTTTTATTTTTGGGTTTTTTCGCTTTCTTGACATCTAAAATTTACATGCCAAACGATGAAAAACTATTCCATACAGAGACAAATAAAGTAATTAAGTTGTCGGGTATGGGGAAATTGATTGTAGAACAAAGGGAATACAATCCACACAAAAACTTTATACAAATTCGCTTTCGAATAGAAGGGTATGAGGAAACAGGATTTACGTTTAAAGCACAAGAAAAAGCAAAGTCTGGTGTTCAATTACCTGTCAAAGTGTTGTATGAAGAGAACGGAAATTATGTGGTGGAAGTAAAAGAGTTATCTCCGAATTGGGGAGCGTTAGCTTTCGATATTTACAATGAAAACAGTGAAAAAGAACAAATGGATATTCGTAAATTCACGCAAGATGTTAACGAATATGAAGAAGAAAATGCATCAACAAAAAGTCAGAATAAATTAGTTCAGACGATTTTTACCGATCAAAGAAAAACAAAAGCAAATGATGAATTGTTAGCTGAAGATAAAAAAACATATGAGCTAGATTTTATAGAAAGAGACAAAAAAGATATAGAAACAAAGATCAAAAATTATGGGAAAGCAATCAAACTGGAAGAAGAAAATGCGAAGACAGTTTATGAGAAAGTAAAAGAACTAAAAGATGAAATGAAGTACCAAACTGAAGCGGAAAAAACGGAAACACAATCAAAAATAGCATCCTTAGAATCTAAAATAAAATCATCAGAAAAGAACGTTGAATTGTTTAAAGGAGAACAAAAAATTGCACGAGATAAGATCAAAAAGTTAGAAGAAAAGGCACAAGAAATTAATAAAAAGTGAAAAAAGTCATGTCGTGAGTGAGTCTACATCAAGAGATTTCGTATCGTGAGTGAGTCCACATCACGAAAAAATGAGTCGTGAGTGAGTCTACACCTAGAAGGTTTTCTTGTTCCCATCGTTTCGCTAGGCTCCGCCTAGCTTCACACCTTAGGTGGGAACAAAAACCCCTTATGCTCTTCTCACTATTTTTTGATCTCTACCCACAATTGCAGAAAGGAGAGGGAAAAGTGGAAATCAGAATTAGAGAAGTAGATCCAATTGCCGTAAAGAAAATAGATGAAATTGCAAAGAGGAAAGGATTATCCAGGCAGAAGTTTTTGAAAGACCAAATTGAAATGTTGGCATTTTTTCAGCAACAAAATAAAAGAGAAATGGAATTAGAAAATATCATCCAAAAGAACATCCATATGATGAATGATTGTTATAGCGAAATGAAAAAAATGAATGAGTTTATACAACTCATGATGCAGGATGATGAAAATGAGTAATGCAGTGACTGTTCAATCTTCTGTTACCCCTGGTGTAGTTTTAAAAACAAAATTTGTATTACCGAGTTCCGATGCATTCCAGAACTATATTGAGTATGTAGACCGGGAAGAAGCACAAAGTGAAGTGAAGTTGAATCCGAAAATGTTTGAGACGTACCAAGAATATATGGGGAATCCAGAAAAGACATCGGCACTGTTTACGGAACACTCAAATCGTTTAACAGAAAGTGAGAAAAGAGCCTTAAAGGAAATGTTTAAAACCGCTCACGAAAATGGAAGTATCATGTGGCAAGATGTCATTTCTTTTCATAATCCTTGGCTAGAGGAACAAGGCATATATGATGAGAAAACTAAAACATTGGACGAAAAAAAGTTAATGGATGTGACACGGCTTGCGATGAAGGAAATGCAGAAAAGGGAGGGATTAGAAAAAAGTTCTACCTGGTCGGCAGCCATTCATTTTAATACGGATAACATTCATATCCATGTGGCAACTGTTGAACCATTTCCAACGAGAGAACGTGGTAAAAGAAAACCAAAAACATTGGATGCAATGAAAGGAAAAGTCGTAAACAATTTGTTAGATCGTAAGCAGGAACAGAAACAAATTAATGATCTGATTCGAAAAAACATGGTGGGAAGTAAAAATGAAGATTCCGTTTTTGATTGGCGAAATCAACATTTGAAACCATTGTTTTTACAAATCTATAAACAGTTACCAAGTGATAAAAGACAGTGGCAGTATAGCTACAATACCATTCAGCCATTAAAGCCGGAAATTGATGAATTAAGCAGGAGATATATTCAACATCATCATAAAAAAGATTACGATCAATTCCTCCAAAAGTTAGATAAAGAAGTTCAAGTTTTTAAAGGAGCATATGGAGAAGGGAAATATGATAAGAAGCAATATGAAAATTATAAGACGAACAAAATCAATGACCTGTATAAAAGAATGGGGAACGCTTTTTTACAAGAAATGAAGGCATATGATAAAGAACAAAAGAGAATCCATCACATGAAAAGATCAAAGCCGTTTCAAAAATTTCAACAGAATGTATCTATACAGTATTCTATGAGAAAAGTGGAAGGCGCTTTTAAAAGTGAATATGAAAGCTGGAAGAACCAAAAGTATTATGAGCGTATGCAAAAAGAAAGTGCATATCAAAATGAGAGGGGTTATTAAATGAAGGACTTTCGCATGCAAATTACATTGGATGAAGAAACAGATACGTATATTAAAGATTATATGGAAGAACACAATATCAGATATAACGGTGAAGCAATTGTAAGGATTTGTAGAGAACATCAATCATCCAAAAATACAGAATGGTCTTTGAATTATATTTCAGAAATTGTTTCTAAAAATCTTCATGAAATATTAAAAAATGAGCTAACAAAAATTCGTCTTGGTGCAAATAGTGCGGATCGAAATACACAAGTTTTAATTGAATTAATGAATGGATACTTTTTTGCTAATGACTTGGATTTAGAAAGTATCATTACAACCGATAAAATAGAAGTCGGTGGCGTGAAGATAGCAAAAGAAGTCGTAGCGGAACGGATTAGTAACGCAAGACAAAAACGTTTAGATCATGAGGCATCAAAGAACAATGTAACGTAAGCTACATTGTTTCTTTTTATAAAAAAACAGGAGGTTATTAGGATGTTATTATTTCGTGAAGATATCGCATTAGGGGTCATTAAAGAGGTTGGAGAAGGTGAACTTGTTTTACTTGTAAAAGAGGAAGAACTAACAATCAAAATTACACGAGAACAAGAGGAAGAACTTGCAGTTCATGTTATGAATCAAGAAAATATGTTAGTTCCGGTTAATGTAAAAACTCATGAACTTTTCTTTGATACAGCTGAGAGATGGAATGAAGAAGAAATGGAGGAATTGCAAAGAGCGAGTGAAAGAGTAGGAGAAGAACATGAGTAAGAATTATAAGAAAAAGTATCAAACGAAATCACCAGAAGAAAAGAAAGAAGCGGTGCAAGCTTTAACAAAAAAGATGGAAAAAAGCGTAGAAGGTTATTTTCGTACACCGGGAGATTTAAAAGAGTATCTAACGTTTATGGCAAAGTTTTATCACTATTCACCATCTAATATTTCGTTAATACAGAGTCAATTCGAGGGAGCCAGTGCAGTTGGTTCCTTTTCTTTTTGGAAAGAAAAAGGGTTTGCGGTTAAGAAAGGCGAGAAAGGAATCCAGATCCTTGTTCCTAACCGAACTGTAGCAAAATTCAAAGACAAAGAAGGCACTTGGAAAACAGTAACTAAAGCAAGTGAGGAAGAGAAAAAACAAATCGAATCTAAAAGCGTAGAAGTGATACCTGGTCGCTTATATTTTGCTGTCGGTCATGTGTTTGACTTGTCTCAAACAAACGCAAAAGCGGAAAATCTACCTCGTATTTTTCCGAATCGTTGGCTAGAAGGGAGCGTTACAGACTACCAGAGTTTGTATAAAGGAATGGAAGCCATTGCGGAAAAAAACGGTGTAAAAATTATTGAGCCGAAGCAAGAACTTGGGGTCGCAAAGGGAGTTAGTTACACCTTAACAAAAGAGGTTGCTTTGAATCCTAGAAACAGTGAATTACAAAATGTAAAAACCCTTCTTCACGAATTGGCTCATGCCAAACTTCATACAGCAGAGACACATATGAATTACACAGCACCAGAAAAAGAGTTTCAAGCAGAAATGACCGCTTATGCCGTTTCTTCTTATTTTGGGATTGATACGAGCGAATATTCCTTAGGTTATTTAGCAAGCTGGGCACAAGGAAAAGAAATGAAAGATAAAACAAAGTTGTTGAAAGAAGTATATGAAACTTCAATTGAATTTATTGAAACAATTGAAAGCACGTTGGAAAAAGAAAAAACAAACGAAAAAGGAGTAGATCATATGGCAAAACAAGTGTCAGAAAATAAAGATGGAAATGTAAGAGACAATTTTGTAATTTTAACAGGCATTCAACAAAATGCGCAGCAGCTTATTGATGAAAGGCTAGGATTAAATTTTGAAAAACATTGGGAAAACTATGAAATTCAACTTTCAGAAGATAGTCGTATATTAGAAGAAATAAACCCTAATGTTCGTTTGAATTTAAGGGAGATGGAACAGATCGTTTATGAATTTGGTACAAACAGAGAACAAGATGCACTTAAAAAAATTACAGATACGTTAGAGCCATATTATGAAGCTGATTTGTTAGGAGATAGTTTCAATGATATACCACTTGCTAAGGTTTCGTTAGATCGTGAAAAGCGTTTAAAAGTCGATTGTGTTAATGAGTATGTGAAAGAAAACCATAAAGATTTTTGGTTTCAAAATTCAGTGAGCCTAGCTTTGAATGTAATTAATCACCGAATTTCAACAGCGCATAAAGAAGTAATGAATAATGATATTGAATATAAAGGATTATATCCAAAAGACGAATCAGAAGTGATTTATTGCCAAGAAACAGGTAAGCCATTACAGCAAAATGAAGAAGTTTTTCATGTTGAGGGTCATGGATATACAGTAGCAGAAGAGGCAAGTTTTAAAGGTCTAGATAAAGAGGATGGGTATTATACAACGATTGAATATGAACATGTAGAAGAAAAAATACTTGCACCAATTGGACTAAAAAAAAACGATCAACCTAGTCTTGTAAATGAAAAACAGGATGAAAAAAATATCTTATTTGTGGAATACATGAGTTTAAGTAACACGACACAAGAACTTGTCTCTGTTGCAGAGTTAAGGGAACAAGCAGATAGAAATCGAGCATTTGAACCTGTAGAAGGTGCAGAAAAATTGAGTGATAAAGAATTTATTGATGCATTTAACGTGGCAAATCAAGAAAAGTATGCAGCACTAAATCAAAATGAAATTAATCGTCCTATTATGTTAGTTCAATGGAGCGACAACGAAAATTTTAAGAGTAATCAACTGATCCCATTTGGAGAAGCCAATGAAAAAATGGCTGAAGTCATTTCAAGTATTGAAAAAGCAAGAGAAGAAGCTAAAGAAAGAGGTCAAACCATCCCTTACGATCAAGCTCGTTATCATATTGCCATTCCAAAAGAAGTTGATAGGGATTTTGGGAGAATGGAGCTTGTGAGTATGGATCGTATGAATATGGGAGATGGGGACTACAAGACACCGTATGAACAAGTATTAAACGAGAAAAGGTATCTATCGGATGAAGTGAAACAAGCGTTAAGAGATGAGGTAGTGAATTATAGAAATAACAAAGAAATACCGATGGAAAAAGAACAAGAAAATCCATTAGAAAATTCGAAAGAGATACCCAACCATTTAGTTACAATTGAAGTGTTGGCGAAGGATATGCAAGATGAAGAGGTTGCACGAATCCACATGATGGATGCCGTTACGAAAGATATAAATTATTTATCTGTATGGAATCAAGATAAAACAGATCCGGAAGATTTATATGTTTCCCTAATGGAAAAGAACGGGAAACGTGAAAATGTCTATTTGGATAATATTTTGAAGCCAGATTTATATGAAAAAGTTCAAAATTCTATTTTTGATGGAAGAGGAAATTTATCATTTGTCATTCATGAAAAGGATGCAAATATGAGTCTAGATGAAATCGTAAAAGATGAACGGTATGGACTCTTAGTTGATAAAGCGGAGGCACAAAAAGATCACTCATTTAATGAAAAAGAAGTGGAACTGTATAAAGAAATGAAGAAGGATGGATATGCACCTATTGTCTCTTTAGATCAACAAATTCAACCTTCAAAAGAAAAAGAATCAACTACATTAGATAAGGACTTAAGCCGAAAATTCGAAGCATACAGACGTTCACAATATGAAGAAACACCAGATAATATTGATAGTATTGTCACTCGTGTGAAAGCTGAGGAGCGGTATTATACAACAAAGTATGTTTCGATTGATAATGAGCTGGTAAGCCAGGAACACGTTGTGAAATTAGAGAACCAGGTGAATGAGAAGCTTGGGAAAGAAGGAATAACGGTGAATCAGTCTACAACTTCAAAGGAAATGGATGTAGATAAAAAATTTCAGCCTTTAAACGGAAAACAAACGAATAATAAAGAAAAAGACAAGGAGCCAGAGCTAGGTAATGTAGAACAGTCGAAGGCTACAAAGAAATCAAGTAGAAAAAAAGAAACAATGGAAATGGAACGATGAAAAATTTTATAAATGGTAAATCAGATTAAATCATTTTTTGTTACTCAATTGAGAAACGGAAAGTGATTTTTTTATATCTAAAAATGAAAGAGGGTAACAGGAAAAGCCCTCTTTCTCATTTGTAAAACGAAAGGAGCGAATGTCATGAATGTATTGCTGTTTGGGGGCTGTATGTTCCTTGTAGCTGTCTTTTTGAACATGTTGTTATTATTCGGTCACAGATTAATGAAAAAGCGGAGAAATAAGAAATGGAAGCGTGAAACTGAAATTACAGATTAATAGGAGGTATTACGTATGGGGAAAACATTGTTTATTGCAGAAAAGCCGAAGGTAGCTGTTGAATTATTAAAATCACCTAGATTTAGAAACTCGCAAAAGCATCCAGGAAGCAAGCCGTATTATGGCTACTATGAAAATGAAAATTACATTATTAGTTGGTGCCGGGGGCATTTATTAGAACTAAAACATCCGGATGAGATGGACGAGAGATACAAAGAATTTAAATTTGATCACTTACCCATTATTTTAGAGCCGGAATATAAAGAGAAATCGGATAGTCTCGAACAAATTCAAATATTAGTTAAGTTGTTAAATCGTCCCGATGTGGATCATGTGGTCAACTCCTGTGATGCAGATAGAGAGGGCGAGCTTATCTATCGTGAATTATATGAATATGCAGGTGCTAACAAGCGAGAATCACGCCTATTTATCTCTTCTTATGAAGCCGCAGAACTAGAGGGAGCCTTGAACCGATTAGAACCAGGAACAGACTATGACGGGCTTGCACAATCCGCTAAAGCACGGCAATACCTGGACTATATTCTAGGAATTAATGTTACAAGGGGCTGTACATCAAAACTAGCAAGAAACCAATTCTTATTGGCTTCTGGTCGTGTTCAAATGTGTATCTTGAATGAAATCCGTCAAAGGGAAATTGCTATCCAAAATTATAAAGAACAAACCTACTACAATTTGAAGCTACTAACCGAAAATGGTTTATCACCGGTGATGAAAACTGAAGATCAACTGATAGATCCATCCCCACTCCAAAAGCTTGGAGATAGCTTGAAAGAAACGAATGTAATCGTAACGGAATTTAAAGAAAGTACGAGAAAAAAGAAACCAAAATTATTATATAACTTAACGGATATCTACAAAGAAGCTCACGCTAAGATGAAAATAAATGCAGAAACAGCAAAAAAACATATTCAGAGTTTGTATGAAGAAGGTTTTATTACTTACCCTCGTTCTTCATCCAGGCATTTACCGACTGAGCAAGTGGAACGAGTGAAGGAAGTAATGGCAGCATTAGAAAAAAGCTCCTATGCAAATCTCGTACAACAAGTAATTCCATCTTCTATTACGAAAAAACATTCTACTTTTAATGATGAATTAGTTAGTAGTCACTTTGCCATCATCCCAACAACAAAATTATATGTCGGGACCAACCGAAATCCATTAGAAAAACAGTTATATGACTTGATTGTAAAACGATTTATCGGGAATTTTATGAAACCAGCAATCTACCTGGTAAGAGAAGTACATTTTATAGATCAAGAGGGCAACACATACAGTACAAAAGAAAAGATCCTACAAGAGAAAGGGTTTCTAAGTGTGTTTCAAGAGGATATAGAAGAAGGATCAGTTGAAGCATTTCAGATACCTATTTTACGAGAAGGGGATTCTTTCAGAATCGTTCAGTATGACTTGATTGAGTCACGGACAAAGAAACCAGCTTTTCATACCGAAAGCTCCATTTTAACCTTTATGGAGACAGCAGGACGTAAATTAGATGATGAACATTTGAAAGAACTTATGAAGGGGAAACGGATTGGGACAGTCGCAACGGAAGAAACGTTTATTCCGAAACTGTTAGAGCGAAGCTATATTGATGTTACCAACAGTCAGATTCGAACCACTCATATTGGTCGTGCGTTTATAGATGCTTTTCCGGTAGATGAAATCAAAAATCCAGCTTATACGGCTGAAATGGAAGGGATGATCTACATGATCGAAAAGAAAGAAATGAAATATGAGGAATTTGTAGAGAAAACAAATACGTTTGTAAAAGATACAGTGGAACAATTAGGCGCAATGGATGATAAGGTGTCGGATAGTATTATTAATACCTGGAATCAGCAGATTGAGGTGTGCAAATGCCCTTGTAGAAAAGGAAAAATCCTTCATAAAGGTAATTTCTATGGTTGCAGTAATTATCCGGAATGTGAAATCTCCTTACCGAAAAAAATTAAAGAAAAAGCGATTCCGGAAGCGCAAGCGAAAAAGCTGTTTGAGGATAAGAAAACAGATCTTTTAAAAGGATTTAAGTCCAATGAGAAGGAGTTTTCCGCTTATTTAGTGTTACATGAAGGGAAAGTTAAATTTCAGTTCCCAACACAAGAGGAGCTGTCATTTGGTAAATGTCCAAAATGTAAAAAAGGGGATATGCTTCATCGTAAAACATTTTATGGATGCACGGAGCATAAAAACGGATGTGATTTTATGTTACCAGCAAAGATGAAAGGGAAAGCAATCCCTGGTAATCAAATGAAAAAGCTGATTCAGTATAAAACAACAGATTTTATAAATGGCTTTGAAGGGGAAAAGGGAGAATTTACGGCAGCTATCTATATGGAAGCGGACGGAAGTTTGAAATTCCGTTTTCCAACGACTGAAGATCGTACAATTGGCAAATGTCCACTATGCAAAAGTAGAGTTCTTGTAGGAAAAAGTAATTACTTATGTGAGCGATACAAAAAGGGCTGTGACTTCATCATTTTTGGTACATTCTCTGGTAAAAATCTAAGTAGTAACCATGTGAAAAAGTTATTAGAAAAGAATGTGACGGATCAAATCAAAGGGTTTATCTCAAACAAAAACGGGAAGAAATTTGATGCTCGTTTATCATACAGCGTACAGGAGAAGCGATTAAAATTCTTATTCGGCAAATAAAAATTAAATGTATCAACTATAAGTAGCAAAAGAGGACTAGGAAACGGAATAGTCCTCTTTTTTATTTCATTTTATAGAGTAAAGGGGGGATTCCGTAATGGCACATGTCAGTACGGAGGATGCGATGAAAGCAAGAAAAGTTGACTTGATTTCATATCTGGAAGCAAAAGGAGAAACGTTTAAGAAAGAAGGAAACTATTATCGTCATACGGAGCATGACAGCCTCATCATTAAAGGGAATCAATACGCCTGGAATAGTCGAGGGGAAAAAGGGTATGGAGCGATTAGCTTTGCGATGATGTACTATGACATGACATTCCCACAAGCCGTGATGGACATTCAGAAGGGGGACTATAAAGAGTTTGATCGTTCTAAAACTGAAGAGGAGCGCAAAAAAGAGCAGCAGCCTTTTAGTTATCCAAAACACTTAGAGCCTGTTTATAGTCTTATAAATATGTTAGGATGTATGCAAAAACAGGAGATGAGTGTATGTCTTATCCAAGTGATATCAGCCGTGAAAAATTCGAGATCATTCGTGAGGAACTAGAAACGTTTAGCAAACGCACAAGTCCGCGAAAGTATGACCTTTATGATGTGTTCAATGCACTACTCTATGTTCTGAGTACAGGCTGCCAGTGGCGTGCTTTACCAAAAGATTATCCCAAATGGCAAAATGTTTACCGCTACTATGCAAAATGGAGTAAATCCAATGCCGAAGGTAGTAGTCTATTAGAGACCTTATTAAAAAAATTGTTGGGCAAATAAGGGAAGCAGTGAATCGCCCCAAAAGCTCTAGCTTTAATATTGTCGATGCCCAAAGTGTTAAGAATGCAGATACGGCTGAACAAAAAGGTTATGATGGTGGTAAGAAAGTTTCTGGTATTAAACGACATATCAGTGTAGATATTCTTGGATTTCCCCATGCAATCCATGTTACCACTGCCAATGTCACAGATCGAAAAGGCGCACTCGAAATGTACGAGCAATATCCTGAATTGAAAGAAACCATAGAAGCCATCCTCACGGATGGTGGGTACACAGGAGAAAAGTTTCAAAAAGAAATTCAAAAGCTATTGAATGCTGAAGTACAAGTTGCCAAGCGGTCCGAATTGCATCAATTTCAAGTGATCCCTAAAAGATGGATCGTAGAGCGCTCATTTGCTTGGTTAGAAAAATACAGACGATTGTTCAAAAATGTAGAGAGAAAACTAGAAACAAGTAAACAAATGGTTGTCCTAGGATTTCTCGCTATTTTAATAAAAAGATAAGACTATAAACAGGCTCTTAGAGGTGCCGAAACAAACAGAAATCAAGCAATACTTAATTGATGAGCGGAAAATAGATCCTCGCCTGGTGAACTGGCTGATTAAAAAGGATCTTATCGTCCAGGATAAGAAAAACAATGTCGTGTTCAAATGGAGAGAAGAAGGGGGCAAAGGGCAAGTAATTGGAATGAACCGTCAAGGCACTGTAAAAATGGAGAATAAAAGAGGCAGCTTTAAACAAATCGTCCCGAATTATGAAAAAATCAATGCAGGTTTTACGGTTGATGTGGGTAAGCCAGATAAGATCTATTTTTATGAAGATCCAATCGACATGTTATCTCATTGGAGCATTAAACAAAATAATATTCAAAACGCTCGCCTGGTTTCTATGCATGGTTTGAAGTCCAAAACAGTGATTGAATCTTTAATGGATGCGAAAAAAGAAGGGCACGATATTAAAGAGGTCATTATGGCAGTTGATAATGATAAGGCTGGGAGAGACTTCATTCAAACGATGAAATGCTTTGTAGATCTTAAAGAGGATATTCCAAAGAATGAAAAAGAAGATTGGAACGATGTCCGGAAGAAACAAGTGAGTGAGCAACAGTTAAAAGAAACAGCACAACCAAAGAAAGTAAAACCAATTAAAGAGGTGGAGAGAAGTGTCTAATCTACCAGAAATGCCAAACATATTACAAATTTTGATGTATGGTTTTATCCTGTATGTTCTTTTTCGTATTTGTAAATTTATGTACCGAAAATTCCAGGAACGAAGAATACTGAAGCGAATAGCAAAGTCCGGTATTCGTTATATAGACAAAATGGACGGACATCAATTCGAAGTATACCTAAAAGCTCTCTTTCGAGAGTTGGGTTATTCTCCAACAGTTACAAAAAAGTCAAATGATTTCGGAGCGGATCTGGTATTGAAGGGGAAAAATCGTATTGTAATCCAGGCGAAACGCTACGGGATGAAAAATAGAGTCGGCATCAGTGCCGTACAAGAGATATATGCAGCACAAGCCTATTACAAAGCACATGAGGGCTGGGTTGTAACAAACAGTGTATATACAAGACAAGCAAAGGAATTAGCGGAAGCTTGTCATGTAAAACTAATAGATCGTGTAGAACTTCAGAAATTGATTAATAAAATAAATCCCGAATATTCGGCTGAAGATGTATATCAAGGGGTAACACCTGCAGAACGGAAATGTCCAACATGTAAACATGATTTAGTCATTCGAAATTCGAATAAAACAGGAAATAAATTTTTTGGCTGTTCTCAATATCCCACATGTACACATACAGAACCAATTAATACATGAGCTGTGATGAAAATCCGGCTCTTTTTCATTTGTTTAAAGAATACATGAGAAAAATCAGTTTAACACAAAAATGACTCTTCAGATTTGATTGTATGAGATTTTTAATTAGTTGTTAATATAATAAGTCGTATTTGTCATAAAAACGTATGTAAAGGGAGAAACGGACTTTATATGCGTTTTTAGGTTTTTTAGGGAAAATAAAAAGGGCAGTCATTATTTACGACTTAACCCTTTGTCTACGATCTGACGAATTGCTTCATTTCGATTCTTCAGCTTATTTTCATGCCAATAATTTTCTATTTGTTCTACTTGTTCTTTTGTAAAAGTAACTAAAATTTGAGTGTACTTGTCTTTATTAACAGCCATATAACAACCTCCTCTATAAAAAATATTATAAGTTATATAACTTATATTGACAACCAGAAAAATGAGTAATAGAATGGTTATATAAGTTATATAACTTTATTGAGGAGGTTATTACATGGAACGGAAAGTTAAAAAGATGATGGCTGATCTTCAATTTATTATGAATCATGGTCAAATAAGTGTAGATTTTATGGATCTAGGATATAAAAGAATGCTTTTTAGTGCATTAGAAGCTACGGGAAAACAGTTCAATGTGCATACCAATGAACATAATGAAACAACCTTGTTCTTAGAGTTAGTTTAGTAAATTTACGCAATGAGGAGCTGTTAATGATGGAGCAGTTAACGATTTTTGACGTAATGGATGAAACTAAAAATAAGCTTTATGAGGTATTAGAGAAAAATGGATTAGATTATAAGATTCATAAGTATTATTTATATTCGGATTATGAGGGGGCTGTTCAATATTACTATATAAGAACAACTGACAATACAATTATTGATTTGTGTATCTCTGATTTTCCAGAAATCTTCGCTGTCCATGAAGGATTTAGCGATAAACAAATTAGAAAGATTTACAACTGGAACTTATAAGCTATATAAATAACAAATTTAATTATTGGAGGAATGAAAAATGAAAATTGGTGTATCTGAGTGGAAAGCGTTGAAAAAAGAGACAAAGTTAAAGTTATTACGTTATGCGATGTTAGAAAGCAAGTATAAGTATGCAAAATAAAAGCTCTTCATTTGCAAAAGCAAACAAAGAGCAAAGTCATGAGTGACCGTCGAGAAAAGAAATTGGCAGGTTTCTTTCCTCTATATTTTAACATATAAAAAGATATCAAGAAAAGGGGCATGTAGAATGGAAGAAGGTCGTATTTCCTTTCAGCAAGGGTTTAAAGAATTTCTTATTATGATGGTCTGTTTTTGCTCATTATGTTTCTCATGTATGGTGAAAGCCTGTTACAATAGTCAAGAATAGCTTGGGTACAAATTGATAATGAAATGGGGAAAGATGCTAGATGAAAGCAACCGGAGTGACTAGAAAAGTAGATGGATTAGGGCGTGTAGTAATTCCAATGGAACTTAGAAATACGCTTGGTATTAAAGAAAAAACACCATTAGAGATTTTTGTAGAAGGTGAAGACATTGTTTTACAGAAGTATCAGCCTGGTGCTGTTTGTGCATTAACAGGAGAAATTTCAAATCGAAACATAGAATTAGCAAATGGTAAGATAACATTAAGTTCAGAAGGTGCAAAACTATTACTAAAAGAAGTAGAAAATTATCTTGTAAAATAAGTGCTCCTTTTAAGGAGCTTTTTTAATAAGGGAAATATAAAATTTCACGTATCGTATTGTTTAATAAAAACAAAAAACATAAGCAATAGTCTACATTTAATCTTATGTTGACTTAATCCGCTAAATGTAGACTGTATTGTTTGTTTTGGATAGATTTCTTGCGAAATATGTACCTAGAGCAATATTTCAATTTAAATGTGATACGATAGTTATATATTCGTTTTGCTAGTAAAAGGAGATGAGTGTCGATGAAAAACCACATAAAAGTAAATGGAAAAATCCTTCAAACAAATAAAAAATGGTCACATCTCAAACAAAGACAAAGACAACATATTTCTAATTGGTTACGTAGAGAATATACACAGTTTATAAAAACAAATTATAGAAAACCGAGAAAGTATGAACATGATGAGATTCTTCATGAAGTGATGAATCAAATACAGGAACGTGAAATTTGGATTCCTAATGGTGAAGTAAAAAGATATTATCTAAGCAAAATAGGAAAATGGTTTAGAAAAATAGAAAGTGAATGGGAATCACAAATATCCAACAATGAAAAGCAGCATGTATTAGAAGAAAAGTAAATACAAACAAACAAGGGGGGCATTTCATGTTTAATTTACAAGAAGAAATGTATGAACAATTGAAAAAGAAAAAAGGGGAAGTTACTTTATTTTTAAAGAATGGCGTTCCAGTACGTGGGCAGATCCTTACAACAGATAAATTTACCGTCCTAATGATGGTTAATGGTAAACAACAATTAATCTACAAACAAGTTATATCCACAATTGCTATGTAAAAAATGATTGTATCCTATAAAAGGAGAGGTATATATTGATTTTTTTATTTAGATTTGACATGAAAGATGATGGAATCAATTTTATCTTAAACGAAAAAATAGCTGAAGATATGAGTCCTTACTATGATGAAATGCTTAGACCGCTTGCCGCTTCTTTAAGTCAAACCTTAAACTTTTATCGAGCTTTTAGTAAACACCCAACCATCTTATCTTCTCGAATTTTAGATAATAATGAATTGGAAATTATGTTGAGTAAGGGACTGGGACAGTACATAGATCCATACACTAAAAACCAAATTATTTTCGAAAACGGAAAATTAATAGCAGATATCTTAATGGAAGTTATGAACCGTCAAACTATATACCGTAAAATTATATTTTAAAATTTAATTGAGAAAGGAATAATATCATATGTATGAACGTAATGAACCATGTCCTTGTGGTAGTGGACGGAAATATAAGAAATGTTGTATTAATAAAATCGAAAACCCTGTAGATGTTTGGAAACATAAAGCAATTCAATTATCATTAGAAATCAATAACAATAAGAATTTGGTGGATACATATTTTGCTGTCTTTAACCACGCTATGAGAAAACAATGGATTGGAGCTTGTCACGCATGCCCATCAACTTAAGACTTTTTACTACCCCCAAGTACAAAAAAACGTTATTCTTTCTTAATAATCTATGAGAAAGGGTGACGTTTTTTATGAATCTCTCGATTCAAGAGGAGTTACAACCATTTGCAGAAGAATTACAGCGCTATATCACACCTGGATTTTTGGAAGAACTAGCAAGAGAGATTAAGTTTATAAAGCGAAAACGCAAGTTTTCAGGATCAGATTTAGCTACCATTTGTATTTGGATTAGCCAACGGGTGGCCAGTGATCCTTTAGTCCGATTATGTAGTAGACTTCATGCAGCTACAGGTACTTTACTCAGCCCAGAGGGCTTAAATAAACGATTTACTGCAAAATCAGTGTTATTTTTAAAGCATGTCTTTTCGTTATTGTTACAACAAAAAATCTGTGAGCAGACTCACATTTCTAACCAACTTTTTGCTCATTTTAAACGCATTCGCATCATGGATGCCACTATGTTTCAAGTACCCCATACTTTGGAACATATATATCCTGGTTCAGGTGGCTGCGCTCAAACAGCTGGGATCAAAATTCAATTAGAATATGATTTACATAGTGGGCAATTTCTTAATTTTCAAGTGGGACCTGGAAAAAATAATGATAAAACATTCGGAACAGAATGTTTAGATACGTTACGGCCAGGCGATTTATGTATTCGTGATTTAGGGTATTTTTCATTAGAGGATTTAGATCAAATGGATCAACGTGGTACGTATTATATTTCGAGGTTAAAGTTAAATACGAACGTATATGTAAAAAATCCAAATCCGGAATATTTTAAAAATGGTTCCATTAAAAAACAATCAGAATACATACAAATCAATGTCATACAGATTTTGAATCAACTCCAACCAGGCGAAACGATAGAATATCAGCAAGCTTATATTGGGGATAAACAGCAGCTATTTTCACGTCTCATTTTTCATCGTTTAACAGAGGCACAATTAAAAAAACGTCTAGAGAAAATTGCAGAAAAAGAAAAGTCAAAACACAAAACCTATTCAGATAAAAGTAAATTAGCAGCGGGATTAAATGTATATGTGACAAATGCACCTTGGGAATGGGTTCCGATGGAACAAGTACATGAATTATATACATTGCGTTGGCAGATAGAAATTGTTTTTAAAACGTGGAAATCATTGTTTGATATTAATCATTGTCGTACCGTCAAACAAGAAAGAATAGAGTGCCATTTATACGGGAAACTCATCGCTATTTTTTTATGTTCTTCTACGATGTTTAAAATGCGCCAACTTGTGTTACAAAAGAAGCAAAAAGAATTAAGTGAATATAAAGCGATTGGAATGATCCAAGATCATCTGTTTCTCCTCTATCAAGCCATAGGGAAAAGCACCCAAGAGATAACAAAGCTTCTGATCCGCCTGTTCCACCTTCTAGAGAAAAACGGGCGGAAATCTCATCGATATGAGAAGAAAACTGTCTTTGATATCATGGGTGTTATCTATGAGTATAGTGGATGTAGCAAGCAAAAGAAAGCTGCATAAGAAAAAAATGAAACCCGTTAGGGTTTATTTCGTGTGCTTATTTTTAATAACTTGTCCCCATTTTGGGAGATTTTAGTTCAATTGAACAAAAGTTAATTTTGTATCCATCCTTAAGTTGATGGGCATGAGCTTGTCACGCCCTTTCAAGTATTTTATATATTTTGCTTAAGGAACAAGGGTTTAAACCAAATTTAGAAATTGGATTTACTGAGTCCTCAAAAGTACCTTTCTCTTTTTGTCATTCATGGATTACCTTAGATGGTTTTCCTTATGATGTAGGACTATATCGTTCTCATTCGCCATTTCAACATGATATTAACCCATATCTCGAAATATCGGCTCCTATTTTTAAAGGAATTGACATAGAAAGCGGAGTAGTTACTAATATTTCTTTTGGTGTTTCATCCGATCGAGAATCTATTGATAATAATTTCAAACAAATAACAAATATGACTTTAGTGGAATACATGGAGAATTGGCCTAATCATAAAGATGGACTTTTTGGAGAAACAATAGAAATCGCAGAAAAAATTGGACTTACTTTGAAAATTAATGACCTAAAAACTAGGTATTATGAAGAAAGGTTTCATAGATCTGTTGTATCTTCGTAATAATTAACAAAAATGAGAAGGAGTCAATTTGACTCCTTTTCTCTTGAAATTTTGAATGCGTTATCTTATAAAATATGGTGAACCCTAGCGTAGGATTTATGTCATTTGGGTAACGGGACCTCATATAAATCTTGCAACATTAAATTTATATTTCCTCTCCAAAACCTTTGTAAAGGTGTAGATAAGCCTTGTTTTCTTAACCATTTTTTACTATATATTTGTAATAAATCAAATTTTGTTAATTTCTCTTTTTCTTCAATTGTCCAGCGTAGTGCTTCGAGTCCTTTTTCTTTTGTCCAGAATCCTGTAGGTGTTTTCTTTAATTCCCACTCTTTAAAGCGATTTGGATACAATTCATTTAACATGTGATAAGGACGACTACTCCAAAATTTTTGTAGCGGATAACTTAGCCCTTGTCCTTTTATCCATGACCCACTAAAAACATTTAACAATTCTTTTCTTGATAATTTTTCTCTTTCTTCAATTATCCAGCGTAATTCTTCCAAGGCTTTGTCTTTTGTCCAATAATTTGAGGGTACTCTAAAAAACTCCCATTCTTTAAATTTATTGGGGTATAAAGCATTTAGCATAGCAAACGGACTTGATTTCCAAAACTTTTTACAAGGAGTTTGAAGTCGATGTTTGAATAACCATTTTTGCGAATATATATCTATTAACTCCTCACGGGACAAACATTCCTTCTCCTCAATTGTCCATTTTAAAGCATTTAGTGCCGTTTCTTTTGTCCAGTAATTACGATAGGTAGCTTTGAATTGCCATGGTTTAAATCTATTTGGATACAAATCATTAACCATCTTAAATGGGCTACTTTCCCAAATATTTGATACTGGTGTCCATAAATTCCGGTCAGTTAACCATTGGAAAGTAACGTTTTCCAAGATTTCCTCATCACTCCAACCCTCTTGTTGAATATATTCCGACAGAATTTGAAGGGATCGTTCTTTTGTCCAATATAGGTTAGGAGTTCTACTAAATTGATATGGTTGAAAATAATCTGGAAATAAATCATTTAACACAGAGTAGGGACTTGCTTCCCAGAATTTTTGAAAAGGTGTACCTAATCTATTTTTGTAGAACCATTTACTACCCATTATTTTAGGTAGTTCGTCTTTTGGTAGATTATCTTTTTGTATAATATGAAAAATAGCTTTTATTGCATTTTGCTTCGTCCAATAATTTGAGGGTACACTCTTAAATTGCCAAGGTTTAAACTTATTTGGATATAAATCATTAATCATTTTAAATGGACTACTTTGCCAGTACATCATTAAGGGAGTACTTAACTTTTTAGTAGCAATCCATTTTACACTGAATACTTCTAATAGTTCCTCATCTCCAATTTGTTCTTCTTGTATAATACATGCAAGTTCTCGCAATGCGATTTCCTTTGTCCAATAATTTGTAGTCGCACATTTGAAATGAAACGGTTTAAATTGATTAGGGTATAAGTCCTTTATCATTAAGTAAGCATTATTTTCCCATAATCGATGACATGGCGCATGTAACTTATGTTTTATGAGCCATTTATGATTGTACACTTCTTTTAATTCTTCCATTGTGAGCCGTTCTTTTTCTTCAATTGTCCAACGTAATGCTTCGAGCCCTGTTTCTTTTGTCCAATAATTTAAAGGAGCCATTTTCAATTCCCATTCTTTTAAAAGTCCTGGATATGCATCATTTATCATTTTAAATGGACTGTCATTATAAATGATAGCAATTGCTCCTCCTAACTTATGTTTCTTTATAATTGATAAATCCCATTTTTCTTTTATCTGATTTTTGTCCCACTTTAAGATAACTTCAATTAGATATTTTGTAACACGTTTAATCAAGTCTCTATCTATATCTTCACTCCAAGTTCCTCTTGGAAACATTCTTCTCTTTCCATCTAGAATTTGTTGATAAACCTCTTCAATTGTCAAACTCTTCACTGTATTAACCTCCTTATCTAAGAGTATATCTTACTGGTGAATACATACAAAATAAGATCGAAATATCTCTATCTTATTTTACTTTTCTATTAACTGAATTTGAAAAATATCCGAATCTTTTAGACCTAGAACACTCATTTCATTTTTAAACGTTCGCCAAGATTCAACTTTAATGGATTTTGTACTTCTATCCCTTAATGTATAAATTCTTATATACTGTAGCTCTTGTTTCTTATTTTTCTTCATACAATCTTCCTTCTTTATTCTTAATCGTTGTAATCATAATATCTTTTTAACGCAAGTTTAGATTTAAAGCCTACCTGTTTTATAATTTGCCCTTCTAAAACTTCATTTTCAATTAGCCGTAAAATGAAGGTGTTCCGTAGATGTTGTGCTGAAATTCCTTTTCGTAAATTCGCTCTTTCAACTTCAAGTCGAATCATTTTTTGAACAGCAATTTCTGTTAAGGCTTTTGGAGCATCGTTGTCATATGACCAATGATAAGTTTTTCGAGTAAAGTCAAATGCTACGAATAAGGGGGCATCACTATGATATTTAGGCCGAACAGGTTCTGGAATGGTTTGGTAATAGTTAAATAATATCTTTTTATCGTCTTCATTTAGATGAATTGTTCTCTCTATACCCACTATTCCTGGTACTAAGATTGTATTGTTTTCAAAATGGACATGATTCATCTTTAATCCTACAAGTTCTTGTAAGGACAATCCATTATTAATAAGTAAATGCACAATAGAAGTGTTACGATCCATAAGTACTGGACGAACGGAACGTTGTTTTTCTGTTAATCCTTCTAATGAAGTTAAAATGTACTTTAGTTGTCTTTCTTCCGATTTAGAAATAAAATCTTCATCACGTAACGCACGATCAGGCTGAATTATGAGATTCATATCTTCTAAAGGGTTAGGTAGATCTAAATATTGATACAGTCTACTTAGGACAATATAGACACGATGTATCGTTTTATCAGAGTAATTGCGTCGCTTCTTTAAATCGTTAAAATACTCTTCATAATCCTCTGTACTAAGTGTCGTCCATATTTTGCGTAATGGAAGCTTTTTAGATTTTTGCAACCACTGACCAAAATTTTCAATATCATAAGCATATCGTTTAATTGTGGAAGGTTTTCTTCCTTTAGCTAATAAGAATGAAGCAAATTGCTGTACTGTGTCTTGGAATCCTTTTGTCGGCATAACCTTATCATCCTATTTTTTCCTTTAGTATATCAAATTGTATGACTTTATTATCTCTATACAACGATTTTTATTGATTTGTTGATTTTTCCAATTCTAAGATTTCACTTTTTGCTAAATACATATAAAAAACTGAACTCCACTTAAAGTATGATACGATTATAAAAAGAAAGATATGAGAATATGGTCTAAGCAAGAATACGAAATAAAAGGGAGATGAGGAAAAACGTGGGGGGATTTTTCAGTAAGATATGGGATGATTTAAAAAGTGGCGAAATTTTTTATTTGGGCAGACTATTTTGTTTGGTCATATTTATTTACTACATTATGAATTCAACCTATCAATTATCATTAAAGTACAACATTATTTTAAGTAAAACAGAATCTATCCCTCAAAACATTCTTAACATCAATAATAAAGTATTAAGCTTACTACATGAATATATACCGTTAATTATGATCCTTTCAGTCAGCTTATTTATTAGTGGCCTAACACTTAAAATAATTACTTATTTGATTTTTAATCACCATATTAAGGGTGGTTATTCTGGTCAACTAATTGCTTCTTCATTTTGGTTATTCATTACATTAATGATTCATTATGCCTATCAAGAACTTGGTACTAATTTTGTATCAGAAATACTAAGTAGTCTCATATGGTTAATGATCATCATATTGATTAGAGCATTTCTTGAAAAAAAGAATTACTATTTTGACCATTTATAAATCAGAAGAGTAAATTTCCTGTTGCAGAATCCTTATCATAAGGATTCTTTTTTTTGTATGAAAAATCCACAAATAAAAAAAGATAAGATCGGCGAACACGATCTTATCTTTAGCACAAGGAGTAAACAAAAGGATAACCATCATATTTTTATTATAATTTATTTTATGTAAATTTTGAATATTAAACCCATAATTTACAAGTATATCAATATTGAAAAAATTATTACAAAATTAGCTATAAATGATTCAAAAAGCGAAAGTAAACTTTTAGCCAAAAGTTTACATTCATTTCCCCTAAAACATTGACTTTTATCTAATTTCATTGATATTATAAAAAAAGATAAAAAAGTATACATTCAAATCATTGAAAACAAAGGGATTGAAAAACAGATGGATAATAAGCAACATTTAATTGATGTACAACCAATTCGGAGCATAGAACAGCTTAATGATATGAAATGGTCGCTCAAACGTCATTGTTCTGATCGTGATTACATTTTATTTCTAATTGGTATTAATACAGGGTTACGTGTAAGTGATTTACTTAAAATGGAAACAGGTGAAATTTTAAAACTGAAGCGAAAAAAACGGAAAGAATTTAAAGTGAAAGAAGGAAAGACAAAAAAGGAGCGTATCATAAATATTACATCCATTTTTGAGGAAGTACTTCCATACGCTGAGGATCTAAAAAGTACCTGGTTATTTCCTTCTCGAAAAGGTGATAAACCTATTAGTAAAATTCAAGCCTATCGACAGTTACAAAAAGCTGGAGATTTTGCCGGAGTAGAATCATTAGGTACTCATACGATGCGTAAAACATTTGGATATTGGTTTTACAAGCAAACAAAAGATATTGCTATGTTACAAGAAATAATGAATCATAGTACGCCACAAATTACATTACGCTATATTGGTATTAATAAAGAAGAAAAAGATAATGTGCTTGATACATTTCGTATCTAATTTAAATTAGATGCTTTTTTGTTTTGTTGAAAATATATGAGGTACTATCAACAAATGATAAAATGTTGATGGTACCTCATATAGGGTGGATTAACATTTGTCTTAGTCCCCTTTATAGGGTGTTTTTTATAAACTGGACTGTAATTTAAAACTCTTTTTCATACCCCTTTCGGACGGGAACACCAATTGACCATTTGTAATCAATAAAAAACGCTCCATTTGTGGAATTAGTACATGTATGATTTTTATACCATTGGAAAACTCTTTGACTGGAGAATAATAGATAGAAAAATGTTGTTGGTGTAATCGTTCTTGCAGTTCTTCGATGTAAAGTATTAAATTACGTTCTGAAAATCTCGGTAAATCCTCAAACGAAACATAAGTGGCTGGAAATTGATTAAATATGGAACACATATTCATTTCTGCACAAGCATAGTGACGAGGATACGGCTGTAAATGATTCAAAAAATGCTCTCGATGTGCTAGCTCATCACCAATATTTGCAGAAGCGATATGATTCACTTGAACTAGTTCCGTAATACTTCGCAAGATAGCATATTGAGGGTATAAAGATGTACCGAGTCCAAATATACCAGTATGCTTTTTATTTTTTGTAACAGCTAATATAGTTGGAACTGCAACTTCCGTTGTAATATCCAATAGTATAATTTCCTCTTGTAATTCCTCTTCTGCGTGTAAAATCGTTTCTTTTAGGGATGGTGGAAGCGTATTTGGATGAATTATTTTTAATGTATGATCTGGCATATCATAGTAGAAATGCCGAAGTAGGAATAAAGAAAAGGCATCCCTTTCAATGACTTCATTCGTTGCATGTATAATCGCTTCATGTAAAGTGGAACCAATGGCTGTGCCACTATTAGAACTGTATCGTTGTACTTTCTGATACTGATAAGTATCCGTTTCGATTGGATGTTGCATATAATGTGGATTGGCAATAAAAAATGGATACCATACATGTTGTTGTGTATCATTCAAAGCATAGTATTTTTTACAAAGTAATTGTTGATCTGGTTCTTCTACTATCAATTGCATAACACGCTCTCCGTCAAATATTGGATTCTTAGCAATATGATGAGAAGAGAAAAAATCACATTCTTTCATTGATATGTTCTCCAGAGTATAATGCTCTAAGGCCTCAAACAATGCGCCTAATTCATTATACTTCCCTTTTCCTACGCCGAATGATTCAATCTGTTGATTTACATTAAATAATTCCACGTATGTGGTTTGTATTTTATCTCCGAAAGCTTTTTTTTTCACTGAAAAATTTAATTCGTTGAACGTATCCATAATACGTTGATGTGCAATTTCTTCTAATGTTTCTCTTTCCCAAGAATATAGCATTCTAATAACCTCCAGTTAAATAAAGTAAATGAATACAATCTTTCATGGATTTATGTATAGATAAAGAGGACATCATAAGACTGTCCTCTTTATCTTCTTTATTTTTTTTCTTGTAGTTTCTGTAATTCTTTTGTTTCAGACACTGTTAATTTAGGTTCATGCTTTTCACTTGTAACTATAATCCAACGTCCCATATGAACTCCTCCTTTATTATATAATCATGTGGTACATCCAAATTATAGAGGGGAAATATTGGGGAAACAACCTATTTTTATGGAAATTCAAATTTCTCAATAAATTTAATTTCTATAATTACACTTTGGAGTGTAATTATAATTTTTATGTATTTAGTAATAAGGAGAATTCTCAATATGTCCATATAAGTATACTTTTTGGGATTTTTTATTTATGGAAGATAGACAACAACATAATTTTCTCAATAAGTATTTTTTGGATTTTAATATAAAATTTTTACAGTTTATGTTATATCTGTATTAAGGGGGCCTTGTTAGTTGATTAGGGAGAAAAATTATAAAAATCATATGGGAGGAACAAAAAATGTCATTGAAAAAGAAATTAGGTGTTGGAGTGGCTTCAGCCGCTCTTAGTTTATCTTTGATCGGTGGGGGAACATATGCATATTTTAGCGATCAAGAGGTAACAAATAATAAATTTGCTGCAGGGACATTAGATTTTGCTATGCAGCCTACCACATCTCTTAATCTAGACAATTTAAAACCTGGGGATAAAATATTAAAAAAATTCAATATAAAAAATAGTGGTACGTTGGATATCAAAGATATCCTGATGAAGGTTGATTATACTGTGAACGATTTAAAAAAAGATAATAGTGTTGAAGATTTTGGTAAACACATTAAAGTACAATTTCTTTGGGATTGGGATCCAGAGAAAAGTCCTGTATATGAAACAACCTTGGCAGAATTGAAATCACAACATCCAGAAGTTGCTTCTCAGAAAATATTTCTTTCAAAATGGTCAGAAACAGGTGGATTAAAAGCTGGAAAAACGGATTGGTTCTGGATAAGATTTACCTTTGAAGACAATGGTACGGATCAAAATGTGTTCCAGGGAGATAGTATTGCGCTGAAAATGGAGTTCCAAGCCAATCAAACAGAGGGACAAGAAAGATAAATTCAAAAACATATTGCTGGTAAAAAGTAAAACTGAGCTTATATTTTTTTATAATTTGTAAAACTGATTGCTACATATCTATACCAAAAGCCATTGATATCAGCGTTCGTGCATGATATTAATGGCTTTTATAAGTTTAACATTTTGTAAGTTTTGTAAAACTCTTTTTTTAGTTAGGTATTTTGAAAGAATCCTATCCCCCGAAAAGGGGGGATAAGAAAAAGCAAATTTCCCTTTTAAGAAAATTTGCTTTTTTCTAAGTTATATTCGTATTCTTTGACTCTTCTATATTTGCTATGGTAAGTACTTTTATACATACAACGTATTTATTGATTCACAAAAATATAAAATCCTTTTTCCCATCGATCTTTGAGTCATTGCAATTCATCTTTCATATTGGGAACGTATTCGTTTGTTCGTTCCATCAATTTATAGGTTTCCACTAGTTCCAAACATCGATTTGGACTAGTAAGAGAATGTATAAAGAGCATATCACATTTTGTTACCGAACCAAAAGAGATCCCTTCGTAGCTCACTGATAATAACTCTTGAATTTCCTCTTGATTCATATTTGTTTTCTTTAGGTAATTATGCATATCAATGAATGTAGTGTAACGCCATTTCATACTATCATAATCATTTTCCTGTAGGATCATTTCACGATAAGATTCCATATCCTGTATGAGAAAATTACGAATCGCGTCTATAGCAAATTGCATGTACCAAACATCCTTTACTGTATAGGGTATATGTGAATTTTAAGGTTTCTAAAAAAGTATCCTCCTACTATGTAGGAAAATACTTTTTTACTTTATCATATATTTAAATGCTTAGCCCATTTGAAAAGCTGGTACTTTTGAAGGGAGAATCGTCATCTCCTGTTTTTAGATTACGATTGTTGCGCTCTGTAAATTTCAAGTCTGCGGATATCTCAAAAACAAGCAACTGTATTTTTACTCCTTGTTTAGGGCGTTTCATTTTGTTCATCTGTAACACCAATATATTTGGCAAGATTTCAGTAGCTATTATAACGTATTTGCTATATATGAAACGAGTTTCTTCCTATTTATAATGGTACTTTGCATAATCATTTAAAATGATAGTTGGTATAAAGTTTCTAATCGGGACAGGATTTATACTTTCTACATCTCTATTTACTCTTTATAGAAGAAGGGAATGGAGCCCCTTCTTATCCTTCGCTACGTGTATGATTCATCAAGTGATTAGTACATGTAATGTAATATTCGTATATAACTATTTAAATTATAAATGGGATAAAAGTAGTGTGTAAATACTTTGTCGATAATTGTAGAAAAAGTTTCGGAATTCAAAAAATAAAAACTTTCCATTGTAGATTTCATCTTGCTTTTTCTATTTCTGTTCTTTATTTTGAGTAAGGGGATCATACAAATTCTCCAATTTAGCAGGCTGAAATGAATAGAAGATAAACTGGATCATAATAGATGAACATCGTTATATTTTTCCTTGCCTACATTCTCCGTGTCCCAAGGAAAAAATATAGGATGCTGTTCCACATTATGTTGTTACCTAATAATTCAAAGCTCTTTTTTTATTTAGTGGAAAAAGTTTCGAGAATTCTATGTAAATGCCCTTTACTTGTATCACCAGATTGGTAAATCTTCCTCCAGTTTATCTTCTTTTCGCCTGCCTTTTTTGTATGTTATCCTCTCAAAAATAACACGTTTAAGAGGTGAAGGCATGAAGCAAAAATATGTAAAAAACAGGCGATGGTATAGGTATTTCATACAACTAATGATAGTGGCACTTATTCTTACATCTATACCGATGAATGGATTGGCAGAAACGGCGCCACCATTTACCCCATCACCAAATTCAGAACAAAGTCCACAAGTAGAGAAAAAGGGAGAGGACGAAATACCACCTCCACATCCAAATAAGTTAAAGAAGGATAGGGAAAATCCGACAGAGGTTGTGGAAGAGAGAACAGAAACAGAAAAAGTTTTTGATAATAATGATGGTACTTTTACGAAAAAGGTATATACAGAACCCATTCATACAGAGAAAGATGGAAAACTAGAAGAGGTTTCTCCTACATTAGTAGAAGCACCAGATAAGAAAATTGTGACGGAAAACACAAAATTAAAACCAGAGTTTGAAAAAACGGTTAAAGATGGAAAATATGTTCAATTTACCGTAAATGGACATACCATTCAATATGAATTAATGGCCGCAAATGGTGCGAAAGGCGAAATCAAGCCATCGCCAGTAACTGCGATACATGAAGATAATACAGTATGGTATAAAGGAATCTTCCCCAATATTGATTTGAAAAGTACAACGTTTAATGAAAATGTAAAAGAAGACTTTGTACTGCGTGAGTATACAGGGCATCATATTTTTACGTTTGCGCTACAAACAGATTTAACCCCAATTTTACAAGAAGATGGCTCTATTCATTTCCAAGATGAGAAGAAAGAAAACATCTTTACATTACCAAAACCGTATATGAATGATTCAAATGTGAATCAGCAGTCAGGAGAGGCTGTAACGTCAGATGCTGTTCATTACAATATCGAGAAAACAGACGAAAAAACATATAAATTAACTGTTACGGCAGATCCAAAATGGTTACAAGCACCGGAACGTAAGTATCCGGTATATCTAGATCCCTCTATTGAGATAGATAATTTTAAGAATGCATATGCTGCCAGTGCCTATCCAAGTGTGAATTATTCAGGCGGGAAGCTTTGGGATGCTGGTCAAAATGCCTATACGTTAAAAGTAGGGTATTATGATGGAACAACGGGAACCAATTATGCCTTTATCAAACCGCAAATTTCAGATTTGAAAGGGGCAAAAATTGAAAGCGCAACCTTTCATGCATACGCAGTATGGCATTATTACGGAAATCAGCCAAATGGTGTTTGGTTAGATGAAGTAACAGGCGGCTGGAATGTGGGAGGAATCAACTGGAACAACAAGCCAGGTTCTAATAATATTGCACATGCAGATGTAGCACGAGGACAATGGGCGAAGTTTAACGTCACTAATTCAGTTAAAGCATGGGTGGAAGGTGCAAGACCAAACAATGGATTTAAGTTACATACAAATGGTAATGGACAAAACCATTGGAAAAAGTTTATCGCAGCGGAAAATGGATCAAACGCACCTTATTTAGAAGTAAACTATTCCTATGCACAACCTAATAAACCAAGAGTACAAGCGTATTCAAATGGAAGTGGCAGTAATTCTGGTTACTTGAATATGCAATGGGATGCGGTGCCAGGAGCAACAGGCTATAAAGTAGCTATTTTCAACGGATATGAATATGATGAAATTCCAGTTGGTAATGTAACAAGCTGGAGTACAAAAGATAAAAAGATATTCCCGACACAGGAAGAAATTGCACAAGGTCATTTTGAATTCCATGAAGACGGAAAAGGTGGAGAGGCACCAATTCATCCAGGACCAATGTATAAAAACGCATATTTGGCAGGTAGCCCTTATGGGGATTATAGTTGGTCAAGTGCCTATTGGATTCGCGTTATTGCCGAATACCCATTTGGAGATAGTCCATTATCTGAGGGGGTCATTCAACACCTACCATTAGAACAAGTCAAAAAACCGACAGGTTCGGCTTATATTAATGCAACCGATAAACAAACAGGATATGTTTCCTTAAAATGGGACGGTGTTCCTGAGGCTGCTGGTTATAAAGTATGGGTGTATAACGGAAAAGATTATGAAGCATTTGACGTAGGAAATGCAACAACATGGACGACGCAAGGGCAAAATATTTGGCCAACAAAAGATGAAATTGCAAAAGGTCAATATCTTCTTCATCATGATAAAAAGGGTGTAGAGCTTGCATTAGACCCATCTCCTGTTTATCGAAATTCCGGTGGAATTTACGGTGGATCTACAAACTATTGGTTCCGTGTAACAGCGTATAGTAAAGTGGGTCATGCTGAAAGCCAGATTTCACAAGAGTTCACACCAAGGTTCTCACAAGATTTTGGATTCCTCGGCATGTTAGACTACTGGGCATCCATTGATGTATTAAACGGGAAAGTCAATGCGACAAATGGTAACTTCCTGATGGATGAAAAAGATATCACTTTATCAGGACGTGGACCAGATGTATCCATTGAAAGAACGTATAATAGTCAAAGTAAAAAAGTAGGTTTATTCGGTAAGGGTTGGTATAGCAGTTTAGAAGAACGCATTTGGAAAGATGCAGAAGGAAACTTACTTCTGACTTCTGCAGATGGTGCCCAAATTACATTTACCCGAACGGGAGATGGAACGTACCAAGCACCTACAGGTGTGTACTTAGATATGAAGGAAACATCGGAAGGGTATGAAGTCAAAGACAAAGATCAAACCGTTACGTTTTATACCAAAAAAGAAAATTCTGGTCGTATGGAATATGTGAAAGATAAATATGGAAATACGACGACATATGAGTATGACGGTGAGTTCCGATTAACAAAAGTAAAGAACGCATCTGGAAAAGAATTGATATTACAATATGAAGGAGCAAATAAAAAAGTTTCCAAAGTAACGGGACCAGATAGCAAAGTCATTACGTTTACTTACAAGGGAGATTTACTGGCCTCTTCTACAACACCAGAAGGAAAAGCGTATCGATATGGGTATGAGAATGACTTACTGACTCATGTATATGATCCGAAGCATACAGATGAAAAACCATATCAAACGATTTACACGTACGAGAATGATAGATTAGTAAAAGTAACGGATCCGTTAGGAAAAGCATCAACCTTATCCTACAATACAGATGCAAAAGAAGTGTCTGTGGTGGATGCAAAAGGCCGTAAGGCAATTTACAATTATAATGATGCTGGGAATCCGGTTAAAACCGTTGTAGATTCTGGCCGTTTGAACTTAACGACAACATATGAATATAGTGCAAATAATTTAGTAAAAACAACAACGCCTAAAAATCAAACAGAGTCCTTTACGTACGATAATAATGGAAATGTGACATCTGCGACGGACGCAATGGGAACTGAGAAATTTGAGTATAATCAAAATAATGGTGTTGTAAGCCACACAGATAATGAAGGAGATAAAACAACAGTTGCCTATAAGGCTGCCAATACAGAGGTTTCTGTAACGGATCAAGCGGCTCACACTGCGTCTGTGACACAACACGATCAGTATGGGAATCCAACGGAAACAAGTAAAGATATGGGAACAGGAGAGAATCTCCTCCAAAATCCAAGTTTTGAGTTGGATACAATTGAAAAGTGGTCACAAGTAGCTCATAATAACCAAGGTGCTTTATCAAAAGATACGGCTCCAGCACCTGGCGGTCTGGGCGGAGCATCTTCACTAAAGATTACAACCAAAGCAAGTACAAACGATTGGGGCTATATCGCAGCAATCCAAGATGTTACTTTAGAACCAAATACAACGTATACATTGAGTGGTATGCTGAAAACAGCACTATCACCAGGAATTGGGGCCTTCTTTAACATTCAGTTATTGAAAGAAGATGGTTCCGCTATAGATGGTGGCGGTTGGAACGATAATCGCTACAATAAATTACAAGGTGAAAAGGATTGGACCAATCGCCAAGTTACCTTTAAAACGACAGATCAAACGAGAAAAGCAAGAATTTACTTACAGGTAGAAAACGGCGGAGCTAGTGCGAGTGGTTCAGCTTGGTTTGATAAGTTGCAACTTGAAAAAGGTGAAAATTCTTCAAGCTTTAACCCGATTACAAATAGTAGCTTAGAAAATATGATGGAGAATGGCTGTATCCCTGGATGGCATAGGGGAGATGGCACAAGCTGTGATAGTAAAGACACGACACATGAAGGCTTTACAGGTGATTCTTCAGTTGTATTGGAACGTAGTCAATATGGTGGCTCAGATGTTGGATATAGTACATGGGTGAATTTAAATCAGAAAACGGCGGAACCTTTAACACTAACCGGGATGTCGAAATCTGAAAATGTAGAAAATGATGCTCCTGATAAGCTTTCGAAAGATTATTCTATTTGGGCAGATGTATACTATCAAGATGGTAGTGGAGAAAATTATCAAGCGAAATTCCCAAGTGGTACAAATGATTGGAATCGTAGTGCAGTACTCATTCCAGCGAAAAAACCGATTAAACACGTAGCAGTCTATGTTCTATTTAGAAAGAATAATAAGGGAAAAGTATGGTTTGATGATGTACGATTGCTAGAAGGGAATGTACTTGTTAAAAATGAGTACGATACCGATAGCAATGTAACCGCAACGTATGATGAAGAGGGCAATAAAAATACATTCACATATGATACTTCTGGAAATAAAAAAAGTGAAACAGATGAAAAAGGAAATACAAAATCATACGATTACAACAAAGATAATCAACTGACAAAAGTTACATTGAAAAATGGAACCTCGGTTGGGTATAGCTACGATCCTAACGGCAATACAACCGAGAAATCTGTGATGTTCGGTGGAAAAACACAAACACACAAATATGAATATGACGTAGATAACAAAAATACAGTATTCATTGATGCATTAAATCGTCGCCTTGAGCATACCTATGATGAAAATGCAAACAAGACAAAAACGAAAATGCCAAATGGGTCAACGATTGAATGGGGCTATGATACCGCTGATCGTACGGTAAGTGAAAAGCGAAATGGAAAAGATGCATTTACGTTCGAGCGAGACGCAAATGGGCAAGAAACAAAAGTAAAAGACCATGTCAATGGCGTGGAAAGAAGTAAAACATACGACAATGCCGATCGTATTACGAGCATGACAGATAGCCGAGGCGGAAAAGTAGACTGGGCGTATCATGATAAAGCAAACAGTAAGACAGAAAAGTTAAAAGAACAAACCCTTACGCATGGTGGATACAGTAATAAAGTATCGTATGACTACAATACGTTAGATCAAAATATTAAAGTAACGGACGGTACGTCCTCTTATCGATTTGATTATGATGAAAATGGTCATGTGCGTACGTATACAGCTGCGAATGGAACAGGTTCAACATTTAACTACGATCAAATAGGTAAACTAACAGATTTAGTGATTGGAACACCTAGTCAAATCCTGTTATCAGAGCGATATCAGTATGATAAAACGGGTAACCGTACGAAAATTACACATGAAGGTACGGGTGGAAAAGTAACCGAAACAAATTACGTATACGATCCAATTAATCAGTTACAGAAAGAATCTTTACCAAATGGAATGGTTAATGAATATACGTATGATGGATTTGGAAACCGAACAGGTTTGAAAGTAACAGAGAATGGAAAAGAAACAAAAGCTGTTACCGCAACATTTAACGAAGGAAATCAGCTTGTCAAATTCGGAAACGAATCTCTTACGTATGATGCAAATGGTAACCGTACATCTGACGGAAAGTACACATATACATGGAATGAAGCAGACCAACTGGTTGCCTTAACAAAAAAAGGTGAAAGCAATCCGTTCGCAACATATAAATACGATAATAACAATCGTCGAATTGAAAAAAATGTGAATGGTCAAGTGACACGTTACTTCTATGACGGTGACAGTATCAATCCATTATACGAAACAGATGGAAATGGAAATGTCCTTCGTCAATATGTATATTCAATAGACGGTGTACGTCTCGCAATGAAATCACAGGGACAAACGTTATTCTACCACTATAGCCCACGTGGCGACGTTGTAGCGATGACGGACGCAAATGGACAAGTCGTAGCAAATTATGAATACGATGCATGGGGCAATATCTTAAAAAGTGACACAAAAGGAATCGCAGCAGACAATCCATTTGGTTATGCAGGATACATGTATGATAAAGAAATTGGCATGTATTACTTAATGGCTCGTTACTATAACCCAGATCACGGTGTATTCTTATCAGTGGATCCAGATCCAGGGGATGAAGATGATCCTGTTACCATGAATGGATATACGTATGCGGATAATAATCCAGTAATGAACATTGATCCGGATGGGCATAAAGCTTGGAAAAATACTGTTAAGAGACATTGGTATGCGACTAAATATGGAGCAAAAGCTGGGGCTAAGGCTTGGGCAAAGAGTTATACAGATATTGCAAAGGTTATACCTAAGATATTTGTCGGGACGGCTGCATATTTAGGAGGAAGAAAAAGTTATATTAATAAGAATACGCCAACTTATAATAAAAAATATGTACAAAAAGCTGCAAAAAAAGCTGGGGCTAAAATTGCACTTAAAACCACTGTGGCTGGTGCCGTTCTTGAAGATGGTATTATTTTCACATACGGTGCATCTAAGGGATATCGAAAGGGTTTGAAAGAATATGATAAAAAACAAAAGAAAACTAAAAAAAAATCTAGGAGATAATTATGCTGGGATTTAATTTTTGGGATTATTTCTCAGAGGTTTTTTGGAAATATCCGGGAGGAGTAATAGCTATATTTGGTACACCGTTCTTAATTGGATACTTTATTAAGAATAAGTTAATTTTATCAACGGTTATGTCAATAATATACTTTATAGTTCTTTTTTTGGTTACCTTCACAGAATTATTGAAACCTTTTTTGGAAAATATTCCGATATTATTTGGATATGTCGGCGCAATATTTGCTACAATTTTAATGTGTATTGTGTATGAGTATGAGGATTCTAAAAAATGGTAGTTTGTGTTTAAGGTTCTGTTGCAAATTTTGAAAAAACATACACAGGTTGTGTATAAATGAATATCGATGTTTAAGAAATATACAGTAATTGTTGAAATTCATTTTAAGTTGAAAGGAGAAGTCTTATTTGAAGACTTCTCCTTTGTTGATATTTTCCATAAATTAAACAGATAGCGGAGACCGCTACAACAGTAGGATCGAGCAGAATAAAGGATCTAGTCATTGGGACATACAGTCGCAGCATTCTATCGGAACGATATGAATATGATCAAGCGGGTAACCGTACATCTGATGGAACATACACCTACACATGGAATGAAGCAGACCAGCTTATTGCCTTAACAAAAAAAGGGGAAAGTCAGCCGTTCGCAACATACAAGTATGACGATGATAACCGTCGTATCGAAAAGAATGTAAGCGGTCAAATTACACGTTACTTCTATGACGGTGACAGTATCAATCCATTATATGAAACAGATGGAAATGGAAATGTCCTTCGTCAATATGTATATTCCATCGATGGTGTACGTCTGGCGATGAAGTCACAAGGACAAACGTTATTCTACCACTATAGCCCACGTGGCGACGTAGTAGCAATGACGGACGCAAATGGACAAGTCGTAGCAAATTATGAATACGATGCATGGGGCAATATCTTAAAAAGTGACACAAAAGGAATCGCAGCAGACAATCCATTTGGTTATGCAGGATACATGTATGATAAAGAAATTGGCATGTATTACTTAATGGCTCGTTACTATAACCCAGACCATGGTGTATTCATCTCAGCAGATCCAGACCCAGGTGATGAGGATGATCCTGTTACACAAAATGGGTATACGTATGCAGATAATAATCCAGTCATGATGACCGACCCGGATGGTCATGCATCATGGTGGATTGCCTCTGGAGTTGCCGGTGCCTTGGTAAATGGAGGATCGTATGCTATAGCCCATTATAAAAAGCATAAAACCTTAAAAGGTATAAATAAAAAGCAATTAGCTATAACAAGTGCTCGTGGTTTTGTGGGTGGAGTTATTGGTGGAGCCGGTGGCCGTTTAGCAAAAGCTGCTACTTTAGGAAGAAAAAGTACTATGTTCCTTAGTGCTCATACTGGGGTGGCTGGATATGCAGTGGCAACGTCACGTAAAGATTATAGCGGTAAAGGATTGGGAAGAGATCTTGCATACGCGATGACTGGGAATAAAGGTTATGTAGCACTAAATTATGCAACAACTTATTATGAAAATCGTTCTAAGAAAAAAAGTACACCAAAGAAAAAACAAAGTTCTAAAAAAAGGAGAAGATAGTTTGATTCTAAATATAATTATAAATCAAATATTATTAATGAAATATACGGAAAATTATATGTAAGTATGCTGAATTTGGAGTATACAGCTTTTTAAGTTATAAAAAGGAATGATAAATTATGGTAGATTTTATGTTAGATTTGTTTATTTTTTTTATGAGTATTTCGTTTATATGGCTAGGATTTAAACTAGATAAACAGAGTTATAAAGAAAATCGCATGTTTATTTCATTGTTCAGTTTAACAGGTTTGTTTCCAATTATTCTATCTATAAGTTATTATTTGTTTAGAATGTTTGCAATAGGTTTAGGTTTTACGTTCTTGTATTTATTGTTTACAGGAGGGTTTGAATAACAGCGCTCACGTTATTAGCATGAGCTAATAATGGTTCTGGTGCAAATATCATCAAATAAAAAAGAGAACAACAGATTTCGTTATATATCCCAGGCTGTTGAAAAAAAACTGAACACATGTCATTTTTATAGAATGCAATACAAAAAATGACATGTATAAATGTAACATAAAAAAATTGCTCTTTATCCGGTTCTTTTTAGACAGGTAAAAAGCGATTTTTTTCATATTTTGGCAAGTTGCTGTGAGATACGCCTGCATTTGAACAGACTCCCTTGTAAGCATACTAGCTTGGCAGTGTTAATTATTGAGTTTTATAATTTGAAATGACAAAAATTGCAATGTATAAAAAATAAGGGGTTAACCATGGTCGATTTTCTTTTAGATTTGTGTGTTTTTTTTATAGGTATTGGTTTTATATGGCTAGGATTTAAACTAGATAAACAGAGTTATAAAGAAAATCGTATGTTTATTTCATTGTTTAGTTTAACAGGTTTGTTTCCAATTATTCTATCTATAAGTTATTATTTGTTTAGAATATTTTCAATAGGATTAGGCGTTATATTAGTCTATTTATTCTTTACTGGAGAACTTTCGTAAAAATATGTGGAGTATGAGGGAGGAGGATTTATGTACCTTTTTAAGATGATTTTAGGGCTATGTTTCGCACTATACTTAGTATATACAACTTTAAAAGATAAATATTTTTTTCAGCTGGGATTGCAGGAATATTATTTTTAGCAGGATTATTGGCTATAACAACAGATATTTTAAATAATATTTCTTTTTTGGTTCAATTTATGGTAGTTGTTGTTCTAGGTATAGGATTTGTATTTGCATATAAGTATGAATCAGGAGAAGAATGAAATTATTTCCCTTAAATTTATGAGAAGAGATGACGTGCTTTTGATGGAAGAGGAGTGTCGCCTAAGTGAAGAAAGTGATAGGGTAAATATAAATGATAAATATTTATGTTGTAGACAATTTTTTTCCAATAATATTAAACTATCTGATCCGGATAGTTTTAATATTATTAGGATTAGGTTTGATTCTTAAGTGTATAAAGCAAAGACTCTTTTTATCAGCAGTACTTATGGTATCTGCACTCGCTTTACTTATTATTGCTACTTTTACAGACATTTTAACATCGGTACTAACAGATGTTCCTCTCACAGTACAATATTTTAGTGTAGTAATCTTTACGATAGTTTATTGTTGTATATTTGATTATGAGTTATCCCGTAATTAAATAACGTAGAACTAGAAGTGAAACACTATACTATTGTGAGGTTATAAAGATTCTGTTGCTAATAAGTTTTGTAACATCAAACTAGATTAGGGATTTGTCACTAACTATAATGTTTTGCCCATCCCCTCGAAAAAGCAAGCTTTTCTTTTAAGAAAGCTTGCTTTTTTCTAAGCTATATTCGTATTCTTTGACTCTTCTATAAAATGTATTACTCTTCATTCCTACTCTTTGCATTGCTTCTACTGCAGTAATGTTATGATTTTTCCATTCTTGATAAGTTTCTATAAAATTATCATCAATTTCAACTTTTTTGCGGCCAAATTTAACTCCTTTTTGAAGTGCAATTGTAATCCCTTCTTTTTGTCGTTCACGGATCCTTTTTCTTTCATCTTCAGCCATATAACTTAATAACTGTAAAATTAAATCTGAAATAAGGGTTTCAATTCCATTTAAATCTTTATATTTCATAGTGTTAAGAAGGGGCATATCTAACACAACGATATCAATTTCTTTTTCCTTAATTAATTCTTGCCATTCGTCTAAAATCATTTGTTTATTTCTTCCCAAACGATCTAGTGATTGAATATATAAAACATCTCCATTTCTCAACATACGCTTCATAAGTTGATATTCAGGCCGTTTGAAATCTTTTCCACTCGCTCTTTCTATAAAGATGTATTCTTCAGGAATACTTATTTCTGATGCAGTCGCAAGTTGTCTTTCAATGGATTGATCTTTACTACTTACTCTAATATAAAAAAATTGCTGAGGAATCATTTATTATTCAGAAAAAAGAACAAGATACTGCAGGGACAACCGTTGTACACTTACAACAAACATATAATGAGATTCCAGTTTGGGGATCTACACAAGTAGCACATATCAATAACAAAGGTATATTGACAGTGTTTTCTGGAACTGTAATACCTGAATTAGATAAAAAGCTCTCACATCTAAACCCGAAAATCTCCTCTGAAGAAGCCATTTCTATTGCGGAAAAAGATTTGGGTTTCACACCAAAATATGAAACAAATCCAACTAGTACACTTACTATTTATAACCATGATAATGAAGCAGCATATGCTTATATTGTACAATTAAATTATCTATCTCCAGAGCCTGGGAACTATGTTTATTTTGTTGATGTTGAAACAGGAAAGGTTTTATCAAAATACAATTCTATCCATGACGTGACCTCTGATCAAGGTACTACTGTTACTGGAACGGGGAAAGGTGTATTAGGTGATTATAAATATCTCAATATGCTTGATTCAGGAAATTCCACATTTTCTTTGCAGGATATTACCCGTGGCAAAGGCATATTTACATATGATGCAAAAAATCAAAGCATAATTCCCGAAACAGTTTGGAATGTCTCAGATCGTACATTATATTCTGATTATGATGCTCCAGCAGTTGATGCTCATTACTATAGTGGTTTAGTATATGATGTCTATAGAGGGTATTTCAATAGAAACTCTTATGATGATAAAGGTGGAGCCATACATTCAGTTGTACACTACGGTAAAAACTATAACAATGCATTTTGGAATGGGCAACAAATGGTATATGGGGATGGAGATGGAGAACGATTTATTGCATTATCAGGCGCAATTGATGTTGTAGGTCATGAAATCACACATGGGGTTACCCAATATAGTTCTGGCTTAATTTATCAAAATGAATCGGGTGCATTAAATGAATCCATATCTGATCTTTTTGGGACATTAATGGAACATTATGCCTATAGGGAACCAGATTACGAAATAGGAGAAGATGTGTACACACCAAATACGCCACAAGATGCACTTCGTTCTATGAGTGATCCATCCAAATACAACCAACCTGATCATTATTCCAATCGTTATAGTGGACCTGCAGATAATGGAGGGGTTCATATTAATAGTGGAATTATTAATAAATCAATGTATTTATTAGCAGAAGGTGGAACACATCATGAAGTAGTCGTTCCTGGCATCTCCTTATATAAAGTAGTTCAAATTTATTACCGCGCTAACACGATGTACTTTACACAAAATACATCGTTTAGTCAGGCACGAGTAGCAGTTATCCAAGCTGCAGCAGACTTATATGGGCAAAATTCAACTGAAGTCAAAGCAGTAAAAAAATCTTTTGATGCAGTAGGAATTTATTAAACTTTAAAACTTTGTGCGAAAAATAGGTTCTTTTGCAAAGCTTTAAAAATTAGCTGTTTTTTCATCTTCACACACATCCTTACGGATGACATGTTCAACTTACATGATAACTGTATTTTGTTGTAATAGAACTATAGGTAACTCCCCATGGTTCTGGTGCAAAAATTTCAAGGTAATTGCAAATAATCTCTAAATCTTGGACATACTGATACTATTACTCTAAAAAGGTGTGTGATTGGGGTTCTGTTGCAAAGTTTCTTGACATCAAATTAAATGAGGTATTTGTCACTAACTATTATGTAATTATAAATAATTTTTGTAATTCACTGCACGTCGAAAAACAGGAGCTTGATGTAAACCTCCTGTTTTCCTTATATAAAGCATGAACGGTTTCGATTCCTTTGATTGTACGTGAAGCATGCCGAAAATTTTGAAATCCTGCGGATTTGGCAAAGCGGCGTTTCACATGCCTATGGTCCTGTTCTATGAGATTATTCAAATGCTTGATAGTACAAGTTGTATGTTTATAAAAACCTTGTTCCTTTAATTTTTTGAATGCACAAAGTAACGCTGGTGCTTTGTCTGTTGTTAGAACCATTGATTCTTCAAACATTTTCACTAATCTCTTCATAAAGGCATATGCAGCATGATGATCCCGTTTTTTACAAAGTTGAATATCCAATGTGTACCCTCCCTTATCTTGGATCGATTTAAAGTCTTGTAAACGAAAATAACCTAAGTCACGAATATATAGTTCATTCTTTTGTGTCATGTCCATTCGAGTCGCCCCATATGCCTGATCACCTCGTTTTCCTGGCTCAATTTTCACATCAGAAAGCTCTCCACTCAACAAGTCCTACTCTAATTGAATTTTTACACCAGCTGTATGACTACAGCCTCCGACACCAGGATAAGTAGCTGCGAATCGATCTGGAACTTGAAAGGTTGTAGAATCAAGGATGCGAATTCGCTCAAAGTAAGCAGAAAGATAATGAGAAATTGTAGATGATCCCCCAATTTTAGCTTGTAGAAGTGTAGTAAATACATTTCGAAAGAAGGCTACAGAAGCCGAGTTAAATCGTCGATTAAGTCCCTCAGGACTTAATAAAATTCCTGTTGAAGTTTCTAATTGACTACAAAGTTGAGTAAGAAAGGTTGTAGCGATTTGTTGATTTAACCATACACACAAAGATAAAAAATGGTGCCCCTGGCACTTACGTTTGCGTTTCATTCCACCTGATTCTATAGCTAATTGATTAAGTGTAGCGGGAGACATATATCGATATAACTCTTCGGCAAATAAAGACAGCTCTTGTTTTTGATACATACTCATAAAAAGCACGTCACCCTTTCTCATTAGCATAAGAGAATAGTAACGTGCTTTTAAGTTTAAGAATAGTCTAAATCCTTAAGTTGATGGATGTGTGGCAGTACCCCCTATATCCATACATGCACAAGCCAAAAAAACGCCGCCTATACTGTTTCCAGTAAGGTCCCTCATGGTAATTGTTTCTCCAGATAAATGTGTTAATAAAGTATATAAAACAAAGAAAATAAAGCCTGAAAATATCGATTTTCGTATCAATGTTTTATTATTTGCAAAAAGTAAGTATATTTTTTTGATTTTCATCATTACAAATTCGTAATTAAAACTTTTTAGCAGAACCTGTTAACCTTCGGAAATCATCAGATGTCATCTTATTATCTTTTTAATAATTCTGATATATTGTAGACAAATTTCGACAATATATGCTATATTTTACCCAAGTATCAAATAGTTAGAATATTCAAACCGATTTGGTGGTAACTATAATATTTGTTTGAAATTTATCTCATTTTGATGCTGTTTGTGAAGTAGCTTTATATTCAACTAGAGAGGAGGCAATGTAAAAAAGTATAAGAGTGATTAACCATTATGAATATGCATTACACCAACTGTTTCGTATGATTCAGAAGGATTTTAGACAGTGGCTCCTAATTAAATTCAGTGATTAGGGTAGATTGATTGTTTTTACTTTATTACTAGTTGCATTTTCAAAGTATTCACCTTGAAGTTTTCTTGTTGAATTCTTGTTTATTGGACAGTATTGAAATTTAATACTATAAGGAGTGTTTTTATTTGAAGAAAACAAATATTGCAAAAGGTGCCTTGGATTGTTTGATTTGATTAACTACTTTAATGGGGAATACAATTTATACACCAACTGAAGTAAAAGCGGAAGAAATGCAAACTATGATTAGTGAAAATAATATATATATAATCGCTTGAGTACAGATGGGAAATCCCATGGAGACTATATTAAAAAGCATGCTCCCGTTATTTATCAAGATGTGAATGCCAATCATGATGTTAGAGCAGATTTAATTACACGATTTGATGTAGATGGGGATTGGAGAATGAATAATCAGTGGCATACAATTGGAAAACATCCTCAAGTTCCATATGTATATACTTCTGTTCAAGAAACCAAAACTCACCTATTTTTAGGATATTATTTTTATCATGTGCGTGATGATGGTCCAGCTGTTTGGAATCCGCATGCGAATGATTTAGAAGAGATGATAATCGCGGTTCGAAAAGATGGAAATTATGGTGTGCCAGTAGCTATGGAAACAATTAGTCATTCTGATTTCCTACGATATCGCTTAAATGATCCCGACCTACAGTCAGGACATGTTGGAATAGAAAATACGCCAGTTCGTTTATCAGAAGGTAGACATCTAGAAGTATTTATTTCTTCTAATGGTGGGGCGTTTCTATAAATAAACATGGACATGATGTTAGAGCTTTTACTGGAAATGAAGATGTTGGAAATGATGCGATTGTTTATAAAGTTGGTGAAAATCCATCTGGTGAACCGAATCAATTTTCACCGAAGTGGCAACACACCTATAATTATGGCACCTTACCAATAGAAGAAATATGGGATAAAAAATATATAAGTCCTCCTTATATCTTCGACATAGCTAGTTCCCCTCTATATTTTTGAATAATGGGTCTGTATCGTATATTCGGAAAAATTTATCATGATGATTTTTTAAAGAGGACTTATATAGAAAGGAGAGATTTATATATAAGTAATATGGATTCTGGATAAACTCAGCTAAGTTCTGTTGTAACTATCGATTAAATTCATTTCATTTAGGAGGGATAATATGAAATTAATATCAAAAATAGTAATGACTGCGTTAATTGTATTAAGTACATTTGCATTCAACTTAGGTGGACAATTTGATAAGAGTTTTCTTTCTACCTCAAAAGCATATGGGGATGTAATCCAGGCACTTCCACAAAATGCTTCAAATATAGAGTTAGATTATGCTCCTGTGTATGACTACGACACAGACGGGTGTTATGCGACTGCAGCAATTTCTCCAGATGGCACGACTAACCCTGGCCTAAGTATGAGCGGTTCTCCGAGCAGTAGCTGTAGAGATCTTCGCCAACTGGAAAATTCAAACACTTATTCTCGGGCCAAATCAAATAATGGTTGGACTGCAATTATGTATGCGAGTTACTTTGAGAAAGATCAAGCGGTTTCCGGCTCTGGTTTGGGTGGTCATCGACATGACATGGAACACACAATAGTTTGGGTTAAAGATGGTCAGGTTCAATATGTAACTTATTCAGCACATGGTAACTGGTACACTAAGCCTCGCTCAGACGTTAGATTCAGTGGAAACCACCCGAAAATTGTATACCATAAGGACGGCGGCTTGACACATGCTTTTCGCCTGGCTAATAGCAATGACGAGCCGCCAGAAAACCATTATCACCAGTGGCTCCATCTACCAATGGTTGGTTGGGATGGCTATCCAAGCCTAGCTATTCGAGAAAAACTAATGACTACGAACTTTGGATCTGCAACAATTGAGATCAAAGATGGAAATTTTGAAAGATCCCTTGATAAAGCAAAGCCACCCATTAACTTTGACCCTTACGCACCGGAACTGGAAGATGGTGGTGCTTATCAAATAGTTTCTACTTTAAATAATAGTAGTGTCGTTGACTTAAATCAAGCAGATGGAAATGTTCTGTTGTGGCAAAATGGCAACGGTAATAATCAAAAATGGAAGCTAGTATATGATTCAAATAAAAATGCATATCAATTTAAAAGTGTAACAAATGAAAATTTAATATTAGCTTGGAATGATTCTAATGGTTCCAATAATGTAGTTGCTACATCTAATCAAAATAAGGAAGAGCAATATTGGATACCAACAGAAGCAGGAAATGGATATTATTATGTAAGGAATAAGAAGGATCCAAACAAAGTGTTAGATGTAAGTGGTTCTGGTACTGCAAATGGAACAAATGTTACAGTATATAATTTCCATGGTGGTAATAATCAAAAATTCAAATTGTCTAATGTAACAGGAAATTTAACAAGAGAGATAGATTCACTTTATCGTGCGCAGCCTGGTCAAAGCAGCAGATCAAGTAATAATTTTTCACTTGAACATCTTGCGGCAGGTACCAAAGTACGAGTTGTTTTAGAAGGAGAAGGTGCTACCTCTTTGTCATTTAACGTTTCAAGAGATAAATCAGGTGCAGACTCAAGAATTTGGTCAACTGTTAGAGATGGTTCTATTCTAACGATCCCTTCAGGAGATGATAGAAAGAATTTGTATATCTCAGGCCCTCCTAGCGGATATACTTCTAACGGTACATTTAAAGTGAAATTCTACGCTCTTCCAAACTAAAAAATATGGTTCTGGTGCAAAAATAAAATAAAAAAGAATACAGCACATATATTCCTAACGGAATCATATCTTATGCTGTAAGTCCGAACAATTGATGGATGAATTCTTTCTGATTTTGGACAGACTGGTTCCGTAAATCAATCTGTTCTTTTTTCATCATATGCATGGCTTCTACTCCAGAAACAATGGATGTTGCTGAGTCAAAGCATTTGAAACCCAATATAGAACGGATTCGCTTCTTTATAAAGCGATGATCTTGTTCTATTATGTTATTCAAGTACTTTTGTTGTCTAATTCGCATACCGTTAGGTATGCTTTTTTCTTTTTTCAACTGTTCAATTGCTATAGGATAAGCTGGATTCTTATCGACTGTTATAACACGAGGATTTGAAACATGAAAAGAACGCAAAGCTTTCTTGAAAAAGCGCTTTGCAGCCTTATGATTTCTTGTTTTGCTTAGGAAAAAATCGATTGCTTTTCCTTTCGAATCAACAGCACAATACAGGTACATCCATTGACCCTTTACCTTGATATATGTTTCATCGACTCTCCAAGAGTCATTTGTTTGAGGTAACGTCGGATCCATTTGTCCAATTCAGGGCCATACTGATGAACCCAATGCATAATCGTTGTATGAGAAATGGATAAACCTCGTTCCTCCATCATTTCTACCAAATCACGAAAGCTTAAATTGTACCGCAGGTACAAACGTACAGTTAACAAAATAATATCAGGCTGATAGTGCTTCCATTTGAACAAATTTTTCTTTTCCATACCAATCACACACCTTTTTAGAGTAATAGTATCAGTATGTTCAAGATTTAGAGATTACTTGCAATTGCCTTGAAGTTTTTGCACCAGAACCCCAAAAACAACATTAAGTATTAACAGACTTAATAGATGAAAATCTCGTTTTTAGGGTGAAAATTCGTATAAGCTTCATGGGCATGTATGGTGACTCAAAAGTCCTCATCTTGAAAGAACATAATCTATTTGCTCTGAAACGCGTACCATAATTTATACTGGCTATGAATTTTTCAAATAAAGAAATGAGGGAAGCGACATGAAGATAATCGCAATTGACTTAGATGGTACTCTGTTATCTGAGAACTTATCTATCCAAGAAAAAGACGTAAACGCCTTAAAGAAAGGACAAAAGCAAAATCATATTGTAACAATCGCGACAGGAAGGGCTTTATTTGATGCAAAACACATCATTAATAAATATAATTTAAATTGCCCAATCATTGCATCAAACGGAGCTCAAATCTATGTAGATAACCAAAAAATATATGAACATTTTATGGGTTCAGATATAACTCGACCTATCATACAATGGCTAAACAAAGAAAATATCTATTATCAAGTGTATTTATCTGACAAGATTGTCGTATCAAATCAGGGAATTCATCAATTAGAAAAGCAGCTATATGATGTAGTAAATCAAGATTCCCATTTTAATAAAGATATGTTTTGGGAAACTATTAAAGCTCAAATCTATCAATATGGTTTAGAAGAAGTTTCTGGTATAATTGACCCTATAGATTACCGTTTGGTCATCAAATTTATGATTGTTTCTCCAAACAGAGGTAAGCTAAAGCAAGCAAAAGAATATTTTAGTCAAATGGACGGGTGTGTCGTATCTAGTTCTGGATCATTCAACCTAGAAATTATGAGTACAGGGGTAGATAAAGGAGTAGCACTACATAAACTTTGCGAATATTACAGAACAACTGTAGCAAATGCAATAGCGATTGGTGACAATCTAAACGATATGCCTATGTTTAAAGTAGCAGAAATAGGGATAGCCATGGGAAATGCAGATGAAAAACTTAGTAAAGTGGCTACTTTCAGAACGTTACCAAATTATAATTGTGGTGTAGCTTATGCTTTCGAGCATTATATCCAAACGTCTGAGGAAGAAAACCACAACTCAGTTCGGAGTATACAATCATGAACTATTTCTTTCAAAGATGTCTAATTTATATTATTGGATTATTTGTTTTATCCCTAGGTGTTGTTTGTATGATTAAGTCCAATGTAGGAATTGCTCCATGGGATGCCTTGAATGTTGCATTATCAGAACGAATCGGACTTACAATTGGATTATGGGTTTTCATTATTGGTGGAATCCTTATTTTTATAAATAGCCTGATAAAAATGAAACTTCCTAATATAGCAGGTTTTATTCCTATCTTCATCATTGGGACTTTTGTTGACCTTTTAAACTTGAAGATTCTCTCATCCGTAAAAGTAGATGTTTTACTTTTTCAGTGGAGTTTATTTTTTATAGGACTATGTATACTAGCCTTAGGAATTGCTATTTACTTACGGGCATCTCTTCCCTCCGTACCAAATGATGAATTGATGTTAGCTATCACTGCACGTACAGGTTGGGGTATTAATATTACAAAAACTATTGGGGAAGCTATAGCTTTTGTACTTGCAATTGTACTCCAAGGTCCGGTTGGATTAGGAACCATTATTGTACTACTATGTCTTGGGGGAATCGTAGGTCTATTTGATCAACTATTACACAAGATGGGAATGCCACGTTCTATTTATAGTAAGGGGTACAATCAGGAGAATTTGGATCTATAGCAATAAGCCATTGAGTTAATAAATATTTGCTGATTTTTATAACGCTAAACAGATTTTAGTTTTTGATATAAATCATATGGGATAAGATAAAAGCCTATTTTAAGCGATTTTGATTTTGTCTCACTAGGGTTAAACCTCAATGAAACATAGAAAGAAGCATTGATATACAAGGGTTCTTTTTCTTAACGTTGTAAAAAAGAAAAATCCTGACGCTACCTTAGTAAGGAATAATAGTAAGGAGTAATAGTAATGACTAATATTACAGAGATAGCCAAAAAAGCAAAAGTGTCTCGAACAACAGTATCTAGGGTCCTCAATCATCATCCTTATGTCAAACCTGAAAAACGAAATGCTGTTTTACAAGCCATGAAGGAATTAAATTACGTTCCGAACCTCAATGCTATAAACTTATCCAAAGGAAAGACGAATGTATTTGGGGTAATTGTACCTAAAATTAACCATCCGTTTTTTAGTAATTTAATTGAGGGAATAGGTGAAGAGTGTAGTAAGCATAGTTATAGTTTACTCGTGCACCAGTCTAATAACGATCCTGCACAAGAACTAGAGTTTTTCAACAGATTAAAATACAAGCTTGTTGATGGTCTTATTTTAGGGTCATGTATAAGTCCTTGCCATATACTCGATGAAGTATCTTATTTTGGGAAAATCGTTTCCTGTGAAGCTTCTGAAAGTAAACAAATTGCAAATGTATTTATTAATCACGAGTCCGGAATCCAAATGGCTATTAATCACTTAAGAGATCAAGGACATCAGGCCATTGGTCTATGTATAGGAAATCTTAAAAGTGGTGTGGGAATGAGTAGAAAAAAATCATTTTTTCACTATCAAAAGGAATACGGATTAAAATGGAGAGATAATTGGTACTTTGATGAGCGGTATACAATTGAGGATGGAATTGAAGTAGCAAAAATACTACTAGAACAGTCGAATCGTCCTACGGCTATAGTTGTAGGAAGTGATTATGTAGCTGCCGGAATCATCTACGAAGCTAAGAATCAGGGAATACGGATACCTGAAGATTTGGCAGTTATAGGATTTGATAATCAGCCAATATCGAAAGTAGTGGAGCTTACAACGATACATCAACCCATTAAAGAGTTGGGTGAGACAGCGGCAAATTTATTATGTAATTTAATTAATAATAAAGATGTTCCAACCATTAATACATTAGAACTAGAGTTTATTAAAAGAAAGTCCACATAAGAAAAGACCACATTCAAAATGAAGTGCACCCCAATTGTTAGACTGTGTCTAACAATTGGGGTGCACTTTTTTATGGCTAAATTTTTTCAAAAAAAAAACAAGCAGTGCGACGTTATTTAGAGGGGACTGAAGATGGGGGGACAATTGCTAAATCTGTAGGTATTGATTCTAGAGAGCTCTATCAATGGATTAAACGATATGAATTTTTAGGTGAAAAAGCTTTTGAAAAGCGCTATACATCCTATTCTTCTGAGTATAAACTAGATGTACTTCATTATATGAATAAACAAGGAACATCTATCAGGGAAACGGCGGCACTTTTCAATATTCCTTCTTGCGAAACACTTCGGAAATGGAAAGTAGCTTATGAAACAGGAGGATTGGATGCCTTACAATCAAAGAAAAAGGGGCGTACATCCATGGAAAAGAAAAAAACAAATACAACTAAAGAGAAAAGTGTAGTGGTAGGTTCAATAGAGGCGCTACAAGCGGAAAATGATTGTTTACGTATGGAAAATACATATTTAAAAAAGTTGAATACCTTAGTTCAGAACAAATGAATAGAGGACTAGATAATCTTTGGGTGATCCCAATTAATGAAACAGTAGAAAAAATTAAAACGGGACATGCATTTTTAGAAGGAAAAAGCATTAAAAAAATTCAAGAGGGATAGAAAAAATCAACTTATTTTGCTAAAGAAAAAAATTGTATTGAAACATTGATTTCAATACACTTCCTCTGATATCCTCAAAATCCACAACAAAAGTATACATTCAAAACACATTATAATAAAGGGTAAATGAAACTTATTTTAATAAAAAAAGAGATGGAGAATCCATCTCTTTTTTTGTTTCAGTTTTCTACTTTAGATGTTTGTAAAGACACCCATTTTTCTTTCAATGTTATTAAATCCTTCGTCACAAATAACGGCTTGTGCTCACTTGGTGGTTTGTTTCCCTTTGGATTAATCCAGATGGCAGACATTCCTGCATTAATCGCACCCACTACATCATTATTCCAAGAATCACCTATATATACAGCTTGTGCTGGCTCGATTCCATACTGTAAGAGTGGTATATGAAAGGATTCTCGTTGCGGTTTTTCAACCCCTATCTCCTCTGAGATAAAGATTTCTCTTTCTGTAAACACTTTATCCAGATGCAATTTAATGAGTTTAGATCGTTGTTCATTGGCTTTTCCATTTGTGATAATACCAACTTGATAAGTTTGCTTTAATTCTCGTAGATACGCATTGACAGCTTCTTCTGGCTTCACTAAATAGATAAGCTGGCTGAAGAACTCACGGAAGTAAGTATCCGCCTCTTCTACACTAACTTCCTGATTAAAATGTTTAAGTGTATGAATAAGACGTTGTTGCCTGACTTCATCTAAGGAAATATGCCCCTGATGGTGCAACTCCCAAAAATGATGATCATAGTGTCGATAGTGAGAAAAAAACTCCTTAACTGGCAGATGCTTTGTGATATTAGACCGATAAAAGGTATCTGTGGTGGCTTGCGTCCAATAAGTCTCAAATGAAAACAAGGTATTATCCAAGTCAAAGAGCACTAGTTTTATATCTTGTAACATACGATTCTCCTTTATCCGGTTATATTTACGAGCTAACTTCTTTCTTTATAGAGACTGTGACAGATCGTGACTGTTCAAATTTAAGCCATAGGATCGCAATTACCATGATTGCCAATCCCGAAATCCGCATAACATTTGGAATTGGTCCCCAGATAAACCATGTTAATAACATTGCGACTGGCAATTCAGTCGTTGTTAATGTCGCCATCATAACAGAGCTCACATTTTTTGCAGCATAGGACAGAAGTTCAAATGCTATAATCTGCCCCAGAATTGCTGTGATGAATCCAAACGACAAAGCATCCGCTGTGAAAAGATGTAATTTTTCATACTGGCCGAAACAGAAAACCAAGACCATGATTGTAGCAATAAGGAAGATAAACACTTTCGTGAACGGATGATCTGTTATCTTTTGCAGACTAAATAAATTTGTTGCAAATGATAAACCTGCTGCAAATCCATAAAGTAACCCCGGTACAGTCACATGTGCTAATGTTCCACCTATCAGCAAGAAAGTTCCCATCCATAACAGTATAATGGCTACTATATGTTTGCCTACCACTAGCTCTTTATTAAACAGAATCCCAAACAGAAAAAGAATCCACGGATATTGAAATAAGCCTAGTGATGCAATACTCGGATCTGTTAATTGGATAGAGTTATAGTAAAACAATCCTGTTAACACTGTCGTAATACCAGCTATCCAATTGTACGGGTTCTTGATTAATGACATATATGGTTGTGAAATACTGTTTCTTTTGTTAGCGAACAGGAACTTACCGATAAAATAGAGAATCGCAAACCCGAATTGATAAATGAGTAAGTCCAACGTTGTTAACCCCGTATTATTTGCTACTTTTACGACATTGGAATTTACTCCAAACACAATACCAGCGATAAGGGCAGCCCAGGCTCCCAGCCTAGAATTTACTTTGGACATACTGTTATCTCCTTACGTAAGGCAGGTAATGTGAACTTGGTAATGCCTGTGCCTAAATATTCTGACTCTTGTGTATCAATTGGGATCCATTTATATGCTCCAATTTCATTATCTGGTGTCGGTTCACCCGTTATTTTTACAACATACACTGTTAAAAACATTGACTCCGTTCCTAACATAGATTGTGTTTCAAAATCACCTAGCAAAGTACTCGATACAACCTCCAACTGCAATTCTTCTTGCAGTTCCCTCCTCAATGCTTCTAAATCGGCTTCTCCATCCTCGAGTTTACCTCCAGGTAGCATATAATGATCAGGAGATTTCTTCTTACTCACTACTAATAATTTATTATCCTTTACGATTGCTGCCCCAATTTTTCGAATCATAGTACCTAACGCTCCTAACTTCTCCTATGCTAAAACAGGGTTCGTATATTTAAATGTATTAACAACATTCATCGTGTCCGTCATAAGGGTCACATGATCATAACAAATCGAAAGCTTATCATTCATATATTCCTCTACCATTTCATCAGTTGGTTCGCTAAATGCATCTCCAAACACAGACACTCCCTCTAATGATTTTGAAGACAAGCCAATTGTCAATAATGCATATTTCACATCATCTTGGCTACCGAAATTATAAATAGGGCACTCATATGTAATTCCATACTTTTCTTCAAATCTACTTAAAATCTCAATAGCTACATTTTTCTGTTCTGCTAAATCCTTTTGATAGCCTACACATCCATCTACAATTCGTGTAATGCCATTTTGTAGGCAATATACTGTCGCAGCTGCGTGAATAGCTAATTTATCACCTAATAACACAAGATTAACTCCCCAGCGTTTAAAATCTTCTTCCAATTTAGAAATTGCAATACTTCTAAATAATCCATATGTAGGTAATATTGTACGACCGATAATTTGCTCTGGAAAACGATTTTTTAATTCTTCTACTCGAATTTCAGATAACTCACTTTTAATCCCTATACCGCTGTTACATGTTAATAGATGAACCTCTTTTCCTTGTAATGCCTCTAGACATGCTACTAATGATGAATCGCGACCACCTGTGAATAATACAGCTACTTTTTCTTTACTCATTGAAATCTCCCCTTTAAAATTATTTATTTTAGTTGATGAAGTAGTGCTTCTATATGATCGGTAGTATGGAAAAAACTAACCGATATACGTATGGAATTTAGTTCTTTAATCTCTCTAACAAAAATATTTTGTATCTCTAATTGTTTTGCAACGCTTTTACAATCTAATCCTTCTGGTAAAGGAAGAGTTATTAAGCTAGCAGTTTCCATCACTATAGGACGAAATGCTGTTTCTTCGATGATTCTATTTCTTAGCATATCTGTATTTGCTTGAATCATGGGGAAAATAGTATTCATCCCCATCTCATCGCAAAGCCACTTTAATCCTGCTAAAAATCCATGAATAGAAGGACGGAACCGTGTACCAATCTCAAATCGCCTGCTTCCTTCAGAGGGAAAATAATAAATAGTTCCGTCATGTTTATTAAACGAAGCATTTCCAACAAAGGTTTGATTGACGATATCTAGCATCGACTCTTTAATGTACAATGCACCAATACCTTCTGGCCCATGTAACCATTTATGTGCCGGAAACACATAAAAATCCACATCCAACTCTTTCACATTCACTGGCATAGCACCTACTGCCTGCGCTCCATCTACTAAAACAATAATTCCTCGTTCATGTGCATACTTACAAATGTCTTGGATAGGAACAATACACCCAGTCGTCCAAAACACATGAGAAATAACAATAATTCTCGTTCGTGCTGTAACCAATGTAAAAAAAGCATTGAGATCAAATACATGATTCTCAGGTTTATAGAATCGAACATTAACACCTTTCAGTCTGCTCAAAATAGATAAACCAGCTAATGCACCCAAATGTTCACTGTTAGTTGTTAAAATTTCATCCCCTTGTGTCAGATGTAAACCCCACAAAACTACATTAACCCCATCAGTTGTATTGTTTGTTATAGCTACTTCAGACGATTTTGCATGAATGATTGAGGACAACCTATGACGTACCATCTCGAGATTTAATTGGAATCGCTTTCTTTGTCCTTGGTTCACTCGTCCCTTTTCAAACTCATACTGCAATTCTTCTATAATGGCATTACACACACATTTCGGGATAAGGCCGGCTCCACCTGTATTGAAATAGGACTGAGTTACAGTCATCGGGAGTTCCCTTCGGATGGTATCTAACATGCTCTAAACCTCTTTTCTTAGCAAAATGAGTTCTGCTCTTGTCTGTTGATATACAGATTAATATACATTCACAAAAAGTGTATATTAACCCGTATTAAATAAAAAAACGTTCGTGTTTACCGTGAAAAAGGTGTGGATATTTATAACAATTACTATAATTTCACATTTAAAGCGAAAATGTCAATGCTTTTTTTCATAAAATTATCCATATCAAAACCATCTGATTTGTAAGTTTTATCTGTAAATTCATAAATTTCCGCATAGTAAAAATTATATTAATGGCTCTAAGTTTAAAAAACTTCTCATCCCTCAAATCGTTTCCGTACCCCCAATTATGCAAAAATATTTTTATTACTATTGACATGAAACCACTCCCATAAAATAAACTCAAGAAGAACAATAGTTGGCGTAACACGAATAGAGATCTATAGGCATAGTGGCGTTACGACTAGTGTTTTTAATTGATAGATATTTAAAAGGAGGGTATTTAGGGTATGAGTGAACTACAAATATTTGAATGGTTAAAAAAACATAATGCTCCTTTTACTTTGAAATTAAAAGTAATGGAACTTTTCCAAGTCAATACATTGCTTGTAGAGATGGATAAAGAATTAATGGATAAAGAAAGAAAAATAATGATTCTGCGTAAATATATTATAGATAGTTAACTAAATGCGACCTTAAATTGATAGAAGATAATAATAAAGATGTTGACATGGTACGCGTTCCATATTTTAGGATGATGATATGTCTTCGATGACAACTAAGATAATATTTTCCAGGGGGAATCTTCTATGCAGTTTAGCACATCATTTACTAGTCCATCCTATCTTGAAACAAGCGGGGTCATGAAGCTTGCGAATATTTCCTATAATAACAATGAGTGGATGCACTTTGAAATAGGTGCAGAAGGGATTTCTAAGAAATCTGGTGCTTACTTAGTTCCGTCCATTCCAGTAGAATTTCACTGCCATGGAATCGGTGATTATGATTTTAGTAATTTAGATGAATTAGATATTGAGAAAGTCAATACACTAGCCGAATATGAAGGTATTTTCTGTGTACCTTCTATCTTTCTTCCACATAACCAATTAGATCAATTTGTAGCTTTTATGAAAGATTTTCATAAGCAAAAGAAAAAGGGACTCTATCATAATATTTTAGGTATATCATTAGAGGGACCATTATTAGCCAGCTTTGCAGGCACACCAGAAAGAGGAAATTGGGCACCAACTAAAAAAGAATGGGAAAAGATTGCATCTTGTGGAGAATATGGTCTTATTTATACTGTACTTTCTCCAGATGCTATGACTGAAAACTCCTATCTAAAGAAGTATATAACTGAGGAGCATCCAAGCTTAGAATGGATTGTGGATACGCTGGTAGAAGCTGGGGTTAAGCCCGCATTAGGTCACTTCCAAAAGGCATATCCAGAAGAAACTTCAAAGCTTATTATGAAGGTTATAGATACGGCGCAAAAACGTAGTAATTATACTGGATCAGATGCTGTATTAACAGACCATTTATTTAATGATATGCCTAATAATTTTAAACACACCTGGAGAACATCTCAGGAAAGAGCACATAGATTAGAAGGATTAAAAAATGCTCGATTAGACCAATGGAATCTAGATAATATAAACACAGTTGTTGGAGAAGTTCCTGGTACTTTAATGAGAGCTGCTACAGAAGGTTTGTTAACAATCTGTATGAATTTTGATAGTGAGCATGTAGACTTAGAAGTTGCACGGCGAGTTGTAGAGCTCGTTGGCTCCAAAGGCATTATTGCAATGACAGATCGTATTGACACAGATTCTATGTGTGGTCAGTCATTACAAAAAATTGAAGGGAATAATTTGTGGTATCAGGCAAAAGGATATGTAGCGGCGGGATCTTACACAATTGATCGACTCATGCATAATATTCGCGCTATTGGTTTTAATGAAAAGGACGTATGGAATATGACCTCATTTGTTCCATTACAAGCTTGTAATTACCTACACACACTAGAAAATCTACCTATGAAACCATTCAGCTTTATAGATGAAACTAAAAAAAGAATACATTTTAAAGCTCCTGTGCCAGAACTAGTTCTAGCTTAAGTATAAAAAAGAACACCTTTTTGAAGTGACCCCAAAAAGGTAGACACATTATTTCATTAGGCAGCTTCTTGGGCATAGGTCCGGTATTGTACCGAGCTCATGCCTTAATTCTTTTATAATTATAGTAAGCTATGTACTTTGCTAGTTCTTGCTTAAAATGTTCTATATTCTCAAATTCTTTTCGGTATAGAAATTCAGACTTCATGATCCCAAAGAAATTTTCAATCACTGCGTTATCGTAGCAGTTTCCTCTACGGGACATGCTTTGTGTAACGCCATGATCAGTATGGAAAGGCGAAATTTTTTCAAGTGGAAGCATTATCATCATGATATTATTTTGCAAACAGTAAGATGGTACCTACGGTACAATTTAAGCTTCCGTGATTTGGTGGAAATGATGTAGGAACGGGGCTTATCCGTTGCTCATACAACGATTATGCGATGGGCTCATCAGTATGGTCCTGAATTAGACAAAAGAATCCGTCGTCATCTCAAGCAAACCAATGACTCTTGGAGAGTCGATGAAACATATATCAAAGTGAAAAGTCAATGGATGCACCTGTATCGTGCTGTCGATTCTAAAGGAAATACCATCGATTTTTACCTAAGCAAAGCAAGAAACCACAAGGTTGCAGAGCGATTTTTCAAGAAATCTTTACAGTCTTTTCATATTTCTGAGCCTCGTGCCGTGACAGTCGATAAGAATCCAGCTTATCCTATAGTAGTTGAAGAATTGAGAAAAGAAAAAAGATTCCATTAGGCATCCAACTAAAGCAAGTGAAATATCTCAATAACATCGTGGAACAAGAGCATCGGTTTATTAAAAAGCGAGTTCGTTCGATGTTAGGATTGAAATCCTTTCGCACAGATACATCCATTATTTCTGGAATAGAAGCTATGCATATGGTAAAAAAAGGGTAAATTATTTTACTGGACAAGTCTGTCCAAAGTCAAGTGAAGTTCATCCATCAACTATTTGGAATTGCTGCTTACGGCTAGATTCCACTAGGAAACTTTTCGCCTCTTTATATCTTTCCTAAGTATTTGCACCAAAACCGTTTAGAGCTTCCTGTCTCACGTTCAAAAAGTTTAGACTTTCATGTATTTCTAGAACTTCTTCATATTTTTTATAAGAGAAATAGTTCAAAAGTAACTGAGGAGGAAATATGAACAACTATTAATAAATCCCTTAAAGATTGAACTACAAAATATCAGTTTATAGGTGAGTTTGGTTTGGTCTCATTTTCTTTTATTTCTTGTAAAAATATTTTTTCTGTTCTAATAATTTTATGAATTTAGCCTCAGTTATTCCTCTATTTTTCCACTTAGGATGAGTTCCTTCTATTATATATAGTTTCTTTTATTGGGTTCTGGTGCAAAAAGATGATAAATAAAAAAGAATCAAGGATTCCTAACGAAATCACCTGTTAAGCAGTTAATCTAAACAGCTGACTGATGAAAATATTCTGATTTTGGACAGACTGATCCCGTAAATCAACGTGAAATCGAATGTAGGAAAGACATTCATTCTCTCTTTCAATTGGCCAATACAATCTTACCTAAACTAAAAACTTCTAATGAAAGTATAAAATACTACGCTTCTTTAGTAGAATATTATTCCGTATATAAATTAAAACGGTTGGATGAATCTCTTATTTACATTTATTTACTCTGCTTTATTCTTCATCGTTATCAAAGAATGAATGATAATTTAATTAATAGCTTTATTTATAAAATGAGAAAACACAACGATGATATACTATCTTTTGCTAAAGACCAGATATACATCTATTACACAGAAAACCAGGGGGATGTCAAGAAAGTAGGTGAAGTCTTACAAGTTATAGTAGATGAAAACATTTCAGATAATGCAGCATTTAAAGATATTCAAGAGCGTGTATTTTCTATCCTAGATCGTCCGAAATTAACTGAACTAGACAATCAAATCCTGGATAATACGAAAATAGATGAAAAAGCGTTCCGTTGGGAACGTATTGATATATTAGCTTTGCATTTTAAACGACAGATTCGCCCTATTTTTATGATGGTTAACTGGTACAGATGATTCCCTTATGGATGCAATAGCTTTTCTAAAAGAAGCTTTTACGAAAGGAAAAGCCTTAACCAAATATGATATAGAAGATATTCCTCAAGCCTTTATAACAAATGGCAACAAACGTTATCTCTACACAAAAAATGGGTCCCATTCAAAATGTTTACTGATAAATCGATATGAATTTTTAATTTACTATTCCTTATGGCATCATTTACAATCGGGAGATATTTTTTGTAAAGATAGTATACAGTATCGAAGTTTTGAAGATGATTTACTTGATAAAGGTAAGTGGAAGGAAAAAGAGGCTCTTATTAACGATTTAAATTTAAATACATTAAAACAACCCATTGAACAATATTTGCTAGAACTTGAAAATAGATTAGAATCTCGCTTTATCGAAATCAATAAAAGGATTACTGCAGGAAAAACAAATATATTCAAGTGAAAAAGTATGAAAATTATAACTCGTGGACAGTTCCATATACTCGAGTTTCAGATCCTATGAATCATTCATTTTTCGATGTATTACCCAAAATTGATATACGAAGCATTATGTATTTTGTAAATTAACATAAATTTGAACATATCCTGGGACGATATGCAAAACAAAATGCAAATTATAATATTCTCATTCCATGTTTAATAGCTTTGGGAACAAATATGGGGTTATATAGAATGGGATTAGAAACGTTAAAAGATGCAAATGACTGCATCAGTAATGCAACAAGTAAACTTCCTATTGTTCAATATTATAATATGGAGGATTTCATCCATTCGAGTAGCGATGGGCAAAAATTCGAAACGCAGATTCATACGCTACAGTCCCGTCATTCCTCTAAATATTTTGGAATGAATAAGGGAATTACCTCTTATACAATGGTCGCCAACCATATTCCGATTCAAGCAAGAATTATTGGTGCGAATGAGCATGAAAGCCATTATGTATTCGATATTTTATATAATAATACAACTGATATTAAACCTAATATTCATTCTACAGATACACACGGAACAAATGAGGTGAATTTTGCTATTTTAGATTTATTTGGTTATCAGTTTGCACCAAGATATAAGGATATCCATGCGACAATATCCCGAAACCTATATGGTTTTTAGCATTCAAACCAATATGAAGAATTACTTATCAAACCTTTACGGAAAATCAATAAAGAGCTGATTATTAAAGAATAGGACAATATTAAACGAATTATGTTATCTCTTGCTTTAAAAACGACTACTCAAAATGTTATTGTTCGAAAGTTAAATTCCTATGCACGAAAAAATCAAACAAAACGTGCATTATGAGAATATGATAATATCAAAAGCCTATATTTTTTAGAATATATTGATTCACTATCATTACGTCAAAATGTTCAAAAGGCACTAAACCGCGGGGAAAGTTATCATAAATTACGTCGATCTGTATCTTATGCGAACTCTGGGAAACTTCGTTTCAAGACTGAACAAGATCAACAGATCTGGAATGAATGTAGTAGGATACTCACCAATTGTATCATTTATTACAATGCGAATATATTATCGAATTTATTAACAAAATCTCAGGATAAAGGTCTTGAGATGAACATATTAAAGTACATTTCACCGGTTGCCTGGCAACATATCAATTTTTATGGCCATTATGAATTTAATAAATCCCCAACTGTAGTTAATTTAGATACAATCATTAAGAACATTAAGGAAGCTGATATGCTAGCTAGGTTAACACGAGAGAGTTCATTTAAAGAAAAATAGAAAATAAATTTATTTTGTTGTGTTGTATTTTGTCTTATTCCCCCTTTTCGTGGGATGGGCAAAAACACCCGTTATGTAAATTTATAAGAATAATGTCGAATTTATCAGAATTTTGTATTTTTTTGTTGATTTATGTTATTTTTAATGTTAAACTCATAACAACAAAGAAAGAGTAAACGAAAATCCTTAGCGATTAAATTTTCTGAATTTTTAGCTTCATTGGCCAGTTTACTCTATGTGATTTATAAGTTTCTGTATTGATTTTCCACTCTTTCTTTGTTTTACCCTATAAAAGAAAACAACCTGTTTTTATACAAGTTGTTTTTTTTGTAAAAATTTAATTTGTTGTTTTTATAACAGTTGGGATTACTATTTTAAAAATTATTATGGTCTATAGGGGGGCGATAGATAATAGATTGGATATTTAATGAGGAGTTTGCATTACAATAGAGTGAATCTAGAAAGAGGTGAAAACTAAGAAATTCGGGTGTTAGTTTTTTAATTTTGGAGAAGGATGAATAAAAATATAGTGGATATACAATTACAACAAGGGAATGCAGTATAGATTAGTATACAAGCATTCCCTTTTTATTTTTTAAATTTGAAATGTATCTAAGATATTATCTTTTTCTTCTTTATTGATACCAATATATTCAAGTGTAATTTGTGGTGTGCTGTGATTCAAGATTTCTTGTTGGTTCTTCAAAAACTTTGATTAATCGCTTCATAAACATATAAGCTGCTTGATGATCGCATGTTCTACGAAGTTGAAGATCCAAAGTATACCCATCTCCATCAATTGCACGATAAAGATAGCACCAATCCCCTTTAACTTTGATGTACGTCTCATCTAAATGCCAAACATGGTGTGCAGTTTTGTTTATCTTTTTCCAAATTTGATAGATAAGGTTTCCGTATTCATGAACCCAACGCATTATGGTTGTTGGATGAATTGAAACACCACGCTCTTTTAAAATTTCAGAGATATCACGATAGCTTAAGGAAAAACGACTGTAGTTGCCGACAGCTGCCAAGATAATATCCTTTTTGAACCGTTTTTCTTTAAAGTATCGCATTTGTGATTCTCCTTACCCTTTTTTTAGAGTCTAGCCTCATTTAGAAAACTTTGTAACAGAACCTCCACTTGCTTACTTATTTTATATCTTTTGAGAATATATCCACACCTATCGGCATATATCTTAAACACAATAGATATGCGAAAGGGTGAGAGTATGATTTCATCATATTCAGTAAGATACATTTTAATAACAGGTAATACTTTCATAAAAAAAGTAATCACTGTATATGCATCTTCTGCGTTCTTTGCTATTGAAAAAATCAAAAAAGAATTAGAACGCCGCTTTTCTAATCCTACAAAAATTGAAGTCTATGCAGTATAAATATTTAAAACAATTCAAACGGACCAAGGTGAAGTCGATATTGGTTTCACCTTGGTCTATTTTAATTTTAATATGTATTAATTACATATTAAAATTCGTTATCACCAATTAAATTTCCTGCATCATTATCTTTAGTAAGTCTTTGCTTCAAGTAATTTTCTTTTGTAGTTCTATCATTTTTATGGCCAACTGCAGCCGCTATAATATGAGGCGGTAGCCCTTTGTAATCATATAAATACTGTACATAAAAATGTCTAAAGAAATGGGGGGTGATGCGCATATTCTCTGTAAATGGTAGTTTGGTCTCTTTGATGATCTTAGAAATATACTGAGATAGATAATTCTCTCTGTAGGAAGTATGGTTCTTTGTTTGAAATATAGTCCCACCGTTTTTATTTCCAATATCAATAGGCAATCTCCTGCGTAAACGAAACGCAGCTATACGATTATAGATTTCTTTATTAATAGAAACGATCCTCTCATCATCACCTTTTGTAGCCACCGTTAAGTAATAACGGTCACGCATTGAATCGTATTCAAGGTCTTCCCATTTTGCGTGGGATACTTCTGCCACACGTAAACCGGTTGTCGCCAGAAATGATAATAGAGCGTAATTGATTTCGTTATTCTGATAATAACTTAGTAGTTGTTTTACTTCCTCATAGGATAACTCTCGCTTTTGTTTTTGCTGTTTTCCTACTGTTGTACTTAATATCTCTACATGAAGAGGTTGCTGAATATATTGGATCTCATATAACCATCTTAAATAAGAACGTATAACTCCAAGCTTTCGACTAATTGTAGATACTTTATATTTTTCTTTTGATTGGTAAGAGATAGCCTCTCGTGACAACCACTTTTGGTAGTTACGGATATGCCGTTTTCTAAGATTCCTCCAAACTTGGCCAACTTCATAATCCTTTACATCTTGCTGCAGAAACTCTGTGCTTTGCTTAATAAAAAAATAAAATTGACTTAGATCACGAGCATATAAAACACGTGAATTATCCTTTATCCGTTTTTCCTTATCAAAATGAGTTTGTCGGTTTAAATAATAGTACAGTATTTCTTCATCAGAAAAACCATCGTACGTTTGTTTTTCTTCTCGCTCATTATTTTCTTTTCTTCGCTCCGCTTGTTTTAGAATATCCTCATTCCAAATTGCAATTATATTTGCAAATTCTTGTTTTTGTTTTTCAATAATTTCTAATGAACTATTCTTATGTAGTGTATTCATTTCAAATTTCATCATATATCAACTCCTAACGGAATTATAATCTAATAATATTATAACCTATATACATGTAAAACTAGTTATATAAAGAAATTAAACTTTAATTATTAGTAAATAGATAATAAGAATAGAAAATGTTCTATTTTCTATTCTTATTATCTATTTGATTTTATAAATTATCTTTTATATAATTTATAATTATATAAAAGATAATTTAATTAGAAAATGAATTTTCATTTCATATATTTTAAAAAATAAATTAAGTTATAATTGTGTTATAATTAATTTACATTATATATTTTTATTAGTTTAACTTTACATAATAAAATTATTGAATTCACATAATAGAAGTTTACACATAGGAGGAAAAGGTATGTTTGAAAGACAGGAAATAAATATGAATACGAATGAAGTAAAAGCTTACTTAGGAATTAGTAGCTTCATTTTTAGTACTCTTATGAAACAAGGACAATTAAATCCAATTAATCGAGAGACCTGGCGTTTAGATGGTAGCTTTTTATTTAAGCGAGAAGACATAGAAAAGTTGAAAGAAGATCGTGAAACAGAAGGAATTACCTTATATCAGGCAGCAAAAGATTATAATGTGAGCATGTATCAACTTGAAAAGTGGATAGAAGAAGGAGATTTGACTTGTACTATACAGAAACATCGTAATCGTGAGACTAAATTTGTAAACGAGGAAGAAATATACGGATTGGTACAGCAATTGGATCAGGCTAATACGCTGTATACATTCTCACAAAAATATAATGTAGTATTGTTCCAAAAATTTATGGAAGGTAATAAATTAGCACGCATTATATCCATTCCGAAGCGCGGAGATATTGTGCTGATCGATGAGTTTGGAAACAATATGACACTAGAAGATGCAATTAAAATGGGGTATAATCCTGCATATATTTTATCCGATAAACCAAGAAGTCATCACCAAAAGTTTGTAAAATTTCGTTTTCCTAAATCAAATCAATTAAGAAGTAACATTTTTCACGTAATTGACTTAGTATTACAGTATGTATCACCAAGAAATATTAAGATTTCTGAGGAAGATGGGTTTTGGTACTTTGATGTTCGTCAATCCAGTATTCAATTACCAATGCAAATGCAGGTAGAATGGATTGATTGTTTAACTCCATATATAATAGAAGGAAAATTAACAAGACGTTTTAATAATAGCGTGTATTTAGATAGCAGTAGTGTCACTAAGGCAGTAACGATAACAAGCAGTGAATACCATGCAATCACAAACATTGTAAAAGAAACGAATATTTCTATTGAAGAATTTATTGTATCCGCTATTCGTAAAAAGATTTATGATTATCAAGCGTCACACAACTAATTTATATATAAAAAACGGCTTATTTTTTCTTAAAGGGGGATTTTTATTTGGAAAAGGGGAAAGTTGTTTTTTCAGAAGAAAAAGGGCTCTGTTGCAAAGTTTCTTAACAGAGAAAAAGTTGGTATGATTGCAGATGGATTTTATGCAATCGTTAGTAATTGTTGTAATTCATTATACGTCGAAAAAACGAAGTTTGGTTGTTACAAACTTCGTTTTCGTTTATATAGAGCATGAACGGTTTCAATATGAGGCATGACGAAGACTTTGAAATCCTGTGGAGTTGCCAAAACGCCTTTTTACATGCCTATGGTCTTGTTCAATGAGATTGTTTAAATGCTGCTTGATGATCTCTTGTTTTACGAAGTTGGATATCCAATGTATACCCTTTTCGATCAATCGCACGATAAAGATAAAGCCACTCCCCTTTGACTTTGATATAGGTCTCATCTAAATGCCATGATAATTGAGCAGTTTTGTTTTTCTTTTTCCAGATTTGATAAATAAGATTGCCATATTCATGCACCCAACGCATGATTGTTGTTGGATGAACTGATATTCCACGCTCTTTCAAGATTTCAGATACATCACGATAGCTTAAAGAAAAACGACAGTAGTAGCCAACGGCTACCAAAATAATATCTTTTTTGAATTGTTTCCCTTTAAAATATCCCATGTATCATGCTCCTCGAATCATTTTTCTCACATTTTAGTTTCGTTTAGAAAACTTTGCAACAGAACCTAACATTCCTAAACAACTAAATTTTAAAAATGATAAATTGTTTAAAGGACATTATCAGAAGCATGTAAAAAAACAAAAAGAATTTGGAAAGATTAATAAGGCGCAGTATTTACAAGGTGCGCGTAATCATTTAAATTCGAAACCAAGTTCTACAATTTTAGTGAAACATAGAAAAGGGAAAAAATTAGTTTATAATACCCGGACTAATGAGTTTGGGGTTCTAAGTAAAAAGAAGAACATTTCTACGTACTTTAAGCCAAAAGGAAAGAAAAAATACTTTGATAGACAATAATAATTTAAAGGATGATATGATGAATAACAGTGATATGAATTTTGTATGTTTAGTTTGTGGATTTAATGAATTACTAGAGCCACCATATGATGAAGATGGTGATCCATCATATGAGATTTGTCCGTGCTGTGGTTTTCAATTTGGATTTGATGATTGTGATCAGGGACATACGTTTGTTAAGTATAGAAAAAAATGGTTGGAAGAAGGTGGGGTTTGGTTTATTAATGAAAGCAAGCCAGCTGAATGGTCATTGGAAGAACAGTTGAAAAACATCGAGTGATGGTGCAAAGATAATAATGCTATGTAAGTGTAGAAAAGTTGTGTGAAATAGGACAGTAAGAATGAAATAGTTTGTAGAAAGAAGAGCTGATATAAGCTCTTCTTTCTTTATAAACGTAATTTTTTATAGAAAACATGGAAACAAAAACCCAGCGTATAATCGTTGTGTGAGCGATAATGTTTCAACTTGAATAGACTTTGCTTTTTCAGACTGATCACGTCCTTTTAGAGTACTAGTATCAGTATATCCAAGTTTTATAGATTTCTTGCACCAGAACCTGCCGGTTTGTTATTCACTTTATTCACCAGAAATGCTAGAAGTTCAAAACTCGTTACTGTTCTTTTTTAACTTCTGGTTTTACTGTATATGTGTAACCTTCATTAGTCAATTCACTAGGGGCAGCAGTAAATCCTCTAGGTTTCTCAACAGGTCTTACAGTTACAAGGAATTCCGTTCCGTATTCTGCTGAGTAGCTCCCTGTCCCTACTAAATATAAATTGTTATTTCCATCAACTCGTAAACCACTTTGGGATCCCCATATCAAAGCTGTTTTTGTAAAGCTCCCTAGTGATTCTGTAAACCTAGAAGAATTATGGCCACCATTTAGGCTTCTATCGTAAGTAATTGTCCCATCCATGCGAGAAAGTAGATTTACATTTCCATTTATTTTAGCAGTATTTAAGCTCACAACAACTTCTACAGATGAATTTGCAGGTACTACAATATTTTGTGCGCTAGCGGTATACGTGTAACTTTCAGTCTTTGTTTTTTCCTCGGTACTTGAAAAATTATATTCAGTAGACAGTTCAATACTTGTTTCTCCAACTAATGGAATTTTAAATGTTGCAGAAGCGCTTGCCCCTAAATTAAATCCATTCGTAGTAGAATTTGTAACGGAATTTTCAAAAGTCTTTGAAAATTCATTTGTAGTAAGTGTTTGATCTTGGTTGGTATTATTAGTTAAAGTTGACCTCCCTACAAATAAACTACTTGAATTAGTAATAGTAGGTGAACCAATTTGTTCTACTGATGTCTGATAAATTTTAGTAAGTTCATATTCTGCTGTTTCGGAAATAAAATAGTTACGATGTAAGTTGTGCATATATTTATAGGCGGATTGGAAAGGTTCACGCCAATCCGCTATATATGCATTTTGTTGTTGTGCAATGTTTTGAACAGAACTAATTTGAGCCGCACTTACTGAACCTGGGGATGTAAATGCAAATGATGAACTAATAGCCCCAATCATAGCTAGAGATAAAATCTGTTTTGTCTTTTTACTGTTTTTCTTCATATTTTTAGCTCCTTCTTTGGATTATAATAAAGTAGTTTGATTTTTTTATTTACAACATATCTCTATATTGGCTGTACCATTGTCACTCTATATAAAGGTTGTAAAATAATAATCTTTATATCTCCATATTTTTTAAGCCTTAAAATAGAAAGCGCTTACTTTCCGCGTAATAATAAAATGTACATATTGCGACACTATAAAACTATTCACCAGAACCTATATAAGTTCTTTTTAAGACTCTTAGAATTGTCCAATTCCTGCGGAAGTCATTTTACTTTTATTGAAAATATCACCTCCTTTTTAAACTCACAAAGGTAGATAAAGTGTAGGAGATTACCAGCCCCTTTCAATTTGCTATAAAAGAATTTTAATTCAGAAAATTTAAAAAATCAACACATTTCGACAAAAACATCCCACGAATCAACACATTTCGACAAATCACTTAATGTGAAATGTAGAAATAAAAAAATTCGAAAGTTTTCTATTTAACTTAACATACTTGTATTAATACCCTAAAAGGTGGATAAATTCTATCTATTACTCTTACATAATAGTAAAAGTCATCTTGTGAAAAAATGTCGAATTTTATAAAATATTGTATTTTTTTGTTGTATCGTTTTATAAAAAATGCTACCATTATAACCAATTAAAGTTTAAATATTGTTTCTATTCTGGTTATTAAGCACTATTAATTTTCATAAAATATTGTATTTTATTATTAAATTTATATAATTTTTATTTCTCGAAATAATATTTTATAGGTATTAAATAGTTAGTGGAAATTTTTCCAAATTGGATTAATTTTATTTCTGCCAAATAACATTGAAGTAAAAGGGGAAGATATATGATTATCAAAGAAATCTTCATTAATATTACTATTCTTTCTTTTTTGGCCAGTGTAGCAGTATTTGTTCATATTTTCACTTTAAAGTTGAGCAGATTTTCTAAAAAGTTCTATGGAGGAGTTACTGCTGTTACTTTAATGTTTTTTTCATTTGAGTACATGGGGATTTTTTATGATTTACGGTTTGTACCACTTATTCTTTCATTTGTGTATTTTGGATGTACTGCTGGCTGGATTACATTAGTTAGTATTACTTTAATGCAGTTTCTATATTTTAGTGGTGATTTAAAATTACAGGTAGTGTTTTTTTTAGGAATAGGGATTTTGTTTACTCTTTCCAATATATATATTAAAAATTTTCATCCATATAAAATTTCTTTTCTTTATCTGGCAGTTTGCATAGGTGTAACAGGATTAATAGACAAGTTATTACTTCCTGTAACAACGAAAATTTTTTATATCCCAAGCCTATTATTTATAAGTATTGGACTTTTAATAGGAATTCTTTTTATAGAGGCCTATCGTAAACTATATTATTTCATCAAGAATTTATTGAAAATAAATCTAAAATTGGAAAAAGCAAGAGGGGAGCTTAAAGATACTGTTCATGAAATTCAGGGAGGAATATTTAAATTTAAAAAAATAAATAAACATTTTATATACACAATGTGTGATGGGCAATTTTTTCATCAAAATGGATTTGATCCCCGACAAATGGTAGGAAAAAGTCTATGTACCATAGATTCGTCTATTATCCCATCTCATATAGTTCCTCAATTATTGAAATATTATATAAGAGCATGGGAAGGACAAGAAGTTAAGTTTGAAATACCTTGGCTAAATGATAAGACCATCATACTAATTGTACTTAGACCTATTAGGAAAAATGGAAGAGTTGTTGAAGTTGTTGGCTCGCTTGCTGATATTACTGATAGGAAGGGTATGGAATTAGAATTACGTTCAACAAAGGAGAGGTTAGAATCATTTGTAAATCATAATGTAGATGCAATTGTTTTCTCTAATCGGGAAGGATATATTTTCCATACTAATAACGCTTATGAAAAAATATTTGGTTGGTCAACACAAGAAATCCTTGGTAAAAAGTTACCTTGTATACCAAATTTTCTATTGGATGAATCTTTAACTATAATTGAGGAAATATTGTCGGAAAAATCTACAAATATACGATTAGATACGGTTAGACAAAGAAAAGATGGGAGTCTTGTAGATGTGAATTTGATAATTTCCCCCATCCGAGATATGGAAGGAAATATAATTGCTTTATCAATAATTTATAGAGACATCTCTGAAAAAAAGCAAGTAGAAAGAGAACAAAATCGATTACATAAGCAATTGAAAGAAAGTGAATTGAAATATCGGGCACTATTGGAGCAAGCAACTGATGCTGTATATTTAGTAGAATTAAGTAAAGACCAATTACCAACTCGAATTATTGAAGTGAATCCTGCTGGTTGTAAACGATTTAATAGTAGTAGAAGTGAACTTCTGTCTATGCCATTTTTGGATATTGTCTCTCAAGAATCACAATTTTATAAAACATTAATTCAAAAGATCCAAGCAGGCAAACGTTCCTTCACTTTCCAAGAAGATTATGAATTTAATACGAAGAAGAAAATAACTACGGAATTTAGTATTCGTATTTTCAAGCTAAATGGGAAAGATGTTTTCCTAGGTATTTCGCGGGACATAACAGAACGCTTAAAGACCGAAGAGTTATTAAGAAAGTCTGAAAAACTTGCTTTAGTGGGTCAATTAGCTCCTGCAATTGCTCATGAAATAAGAAACCCGCTAACAGTAATGAAAGGTTTCATGGATTTATTTAAATTAAAGGATAATCAAAATAATCAACGATATATAGATATAGTTTCTGCAGAAATTGATCGTATGGAAAGCATTACGAATGAATTCATGGCGTTGGCTAAACCACAAGCGATAAAAACACAGCCTAATAATATTAGTGCGTTAATTGAACAAGTTATAATATTACTTCAGCCTCAAGCGACATTGCATGATATATACATTAGAATAGATCTTGCACCTGATATTCCAAAGATACTTTGTGAAGGAAATCAATTAAAACAAGTATTTGTTAATATTCTAAAAAATTCAATTGAGTCCATGCAAAATGGAGGAGAAATATTGATTCAAACCAGAAAGCAAGAAGATAATCAAATAAGTATTCTTTTTATTGATGAAGGATGTGGAATTCCCAAAGATCGAATGCCATATCTTGCAGAACCTTTTTACAGTATTAAAGAGGGCGGAGTTGGTTTAGGGTTAATGGTTTGTTATAAAATTATTGAAACACATCAAGGAAAGATACATATTGAAAGTGAAGTGAACAAGGGGACTTCCATTAAGATTACTCTCCCTATCAGTACAAGCGAACATTAAAATTAATCTGTTGCTGAATTATGGGTTCTAGTTTAAACAACTCAAAGTATTTAATTGGCTATATTGGTGCAAACATTTTAGCCCTATTAAATATGAATATTCTTATTTAATAATTATCCAAATCCTTAATTTGAGACTCCCACGACTGAATTCGCAAGCCCTAATCCTTACGGATTAACGGGTGGGATTCTTGAATGACTAAGCGTTCGCAGTCCATTTCTGTTTTGAACAACCTTCAAGATGAGGGCATCTCATTGCCCCTCCTAAACCAGACCATATAGGTGCTTAGGCTGATTGACTCTTACCATCAATCACAGTTGCGTAGCGAATATTCATCGCCCCAACGATATCGCGATGTTTCTCAAGCCCACATTTACAATTGTATTTTCTGTCTTGTGCCTTGTTCTTTTCAGAACATTTTGGACAGGTTTGACTCGTATAAGCAGGGTTCACATATTCGATCTTAATACCAACTAATGTCGCTTTGTACTCGATGAATTGTGCTAAACGATAAAATGACCAAGTATGTAGATTTTTTTCGTTTTTACGGCTTGTTCTTGCCGTCTGTCTAATATTCGTTAGTTGTTCCAATCGAATGACAGAAATATTATTATATATTGCAAAATCAATAATTTTACGACTTACTTTGTGATCTTCGTTTTTCATCCATCTTTGTTCTTTATCATTATATTGACGAATAGCATTCAATTGCTTACCTTCTCCTAACTGCTTGCGGACACTACGAAACTTACGTTTCATATATTTATTTCGTCTTCCGTTTCCGAAGAAACGAACCCTGTCACCGTCTGTTACTGCAACAGCGGGAACTTTTAGGCCTAAATCGACACCCATTATCTTTGTTCCTGTCTTTTCGGTTGTAGGAATTGTAATAGTTCAACAATAAATCCTTGTATTACCGACCTAGAAATACTTGAGATGAAGATTGATTCTCCATAATAAATATTTGGTTGATAATATTTGAATAATAAAGAAGAAGTGGTGCAAAATATTTAAAAAGTATCTAAAACAATGATAGTACTTTTAATAAATATCAATATTATCTCTATAAAGAATATTCAACTTAGAAATGGGTGTTACTTTGAAAATCAAAAGAGAGAATGATACAGGGCAAGAAGGAATCGAAATTTCTATTACACCATCCCTAGACGAAAATGCACTCTTATTGAATAAACATATGAAACATACACAAGATTTAGTTTGTGAAAGATTTACATTCAATTCAAATCAATATCTTATATTTTTTTTAGAAACAGTTATTGATAAAGAGATAATTAACACAAAAATATTGGAACCTTTATTTGAAAAAAAAGAGGGCAATATATTAGAAATCATACCATTAACAGGTATTAAGCAAGAAAAAAGTTTTTTATGCATTAAAGAAGCACTTGTCGCTGGACAAATTATTCTATTTCAGGAAAAATACAACTTTGCTTATACAATTCCGGCTCTTAATAACGAAGAATTAACAACTGAAGAACCACAAAATGAAAGAAGTATTGTTGGTACACATGTTGGTTTTATAGAGAGATTAGAAACTAATGTATCATTGATAAGAAAATATATTACTAATCCAGATTTATTAATTAAATTTACAACTACCGGTAAAATACGACAGCAAAAAACGGCATTAATATTCCTAGATAGAATTGTGGATCCAACAGTATTAAAAGAAACAGAATTATTATTAAGCAAATTGCAAGAATATGATATTAATTCAGTTCAAGAATTACGTCCTTTACTTCTAAACACTAATTTTTTACCATTTCCTCAAATTTTAATTACAGAACGTCTAGATAGAGTAATTGGGGAGATACTAAAAGGAAAAGTTGCCATTATTATAAATGGTAGTTCTTCTTGTGCTTTGCTTCCCGTTTCTTTTTTTTCATTTTTTGAAGCATCGGAAGACACTAACAACAATATGTTTGTAGGAACTTTTATGTATATCCTTAGATTATTCGGTTGCTTAATTACAACTTTATTGCCATCCATATACATATCTATTGTCGCTTTTCATTCAGATGTATTGCCCAAATCTTTACTATATACTTTTAAGCTCGGCATAGAGTTTGTACCGATTCACCCATTTCTTGAAGCTATAATGATGCAAATTATACTAGAATTTCTACGTGAAGCTGCTAGTCGGCTTCCTGCACCGATTGCTACTACAATCGGCATAGTTGGAGGACTAGTTATTGGAAACACAATTGTTGAAATCAACTTAATTTCAAAGCCAATGGTTATTGTCATAGCTTTAACAGCCTTAGCATCATTCACAGTTCCTATTCATGAAATGAGTACATCTATGCGCTTAATAGGATTCTTTTTTACTATTATGGCTGGATTATTTGGATTTATGGGAGTAGCCGTTGCATTTATCATTTTTTTAATTATTCTATGCGATATTAAGGTTGTAGGAAGGCCCTATTTTTCACTAGAAGACTTAATACGGATTCCATCTATAGAAGTACAAAAAAAACTAATTTCACTCAGAAAAATATTAAAATTTAAAAATACAGGTATATATAAGAGGAACAAAAAATGAATAAAAATATTAAAATTAATTATACAAACCTGATTTTATTAATTATAGGCAATCAACTAGGCCTTTTAATTTATGTTTTACCTAACGCTATTACTACATTAGCGCAGGGAAGTGGTTGGCTTGCTGTTGTTCTAGCAGGAATAGGCGGAGGAGTATGTGCAAGTTTGATGTACATGCTTCATAAGCAATTTTCGAATCAGATACTCTTTGAATATATACCTGTTTTAACAGGGAAGTTTCTAGGGGTATGCATTATAATATCTTACATCTTATTTTTTATTCTTTTAGCAACACAACATGTAATTACCTTTCAGTATATTATTAATGATTGGATTCTTTTATTGACACCTAAATGGGTTATTATTTTATTAACATTCCTCCCCTGCTACTTATTATTAAAATGTTCTATAGATACAATTATACGTTTTTGTTCAATCGTTATATCAATTTCATTACTTATATATGTAGTTTGTTTTATTCTCATTTTTATCTACTACACACAATATGAATGGGATTTTCTCCGCTTCTTCCCTATTATACAAACAAACGGAAAACAGCTATTGTTGGCAACACATCGTGCTTTTACATACATGTCAGGTTTTTCAATTTTATTATTTATTTTACCCTTTGTCACAGGAGAATCTAAAGGGATTTTGAAATACATACTCTTTGGAAAGGGAATGACAGTATTTTTTTGTCTCATATTAACTATTACTATCAATTTATTTCAAAGTATTCAGGAAACTAAGATGATTCAATATCCATGGTTATATTTATTGAGAGGTATGAACTATACAACAATTAATGGCTTTGATCTCTTGTTTATTCCATTTTCTTTAGGAGGGTATATAGTATCTCTAACCTTAACTCTTTATATGGCATCTATAGGTGTAAAACAGCTATTTAGCACCATAAAGCAATCCCAAATAGCTATTTTGATATCTTTTTTGGTAATTACTTTAGCTATGTTTCCAGTAAATCAGTACACATTTCAAAAACTTAGTTTTTCTCTCTCTTGGATTACATACCTATTTGTTTTTATAATCCCGTTAACCTTGTTAATACTAGCTAAAATAAAAAAAACTTTTAGGGGGTAATAATAATGAAAGGTTTGATCCAATTTGTCTTTCTAATATTAATTTTATTTCAGGTGGGTTGCTGGGATCAACAACTGCTGGTAGATAAAAAAATTATAAATAATCTCTCAATTGACAAAGCAAAAAATGGTAATTTGCTATTAGGGGCTTCAGCTATAGAGTTGGTTACCAAAGGAGGAGGACAATTTAATTTTTCAGCTCTTACATTTACGGAAACATCGGAAAATATAATGGGGGGAGGTAATAAGATCACTCGAAAGATGTCTGGCCGTGCGGATATTACTAAAGCGAACGCTATATTAATTGGTGATAAGGTAGCAAAAGCTGATATATATCATATATTGGATTTTTTTTATCGTAATTCTACCTCTAATTTTGGAAGTTATTTAGCGCTTATCCGAGGAAGAGCTGTGGATTTTTTAAAAAGTGAAACTAAGGGGGAAGTGTCTATAGGAAGCGGTGTCAACCGTATTATTTCAAGTGCGGAAAAATCCGGGAGTTTACCCAAAACAAATTTAAAATCCATTCTTACACAAATTACAAATCCTAATAAAGATTTTTTATTACCTTATCTTGAACAAACTAATTCAGAAATAAAAATTTTAGGAACGGCTCTTTTTCATAATCGGAAATACAGTGGGAAGTATATCCCCATAGAGCAAACAAACATATTAATGCTACTACAAGGGAAAAACAAACCATTTTTTTATAAGACGAAAATAGATAGTGACAAATCGTCAAACATAGAAAAAACTATTACTATACGGGTAGAAGCAACTAGGAAAAAACAGCATTTGGTTATAGATAAATCAGGCAAGGTAAATTTTAATATTAATATATCAGCAAAAGCGAGAGTTGTTGAAAATCCACCTTTAAAAGTGCTTACTGCACAAGATATCGAGCGCTTGAACTTCATTCTTTCAAAAAATTTAACACAAGATGCCCGTAAAGTAGCTAGTATTACACAAAAAGCAAATAGCGATATACTAGGGATTGCTAGGTTTGTAAGAGCATATAATTATGATTTTTGGAAAAAGAAAAATTGGGAAGAAGTATATCCCCGTATCAGCATAACCCCGAATATATCTGTAAAAATTTCTAGTAATGGTCTTATTAGATAAAACAATTTGAAATAGTCATGGATATTATAGATGAAAAAGCTCTTTCTATTGCTCAAATATTAAAATATAGGTCATATAAATGGATGACAGAAAACAAACTTCAAAGGTCTTTAGATTTACATTGGAATGGTGCACCTATAAAAATGTTAAAAGATGTTTTTCCTAATAAATTGCATCAAAAACAATTAACAAAATGAAACAAATATACATTGTTAATTTTGTACATGATAGATCAAAGAGAACATATCGCACTTACCGATGATTATATTTGAGATTAAAATCAAAAGATGGTCTTGAAAACTTACGTCTATTACGAGATAGTATTATAAAAAGAGGATACTATGATGAAAAAAAGTAATATAAATATACTTATATCAAGTTTAATACCGATATTATTAATTTTATTTATGGTTAATGTTACATATAGAATCAAGCTAACTGCATTATTTGGAGTTTCTATTTTTTTACCTATATTTCTTTGTCCACTTGGATTTATACTAGCTGTTTTATCTTATGAAAGAGATAAAACTATTGGAGCAGAAATCGGGATAATATTAAACGTGTTAGTATTTTTGATTCCTCTTATATGGATTTTAGGGAGAAATTTATAGTTTGCATTTATATGTTGAAAAAGGTTTTGTTGCAAAATTTTTAAAACGAAGCTAAACTTTTGCAGCAAAGAGTGAGGAGAATCATACTTGAGATATTTTTAAAGAAAACAGTTAAAACCAGATATTCTTTTGGTAGCCATTGGCTACTATTGTCGTTTTTCTTTAAGCTATTCGATACCTCTGAAATTTTAAATGAACGTGGTGTTTGCGTTTATCCAACAACTATTATGCGCTGTGTTCATGAATATGGCCACCTGATCTATCAAATTTGGAAGAAGAAGAAGAAAAATAAAAGCGTAGAACTATCTTGGAAATTGGATGAGACGTATATCAATGTCAAAGGTATATGTCTATGATCCTGTTCTATGAGGTTATTCTAATGCTTGATAATACAATGAGCTTTATATATATAAACACCTTGTTCTTTTAAAATATCGCATTGTGATTCTTCTCGCAGAACCTTATGACCTCTTCAATTCATTTATTAATTTACAAAATGGCTTGGGGAATTTAAATAAAATTGGCTGGTCTCTATTTTTAATATTCGTTCTATAATATAGAGGGATTTTTAAATATCAGGGGGTTGATGGGATTCTGTTGTAAAGTTTTAAAAACCATATACAATTATTGGTAAATGAATAATTTCGATTCTTTTGATTGGACTTAAGAGTTTAAAGTCCTGCGAATTTAGAAAAACGTCATTTGATATACCTATGATCCTGTTTGATGAAATTATTGAGATGCTTAACGAGTCAATTTTTCGTATACACATAAAAATCGTTAGTTTTCAGTTTTTTGAACGCACAAAATGGTGTAGGAACTTGCCTATTGTGAGAACCGTCGGTTATTAATCGTTTCATAAACATATAGGCGGCTTAATAATCCCTTGTTTTACGAAGTTGGATATCCAAGATATGCTCTTCTCGATTAATTGCAAGATAAAAAATAACAACACTCTCCCTTGTTTTTAATGTAGGTCTCATCTAAATGCCATGCGAAATGTGCCGATTTATTTTTATTTTTCCAAATTTGATAAATCAAATTTCTATTCAAATATCTCATCCATCATGCTCCTCGAATCATTTTTTTACCTTTTAACTAAGCTTAGAAAACTTTTCAAAAAAACTTAATTGGACTACGTGGTTTTAAGAAAGGATTGTTTATAGAATGGTACTTATAGATTTAGAAAGCTCTTTACAACAGGAATTTCTCACTGATCTTCGAGGAGGCGTTCGAATACTTCTTCAGGAAATGGACTATATTGTTGTAGAGGAAGGCAGATCTTTTATTACGGATGTGTTTGTTGAGCAAGTAATTGTCTATTTAGAAAAAACGCGTTTTTTTCAGAAGTGGATAGAAGTGGACTTTTCTGCTGCTGAGCTAACAGAATTTTTGCAACTGATAGAGCGATCTATGCGGAGAAGAAAATCCACCTTAAGACAGCGAAACTATTTTAACAGCTTACTATATGATTTAGGATTGCGAGAAAATATTCCAACGGATTATTTATATATGAAAAAGAGATTGTTACAATTGGAGCATCTAAAGGAACAGCAGAAAGCTACAAGATTTCAAATACCGGCTTCTAAGCAGCAGATCAAATTATTAAAAATTGCTTGGAAGAAAACATTCAGGCGGGCGTTAGAAATCCCAGAAAATATAAAGCAGGGTGAAGTAGATGAGTTATTTAGTAGGATACATCGAAAACAATTTAAAATACAAAAAGGCCATAGGGGAAGTTCTCAAAAAACCTGACGTATGTAGAATATTGGCGGAACACATAGATTATGCTAGGATGTAGAAAACATTTATCCCAAAGGGGTGATATGCCAAAAACTTATTATATGAATATTGATTATTATGAGAGACCTGTGGATATATTGCGAATGCTTGGACATCCTATGCGTTTGTTTCTTCCTTTCGACTGGTTTTGTTAAATCAGATACATAGTTATCTTCTTTTGTGACTATCTTTGTATCGCTTATATCTGTTCGTTCCCTGGAAAAAGAAACAGCTATAGGCTCTTGGTAAAAGGTATTAAAAGCTCCATTACTGTATGAAAGGATAGAGTAGATACTGTAGGAACTAACTGGTGACCATGGTAATAGAAGTTTTAGAATTAATATCATCCAACTGCCATCATGGGGGTAACTGTTTCTAAGCAAGATTTTGACACATAAGATTAGGCCAACTAACATACTTGCCATAATAGATGTTTCTAGCATCCAATCAAAAAATCGAGGTAGATAGACGTTTACAAATATATCTATCATCAGTATCTATCTTTCCTATGGTTTTCCTCAGTCTTCTCATCCAGCATACGTTTGAGTTCGTTAATATCTTCTGAAGTTAGTTTTTCTTCCTTTAAGAAATTCACAAGTAACGGTTTAAATGCCGTGCCATAGAAACGTTTAAGGAGGGATCTTGTTTCGACTTGTAGATAACTATCTTGCGACACTAAAGGATAATACTCATACATACGCCCTTTATCTTGCTGGTAAGAAACAGCTTCTTTTTGGACTAATCGATTAATAAGCGTTCGAATCGTTGTCTGTTTCCAGTCCATTGTTGCCTCTAGCGCTTCAATCAATTCATTTGCTGTTTGAGGAGATTTTGACCAAATAACCTTCATGATTTCCAATTCAGCTTCTGATATTTTAGGTAATCCTTTCATTATATAAAATCCCACCCTGTATTACATCTGTAATCCTTGATTGTCAACCCTATTTTAGGTTTGTAAATACATTCACATGAAACTTAAGAAATTAATCCAAAAAACAATGAAAATACATTATTCTGGTCATTCCCTATTTGGTGAGACAAAAAAAGGTTCTGTTGCAAAGTTTTGAACGGCATTACAAATGTAGAATCAACATACAATTATTAAGAAAAAACATTGGATAATATTCAAAAAAAGCATAATACATTCAATATTTTTCGTTATTTTCAAAGTTTGCAACAGAGCCATATATCTTGCACTAAAAACCTAAAAAATGCTCCAACCTTCCTGAACAGAAAGTAATTCTAACATTTTTAAACCAGCTATACTATTTCCGTGTAAATCTAGAGCAGGACCAAAAATACCAATTCCCATCTCGCCCTTTGCACAGCCCAATATACCACCAGCAACCCCACTTTTAGCCGGTATTCCGACGCGAATTGCAAATTCACCAGATTCGTTGTACATGCCACAAGTGACCATAAATGTTTTACAAATTTTCGCAATATGCTCTGGGAAAATTTGAATTCCTTTGTATGGATCATATCCATCCATTGCGAAAATTAAACCGATACGTGCTAAATCAATACAATTTACTTCAATTGCACATTGACGAGTGTATAGATCTATTAGCGCTTCCACATTACCATTAATAATGTTATTTTGTTTCATATGATAACAAAGGGATCAATTTAAGTATGCTGTTTCTCGCTCAGAGACGGCTACTTTTGATGAGTAATTTATGGTAGGGTTGTCTGTAATATCACGTACAAAACAAAGGATTCTTTCCATTTTTTCATCATTGCTATCCCCTATTAGCATACTCGTAATGGCAAGTGCCCCTGCGTTAATCATTGGATTAAGCGGTTTAGAATGGCTAGATGTCTCTAATTTAATAATAGAATTAAAAGGATCTCCTGTGGGCTCCATCCCCACTTTAGAAAATACATATTCTTCACCACGATCTAAAAGAGCAAGTGCAAGTGTAATTATTTTTGAAATACTTTGAAGGGTAAAGAGTATTTCAGAGTTACCGGCATGGATATAACCTGTATCTTTATAATAAATTGCAATTCCTAAATTAGATGGATTTGCATTGCCCAGTTCTGGAATATAAGTAGCCACTCCCCCTTTCTTCGTATAAGGTCGAACCTGTGCTAACAATGTTTCTAATCTATCTATTTGGCGGTCATGCATAACTGATACACTTCTTTCTGTATTATTAAATACATCCAATAAAGAGATGTTTGTCCTATCTATTTATTTCACTTTTATTTCTAGTAAAAATTTTTGTTATCCAATTCTCTCTTTAGCATTCTTACTGTCCCAGCATTCTGTATTTTTTAACTCCGGAATATTAGTTGCATAGAAAATTGGATCCTGCCCCGCTTTCTTTTGTTTTAAATAATCTTTAAGAGCTAAGAAAGCATATTTTCCAAGGAAAAGAATTGCGATTAGATTAAAAATTGCCATAATCCCCATAAATAAATCTGCCATGTCCCATACAATTTGCATCGTTGCTATAGAGCCTAGCATTACCATACCAATTACCGAAATACGATATATCGTTAACAATGTCTTACTTCCACTTAGAAATTCAATATTTGTTTCACCATAATAATAATTTCCAACGAGGGAACTAAAGGCAAATAGAAATATTGCTACTGCTACAAAAATAGGTGCCCATGGACCAATATGAGTTTTTAATGCTTCTTGTGTTAATTGAATTCCACTTAGGTTTGTATCAGTGTGCATATCAGAAAGAAGAATCATAAATGCAGTACAACTACAAATTAGTAATGTATCCGTAAAAACACCAAGTGTTTGGATAAACCCTTGTTTAACAGGATGTGTAACATTGGCAGTCGCAGCTGCATTCGGTGCACTTCCCATACCAGCTTCATTTGAAAATAAACCACGTTTTATCCCTAGAAGAATCGCTGCACCAAGACCACCACTTACAACTTCCTTAAAACCAAAAGCATGCAACATAATTTCTTTGAATAAAATAGGAACTTGTGTAATATTTGTAATGATTACATACATCGCAACAGCAACATAGATAATTGCCATGAATGGTACAATCATTTCTGCAACACGTGCAATCCGTTTTACGCCCCCGAAAATTATCAGTGTTATTAAACCCATTAATATAAATCCGACAATTTCCGGCTTTAAATTGAATGCGTTTTCAAATGCTGATGTAACTGTATTAGCTTGAACAGCATTAAATATTAGCCCAAAGCAAACTGTAATTAAAACTGAAAAAACAACTCCCATCCAGCGTTTATTTAATCCTTTTTCCATATAGTAAGCTGGACCACCTCGAAACGCATTCCCATCTTTTACTTTGTATATTTGAGCAAGTGTACTCTCAACAAATGCGGAGGCACCTCCAATTATTGCGATAAGCCACATCCAGAAAATTGCACCAGGTCCACCAGCGGAAATTGCAATTGCGACACCCGCTAAGTTTCCAGTACCAACACGAGAAGCTGTACTCATGCAAAACGCTTGAAAAGAAGAAATACCATCCTTTTCTCTTTGTGCTTTACGGGTTGAAGAACTTGCGCCATCGCCAAGTAAGCGAATCATTTCACCAATGTAACGAATTTGGAAAAACTTTGTCCGGATTGTAAAATAGCACCCAGCCCCAATTAAAAGAGCAATTAGAATATAACTCCATAAATATTCATTTGCTATTCCAATAAATTTGTGAATGTGAGTGATAATATCTTGGATGAAATCCATATGATTTCCCCTCCTAATTTTAATGAATCAATATTTATCTGAAAAGTGTGTATTCATTATGACGAAACTAATAAGAAGGGACATGTAATACAAAAAATTATTTTAGTAGTATCCAGTTACTACTCATGTCCCACTTTGAACTTTATAAAAATCATTATAATTTTGTTACTAAAATAAGCTAAGTGAGATACTATTTTGAATATTGATTTGGCGTGGTAAAACATTCTTTAGTTCTTCCTGAAATCATCAGACCAATCAGACTACCAAGCAAACTAGGTAAAACCCATCCCATTCCCTCTTTATATAATGGAATATATTTCATATAAGTAAGTAAAGAGTCACTAGCAAGCCCCGCTGTTTCTAATCCTTGTATTAAACTAACCAGTAACGCTCCTAAAACTGCCCCAACATAGACAGCTTGCTTTCCTTGTATAAAGCGATCAAAAAAAGCGAGTATAATTAGCACAATTGCTACTGGATAGATAATGATTAGAACTGGTAAGGAAATTTTAATTAACATTGACAAACCAAGATTTGATACTCCGAAGCTAAATAAGCAAATGATTAAAATAATTTTATTATAAGGAATTTTCGGGAATATTGTCGTAAAAAACCTACCACATGCTGATACAAGTCCTATAGATGTAGTTAAACAAGCAAATAACATTGTAATTCCCAATAATAAAAGACCATATTGACCAAATAGGTACTGGACTACATTTGTTAATAGCTCACTTCCATTTTCAAATGTGCCAAATGATTGAGAAGTAGCTCCAATATAAGCAAGGGATATATATATGGCGGCTAGTCCAATTGCAGCAATAATTCCCGCCATTATAGTAGATTTAGCAATTGCTTTTTCATTTGTAACGCCTTTTTCTTTTATTGCGTTAATCACGATAACTCCAAATACGAGAGCTGCAAGAGCATCCATTGTTAAAAATCCTTCAGTAAACCCTTTAAAAAAAGGAGCCTTCTGATATAAATCAGTGGGGTTGGAAACTGAACCAATCGGTGAAGAAATTGCTTTAATAATAATAATACCAATCATACTCAATAATAGAGGAGTTAAATATTTCCCAATTCTATCTACTAATTTAGATGGATTTAAAGATAAATAAAATGTAATGCTAAAATAAACAAATGTATATAGGAGTAATATATACCAGTTATCTTGCATTGTTGCACTTAAGAAAGGGGCAATCGCCATTTCATATGAAACAGTTCCTGTACGAGGAATAGCGAAAAAAGGGCCGATTGCTAAATAAATGATAAGGGGGATAATAACGCCACATGTTGGGTGAATCCTGCTAGCAAGAGTACCAACATTTCCACCAAAAAGGGAAATAGCAGCGATAGCTAATAGGGGGAGACCGATACCGCTCACTAGAAATCCTAAAATAGATATCCATACATTTGTTCCAGATGAATATCCTAATAGTGGAGGGAATATCATATTACCTGCGCCAAAAAATATTGCAAAAAGCATAAATCCAATAGGTACTGTTTCCTTAAAGGTTAATGATTTTTTCATTGAGAACTCTCCTTTGTACTTTTTTGACGAAAAATGTCGAAAATTAGTTTTTTTCATTATAGCATTATTTTTTAGAAAATAAAGAAAAATAAATAGGTAAGTATTCCCTTTAAACTTCACCGAATTTTCCGAATTTTTTCTTCTAAAGCCTGTGCAAGTTGTAGCACTACGGTAGATAGGTAATGAATTCCGGTTTGGCGTAGCAAAATAGTTTTTCTTTTTATTTTGCCCCTCATATGATCAGTCTTATAAAGTATAATGATTGGTATATAAATGAAATTAGATAGCAATAACCATCCAGTGTTCTTGTTGTATTATCACCTTTTGTTGGTTGTGAAATACAGAAAAAATGTTTTTGATGATGATATGTCATACTATACAAAAGACATCTTTGTTCGACTATCTTAAAACTATAACATCACATTAGTTGAATGGAATCACGATGTAGACCATGTTCATATTTTATTCAAGGAACCCCCTAATACAGAAATGAAAAAATTCATTAATGCTTATAAAAGTGCAAGTTCTCGACTCATCAAAAGAGATTTTCCACAAGTAAAAAAGAAACTTTGAAAAAAGATGTTTTGGTTAAGAAGTATATTGAAAATCAATGTGAAAAGTAAGGTGAAATGTTATTACAAAACATAATAAAGCATATAAATTTCGTTTGTATCCAATATAAATCAATTTCATCGTACATCGAAAAACCGAAATCTGAATTTAGATTTCGGTTTTGTTTATATATAGAGCGAATGGCTTCAATGCCAATGGTCCTGTTCTTTGAACTACCCCCACTTTCACTTCGTTTAGAAGTGGGGGATTCCTAAGTAAAGAGTTCTATCGAACTCTAATTTATTAGGCTAGCTCCACAGTCCTTGCGGTTAGAAGCCTTATCGCTTCATTCTTTAGATTGATACTTGCGTTAATATCCCTATCATGGTGTGTACGACAAGAAGGGCAGTCCCATTTACGTAGGTTCAGATTTTTAACGTCTTTGTTTTGATATCCACAATAAGAACATAATTGGCTGGAAGCAAATGTTTTTGATACGACAATGACTTGTTTGCCATACCATTTTGCTTTATATTCCAACATGGTTCGAAACTGTGACCATGATACCTCACTAATCGCTTTTGCTAACTTATGATTCTTTAACATATTAGATACTTGCAAATCCTCTATACCAATAACATAGTGGTTTTTGATGATTTCAGTTGAGACTTTGTCCAAGTAATCTTTTCTAGCATTCGTCATGTATTCATGAATTCTAGCTACTTTTACTCGTTGTTTATTCCAGCAAGAAGATCCTTTCATTCTTCTAGAAAGAACACGCTGCGCTTTTGCCAACTTCTCTTCTAACGATCGAAAAAACTTCGGATTTTCATAGGGTGTTCCATCTGACAAAATGGCGAAATCTTTTAGTCCCACATCCATTCCAATGTAAGAATTTGTTTTCGGAAGTTCTTGCACTTCTGTTTCAACTAACAATGACACAAAGTATCTGCCAGAAGAATTCTGTCTAACCGTAGCATTTAAAATACGTCCCTTTACTTCACGACTTTTGGCAAATCGAACAAGACCTAGTTTTGGCAATTTCATTTAGTTTCCTACAACGGCAATGTTTTCATTTGTTTGTTTTGTGGTGTAAGATTGTACGTTGTTTTTCTTAGATTTAAAACGCGGGACACTGTTTGTTTTTTGAAAAAGCGTGTATACGCATCCGCAAGGTTGCGAACCGACGACTGAATCGCAATACTATCTACTTCTTTTAGCCAAACAAACTTTTTCTTCCTGGCAGGAAGTTTGCCAGAGCATGTACCATATGTCAAACCTTTCCCTGTCCCTTTGTATGCGTTATCCCATAGAGATAGAAAGTGATTGAATACAAAACGCGAACAACCAATCGTTTTATTGATTAGGGTTGCTTGTGCTTTATTTGGATAGATATGAAATTTATATGCTTTATTAATCATCATTCATTTCACCTCCATTTCGGTATGTATCTATTATACAACGAACATATATTCGTTAGGTAGTGAAGTAACAATTTATGTATGTCGAACAATTAAGATGGCTTCCTGCCATCCCTTGTCCGAAATCAATTCATCTCCCACCTACTCGCTTCGCGTTCCTTGAGGAAGGAGTCTTCTTGGCTAAAATGATAAAATTATTTAAATGTGTGATTGTACAGCAAAGCGTGCATCTCGAAGTTGAATATCTAACGTGTACTAATCTTTATTAATTGTACAATATAAATAACACTACACTCTTTAATTATTTTCCTTTAAACTCCCTCATCTGAGATTATCAATCCTTATTTATTCGAGTATTTATCCCGACTTATAAAACTTTGTAACAGAGCCTTTATTTTGAAGATGTATTTTAATTTGAAACGAGTTTCTTCCTATTTATAAGTATTGAAAATGATAACTTGTATAAGATTTCTGATAAAGTTAGAATTCGTGAGCACTACCTTCTTTTTTATTCTTTAAAAGAGAAGTAAATATAATCCTTTTTAATCCTTCGCTACGTGTATGTTTTATCAAGTAATTTGTACACATTGTGTAGTATTTGTATATAGTCACCTTTAATATAAGGGATATTGAAATGGTTTGTAAATAATTTGTAGAAAATTGTAGAAAAATTTTCATAATTACAAATGTAAATGTTTCCAAATGTAAATTCTATCTTGTTTTTTTTATTTTCATTCCTTAGTTTATTTAGTAGGAGTGAACAGATGCTCCTATTTTTTAATGAAACAGAATAAAGGAAATGGAAGATAAAATGGATTGTAACGTGTCAACATCCGTACACTTTTTCACTAAGTTTCCCCAAAATCTTAAGGAAAGTGAATATACGGTTGTTTCATACTATGTGGTTACCATACCAATACAAGTGATACAAAACTCCTTTTCGTTTTACAAAAGAAATAGTTGTGAGTTCTATATAAATGCCCTTTATATATCACTAGATTGATAGAACCTCATCCAAATTATCTTCCTTTCCTCTGTTTTATTTCACACCCTACAACTAACATACGCATGGGTACGTGACTTAAAAGTAAGCTATGTTATATATAATATGGTTGTATAACTACATAATAAGAGATTCTGGTGCAAATAGGACAAAAATGATTTAGTTGCTACCTAAATAGGCATGAGTAGGGTATTTGAGAGGAGAAGTTGGATGAGTTTTTCCTTAGAAATAGTAATTTACGCACCGATTGACTTGGTATTTGATTATGTGGATAGCGATGAAAAAATAAAAGAATGGAGTACATTAATAGTCGAAAACCGTTACCCGTCAAATGTAGATAAAACAAATCCTCGTATAGGGGATAGGTATGTAACTGTGCAAAAAATTGGAAAGAAAATATATGAACATGAAGTGGAATTATTAGAACACGATGCACCTTATATTGTTTCAGTTGGTGGCGAGATGAAACAAGGTTATTCGTTTTCAACCTATATGTTAGAAGAAGTTGAGGGCGGTACATTACTTACAGTTATCGTCGATTATGAACCTAGAAATCTCTTTTATAATATTATATATAAGTTAACAGGATGGATGTCACGAGGTTTATATATGCAGGAAATCGAGCGCTTAGCAGAGTGTGTGGAATCTTCGTATTATAGGAAAAAGTAGGTTCAAAGAAAAAAAGATTTGTATTGTATACAGGTCTTTTTATGTATTTAAGGACATAACCTGCAAGGGGTTCTGGTGCATGGGATAACGTTTTAAAGAGTGACGCGAAAGAGATTGCGACAGACAATCCATTTGGATATTCAGGATACATGTACCATAAAGAAATCGGGATGTATTACCTGATAACACGTTACTACAATCCTGATCACGTTGTATTCTTATCAATAGATCCAGATTGGTTCTGGTGCAAAGTTTAAAAACCATTCAGATTTATGAATTTAACATACAATTTATCATATATTATTGAACATTTATTCTAGATTATTACATGTTAATTCGTATTTTTTAGGGCATTAAAACTTTGCAACAGAACCAAATCACCTATTATAGGGAGTTGGTAAATTTAAATAAAGGTGTGGGAAGTTATGATTAACAGCTTTTATCTTTTAAAACCTAGAATGCTTAAGGGAGACATTTACTATAAGGTTTTTGTTACAGACGACTGTATATATTTTATAAAAATTGGTGGACAGTTTCATAGTCGACATGCTTATAAAAAACAGTTACCTGGTATTCTAGAGTTATTGTTATTGTTTTGGTTCAGAAAAATTGAAAAAAAACAATTAAACTTAGAAACTGAAATAGATGTAAAAATCCATACTGGGGATGTACATGAACTATTACAAATTAAGAATAATTTTTCAATTACAACAAAAATAATTAAAGAGATACTATTAAATAAACAAGGAACTTTCCATACAGTTTTTAATGACAATGGAACAATTTTATTTACGTTACAAAATGCTCAAAAACTAAAGTTCATCATTCCAAAAGAAACTGCATTTTCATCAATAGAAGAAGTTTTCCACCAATATCAGCATACAAAATCCATAAAAGAAGTATTTTAAAATATGGTATTTGGCTGGATCTGTTGCAAAGTTGAACAAAATATAGGGAATATTTTAGATTAGAGGTAGGATTTAAGCAACTGCTACTAATATTTGTAAGTCTTTGTACGTTGAAAAGATGGAGCCTGATTCCAGACTTCGTCTTCTCGGCATACCAGGAATTACAACAATTAATGATGATTGCTTAATTTCTATCCCTAATGTATCGGCCTATACATACCTTTTTCAAACTTTGCAACAGAACCATAAAACAGGAGGAATCTATGAAGTTCACAGGCATTATTCTACATGCAGACAAGAAAGGACGTATAGGTATCCCCAAACTAAGGAACATTATTGGCATGAAAGAAGAAACAGCCCCTATAGAATTTATTGTAATAGATGCAATGCTTATTCTACAACGGTATAGAGGAGCTTGTGCCATAACTGGAAAAATATCGAGACATAATATTTCATTGGCAAATGGGAAAATCAAAGTACATCCCAAGGAAGTGAGACAATTAATAAAAGATTTAAAAGAATATCTAGGAAAAAACCGATTAACATAATGGGCACTTCTGTTACTGGGGTCTTTCATCTGAAATCAGATAGTCTTTGTTCGTAAACTTTCTAACTAATAACTGGTTCTGTTGCTGCTAATTATTTTACAATCCAATCATTTATATACCTATAATAATGTGTTTGATTTGACATATAAATTGAAGGATTAGAGGAAGGTTTATAATTTGAAAAAGAATACATGGAAAAATTTAAAAGTATTTGTTATTTATTTTATTATAATAATAATATATAACACTTTATTCGATTACACTAAAAAATATGTAGAACTAAAAATGAATAATAATCTTTTGTCACAAGTACATTTAGCTATAGGTCGTACACTTTTAAGTTTGTTAATATTGTTTCTTCCAGATAAATTAGGTATTAAGATTCATTTTATTTCTAAAATTTTTATATACATCATTGCAATGATAACAGTTTTCTTCTTATTAGATATGTTTGATTTATTGGATTAATAGAGGGTTCTGTTGCAAAGTTTTGATGCCCTGAAAAATACTAATAACATGCACTAATGTGGAATAAATATTCATAAATTCGAACGATTTTTAAACTTTGCAACAGAACCTTATCGATTCTCACGAGAAGATCGGGTAATGTTAAGCCCGTATATAACGGAACATCTAAAACGTTTTGGCAATCATGTGATTGATTTACAAAACATTCCACAACCAATAGAAGAGAATACCCCTGTATAAAAGATAAATGAATCACATAATGAAAATGAAAGCCAGTCTATGATTCATTTTTATACGTATCTCGGCTGAACCCCAATATTCCAAAACAAAAAAATGTACATCTTCAGGTGAAAATGTACATTTTTTTGTTTTGGAGGCATTATAAAACTCTTAAATTGATGGATATCTATTGTTCCCCCTTTTATAGATAACAGCCTTTAAAAAAATGCATGTTATCTGCATTTAATCTTTACATGTATCTTTTATTATATAAGTATATTTAGAAGGTATTAAAAAATTTATAGACGATTAAGGAAAAAGAATTTTATCAATTTACCGGATACATTTACATTTTTAGGAGTTTTATAAAACTCACAATATTATTTTTGCTTTAACAAAGTCTATTAATTGTAAATATATTAACAGAATCAAGTTAAACCAATGGTTCGATCGAGGTAGTATATTTCTCGGCTGAGCCCTTACCAGAGGGGGATTTTTTTATGAACAAAAAAATGATTATATTTCCTATACTGATTTTTATAGGTATTACATCAGTTTATTTTTTATTGAGTCCAAAAGTCAAAGGAACAATGTATGAAGATACAGTATCGAAAAAAGTTATAGTAATAGATCCAGGACATGGAGGAAATGATCCTGGATCTATTGGACCAAATGGAACTAGAGAAAAAGATATAACTCTCAAAACGGCTAAAAACATTCAAAAAAAACTTGAGGAAAAAGGAATGACTGTAATTTTAACGCGTGAAGATGATACGTTTGTATCATTAAAAAATCGCGTAGCTATTAATCAAAATAAATCAGCAGATCTCTTTCTTAGTATTCATTATGATGGTTTCACAACTAATGATGTAAAAGGAGTAACGACCTACTATTACAAGGGAGTAAAGGAACAAGCATTAGCGAAAACAATACATGAACATTTATTCAAACAGATACAGGCAAAAAACAGAGGTGTAAAATCTGGTGATTACTATGTATTACGTGAAAATCAAAAACCATCCATTTTACTTGAGCTAGGTTATATTACAAATCCAGAAGATGAGCAACGAATGAATTCACAACAATTCCAAGCAGATGTAGCCTCTGGAATTGTTAATGGTGTTATAGAATACTTTAAAAAATAGTAGTCTAGTTAAATTAGACTATTAAACCAAAAATAAAATTCAGTATATAATTACAAATTCCAATTTTACTGAATAAATTTATTCAGTAAAAAATATATAACTAAAGGTTACTAGAAAGGACATACAAGAATGTTTACAAAAGGATTAAAAATAACGGTGATTATATCAATAGTCGCTTGTATCACACTAGGGATATTTATGTTTCAATTCTTTACATCACCTGCAAAAGGGGTAATGAACCAAGAAAATGCTGTTCAACTGGCAAGTGAGCAAATAAAAGTAGAAATAAGAAAAACAGCACCAGATAAATATAATGGTCAGGTTCGTAAAGTAGCATATTTAACATTTGATGATGGACCAAGTCAATTTCAAAAAGAAATCTTAGATATTTTAAAGAGTAATAATATAAAAGGAACTTTCTTTATGATTGGCGGAAATATCCCAGCTCATAAAGAAAGTGTAAAACGCTTAGTAAATGAAGGGCATTATCCAGGTGTTCACAGTATGACACACAGTTTTAAAAAGCTGTATACCCAAGGCGAATTTGTGGAAGAAATGCAACAAGCGCAAAATATCATGAAAGAAGTAACTGGAATTCATCCAAATCTTGTTCGTTGTCCATATGGAAGTATGCCCGGGCTTACACAGGCATTACGAGATAAAATGGTAAATGTCGGCATGAAAGAGTGGGATTGGACAATAGATTCTTTAGATTGGAAATTTCCAGGAAATCCAGATGCTGTTGTTCAAAAAACGATTTCTCAGGTTAGTGAAAATCGCGAAGTAATTTTAATGCATGAAAAATCACAGACAGTGCAGGCATTACAAAGAATTATTGATGACCTTCGTAATAAAGGTTATGAATTTGAAGTGTATGATGAAGCCTCTCATTTCCCATTAAATTTTTGGAAAGATGATCGTATCTAAGTAGGAGGAATTGCAGTTGATATATAGAAAACTAGCACTTATGACAGCCCTATCTGTAACCTTGTTGTCAGGCTGTTTAGGACAAAAACCAGAAGCAAATTTGTATGTAGCATTTGAAAGTGCTGCAAAACAAGAAAAGACAATGTTTGAAGCTACAAAAAAATTAGCGGAATTAGAAAAGAACGGACAAGAGTTATATACGAAAATTACAATTGAAGGAAAAGAAAATAATCAAGTAGTGAAAGAAAAGTTAGATCAAGCTATAACAAATATACATGACCGTGAAAAAATATTAGAGAAAGAAAAAACCGCCTTAGACAATGCACAAAAAGAAGTGAAGTCTGTTGATAACTATATAAAGAAATTAGCAGATAAGAGGTTACAAGAACAGGCAGAAGAAGTTCAAGATATGTATAGAAATCGCGCTGATTCTTTCAAAAAATTGTATGATAGCTATAAAAAATCATTACAATTAGAAGAAGAACTGTACAAAATGCTACAAGCAAAAGATGAAAAACTAAAATCAATTAATGAGAAAGTAAAAATGGTCAATCAGTCTTATGAACAAATTCTTTCAAATAAGGATAGGTTTAATAAATACACGAATGAGTATAACCAGAAGAAATTATCCTTTTATAAGCAAGCAAATATTAAAATTAAAGAAGTTCAAAAATAAACCGATTGTTAAAAGCAAAGTATATTTCTTTAAGAATTTTTTATAATTTAAACACAAAAGCCAAATCGCTCTTGTTTATCAAGAACGATTTGGCTTTTGTGCTCGCTAGTCATTTTAACTAAATTCAAGTTATGAAGTATTAGAAGCGATAGATGAAAAAGAAGCATTGTCCTTATATGAAGAAAACGAAGTTCATTTAGTTATTTTTACTATCATGTTACCAGAAACAGACAGTTGATCTGTTTACCAATGAATCTGTAATATTTCAAATATTCCTATCATTATATTGACAGCTCGCTTTGACGAAGCTAATACGTTACTCGGTATTAGTTAGGGATGCAACAAAACCTTATATTACCTCTATTTTTACTAGCAAGTACGAAACAACTATTCCATAGTCGGATTGTTTAAAAAAATTATTCAATTATATATTATCTTGTATAGGTATTCATGTACACCTCCTATTATCTATAGCCATAATAGAAGGAAAAGACATTAACTTTACTCATACGGAATTTGAAGTATTACATACCTAATACTAAATCAAAGTATATGCATTATGGGCATACAATTAATTACAAAAAATGGGTCTATGAATTTATTTGTCGATGAATGTATAATACTTTGCGGGTAAATCTAAGAGTGTTATAGCCATCGTTCGAGCCAGTTGTAAATTGGAGGATAAAGTATGAAAACAGGTATTGTATTAAAATTATTTATGTTAACCACAGTGTTGTGTATGTCGATCTTAGCAACCATTTTTGTTGGACAAACCATATTCTTCAAGCAATTTTATGCCAATAAAAAAGTGAATGATACCAAAACAAACATGAAATCTTTTGAAACAAATTATTTAAATAGCGGCGGAAATTCACAAGCCATTCAAAAGTTAGAACAAGATTTCTATCGAGAACATAATACATGGATTACAACATTAGATAGTAATGGGAATTTAAAGCATGTAAATGATTTTTATATAGAAGTAAAATTAGATCAGTCTAAAAATAAAGAAACTCAATTCGCAAATGCTACAATTACCATACCACTGTATAATTTTAAGGTTGCGAACGATCATTCGAGGAATATTTCAAATGAAACATTCCCTGTAGGAGAAACAGTTACTTTGGCGGGTATAAAAAAAATGCTACGTTCATTCCTTATTCTGTATTCTTTAAAACAGCAACTCCAAATTTGGTAAATACGACATTAGATAAAAAAATAAATGAACTTGGAGAAAAACTTAAAAGTAAATATAGTTCTAAAGAGTACTTTGAAAAACATAAATTTGAACATAAAAAAGAACTTGATGAACAAGTACCTCAAAAATATCTAGAAGGGGAAATTACAAAAGTTCAACTTACGGGTGGGAATGAACAATCGAATTTTGTTTATTCAAACAACTTATTCATGGAAAGAATACAAGAGTTTCAGGCAGACTTATTACTAAATGAACAAAATATTAACTATAATTCATTACAAGAAATCAATTATGAGCAGAATGATATAAAATATAAGCTCATAATAAAGCCGATAAAGGATAAGAGCGGTACAATAACATATATTTTTTCAATGACTTCATTGCAGCCAGTTGATGAAGCTGTACAAATGATAAAAGAGTATTATGTCTATATTATTATGTTTGTGTTGCTTCTTATTTTTCTAGCTTCTTTTTACTATTCAAAAAAGATTGCACGGCCCTTATTACAAATAAACAAGACAACCAAGAAAATTGCAAACTTAGATTTCACGGAAAGGGTTCCAGTCGTGACAAAAGATGAAATTGGTGATTTATCTCAAAATATTAATGTACTTTCAAATACATTACATTCACATATTGAGAAATTACACCGAGACATAGAGAAAGAAAAGCAATTAGAACATACAAGAAAAGAATTTATTTCAGGAGTATCACATGAGTTAAAGACACCTCTAAGTATTATGAAAAGTTGTATTTCTATTTTAAAAGATGGTGTTGCGAGTCATAAGAAAGAGTATTACTTTAAGGCAATGGAAAAAGAAGTAGATAAGATGGATATGTTGATTGTGGATATGCTTGAGTTAGCAAAATTTGAATCTGGTACGTATAAAATGCAGATGGATGTTTTTTATATTGACAAGGTCATTCAGCATATATGTGAACAATTATCTTTGAAAATAACAAAAAAGCAATTACATGTTCACACACATCTTTCTGCAATTAAGGTCATTGGAAATCAAAATCGTATGGAACAAGTAATCACCAACTTTATCACGAATGCTATTCGTTATACGCCAGAAAAAGAGGACATTATTATTTCTACAATAGATGAGCCAAGTCGCATAAAAGTTTGTATCGAAAATAAAGGTGCCCATATCGAAGAAGATCAATTAGATAAAATTTGGGATCGTTTTTACCGAGTTGATACAGCTCGTCAACGCTCACAAGGTGGAACGGGGCTTGGGCTTGCCATTTCAAAAAACATTTTAGAACTTCATGGGGCGGAGTATGGTGTATATAATACAGTTGATGGTGTATTGTTTTATTTCTATTTACAGAAAAAAGTGTAGAAATGAGGTTCTACACTTTTTTAAATTTATTTTGATAATTTCTTTACCTTCTCCTAAATATAAAGAGAATTGGTTTATTTATGTCTAAATGCACAAAATTTCCGAAGTGATATAGTGGATTCTGGTACGAAAAAATACTATTTTATTTAATACGTAGTTTTGTTTCAGCATCAAAGAAATGTACTTTGTTCATATTAAATACAAGTTGCATAGCTTCGCCTGTTTGATAATCATTACGTGTATCCAAACGTGCAATAAAGGATTGATTCTGTAACGTAGCATAAATCATTGATTCGGCTCCAAGTAATTCTGCCACTTCAATTTTTATATTTATAATATTATCAGGCAATGTTTTTAACATACTTGGACTATCATTTATATGTTCTGGGCGAATACCAAGAATTATGTTTTTATTTTCATAACCTTTTTCACGTAGTGCTTCTAATCCTCTTTCTGGAATACTTAGTTTGATATGGCCTAAAATAAATTTTCCATTTTCCACTTTCCCTGTAAAGAAATTCATGGCTGGTGAACCAATAAAACTACCAACAAATACGTTTTCAGGATATTCATATACTTCTTTTGGCGTACCAACTTGTTGTATCCGTCCGTCTTTCATAACCACAAGGCGCGTTGCCATTGTCATTGCCTCTGTTTGGTCATGCGTAACATAAATCGTGGTTGTTTGTAAGCGATGATGCAGTTTTGAAATTTCAGAGCGCATGGTAACACGTAGCTTTGCATCGAGATTTGATAGTGGTTCATCCATTAAAAATACTCTTGCATCACGTACAATCGCACGTCCTAAAGCAACACGTTGTCTCTGACCGCCAGATAACGCGTTTGGTTTCCGTTTTAAAAGTTCTTCTAATCCAAGAATTTTTGCTGCGTTGTGAACACGACGCTCAATTTCATCTTTTGGTAACTTACGAATTTTCAAACCAAATGCCATATTATCATACACGGTCATATGTGGATAGAGAGCATAATTTTGGAAAACCATTGCGATGTCACGATCCTTTGGTGATAAATCATTCACATATTTTTCGTCAATGTATAAATCTCCTTGTGAAATGTCCTCTAATCCAGCAATCATACGTAAAGTAGTTGACTTACCACATCCAGAAGGACCAACAAACACTATAAATTCTTTATCTTGAATATGAAGGTTAAAGTCATTCACGGCCATTATATTATTATCATATATTTTATAAATATTTTTTAATACTACCTCTGTCATGTTTTTACCTCCTCTAATACAAAAACTATATATATTTTTATCATTTTTGTTTTCTCTGAATTTTTAAAGCTATAACCTCCAAATTTTTGTATACATGTTGAACCTCAAACGTACAATATTACTTGAGAAACTCTATCGGTTAGATTTTTAAGAGCCAGTATATATTTCAAGCTATGAGACAGATATAGGAAATCGAAAAGGTTCCTTAGGCTCAAGAAGTAGAATAAGAGAAACTGTCGTTCAATTTTGTGCAGTTTCTCTTATTTGTCATGAGTTTCTATGAAACAATATCCTTGTTGTCACCATATATGCCATAGTTTATTGAGTTTTAGGATTTCCGTACTTCATCTCTAACATTTTGTGGAAATCATCAATTTTCTTTTCATCAATTTCCTTTACATAAGTGTTGAACTCTTCAAGAGTATAATCCTTACTTCTTCCAGTAGACAGTTCTTTAAATAAAACCTCTTTACTATCTGGATTCACATAAAACTTCCATTGTTCTAACATAGTTCCTTCAAACGTCACATCATAGTATCCTTCCTCATTTTTATTTGTTGAATTTGGCTTTATAACTTTCACTGTTAATGACTTTGAGTATTTTTCTTCTAATTGAAAGAAAGTTTTTAGTTTAGGGACCGAGTTAAACAATCCTTCAACAATTTCTTGATCTTCTTTTGAAAGTGTATCTTCTATAGAGAGTTTGGTTTCCTCAACTGATGATTCCTTGTTCTCTGCACTCTTATCTTGATCTTCTTTTGAAAGTTCAACAGATGATTCTTTTTTCTCTGCACTCTTATCTTGATCTTCTTTTGAAAGTTCAACAGATGATTCTTTTTTCTCTGCACTCTTATCTTGATCTTCTTTTGAAAGTTCAACAGATGATTCTTTTTTCTCTGCACTCGTATTTTGAGCAACAGATTTCACCGAATTCTCATCACCTTTGTTACTACATGCAACCATACCAGTTAGTAGTATAGCGCTACCTAACATCAGAATCATTTTATTCCTCTTCAATTCTAATCACCCTTTATTAATTATTTTTATTAATTGCTACTACGTGACGTGAAATATATACAGCTTATTCGTTTATATATGTCGTCACTCGGTTTTGAATCAATGCCGCTACATCCTTAGCTGATTTTTGACCACTAAAGTAAGACTTGGACTCCTCAGCAATAATGGATTCAATTTTAGTATTCTGTGGGCCCTGGACGCTTATTTCAGCAACCATTTTCTCTAATTCCTGTATATCACTCTCGGTAACGTTAATAGAACCAGCTGGACCCTCAAGTTCTCCTTTTTCCTTCAGTGTTTTGATTTGTTGTTCATACACAGCTCTATTAATTGGAAATGCATTCCCTTTACTTTGGACCTCATCAGACATTAAAAACTTAAGAAAATTCCATGCTTCCTTTTTGACCGGAGATTTCGCATTTAAACCTACTGTTTTGTTCGGCGTAAAAGCAACTCCATTTTTTTGTCCAGCTATATGTGGTTTTTGATATACTTTTGTTCCTTTTATACCCAATACAGTTCCCGTATTAAAATAGTCTTCTATTGACATAATCATTGGTAGACGGACAAAATATGCTTCTCCTAAGTTCACAGAATCTGCAGTGGCTATTTTCTCGTCATACATCTTCTTTACGTCTTCCAACATTTGTACAAATAAATCAGACTGGAACTTTGCTT
>NZ_JBNGVC010000004.1:0-114464 GCF_050524305.1 Bacillus silvicola
ATGACAGTGTCCTTTGCGAGAATGGCTGTCGATGGCACCTAGCTGGTGAAGCGTACGATGATAAGCATGAGATGTGTATTGGAATTCTTGATTTGAGTGGATGATGGTTCCATACACATCTCTATTTTTTTGTTGCTAAATCAAGTGTTTCTAGAACAAGTTGTAAATCATTTTGACCTGGTCAAGAAAAACTGGAACACAAATTAGATTATGCAATCGATGTTGAATACTGATAAGGAGCCATTCCATTTAATGTTGAATGAGGGCGAACGGAATGATAATGCATATAAATAAATTCAGTTATTAATTGGTTAACTTGAGTAGTCAATCATTCCTGTCATTCGTTTTTTGACGTATAGGGCATGAACAGTTTCTATACCTTTTGATCTGGTCCATGTTTACACCAGAACCCATCCGTTTTCGCACTATATTGGCGGTTCTTTTTTTCATTTGGTATAATGAATCTACAATAGATTATCTATGGGAGAAGAACCTATGAATCATAAACGAATTGATTTACGTGTGGATTTTGCATTTAAAGCGGTATTTGGAACACCTGGTAGTGAAAGGATTTTAGTCGCTTTCTTACATGCGCTCCTTCGTTTTCCTGAAAACCAACAAATTCAGACGCTGCAATTAGTCGATACGCATCTCAATCCCGTATATAAACAGGATAAAAAATCGATTTTAGACGTGCGAGCAAAATTGGAAGATGGTAGTAATATTAACGTAGAAATCCAGTTGCAAGATAAAGAAGATATGGATGCCAGAACCCTATTCTATTGGAGTAAAATGTATACAGAACCGTTACAATCTGGAGATGATTATTCAGAACTTTGCCGTACCATTACGATTAATCTTATCAATTATTCCTTGTTTCATGAAACGATGCAACACCATTCTGTTTTTCGATTATATGAAGAAACTGAAAAATTCTTATTGACAGATCTCATGGAAATTCATTTTGTTGAGCTACCGAAGTTTTTAACAAAATGGGACCGTTCATCCAAGCGAAGACCAGTTGGTTGGTTATTGTTAATCGAAGCGGCAGAACAGGAAAATATTGCACCTGTATTGGAGGCGATTGCGATGAAAGAAGATCCAATTTTACATCAGGAAATGGAAACATGAGATCGTGTCAGTCAAGATCATGAGCTAAGAAGAGAATATGAAGCAAGAAGAAAAGCATTAATGGATGAAAAAGCGGCACTTCGAAGAGCAGAAAATAAAGGCCGAGAAGAAGGAAAAGAAGAAGGAAAAATGCAATTAATCCGTGGTATGCATAAAAATGGAATGGAAATAGAGGATATTGCGAAATTCACAAATATAGAAGTGGCAGAGATACGAAGAATTCTTCAAGAATTATGATTTTCATTCTATCAAACGTCTCGATTTCACCAAGGTGTTTTTAGTACCTTATGATAATAACTGAATATTGTTTTTTATATTGTGTTTTGGTTACACATCTGTTAATCTGACAGTAAAGGAACAAGTCTCATGATATTTACAAAAAAGGCCTGCGGAAACAGGCCATTTTGTAAATCTTCTTGTCCTAAAAAATATATAAGTTGTCTTTCTTACTTTAACAATCATTACTCTACAAAGCCTTGTGAACACTGTGATTAGGGATTTCGTACTGTTAACAGCAACAACAAAAGTTATATAGATGTTCCTTTTAGAAATCACATATGTCATATCGTCATACATTTTTGGAGAGAGATGCCCATCTTTGTGAAACTTTTGATTTTCTCAATATCAAAAAGGTAGAATTTGTATGTAAATCCTGTTACGATAAAAACACTCTCCGTGTTAGTATTTATTCTTCTATACAAAAACGACCTGTACCAGACAACAGGTCGTTTTTGTATGATAGGCAGGACATGGCAGCTAACTTTACGCTAGTTCTCTGTTGCGTAGACATTGTTTTCGTGTTTATGTAAGAATGAATTGTGCTCGCATGCCCCTTCTTTTTGTATACAATCAGCAAAAAAGAGAAAAAACATACGAATTCTCCCGAGGAGTATCCATATGCCTTCTCTTACTGCTATATTTCATATTAATCTCCCTGTATCTTTTCGCTATACAATCGCCAATTCCTCTTTTTTGACATTACGATTTTCTTTATAAACGTTTTTATTTGAAGGGCTCTATTCTTTCTATGTGTGTGAGTAAATGATTGTTTTTAGCCTACTTCACAGAAAAACGAACGCTCAGATTACCTTCTAACACACATTTAATCTTCTTAACTATCAATATGATTCACCCATCCGAAAATCTCATGATGCTTCTCCTGGCGTTTATGAAGAGGTTTCGAGTAAAACAAACACAAACAACAAGATTTTTATCAGTCTTTTTCTCAATAAAGCTGTTCCGCAAAAGTAGTCCCTACATTATTCTTACGCTTCATATGTTTCTCTAAGTAAATCTTAGTTGTTTGAATATCTTCATGACCAAGCGTCTGCATTAAGTGATATAAATCTGCATTTCCTTGTTCTACTGCCATAATTGCAAAAGCATGACGGAATGTATGCGCCGTTACTGGATTCTCACGATACTGCAGAAAATCTAAATTTGTCTTTTTTATCATATCTGTTACCTGATTTGATAACGTTTTTGAATTATAAAAGTTTCCTCTTTGATTTACAAATAAAGGACTTTCATCTCCTCGATCCAATATAGTTTGGAACCCTCTTCTTCGTCTCATTTCACAAATACACTGATACAAATATTCCGAAATGAAAAGTTCACGCACTTTATCCCCTTTGCCTGTGACTTTTAACCAGTATTTTCCTTCGTAGTGTATATCTTTGACTTTTACTGTGCATAATTCTTGAATTCTTGCACCGGTACTTGCCAGAGCTAGTAAAATTGTATAGTTTACTAAATGACCTCTTTCTTTATAAAACCCTAAGATTTTCATCACTTCATCATAGGATAGGTCCCGATTTGGCCGATCCTGTTCATTTACATTTGCGCGCTGGAGTTCTTCATGAAGAGGTTTTTCAATATAAGCAAATACATGAAGGTGTTTTAAAAACGAACGAATGAGCACTGTTTTCTTTGCAAGTGTTGCCACTGCATATGTATCCCTATTCCTACCTTTCTGTACCTGTTTCAACCAGGAATTATATTTACGAATATGCCAAGGTTGCAATGTCTTCAATAAAGAAGCACTTTGCTGTACCTCTTCCCCATTCAATTCGAATTCTTCTGCATGCTGCACCATACATTGACAAAATGACAAGATTTCAGACACATAGCTCTTTTTTGTATCTTCTTTTTTATTCTTCTTTTCATCCATATCTTTTTGTAAATGTACGAAATGATAAATTACTTCTAGGTCACTTAGATACGTATATTTACTCTTTCCCTCTTTTTCAGCTATCTCCATTTTATCTTCCACTTTATCTACATAACGATTGTTATGCAGAAATGGAAAGATATCTCTTATATTCTCTAAATATTTATCTATGTATTCACTTTTATTTTTAATAATCGGTAAGTTTTCTTTTTTATTTTTATTATCCATACTTTAAATTCACCTCTCCTATTAAAGATTATGAATATAATTATCTTTATTAACTGTATTTATCATTTTATTTCACTTCTATCAATTATACAAATTATAATTCATATTCTTTCTATAAGAATCCCACATTCTTCTGTATTAAACTATACTTATATTTTTTTATAATTTATTTGCATATCAATGTATTTTTAAATTATATATAATATAGTTTTATTTTATTTTTCCAATAGAATGTAATTGTATAATACTGTTACTTATAAATTGAATGTCACATGATTTTTATTTCTGTTAAGAATATAATTTATATTTTATTTGTATCTATTCTATTTCTGTATTTGTAGGGATTTGTTATAATACATGTATGATTTACGAGTATCATAGATTATAAGGAGGTATATACATATGTCACAGGATGTATGGTTTCTTACGAAACCAACTGTCACAACAAAAGAAGCTGCGGAAATGTTAGAAGTTACCGTACAGACCGTTTTGAAAAAGGAAAAAGAAGGTTTAATTGCGTGTGTATATAAAGATAATTGGAAGCAATTCGGTAGTAAAATCTTTTACTTGGAAGATATCCAATCCTTAATGATCGAAGACCAAGTAGATGGATTTACAACAAAGGAAGCCGCTGATTTATTAAACGTCGCTCCTTCCACTATCTTTACTTATATTAAATCTGGAAAGCTACCAGCGACACAGGTCGAAAAGCGAGGGAAGCAAGTCTATGTAATTGGGGAAGAAGATCTCGAAGCTTTTCAAAAGCAGTATGATAGCAAAGCCAATCGAAAGGAACGCAAAAGATTCCGCATGAAAATCCAGGATACAGAAATCTTTCTCTTTCAATTGTTGACACATCAGGAAACATCGAAACAAGCACGTGTCATTGAAATCAACGGAACGGATGGGAGAGTCATGACGGAAGAAGAAGCCGTATTCTCTTTATCAGCCTATAAGGAGAAGGGATATCGCGTACCTACGTATCCGAAAACCCCCGTGATAACCAAGCGTGGTATTCTCTCGTTTTCCTTCCGGAAACCACAACTCTTTCATGCGATGCCATATCGATTAATCAATCTGTTTTATGAAAAAATTGGCGTGGCAAATATGCGGGTATCCCTTCAACAAGACACAATACACTTGGAGGTAAAACCATGTTTATTGCGGGTTAATCCTGCGGAATGGCAAGAAGAGATACAGTATTTGTATACCCATATGACATCGGGATCCCTTGTTCCACATACAAAAGGCGTCTTTTTAAAAAGTAATATGGAATCCCTTTCGTTTCATGCAGATCATGCCTTTAAACAACAAGTCATCGCCATGGCAAAAGCTGAAGAAATGGGGCAAGAGGAATTTTTATATCATGCGGTGCGATCTTATATAGAATCGCGGTAGCATAACGGAACGAAACTTCATTTGCTATACCGTGGCGCAAGAATCTAGTACTTGTACCTGGTAAAACACAAAACAAGATTTTGTCACATGTGACCGCATGTCAATTGATCTTCTGCCAGGACAAACCCGGCTCCTTCTGGCATCGCTATTTTACCTATAGAGTCTTAGCGATGCCGCGCGGCTTTGTCAAGGGAATGGTCTTGATAAGTGTTTAGAAATTATAGGGTGGTTTATTCCTAACAGAAGAGATGTGGATGCAAAATCTCTCTATCTTGGAAGGAGAAGATGTCGATCTAGCAATTCTGAATGGCTGATATCCTATGTTTCTTCTATGGTTAAAATAATGAGGAGATACGTGCAAAACCTTAGATTACATGAATGTCTTTAAAAGATCTGTCACTAAGGGAATCACGCCACCAATAAATTTTAATACTACGATTGCAATTTCCATTCCATACACCACAATTCTTTTCGTAATACTCAGTATTTAAATTATAGGCGAGATACAGAACTTCAACAACTTCTTTTGATATAGAATAATCTGTGCTAGTATCAATATACCTTCGTTTTTGTTCAATATTTTTTCATACATTCTATCTTGCCCAGCATACCTCATATGCTAGGCTTTTTTTGTTGATATGAACTATTTTTATAAGGTGGGGACTTCTGGTGTATATGAGAGAGAACAAAAGCCACATTAGAAAACAGTCAAGTGGATTACCTTGACTGTTTTCGCACCTATTTTTAATCAAACTTTTGTTTAATTATGTTGTCGAACGCATTCCATTCTCTCAGGCGTATGTAAGAAAAATGGTTCAGTTGCAAAGTTTCTTCGCATTAAACTAGACGAGGAATTTGTGATTAACTATTATGCAACTATAAATATTTTTTGATTCAAGGTACAATGAATTACAACAATTACTAGTATCCGCATACTATTTAGTCATACATTCATACCTCTGTTTATCTCTTGAGAAATTTTGCAACTGAACCTATCCTTCCATTATCCTTGTAAGAAGCGGAGTATGTCTTCTACGCTAATTTTCGTGAATTTGGCAATATCTTCTACGGATACTCCATTCTTGTGCATACCACGAATTAATTGTATTTTTCCTTGTTCTAATCCTTGTTCTATCCCTTGTTGAATTCCTTCTTCTCGTCCTTTGTTTTCTGCTCTTCGAAGTGCCGCTTTTTCATCCATTAATGCTTTTCGTCTTGCTTCATATTCCTTTCTTAGCTCAGGATCTTGACTTACACGATCCCATGTTTCCATTGCCTTGTGTAAAATTGGATCTTCTTTCATCGCAATCGCCTCCAATACAGATGTAATATGTTCCTGTTCTGCCGCTTCGATTAACAATAACCAACGAACCAACTGGTCTTCACTTGGATGAACATCCCCATTTTGCCATTTTGTTAAAAACTTCGGTAACTCAACAAAATGAATTTCCATGAGATCCGTCAATAAAAATCTTTCGGTTGCCTCATATAACCGAAAAACAGAATGATGTTGTCCGGTTTCATGAAACAACGAATAATTGATGAGATTAATCGTAATGGTACGGCAAAGTTCTGCATAATCATCTCCAGCTTGTAAAGGCTCTGTATACATTTTACTCCAATAGAATAAGGTTCTGGCATCCATATCTTCTTTATCTTGTAACTGTATTTCCACGTTAATATTGCTGCCATCTTCCAATTTTGCTCGCACGTCTAAAATCGATTTTTTATCCTGTGGATATGCAGGATTAAGATGCGTATCGACTAATTGCAGCGTCTGAATTTGTTGGTTTTCAGGAAAACGAAGGAGCGCATTTAAGAAAGCAGCTAAAATCATTTCACTGCCAGGTGCTCCAAACACCGCTTTAAATGCAAAATCTACACGTAAATCAATTCTTTTGTGATTCATAGGTTCTTCTCCCAAAGGTAATCTATTTTAGGTTCATTATACCAAATGAAAAAAGAACCGCCAATATAGCGTGAAAACTGACGTGTATGGAATCAATCAATTGAAGGGTTCTCGTGCAAAGGTTACTGTCATCATGTGCAAGGTATCGATAAGTAAAGGACGTGTTTCACGATGACAAAACGAGTAGATTTTAAATGCTTCCGTTGTAAGGTTTTTTAAACTAATAACTTTGATGTATGTTTCATTTACTTTCTAGGAAGAATTCCATTGTATCAGTTGTTTTCGAATGCACTCATTTTTAGATGAATAGCATCCATATGTGCAAATTTTCAAAATTATTTGTGAAAATCCTGAAGTTTTTGCACCAAAACCTTTTTAAAGGATAATCGAACTCAATATAGAAGTACAAACATTATGAAATACTGGTTTTACCACTATCTATATATATTAAAAGCCTAATCCTAATTAAGGGGGGACGTGAAACGTATGAAAAAACATCAAGTTATTTGTACACTTACCGCTCCTAACGGAAATCGTGATGTAATAGGTCCTATTGAAATCTTTGCAACCTCAGAAAATATTATTAGACAACGCTTAGTCAAAGAACTCCAACGAAGAATGGGTAACCTTTATCAGTGGGAAATAGAAGTGCAACAAATAGAAAATGAGCAACTCGTGGCATTACAATTACAATGTCTTGACAGGTGATACAAAAAGAAATGATATTACTATTTATGTACAAATGAAAGATCCTGGTTTTATACAACCCAAGCTGTTGTGAAAGATTGGGATAGTCTCACAATCCAACAACCTTCATGACATTTTCAATTATGTTCATCTTATGAATGTACATGGGAACGGTTTGCAAAATCGTAATGATGGAAGAGTTAAGCTCTACTTAGTAAATAATTATGTCATATCATATGTGAAAACTGCATAGACTCAAATGACACCAAGGTCTATAAAATCAAAAAAAGTCATCTTCAGCTGGTGAAGATGACTTTTTTGTATCATTTGAAAAATATTTCAAACAAAACAATGACTTGAGGCATCTCTCTATCTTCAGGAAGATGCTTTTTTGGGCTGTTCTTATTTAAGTTTAACAACGTGGAAGATGTAAGAATTGTATAATTGCATTCAGAATTTGATCTAATATTGGTGTAGTCATGAAATTGGTCCCCTCCATTACTTTTTCATTATTCATATTATCCCTAAATTAGTATATTAAATCAATGTTATATCGACCTATTAAATATTTATCAACAAAAGACAGATTTATTAGAGAGAACGTAATGTATCGGGAGGTTCTATATAACGACGAACAATCGTATACATATGTAGGTATCAAAAAATGAATAAAAGGGGTTGTATGATGGGAAGAACTACATTCATTCAGATTTTGAAAAAGGCTTATTTTGAAATCTACAAAACAAAGGAAAAAGACATGATTCAGCATGCATTCCGATCACCAGAAAAAAATATGTGAAAAAAATGAAAATCTTGCTACTTCTATGATATCACATGTTAGAAATCCTTCTGTATATCTAGATCGCCCATCGGCTTCTTCTTTGCCTAAAATTGTCATTTTAGGCGGGGGACTGGCCGGTTTGACTTGTGCATATCGATTAAAACAAGCTGGGTATGGGGCAACCATATATGAAGCGAGCGAAAGAGTAGGGGGGAGATGCCACACACACCGAGGATACTTCGCAGATGATCAAATTGTGGAACGTGGTGGAGAATTTATTGATCCAGGACAACTCAGTATCCAGCAATTAGCAACTGAACTCGGACTACAATTAGATAATCTAACTGCGGCTGAATTACCGGGAACAGAGCCGTTCTATTATTTTAATGGCGCTCCTTATTCATTTGCTGAACTGTTGGCAGATTTCCAACAAGTTTTTCATCAAATACAAACGGATGCAGCATTAGCGGGTTTCCCTACCCTATACAATCATTATACGCAAAGAGGGTTTGAACTCGATCATATGTCTATCATTGATTATATTCAGGCCTATGTGCCAGGGGGAATGTCATCTAGATTTGGTAAATTTCTAGATGTGTCGTTTAATAGTTTTTTAAGTTCGGAATCAAGCGATACCAGTGCTTTATATTTAGTTTATGCACTTTCTTTCGGGCTTATTGAACTCGGGGAGGAGTTACACGTACATGGAGGAAATGATCAAATTCCTAAGAGATTACAAGAACGACTAGCCGATCAAATTGTGACTGAAACACGCTTAATTGCAATAAAAGAAAAAGAAAATGGGCGTTATACACTCACATTCCAAAAGAAAAAAGACATATTTGATATAGAGGCGGATCAAGTTGTTATCGCCATTCCTTTTACCATTTTACGTTCATCTGTAGAGTATAATCAGGCAGGTCTACAACCATTAAAAGTAACCGCTATACAAGAAATGGGGATGGGCACAGCCACAAAACTACATGTACAATTCCGAAATCGTTACTGGAATACACTTGGCAGTAATGGAGCCACATGGTCGGATACAGGTTATGTAAGTACAATTGAAGCGAGCCGAGCACAACCCGGAATAAGTGGAATTTTAGAGAATTTCACAGGGGGAAACATTGGAGCGGGTATGAATATTGGTACACCAAAAGAGCGGGCACGGCAATTTTTAAGACAAATAGAACCCGTATTACCGGGCGGGACAAATCAGTGGAATGAAAAGGTGACACGAGACTATTGGTTGGGGAATCCATTTAGTTTAGGCTCTTATTCCTATTGGAGAGTAGGACAAATGACAAAATTTGCAGGAATAGAAGGTCAACCAGAAGGAAGCAATGGTAATTTACACTTTGCCGGGGAACATACGGCAGACTTTAATGGTCAAGGGTGGAGCCATACAAACCGGAGAACGTGCGGTCCATGAGATTTTAGGGAGTTTAAAAAGGGATTATGTAGAGGAAATCGTGGAGGAAGTCATGGAGTAAATAAAACTTTGCAACAGAACCGAATATGGAAATCAAACAGTTTCATACAATACTGTTTTTTTATATTGTCTACTTGACAGAGATAAAAATAGAGGGAAAATTCTGCCCGAAAACAAGTAAAACGCATTCTGTCATTCAGCTCACTGCATAAACACGCATTCAGTTAAGAATGTATCCTTTCATTTTTTATTTAGGTTCGTCTTTGCACAAAAACTTTCATAAAATAATCTCAGTGTACACGACGACAGAATGATTTACACCAGAAAAAAAAAGCACTGTTTGAGTGAAATCTTTACCTGCTAATTAGATGTATACAGTTTACTCCAATAATACAGGGAACGTTTTACTATCTCTTGTGTATTTCGTAACTGGATTTCCATGTTCACCTTGGTTTCATCTTGAAGTGTAGCTAATATATCTAGTATGGATAATTTATCTTCTTCATATTCTTTATGCAAATGTGGGTCTTCAATTTTTAGAGACACAATTGGTGTAGATAAGGATTCATGCAAGATTGCATTTAAAAAAGAAATCAGTAATTCCTCTTGTCCTTGTACACCAAATAATTGCTTGAAAGCAAAATCGACTCGTAAATTGACTAAAGGTTGATTCATAGAGTGAGTCACCTTTCTTTGTGAGTATTCTATCTCTATTGTAACGGATACGAAAGGGAGGAAGCAACCCTTGATAATTGTTTGTTGGTGTTTATTAGTTATTAAGGTTTTGTTGCAAAGTTTGAAAAAAATAGAGAGAGGGTTATAAAGTGGAGATCGGGTTTAAGCAACGGCTACTAATTTTTGTAGTTCATTGTACGCCGAAAAGACGGAGTCTAATTCAAGACTTCGTCTCTGTTTATATATAGCCTGAATCGTTTCAATCCCTTTTATAGTACGAGAAGCATGACGGATACTTTGAAATCCAGAAGGTTTGGCAAAGCGTCGTTTTACATGCCGATGATCTTGTTCAATAAGATTATTACGATGTTTGATGGTACAGTGTTTGGTATGTGTATAATAATCGTCTTTCTTTAATTTTTTGAATGCACAAAGCAAAGCCGGGGCCTTGTCTGTCGTAAGAACCGATGGTTCTCCAAAAGCTTTGAAGAGTCGCTTCATAAACATATAAGCCGCTTGATGATCATGTGTTCTACGAAGTTGAATATCCAAAGTATGTCCATCTCCATCAATTGCACGATAAAGATAGCGTCACTCCCCTTTCACTTTGATGTAAGTCTCATCTAAATGCCAAACAGGGTGTGCCGTTTTGTTTTTCTTTTTCCAGATTTGATAAATCAAATTGCCATATTCATGAACCCAACGTATGATGGTTGTAGGATGAACCGATATGCCACGTTCTTTCAAGATTTCAGATACATCACGATAACTTAAAGCAAAACGACTGTAGTAGCCGACGGCTACTAAAATTATGTCTCTCTTGAATTGTTTTCCTTTAAAATATCCCATATGTTATGCTCCCCATCTCATTTTTTCTACAGTCTAGCTCAGCTTCAAAAACTTTGCAACAGAACCCTTCATTGTATCTATCTTTACGAATAGAATCACTAAAATGTCTCTGAATCGAGTAGGACAGACTAATTTAGAGACATTTCTTTGTATAGAACCAATCCTTAATGTACCTTTTGGAGGGGATGGGCAAGAAACCCCATTATGTTATTTAAGTACTTTTGTTGTCTAAGTCGCATACCGTTAGATATGCTTTTTTCTTTTTTTAACTGTTCAATTGCTATAGGATAAGCTGGATTCTTATCGACTGTTATAACACGAGGATTTGAAAAATGAAAAGACCGCAAAGCTTTCTTGAAAAGGCGCTTTGCAGCCTTATGATTTCTTGTTTTGCTTAGGAAAAAATCGATTATTTTTCCTTTTGAATCAACAGCAAGATGCAGGTATATCCATTGACCTTTTACTTTAATATATGTTTCATCGACGCTCCAAGAGTCATTTGTTTGTTTGAGGTAATGTCGGATCGGTTTGTCAAATTCCGGACCATACTGATGAACCCAACGCATAATCGTTGTATGAGAAATGGATAAACATCGTTCCTTCATCATTTCTACCAAATCACGAAAGCTTAAATTGTAACGTAGGTACCAACGTACAGTTAACAAAATAATATCAGGTTGATAGTGCTTCCACTTAAAATCTGTTTGATTACCTTTTTACACTAGAACTCATTTTTGCACTAAAATCTTATTTTCAATTGAAATTTTTGACTTCTGAGGAAATCGCTTTCATTTATTCTACTTTTACAGTATAATTCCCTGTTCCATCATTGTATTTATATACAACTAAATAATATTTCCCTGGTTGTGCAAAATATTTTCCAAATAATTCATTGCCTTCATTTTTTGTTGCATACGCAACATAATTGTTAAGGTCTGACTCGTGATGCAACACCCAGTTCATTCCAAGGTTTTGTTCATTCGTAACGGTAATTTGTAAATCCTTTGGTTCTTTTACATCAATTACAAATCGATCAACTTGATCTTGATCACTTAGGCTACCTCTCAATAAGGTATTCAGGGATAGTGGATTAGCTGTATCAAATGAATTATTCGGTTCTTTTTCTACAGCCATACCTTCTTCCGTATTCACTCCGCTGAATACAACATCATATTCAAATTGTCCAGCATTATTAACACGGTAATTTACAAAATAAGCAGTCAATGTTTTGTATCCACTCCACTCTTTTTCTGAGAGATGTTTCAACATATCATTCGTTGTTTGATTCATCACTTTCCAGTCCTCAATTTCTCCTTTTGCTGCACTTCCTGTATACGTTCCCTGTAATGTGAATGTATTAAAGAATTGTGATTTATTCTTTGTTAACTTCACATTTTTTAACTTTGCTTCATTGGTGATATCTGACGCAACATCTGAAAGCGGTTTCGGATCATGCTGTGCTAAATACTCATCTGATACTTGTGGAATTGTGTACTTATCACGATTATCAATAAGCATTTGCATATAAGATTGATATTCTTCATTTAATTTATTATCTTTGCTTAATGTAGAACGGTACGCGTCGTAATTTGCAACATCATTTGCACGAATTAAATCATGCACTTTATCGAACATTTCAGGACGGTTATTGTACATATAAGATTGTAATGCAAACGAATAGTTATAGAAATCCCACGTTCCATATTTTGCATTTAAGGTTTGTGCTGCTGTGTAACGTTTTGCAGGATCATAAGATAATCCACCAATTATACTTTTCCGTGGTACTACACTATCTAATCGCGTTGAACCTGCAAAGAACTCTGCATTCCCTTCTTCAAACCATGTTAAACGTTCATTTTGATACATTTCCCCTTGGCCCCATAATCCCGGAACCTCATATCTTCCCTGTAAATAGTGTGTAAATTCATGGCGGAACAATTCTTCCAAACTATAAATACTTTGCTCTGGTGTACGTTCATATGTAAAGAATGTTCCGCTTCCTTCAATGTAAATTCCACCATTATTCGTTTCATAACCATATAATTGACGGTTAAATTGATATTCGTCGGGGCTATTATAGATGACCATCGTTGCTACATCATCCGCATGTCCACTTTCAAGTGGTTTATCACTACCTACTGTACGATAAAATTGAGAGCGTACTTCTTTTGCTGCCCAGTATAAACGTTTAATTTTCTCTTCGCTAACTTTATCCCCAGCTTTAAAGACAATTGCTCCATCATCAAACGTATATGTTTTCGGTAAATATTTCTTTTTACCATCTTCTCGAATTTGATCTAAATTTATTGTTTTTCCGTTCGTATCTACTCCTCCGTAATTTGTAGTAATCTGTTCTGCCGCAACAAAATATTGCTCCCCTAAATATGGATAAATTCGCATTGCATCTGTAAAAACTTGCTGTCCTTTTGTTGGTGTACTATGAAGCTTACCTAGTCGGCCAGCATAGTAAATTCCGTTATTAATTAACCATCCATTTTCATCTGTTACAGTACCAATTAGCGCGAACCTATTAATTTCATTAATAAAACTATCGATGTTTCGATACCACATCGTATCTTTTGCTTCTTTTCCCGTGCTATACATATACGTCTGAATGTCATAATCAATTCCTTTGATCAATTCATGTACAGCATTTCCTTTTGTATAATCTTCAATGAAAGTTGCAAGATTATCGTTGTATTGTTTGAAAACTTCACCTGCATATTGAATAACTTCAACATCAGCTGATGCATTTCCAATCAGCATTCCATAGGATGAAATAACTTTGTTTTGTTCTGGTGTACCGAGTTTAAAATTCGGGTTCTTTGCAATTGTCTTTAAAGCCGGTAAACATTTATCATGATAGCTACGCTCATTTAGTTTGCTTAATTCATCATGGTAAAAACCTAAATAAAATGCCGCACGTAGAGTTTCTACTAACGTTTCAATCCCTTTTGAATCATCTTTTGTATAAGCTTGTCCCTGTTCTGCTAACTTATCAATAATTACTTGCATGCGGTTATCATCTTGATAGAACTTGAGACTATCACTATTAAACTGAAATAATTCCGGAATTTGATACCATTTAATTGTCACAAGGAGATCCGTTAATTGTTTGTTGCTTAATTGATTTAATTCGGTCATCGAATATTTTTTCTCTTCAGCTAACTGTTTTACATTCTCACTTGGCGCTGGTGGACTCTGCGATAAATCCGCTAACTTCAATCGTTTTGTAAAAGATGCATCTTCTTGTACTTTCGAAGAGTGCGCCAACTCATCAACAGATTTCTGTATTCCTACCGGCTCCCTTTGTAATATGTTCTTCACATTTTTCTCTTTTGTTTCTGCTTGAATTTGTAACCCATTACATGACACAGTGACAAGCCCAGCGCCAAGAATTAATTTGCGAAATTTAGAGTGTATAGACATAATATGCCCCCTTCTAATAATTTAATAATCCCTAATTATCAAACTATAAACCAATCTCTATTTTTCTATGTTTATCTACGATGGTTAAAATGTGCCCACTTCTTTTACAAAAAAAGAAAAAGGAATTAGAGAATAGAATGATTCAAGATCTTTTACATCTGTTGTTTCATGGTATATGACAAAGCACCATGGGTGTTTTTGCCCAAATCCCCGAAAAGGGGGAATTAGCTAAATTTATACACTATGTCAAAAAATACACTTTATGACATACTTAAAAATCTAGAATTTTTCATTTCAAAAATACAACATATGCTTAATTGAAATATTTCAATTAAAATGTATATGTTTTGACATGTTTATCTTAAAAAGAAATTAAAATCCTTTATTTATAAGGGTTTTGTTACTAATTTTATTGTTATTCCCCCGTTTCGGGGGGATGGGCAAAGATATCCCCTTTTTAAATTAAAGTCACATTTTGCCGTTGCTTGTCGAAATCTATTAAAACATTACATTATTCAGAAGTAAATACACAGAAATAAATCACTATATCAAACTTAAAGGATATTAAAAATATACACATCTATGTCACACTATATCAAAAACATATAGTAATTTGTTTATATTAAGAAAGATTTAGATCAAGTTGATTGATCCTACTAATAAAAATTTTAGTGATATAACGAAATGTTCTTGTAAATTTAAACTCCCTTTATTTACCTATGCGAAATTGCATATCGTTGCATTGTTATGTTTAAATTCTATTTGCGGATTTCTTTACTAAGAAACCCTCCGAGAATGAACAGGAAAATATATTGATTATACTGACTCTTGGACACAATCAAAAATACATACAATCTATATCATGCAAGTAACACCGAAAGAAATTTAGTTACTACTTACTCTGGCATATCCACGTATCAAAATTCCACCTCACTTTTGGAATAAGTGAAGTGACCCCAATAAATTAGACAGGTTATTTAATTAGGCAGCGTTTTGGACGTGGGTCCGGTATTGTATCAGACTCATGCCTTTTAATTTCGCCTTAATTCTCTTAAGATTATAGTAGGATATATATTTTGCTAGTTCTTGCTCAAAATGTTCCATATTCTTAAAATCTTTTCGATATAAAAATTCAGATTTCATAATACCAAAGAAATTTTCGATAACTGCGTTATCGTAACAGTTCCCTTTCCGGGACATACTTTGTGTAATACCACGTTTATGAAGAGAATCACGGTATTTTTTCATTTGATAGTGCCAACCTTGATCGGAATGAATAAGGAGTGCCTCCTCATCTGTTAAGCGTTCAAAGGCTTGGTCTAACATATTAGAAACAAGGGCGTAGGTTGGCCTTGAACCAATTGTATACGTGATAATTTCACCATTAAACAAGTCCAATATTGGCGATACATATAATTTCTCTCCAAATAATTTAAACTCCGTAATATCCGTTACCCATTTTTCGTTTGGCTTTTCTGCTTTGAAATTGCGATCTAAAATATTAGGGGCAATCTTTCCAACAGTTCCTTTATAAGAGCGATATTTCTTCATACGGATCAAACACTTTAATCCTAACTCTTTCATAATGCGTTGTACCTTTTTGTGATTTATCTTATGTCCACGGTTAGTAAGTTCATCACGAATACGACGATAACCATAACGTCCTTCATGTTCATCATAAATAGCTTGAATTAGTACTTTCAAATCTGAGTCTGGATCCGGACGTTTGGCATTTTTCAGCCAATAATAATATGTGCTACGTGTGGAATGTTGGCAAGCAATAAAAGTGATTGTACCGGAAATTGATGCCTTAATTCATAAACTACTTGCGCTTTGTCTTTTTTTGTGACTTCTGTTTGTTTTGAACTAAGGCATTCAACTTTTTTAAATACGCATTCTCCATACGTAACCTTTCTAACTCCTCTTGGAGTTCTTCAATGGAGCCTTCGACTGGTGATTGTTTTTTCACTATTTTGTAATTTTTATTATTCATAGACGGATGCCTCTTTTCTTTAAGTTGTAGGGCATCCAATCCTTCTGTTTCATAAGCTACTTTCCATTTTCGAACCGTTTCATAAGATGGAATATTAAAAATTGCCGCTGTTTCCCTGATAGACGTCCTATTTTCAATCATATAGTTAAGTACGTCTAGTTTAAATTGCGTAGAGTAAGATGTATAGCGTTTTTCAAAAGCTTTTTCACCGAAATATTCATATCGGCTAATCCAGTGATAAAATACACGCTGATCTATACCTATAGATTTAGCAATACTTGTCCCACCTTCTGGGCCTTCTAAATATCGTCTTACTGCTTGTATTTTTTCTTTTGAAGAAAATTTAGCCATAAAAAACTGCACCTCCAATTGTTAGTCGTGTCTAACGATTGGGGTGCAGTTCACAGTTGCGACGGCGAGAAGAGGGCTTTTTTCGTTTTTCATTTCCCTATATAGGGTGGAGCTGGAAACACCAATCATATCCTTGATTTCTTTAACTGTAAATTTTTTAGATTGATATAATTCGATAGCTTGCTGAATTTTTTTTCATCGTTTTTGGGAGTTTAATTTCATTCGTAAATTTTTAATTGAAGGTTTACAAATATTTTTTTATGAAGATTACGCATGTTTGTAAAAGTGTATCTTCACGAATAAGAAAGAACTCTTCATAATTAAATTAAGGGTTTTGAAGATATGTGATATAATGATAAAAACTCTAAGGCATATAAAAGGATGTTATCTATGAACAAAGGTGATGCAATTTTAAGATTGTTGATGGAGATTAAGTTTGAGCTAAAAGAAGTAAAAGAACAGATGGAAAAAATGGAACAAAAAAATAGGAAAAAGCAAATTACTAGCCAAAAGAAACAAAAAACTTCTGATACGAAAGATAAACGAGATTGGAAATATCCCGCTAAACTGAAATAAAGAAAAATTGAAAAATAAACCGACATCGCTATATAATGAAAAAAGAGACTATTACGAATCTATACATCAGGATAGTAAAAGAAGGTGCGGTAAAAATGATTTTCTTATATCGATTTGATTTAAAAGATAACGGAATAGATTTTGTTTTAAATGAGAAAATAGCTGCGGGTATGCTTCCATACTATGAAGAAATGTTGAAACCATTAGTGGCATCTTTAACTAAAAATTTAAATTTTTATCGAGCGTTTAGTAAACATCCTACCATTTTAACGGGTAAAATATTAGATAATAATGAACTGGAACTCATGTTAAGTGAAGGACTAGGACAATATATAGATGTATATACGAAGAATCAAATTATTTTTAAAAATGGAAAGTTAATCGCAGATATTTTAATAAAAGTAATGGATCACTATACATTGCATCACTAACGATCCTTCCAGATGCATTTATTTTGAATAATCAGACAATAAAAGGTGGACACCTCTTATGAAGGAGATGTCTACCTTTTATTGTTTTAAAAAATTTCGTACTTCTGAAATATCCATATTCGTAAACTTCGCAATATCTTCTATATCCATGCCATTTTTATGCATGCCTCGGATTAACTGTTTTCTTTCGACTAGTTTACCTTCTTGAATGCCTACTTCTTTTCCTTTTTCTATTCCTTCTTCCATACCAACTTCACGGGCATGTGCCAATTTTGCTTGTTCATCAAATAATACTTTTTCCCGTGCTTCATATGCTAAACGGAAGGAACTACTCTGACTCATATTTTCCCATTTGTGGATCGCTTTTTGTAACATAGGGTCTTGTTTCATGGCGATATCCTCCAACGTGTGAGTTAAATGTTCATCTTCATGCGCTGGTAGCAAGAGTAACCAACGAGCAAATTCATTTTCCCACGGATTAATTTTTTCTTCTCTCCATTGCTGAAGCAATTTTGGAATCTCAATAAAATGGATTTCCAAATCATCGAGTAAGACTTGTTTCTGCTGTTTACTCCAAAACTGTCCAATTGTATGCATATCTTCATGATCAGGAAAGAGATAAAAATCTAATAAGTTAATTGCAATCGTTTTTCGGAGCGACCGATAAGACATTCCTTTTTCAAGCTGAGACGTATAGAGTTTACTCCAATAGTAAAGAGAACGCTTTACTATCTCTTGTGTATTTCTTAGTTGGATTTCGATGTTGACTTTTGTTCCGTCATTAAGTGTTGCAAGTATATCTATATAAGTTGAATTAAAAGATTACAATCGAATGCATAATCGATCGATCACTTTTTCAGGTGTGCGATTTAATTCCTGAATAAAAGCCTGTACATTTTTTTGAATTTCATAAATCGATGAATAAAAAACATTATGAATGATGTCTGATTTGAGCCATTTCCATACCCCTTCAATTAAATTTAAATCGGGACTGTAGGGAGGTAAAAACACTAATTCTAAGCGATGACAGTGTTTCCTTAAAAGTGGTTGGATGAGCTTCGCATGATGAATACGCGCATTATCTAGAATAAGAGCTATTTTCCCGTTGGGATACAGTTCAAGTACATGCTGAAGAAAACGAAGAAATGCTTCGGCATCATACCGCTCCTCTTCTACACAAACTAACTCACCGGTTTCATAATTAAGTGTACCAATAAGTTTAACACCTTGGTGTTTCCCATAAGTAGGAATACTGCGTTGTTTTCCTTTTAAAAACCATGTATGCTGCAGTGCTTGGTAATCGCGGATCATGGACTCATCTTGAAACAGAAGATGGTCAATCTCCTCGTTTAAAAGTTTTTTTTTATAGGCGGGGAAGGTAACTTCCCTAAACTCTTGTTGTTTCACCGGGTCTGCTTTCGCTAATGTATACGTCGGTTTTGTGTAACTAAGCCCTAAATCATGTAAAAGTCGAGACACCCCGCGAAGTGTGTAACTTACGTTCCATTCTCTTTTAATGAAAGAAGCGATAATGGATAAAGTCCAATTATGTTTAGCTGGAAATCCAACATCCACGGGTAGATGAGATGCACTCACTTGAACTAACTCCTGTTCTTGTTCAGGGGCTAATTTACGTGGTGCTCCTGTTGATTGTCCCATGAGTAAGCCATGCAATCCTTTTTCTTTGTAAGCATTCACATAATTATAGATTGTTTTTTCAGAACGACCAATCATGTTCATTATTTCTTTTATAGAAAAGCCTTGTACATAGAAATAGATCGTTTGATAACGTTCATACATTCGTTTCGTTTTAGTCGTTTTCATTGCTACAAGTAGGCTTTCTTTTTCGTTTTGGTGTACATGTGTCATTTTGCTCCGCTCCATTTGTCAATATATGTTACTTATTATATTTCGACAAACAGTAGCTGTAACCTTTTAATTCAACTTATATAGTATGGATAATTTATCTTCTTCATATTCTTTATGCAAATGTGGATCTTCAATTTTTAGCGACACAATCGGTTTAGATAAAGACTCATGCAAAATTGCGTTTAAAAAAGAAATCAATAATTCCTCTTGGCCTTGTACACCAAATAATTGCTTAAAAGCAAAATCGACGCGTAAATTGACTAAAGGTTGATTCATGGATAGAGTCACCTTTTTGTTTCGTATTCTATATGTCTATTGTATCGGAGAAGGAAGAGAAGAAGCAACCCTTGAAAAGTTTAGTTTGGGAATTGTTTATTATTATATGATTTGATACGTGAAATTATATGTATTATCACCTAAATATGCATATATCCCTACATAATACGCATGTCTTTTCTTGATTACGTTAAACGCTTTTATTAGCTGATATGTAGCGTTTAACGTTTTTTACATAGAAATGCATTCTCTTGGTCGTCTTCTTTCGTTAAAAATCAATCTGAGTGGTCGTTTTTCAAATTCTTCACAAAAAAATAGGCGTTTTATCTGTTTTTTAGAAAATAATGCATACATAGTGATCCATCTGGATTAGAGATGAATCGTCAAATAAGAGGAATAATCATATACTGCTCGATGTTTCAACTCTTCATACGTGTATAACTTTTGCTTAGCAAATAATTTCGGATGTTTCTTTCTATAGTATCCGAACAATTCTTCTCCATTTTTCCGTATACGATACCGACGCGTTTGTCTGATTGTACCTGGTATTTCTTCAGGAGCAAACTGTTTGAGTATTTGTAATGCTTGTGAAGATGGGATTTCTTCCCCTGTTACATAGAAGTGAATAAAGATGAGTTCTTTTATTGTTATATAATTGCAATGTGAATTCCCGTCCATAGAAGAATCCCCTCCTCGGTCATTATTTTTATCCGTACATGACTAGGCAAATAAACGAATCTATCTGTTTATCCTATAAGTATCTTCAGCGTTTGTTTCACTTTTTCATCGTCCACTCGATAAAATACTTCTAATCCTTTTCGCTCATATGCTACAACTGGTTCTGTTGCAAAGTTTGGCGAAGAAAAACGATGCTATTACAAATATCAAAAGTATGATTTTTCATACATAGATCTGAGAGAATGCGAGAACAGAATCAAATATGTTCGACAACATCATTAAACAAACGTTTGATTAAAAATGATCCTCTCCTAATTCTTAAACGAAATCGTTCACATTGAAAATCAAAGATCTTGGCATATAGGAGCTAAGTGACCATTGGATTTACTTATACAAATCCCTAACATGTTCATAGAAGTATGTTTAGCAAATGTCATGTGCATACTCAAGGGTATATACCAATAAATTCAATCTATTTTTAATTCCAAACCATTCTCACACATTTTGTTTCTGGTTCTGTTGCAAATTCACCTGAAATAGAAATCATCTGGTATATTGTGGTTAGATTTTATACCATTGTCAATCATTCCTGTCATTCGTTTTTTGACGTATATGGCAGGAACAGTTTCTATACCTTTTGATGTGGTCCATGTTTACACCAGAACCCATCCGTTTTCATACTATATTGGCGGTTCTGTTTTCGTTTGGTATAATGAATCTAAAATAGATTATCTATATGGGAGAAGAACCTATGAATCATAAACGAATTGATTTACGTGTGGATTTTGCATTTAAAGCGGTATTTGGAACACCTGGTAGTGAAAGGATTTTAGTCGCTTTCTTAGAGCCTGTTTATAGTCTTATAAATATGTTAGGATGTATGCAAAAACAGGAGATGAGTGTATGTCTTATCCAAGTGATATCAGCCGTGAAAAATTCGAGATCATTCGTGAGGAACTAGAAACGTTTAGCAAACGCACAAGTCCGCGAAAGTATGACCTTTATGATGTGTTCAATGCACTACTCTATGTTCTGAGTACAGGCTGCCAGTGGCGTGCTTTACCAAAAGATTATCCCAAATGGCAAAATGTTTACCGCTACTATGCAAAATGGAGTAAATCCAATGCCGAAGGTAGTAGTCTATTAGAGACCTTATTAAAAAAATTGTTGGGCAAATAAGGGAAGCAGTGAATCGCCCCAAAAGCTCTAGCTTTAATATTGTCGATGCCCAAAGTGTTAAGAATGCAGATACGGCTGAACAAAAAGGCTATGATGGTGATAAGAAAGTTTCTGGTATTAAACGACATATCAGTGTAGATATTCTTGGATTTCCCCATGCAATCCATGTTACCACTGCCAATGTCACAGATCGAAAAGGCGCACTCGAAATGTACGAGCAATATCCTGAATTGAAAGAAACCATAGAAGCCATCCTCACGGATGGTGGGTACACAGGAGAAAAGTTTCAAAAAGAAATTCAAAAGCTATTGAATGCTGAAGTACAAGTTGCCAAGCGGTCCGAATTGCATCAATTTCAAGTGATCCCTAAAAGATGGATCGTAGAGCGCTCATTTGCTTGGTTAGAAAAATACAGACGATTGTTCAAAAATGTAGAGAGAAAACTAGAAACAAGTAAACAAATGGTTGTCCTAGGATTTCTCGCTATTTTAATAAAAAGATAAGACTATAAACAGGCTCTTAAGGGGATCCCCTTGATTTTAAGATTCATTGCACAAATTTTATAGTTTTTGCACCAGAACCCTTTCGCAATATCCACCACCTTAAAATAATTAGAATATCCAGAAAATAATATGGTTATAGTTTATTTGGAGGTAAATGAAAAAGCATAATCCTTACTTAAAGAACTATAAGGTCTATGGTTTTATTTAGTATAGTTAACATGTATATCTCGGCTGTATCCCTACTTCTCGGCCACTTAATTTTCTGAATTATCTTTATCAACAAAAAATATTTTTTTATTAATCAGAAAATTACCTTTTCATGCTAATATTAGTGGTGCAGCTCTGTTGCAAATATTTGGATTACACAATTATCTATATAAAGGGGGAATGTGAAATGGAAAAGGAATATATTCATGAAGAAATGTTAGAACTTGAAGATCTTGAATTAGATGAAGAGGATTTACTAATTCGTGCAGGCAAGACATTAGGTTAAGTTTAAAATAAGGAGGTTACATATGCAGTTTAACTGTATATGTAACTTTTTTTAAGGTAGGGTATACAGTATGAAAGAAAATAAGATTATTTTATTATATGAAAGATTTATTGAATTAGACTATGAAGAAGAGTTAGATAAAGTACCAAAATTAAAAAACAGAGGGGTACTTTTGAATTTTTGGAAAAAGTGGTATGAAATTAGTGAAAAACAATTCGAATTTATAATTTGGAAGTCCATTAATACTGTAGATACTTTAGATGATTTAGTCAAAATAACTGGGACTTTAAGTTTGGCTTTAAGATTATTAAAAGTATTAAAAGAAAGAAATTTAGTTGAAATTGTAGAAAATAAAATAAGATTTTCACAAGATTTAACAAGCAGTATTTTATATGAACCAGCCTCTCTTCCTAATACAGGATATGGGAATAAAATAAACAAAAAAAAATATGCTCAATTTAAAGCTACTTGGGATAGTTCGTTGAGGAGAGCTGAAATAATAAATCAAGAGTTATCATCTAATAAAAATATCTTTTTTTGCGGAGACGATGATTATACAAGTTTGGCCCTTGAACAATATAAAAACAGAGAAATAAGTGTAGGAGATATTGACAAAGAATTAATTGAATATTTAGGAAATGAAAATAAGGATATTAATTTTTATAATTTTGATGTTAGAAATGAAGTTATAGAAGATTTAAGGAATAATTATGATGCAATACATTGTGACCCTATAGATGATGGTAGAGGGTTAGATTTGTGGTTAAATAGAGCTAATGAATTATTAAAAGGTCAAAAGGGTGATTTAATTTTTTTAAATGTAAGTGTTAAAAGATTAGGGAATAGAGCGGTTTATTTGCAGAATTTCTTGACCTCTTTAGGCTTTTATTTAAAAGAAATTATTCACGATTTAAGTTCTTATAAAGTGGCTGAAGAGCCTTACATTGATGAAGAATTCATAAAAAAGGACTTGGATAGCATTGGTTTTTCCAAAGGCACATTCCAAAATTTATATATTCAAACAGATATGTTGGTTTTTGTACGATTAATAGATAAACCAACCCTATTTCCGCAAGAATATTATGAGATTAGAAGAAAAATATAAAATAACTGCGAGGTAATATAATGTATGTTTTAGGAGTCAATGGATGGGACTTTGATATTCATGATGCAAGTGCGTGTTTATTTTATAATGGTAAATTAATAGCTGCAGCTGAAGAAGAAAGGTTTATTCGTCAAAAAAAAGCATTAGATAAAATTCCATATAATTCAATAGCTTATTGTTTAAAGGAAGCTAAAATTACTCCAAATGAAGTAGATCATATTGTTATGGGATGGGATGTAGAACAATTATATTTTGAAAAGTATTCAAAGAAGCTTAACAAAGAAGAATGTCTTGAAAAGATTTTTCCGAAGGGAATTTTTAAGAGAGATAAAGATCCTCAAATCCATATGTGTGCTCATCATTTGGCACATGCTTCTGGTGCGTTCTTTAGTTCGGGATTCAATGAAGCTACCATAATAGTTATTGATGGAAGTGGAGAAGAAGAGTCAATAACGATAGCAAAAGGAAAAGGTAATATAATAGAAGTACTAGAAAAATACCCGTTGGAACATTCTTTAGGTATTTTTTATGAAGCATTAACTGTATTTTCAGGTTTAGGGAGGCATAATGAAGGGAAGTTAATGGGCCTATCTTCATATGGGGAAGAAATATTTGAATTTCCTGAAATACTGGAAAATCCTTTGAAACCAAATAAAAATCCAGTTAGTATGAATGGTAAATATTTTTCGGTATTAAAAGATTGGATAAAAGCTATTAATAGTATAACAAAAATGGCTCCTAATTATATTAAATATGAATATAATTCAATAGATTCAATACTATTAATGAATACATCAGTAATGGAATATAAAAATATTGCAGCCTCAGGTCAGGCAGCCTTGGAAAGAGCAATTGTTAAGCTTGTAAAAAAAGCTGTTAATCTAACTGGAATTGATAATTTGTGTCTTTCGGGAGGCGTAGCATTAAATTGTATAGCAAATAGAATTATAGCTGATTTACCAGAAGTGGATAATTTGTACATTCAACCAGGTGCTTCAGATAGTGGGGTAAGTATTGGAGCAGCTACATGGTTTCTTGCCGAAAATGGTATAGCGCCTATGTTCACTGAAGATCATGTATATTCTGGTCCGGAATTTTCTGATTCTAGTATCTTAAATATATTAAAAAAATATAATTTATCATATATAGAATTAGGTTCTAATAAATATGATAAATGCTCCGAGTTATTAATTCAAAATAAGATAATAGGAAGATTTTCTGGAAAGATGGAATTTGGTCCTAGAGCTTTAGGAAATAGAAGTATAATAGCTAACCCTCAGAATAGGGATATGTTAAATAAAGTAAATACTATTAAGAAAAGAGAGCAATGGAGACCATTGGCTCCTAGCATCATAGATGAAAACGCTTCTGTAGTATTAGAAGAAAAAATAAATAACCCTTATATGCTGTTAAATTCTACTGTTAAAAAAGAGGTACATCATTTAGTTCCAGCGATAGTTCATGTTGATGGGTCAACAAGAGCTCAAGTAGTTACAAAGGGTATGAATTCTGATTATTATGAAACAATCTATAACTTTTACCAGAAAACAGGAATTCCAGCAGTTATGAATACATCGTTTAATGTAGGAAAAGAACCAATTATATGTAACCCAAGTGATGCCATTAGGTCATTTTATGGATCAGAGATGGATGCCCTTTTATTAGGTTCATTTTTAATTCTTAAATAAAGGAGGAGAGATTTTGAGAAATAGAAATTATTCTAATCTACAGGATGAAAGGGTAAAGGATTCGGTACTTAATAAAAAAGGTTATCCTAACTACCCAGAATATATACTATTAGATTTAATAAAAGAGGAAACAGTTTTTAAACGAGGAGCTTGCTCAAAGTATATTCATCACGAAGAGTTCAATACATGGCAGAAATATTTTTGTGGGGAATATTACGAAAAGCCTCAAGGGAAAAGAATTGCTTTTTTACAAGCTTGTTCTTGGGCTAAACCATATGATTTTTCATATATTGGTAAAAAAATTAGAGAAGTTACAAATAAATACCCAATGGTTCATCCAATTATTCTATCAAATGCGGGAATTATACCATATGAATACCAAATGAATCCTACTTTTTGTGCGTACGATTGGATGGATGACATTGAGGATCCAGTAATTTATGAAGAATTAATGAAAGAATATAGGGATAAATTGATACAAAGAATTAGGAGCTACCTAGAATCAAATTCATACGATGTAGTAGTACAATATGGTATACCGGTAAAAAAATATTCAATGGCTCCTGTAATTAAAGATATTTGTATGGATCTAGGAATTACTTTTCTTTTAACCCCAGATATAGAAACATATAGAAATAATAAAGATAAATTAGTCGAGTTAAAGGATTCAGGGGAATTTTATTGTTTAGATGAAGTTTTGAGTAGTATGGATAATTGTTTAAATAAGGTGAGTAGATATGTTGAATCTATCAATAGTAATACCAGCTTATAATGATGTTAGATTGGAAAAGTGTTTAAAAAGTATTGATGAAAATGTAGAGGTTGTCGTTGTCTTAAATGGTGCAACAGAAGAAGTAAAAAAAATCGCTTATTCTAGCAATGCATTAATTGGGGAATTACCTACACCTAATTTAGCAAAAGCTTATAATTATGGAATTGAAATTTCTAGTAAAGATAATGTGTTAATTATGGATTCAGATTGTGTTTTTATGCCAGGTACCATCAATAAGTTATTCAAATTATTAGATGCAGGACCTTTGGCTAAAGGAAGGGTAATGTTTTCCTTTAACAGTAAAATTGGAAAAATCATTGCACGCGCAAGACATATACATACTTGCAAAAAAAATGCATATTCACCTCCATTGGCATTTAATAAAGCAATCTTAGCGAAGGTAAATGGATATTATTTTGATGAGAATTTATCTTGGACAGAGGATTATGATTTTGATATTAGAGTTAAATCTGCAAATCTTAAGATTTTATATGATGATAAAGCAAGAATTATTCATCCAGAGTTAAGCATTAAGCAAGATTTGAAAAGTTCATTTAATTATGGTGTAGGTCATGCACGTGGGGTTATACACAAAAAAGATGGTTATTATGAACCTAAAAATAAAATGAAGTCCATTATTAACTCATATAAGTATATCAAAAAAAAATACGGTTATTTAACTGCTTTCTATCTCATATTTTGGCAGCTTGCCTTTTATAGGGGATATAAAAAAGAAATGAATTAAGGAGGAAAACAATGCAGCAACAATACGATGAAATTTCTGAATTATATGACATTATCATCCCAGAACCTGATGGTATTTTTGATTTTTACAGTGGTTTGGTAAAACCAAATGATGAAGTGTTAGATTTGGGGTGCGGTACTGGTAGATTATCTTTTATTCTTGCTGAAAAAGGCGCGAATGTAACTAGTGTTGATATATCAGCAGGAATGATTGAAAAAGCCAGTAAGAAGTTAGAGGAGATGCCAAATATTAAGGATAAAATAGAATTTAAGGTTTCTTCTGCTACAGATTTTAAGTCTGAAAGAAAATTTGATTTTATATTTATGTCTGGTGGTGTATTTGAATATTTGCTTACATCGTCACAACAAAAATTAGCTCTTAGGAACATTAAATTACTATTAAAAGAAGGCGGGATTTTTGTTTTCGATATTATTACACCTCCAACTATTCTTCCTTATTCTAAGAGAGTGAGTGATGGAGGAAATAGTCCTATTAAAGGAGAGAATTTTAAAAAATATAAAATTAAATCATGGGATGTCGTAAAAGCAGATCATTATAAGCAAATAGTTGAAACCACTTGTTATTTTGAGGTTTATGACATAGCAGATAATTTTTTAAGTGAAAAAAAATTTAGATTTCTTGCAAAATATACTTTACCATCCGAAATGCAGTATCTCTTAGAAATAGAAGGATTCAATATAAAAAATTTTTATGGTGATTACAATAAAAATCCTTTTGGAAGGAATAGTGAATTTATGGTGTACGAGTGTAGGCAGCAAGGGTGAATTTTTAATGATATACAATGTAAATAGACGCTCTTAAAAAAGTATATTTTTCTAGTGGAAATAAAATGTATCCAGTTAGTTTACTCCAGAGTAAATAATTTAAATAATAGGTAAATAATTTACCTGTTCAATAAAGGTGATGCTGAGTGAAGGATATTGTAAAAAAACATTTAGTTATAGCGCCACACCATGACGATGAAGTCATTGGCTGTGGTGGAACAATTGCTCAAGCTATTAGTAAGGGTGAACATGTAAAAGTAATAATAATTACAAAAGGAGATTTATCTGGGGGGGGAGGGAATTTAAATGAAATTATTTTAAATAGAGAGAACGAGTGTATAAATGCTTGTAATACATTAGGGATAGAAAAAGAAAATGTTAAATTTTTAAAGAAACCAGACAGATCACTTGTGTATTCTTTAGATTTTGTAGAAGAAATTATTTATGAAATCTCAAAATATAAGCCTAATTTTATATATTTCCCCCATGATATGGAAAGTGATAGAGATCATCGAATAGTAAATGAAGTTGTATCAGAAGCAATATTTCTGTGTCAATCAGGGTTCTTAAAAGAGAATTGTGCTCCGATGTGTTTACAGTATGAAGTATGGACTCCCATGAAAAACTATCAGGTTGTAAAAGATATTACCAGGTTTATTGAACTGAAAAAAGCATCAATTAAAAAATATGAATCCCAACTTAAAACATTAAATTTGGTTGATGGAGTTTTGGGGCTAAATTCCTATAGGGGTATGCAGGCAGGAGTGCAATTTGCAGAAGTTTTTAGAGTGGTAAGTAAGTAGTAAAAAGGAGAGAGAAGATGAATATCATTGAAATTGAAAATGTATCAAAAACTTTTGAAAGAGTAAAAATTGAAGAAGGATTAATAAACTCTTTCAAAAGTTTATTTAAAAGAGAAAAAGTCAAGGTTACTGCTTTAAGTGATGTGTCATTTAAAGTAAAAGAAGGTAAAATAATAGGGCTTATTGGCGCGAATGGTGCTGGTAAGTCTACCTTAATGAAAGCCATGGTTGGGTTAATTAAACCTACTTCGGGGACAATCTTGGTAAATGGATTTAACCCACACGATAAGAAGAAAGCTTTTTTAAAGTCTATTGGTGTTGTTTTAGGACAAAAAAATCAGCTATGGTGGGATCTTTCCCCTTACGAAACATTTTTATTACATAAAGAAATATATGAACTGTCTGATACAGAGTTTAAAAAGAATGTAGATGAATTAGCTAAAAATCTTGGGGTATTAGAAATTCTTAAATCGCCAGTAAGGAATCTATCGTTAGGAGAGAGAATGAAATGTGAGTTAATCGCATCAATCTTACACTCACCTAAGATATTATTTTTAGATGAACCGACTATTGGATTGGATTTTCTCGCTCAGAAGAATATTAGGAATTTTCTCAAAAAATATTGCAAAGAAAGAAATACAACAGTTGTAATAACCAGTCATTATTTCCCAGATATATATGAGTTATGTGAAGAATTAATAATATTGAAGAATGGAGAAGTTGTTTTTAATAACAATTTCAAAAAAATAAAAGAAGAAATTAAGAGTTATAAATATATATATCTTAGCTTTGAAAATGAAATAGATTCTCAAGATCTTAAGAAATATGGAGAAGTTAAAGAGTCGGATAAATTTAGTGTAACAATAAAAGTGCAAGAAAAGTTAGTGAACGAGACCATATCTAGCATATTAAAAGAATTCAATGTTATTGACTACAATTTGACTGAAATGTCATCACAAGACCTCATTGAAGATATTTATTCAATGGAATCGACTGGAGTGAAAATAACAGTATGAAGAAGTATTTAAAACCAATGATGCTTTCATTTCAAGCGGTTTTTCAGTATCGCATGAATGTTGTATTATATATGATTTTTGGTTTAATACCGCTTGTGGCTTTAATACTATTGTGGCATTCTCTCTTTGAAACACAAAGCAATATTCAAGGTTATACTCTTGAAATGATGATTACTTATGTAATAATTGCTAAGTTAATTGAACTTTTGCTAATTCCTGAAATGCACTGGTCGATAAATGATGAAATACAATCCGGTGAATTATCAAAATATCTTATAAAACCATTTTCATATTTTGGATATTGGTTTAGTCATAATTTAGGTAACAAAATTATTCATTTAGTGATGTCAGTGATACCGATAATACCGATAATATTCTTGAACAGGGATTATTTCCTTTTGCCAACCTTAAAATATACTTTCCTGTTCATTCTTTCAATAGTAGGAGCATTAATACTATATTATATGATTTATTATTTGATATCACTCTTCTCATTTTACTTTGTAGAGATATCATCCTTTTTCTTTACTGTAGATATAGTATTAGAATTATTATCTGGATCGCTTATTCCACTTGAATTTTTACCAGCTCCGTTAAATACAATAACTCAGTTTTTACCTTTTTCATACTTAATTCACTTTCCGGTAAATGTATATTTAGGAAATTTAAGTAGCGCTGAAATTGTAAATGGATTAATTTCACAAGTGATATGGTCTTTAGCTTTCTATGTCCTTATTAGAGTACTTTGGAAGAAGGGGTTAAATAAATATGAATCTGTTGGTGCATAAATATGATTAGATATTTAAAAATGTTAAAAGCAATTCTTAAAATTAATTTAAGTAATATTATGATGTATAGAGTTAACTTTTTTTTAAATATAGTAGATAGCGTTGTTTGGTTCATTGTTACATTAGTATTCTTTAATAGTATATTTGATAGTTTTGGTAATATTAATGGTTGGAATACAAATGATATTTATTTGTTAATTGGAACAAGTGAGTTGATAAAATCTTTGATGTTTACTCTTTTTATTAATAATCTACCGTATATACCGAGTTTAGTTAACCAAGGGAGTTTAGATCAGATATTGTTTAAACCTATTAATAGTCAATTTCTAGTTTCATTAAGAAAGCTTGATTTAGGGAATTTAGGGAACTGTTTACCAGCCATACTGTTAATTAGTTATGCATTATTACAAAAGGGAGAGAGTGTTAGTATTGTAAATGGATTTTCTTTCTTGGGTCTATTGTTTTTAGGGATTATACTCTCGTATTCTATGTGGTTTATTTTAATGACTTTATCTATATGGTTAACCAAAGTTGAAGGTATGCATGAGTTATTTCTTGGTACTATGACATTACTTAGATACCCATCTTCCTTATATAAAGGAATAAGTCGATTTGTTTTTTTATTTATTTTTCCTATTGTTATTGTTAGTAATATTCCAACTTATGCTTTAATTAATCGATTAGAACTAAACGATGTATTCATGTTAATAGGTTATTCTATTGGATTTTTTATTATTTCAATTTATTTTTGGAAGTTTGCCTTAAGATATTATAACAGTGCAAGTAGTTAAGGGGAGAATAAAATGTACTCTAATGATAAAGCAATAGTTGTTTTTAGTGGTGGACAAGATAGCACAACATGTTTATTTTGGGCAATGCAACAGTTTGCGGAGGTGGAAGCTGTAACATTTAACTACAAACAACGTCATAAGTTAGAAATTGATTGTGCAGCGGAAATTGCGAACGAGCTTGGCATTAAACATACAGTAATAGATATGAGCCTACTAAATCAGCTAGCTCCAAGTGCGTTAACAAGAATAGATATGGAGATTACACACGAAGAAGGTGAATTACCATCGACATTTGTAGATGGGCGGAATTTACTATTCTTATCATTTGCTGCTGTATTAGCAAAACAAGTTGGAGCTCGTCATATTGTAACGGGTGTATGTGAAACTGATTTTAGTGGTTATCCAGATTGCCGTGACGTGTTTGTGAAATCGTTAAATGTTACATTAAATTTATCTATGGATTATCCATTTGTCATTCATACACCACTTATGTGGATCGATAAAGCAGACACATGGAAATTATCTGATGAACTTGGCGCATTCGAGTTTATTAGAGAAAAAACATTAACATGTTATAACGGAATCATAGGTGATGGTTGCGGTGAATGTCCAGCATGTCAACTTCGTAAAGCAGGGTTAGATACGTATCTACAAGAACGCAAAGGGGGGAATAAATAATGGAAAACTTTTTCGGGTTTCGCATTGTAGAAAATTTGCAAAAAATGGACAAGGATATTCAGCTTGAGCAATTAAAATACCATAATAAAAGAGTAATGGTCAGCAAGGAATTTACATTTGATGCAGCACACCATTTGCACTGTTATGAGGGAAAATGCAAAAATTTACATGGTCATACATATAAAGTTGTATTTGGGATTAGTGGATATGTAAATGATATTGGAATTGCAATTGACTTTGGAGATATAAAAGAAATTTGGAAAAATGAAATCGAAATTTATTTAGATCATCGCTATTTAAATGAGACATTACCAGTGATGAATACGACTGCGGAAAATATGGTTGTCTGGATTTATGAAAAGATGGCGGAAGCATTAACAAAAGGGTATCGAGCAGAAGAATATAAAGGAGCTCGTGTCGAATTCGTACGTCTCTTTGAAACACCAACGAGTTATGCAGAAGTAAGACGGGAGTGGATACTTGATGAGTAAGATTCCTGTGTTGGAGATATTTGGCCCAACCATTCAAGGAGAAGGAATGGTTATCGGACAAAAAACGATGTTCATTCGCACAGCAGGTTGTGACTATAGCTGCTCTTGGTGCGATTCAGCCTTTACATGGGATGGCTCAGCAAAACAACAAGTTAGACAAATGGCTCCAGAAGAAATTTGGAATGAACTTGTTGAAATTGGTGGAGAAAATTTTTCTCACGTTACAATTTCAGGTGGGAATCCTGTTTTGCTGAAAAATATTCAGTTTCTTCTTACTGTATTAAAAGAGAATGGAATTCGTACAGCGATTGAGACGCAAGGGAGTAAGTGGCAAGAATGGTTACTTCAAATTGAAGAAGTGACAATTTCGCCTAAACCACCAAGTTCAAAGATGAAAACAGATTTTATAATGCTAGATTCTATTATTCGTAAATTAGAAAGAAAAGATTTTAGTTTAAAAGTAGTTGTATTTGAAGATTACGATTTTGAATATGCAGTAAAGGTACACAAGCGATATCCGCATGTACCATTTTTTTTACAAGTTGGTAACGATGATACGAAAACGATGGATGATGCAGCGCTTATTAAAAACTTATTACAGAAATATGAACGGTTGATTGAAAAAGCTGTACAGTGTAAAGAAATGAATGATGCAAAAGTATTACCTCAACTTCACGCGTTAGTATGGGGAAATAAACGAGGCGTATAAATAAGAGCATGTTATGAATAAATTAATAAGGTGGAGATAATATATGAGCTTAAAAACAATCCAAAGTGTAGAAATAGATACTGACAAAATTGAAGTAGCAGTAAAAATGATTCTTGAAGCAATTGGAGAAGATATTAATAGGGAAGGTATTTTGGAAACCCCAAAGCGAGTAGCAAAAATGTATAAGGAAGTTTTTCAAGGTTTAGGTCAAAAACCCTCTGAACACTTGTTAAAAATATTTAATGAAAATCATGAAGAATTGGTATTAGTCAAAGAAATTCCGTTCTATTCTATGTGTGAACATCATTTGTTACCTTTTTTTGGAAGTGCCCACATAGGTTATATTCCTCATAATGGAAAGGTAACTGGGTTAAGCAAGTTAGCTAGAGCTTTAGAAACCATATGCAAAAGACCACAGTTGCAGGAAAGAATAACCAATGAATTAGCAAATGTAATTTTTGAAACTTTAGAGCCAAAAGGTGTAATTGTAGTAATTGAAGCTGAGCATATGTGTATGACAATGAGAGGTGTGAAAAAACCTGGTTCAATGACTATAACTTCATCATATAAAGGAATATTTAAAGATAATAGTACACTTCGAAGTGAAACCTTAAATTTGATAGAGAGATAGAATTATATTGTTAATTGAAGTCTATGCAGTATAAATATTTAAAACAATTCAAACGGACAAGGTAAGGTGAAACGGGATCATTTATTGGTTCTGGTGCAAAAAAATGATAAATTAAACAAAAAGTAAGGATTCTTACCGGAATCTTTTTTTATGCCGTTAATCCAAATAGTTGGTTGATGAAGATATTCTGATTTTGGGCAGACTGATCCGGCAAATCAATCTGCCTTTTTTAATCATATGCATCGCTTGGTTCTGTTGCAAAGTTTTTGAAAGTAAGCTAAACTTTTGCAAAACAGAGTGAGGAGCATCCAAAATGAGATATTTTAAAGGGAAACAGTTCAAGAAAGACATTATTTTAGTAGCCGTTGGCTATTACTGTCGTTTTTCTTTAAGTTATCGTGTTGTATCTGAAATCTTGAAAGAACGTGGTGTATCAGTTCATCCTACAACCATCATGCGGTGGGTTCATGAATATGAAAATTTGATTTATCAAATTTGGAAGAAGAAAAACAAATCAGCACATCATGGCTTAGTGACAGGGCAGCTGCTCTAGTTCGCAGGACTTTTTCCATTAAAAGTAAATATGGAGATAAATACTATGGTGTAACTGTAATTTCTGTGGCACTCTCTTTTTTAAATTGCCTCTTTTTTTCTTCTAATTGTTTTTCGAATGTATTCATCATCACAGCTCCTCTAAATCTGTCGATATAATTTCAACAGGTTCTTGTTGTTCATAGTGCAATAGAGTCTGAATCTGTTCTTTTAAAAGGAAACCGTCCTCTGGTTGAGCAAGTAAATACGACTTCAGATACGCTTCGCCATTCACCGTATAATTTACATCGAAAATGTACAAAGCGCTTCCTCCTGTTCCATCTGTTCGTTAGGAACCTTTGTATACTTGCCATGACGTACCACTTGTCTTATAGCAACACCTTTATCCAAAGAATGTTGCATGTTTGAAATATCTACAATAACAGTGTTTTCTAATACACTCACTACATAACCTGTTAACATGATTGATGGATTCTTACGGTAACAAAATTGTACAACATCATCTAACATAGCCTTGTATTTTTCTTGCTTCATAAGTATTTTCCCCTTTCATTATACGGTCATTAGTTTTTTAACTTTATAAACATTGGAAATCCCTATCTCTGATACACCCGATCTAATTTCCCATCAATTTCTACCAATCTAATAGGGGCACGACAACGATTCCTTCTTTTTGGCTTAGTGACAGGGTAGCTGCTCTAGTCCGCAGGACTTTTCCCAGTAAAAGTAAATAGGGAGATGAATGCTATGATGTAACTGTAATTTCTGAGGCATTCTCTTTTTTAAATTTCCTCTTCGCTCTGATTAATGTACTTTTTGAAATCCCCATTTTTTCTTCCACTTCTTTGTAAGAATGATTATGTAAAAGAAATAGAGCATGTTCTATTTGTTTTTTATTATATTTCTTTGGTCGCCCTTCTTTAAAATTAGGATTTAGCTTTGCGATTGCTTTTCCTTCTTGTGTACGTTCTACAATCATATCTCTTTCGAATTCAGCAAATGCGCTCATTACATTAAATACAAGCCTACCTGTTGGGGTATCTTCAACCAATCCCATATTGAGTATATGAACTTTTACACCTTTTTCAAATAGCGTTCTAATTATATGTATCGCATCAACTGTTGAACGTGCAAAACGATCTAGTTTTGTCACAACAAGCGTATCCCCTATTTTTAATATAGACAATACTTCCTGAAACTTTGGACGATCTGTTTTTGTTCCAGTAAACTTTTCAGAATAAATTTCTTCGCAGCCTTCATTTTGCAATGTTTGAATTTGGGACCCCAGGTCCTGGTGTAATGTACTGACGCGTGCATAGCCATATTTCATAAAAATTGCTCCTTTTTCCACTCAACTTTAGACCCTAAGTTATGACACCTGTCTACATACTGATATTACAGCATTTCAAAAACAGAGTCAAAACTTAAAAGTTATGACTCTGTCTGTTTTACAAGAATGATAACTTTTAAGCTACTTGTAATTTAATTGGTATTCTTTGATTCATATTTAATTTGAAAATTCCATATGGATTCACATGATGGCTTCACCATACATGCCCATCAACTTAAGGATGGATACAAAATTAACTTTTGTTCAATTGAACTAAAATCTCCCAAAATGGGGACAAGTTATTAAAAATAAGCACACGAAATAAACCCTAACGGGTTTCATTTTTTTCTTATGCAGCTTTCTTTTGCTTGCTACATCCACTATACTCATAGATAACACCCATGATATCAAAGACAGTTTTCTTCTCATATCGATGAGATTTCCGCCCGTTTTTCTCTAGAAGGTGGAACAGGCGGATCAGAAGCTTTGTTATCTCTTGGGTGCTTTTCCCTATGGCTTGATAGAGGAGAAACAGATGATCTTGGATCATTCCAATCGCTTTATATTCACTTAATTCTTTTTGCTTCTTTTGTAACACAAGTTGGCGCATTTTAAACATCGTAGAAGAACATAAAAAAATAGCGATGAGTTTCCCGTATAAATGGCACTCTATTCTTTCTTGTTTGACGGTACGACAATGATTAATATCAAACAATGATTTCCACGTTTTAAAAACAATTTCTATCTGCCAACGCAATGTATATAATTCATGTACTTGTTCCATCGGAACCCATTCCCAAGGTGCATTTGTCACATATACATTTAATCCCGCTGCTAATTTACTTTTATCTGAATAGGTTTTGTGTTTTGACTTTTCTTTTTCTGCAATTTTCTCTAGACGTTTTTTTAATTGTGCCTCTGTTAAACGATGAAAAATGAGACGTGAAAATAGCTGCTGTTTATCCCCAATATAAGCTTGCTGATATTCTATCGTTTCACCTGGTTGGAGTTGATTCAAAATCTGTATGACATTGATTTGTATGTATTCTGATTGTTTTTTAATGGAACCATTTTTAAAATATTCCGGATTTGGATTTTTTACATATACGTTCGTATTTAACTTTAACCTCGAAATATAATACGTACCACGTTGATCCATTTGATCTAAATCCTCTAATGAAAAATACCCTAAATCACGAATACATAAATCGCCTGGCCGTAACGTATCTAAACATTCTGTTCCGAATGTTTTATCATTATTTTTTCCAGGTCCCACTTGAAAATTAAGAAATTGCCCACTATGTAAATCATATTCTAATTGAATTTTGATCCCAGCTGTTTGAGCGCAGCCACCTGAACCAGGATATATATGTTCCAAAGTATGGGGTACTTGAAACATAGTGGCATCCATGATGCGAATGCGTTTAAAATGAGCAAAAAGTTGGTTAGAAATGTGAGTCTGCTCACAGATTTTTTGTTGTAACAATAACGAAAAGACATGCTTTAAAAATAACACTGATTTTGCAGTAAATCGTTTATTTAAGCCCTCTGGGCTGAGTAAAGTACCTGTAGCTGCATGAAGTCTACTACATAATCGGACTAAAGGATCACTGGCCACCCGTTGGCTAATCCAAATACAAATGGTAGCTAAATCTGATCCTGAAAACTTGCGTTTTCGCTTTATAAACTTAATCTCTCTTGCTATATAAGTCCTCTTTAGAAAATCATCATGACTAGCTTTTCAAAACTATAAGACATAAGTGTTATTCCAACTATTCAAATTCATGCTCAGTATGTCGAAAATATAAGTGGGACCTATATAGTTCTTCCAAAAATCCAGGTGTGATATAGCGCTGTAATTCTTCTGCAAATGGTTGTAACTCCTCTTGAATCGAGAGATTCATAAAAAACGTCACCCTTTCTCATAGATTATTAAGAAAGAATAACGTTTTTTTGTACTTGGGGGTAGTAAAAAGTCTTAAGTTGATGGGCATGTATCGTGAGGCCTATTTGCAAACCACAAACATTCTTTGCATGATTTTTCAGATGATAAAATATAAATTGTCTTAATTTTCAGTATTATACAAGTAAACTCACGTACAAACCGTTTCATTCTTTCAAAATTAAAATGTTAAAAACTGTACCCTTATCTCCACTAAACCACGAAAAACTAGAATAAGAAAGTTTATTACAGACTAGCTTCGTATTCTTTTACTCTTCTATAAAATGTATTATTTTTCATTCCTACTCGTTTCATCGCTTCTACTGCCGTAATCTTGTGCTGTTTCCATTCTTGATATACGGATATAAATGTATGATCAATTTCAATTTTCTTTCTACCAAATGTAATACCTTTTTGCATAGCCACTTCAATTCCTTTTTTTTGCTGTTCCCGTGTTCTTTTTCGTTCATCTTCAGCCATATAACTTAATAATTGTAAAATTAAGTCTGAAATAAGGTTTTCAATTCCATTCAAATCTTTATATCTCATTGTGTTGAGAAGGGGCATATCTAAGACAACGATATCAATTTGTTTTTCTTGACTCAATTCTTGCCATTCAGCTAAAATCATTTGCTTATTTCTACCTAATCGATCTAATGATTGTATATATAAAATATCGCCCTTTCTCAGCATACGTTTCATCAGTTGATATTCAGGGCGCTTAAAGTCTTTTCCACTTGCTCTATCTATACATATATATTCTTCACTAATTTCAAGTTCTGATGCCGCTGCCAACTGTCTTTCTATCGATTGACCTTTACTACTAACTCTTATATAAAAAAATCTCCTCATATAAATTCCTCCTATCTATCTTTGAACCTGTATGCTAGAATTTGAGATGTTATAGGATAAATGTATCATATTTTCATATCATATTCTGTACCATGCACATGACATGTTTCAAAATTCATTTTGTTATTATTATGAAGTGTAAAAGCGGTAAAGAAAGCCCCGTTTCAAAACGTATACATTTTGAAACGGTGACTTCTTTACAAAAAAAGGGGGGGGGCATCTCTCCTCTATTTTATTCCCATTGTTATGAAATTGCTGACTCAGAATATGCGCTCCTTTTCATATTCTGTCAACGCTCTATATTGATTATATATATAAATAACTTTGCGCCTCTTCACAAAAAAATCCCCTAACTTATTTGTTAGGGGATTTCCACGATACTTTCTAGGGATTTCGTCAAACGAAACGAAATTTTTCTCATTATAACATATGAATCCACACATACATAGTTTCAAAAGGGACATAGAACAGATTTCGTCTTTTTTTCATAATGAGTGTACATTTTTTGATAGAAAAAAAGTAACTACTCAGCTTTTTTCTATCAAAAGACATGATAAAACTGTATTCCTTTTGTGTAACCCATACATATTATGATTTCATCATAATAAACACAAAGCATAAAATCAGAACGTGCTTGACTTACCTACTTAGTAGTAATAAAGTAGCCATTCTCTTACTGATTTCAGTCAGAATGGTTCTATTCTTACATCCTTGAAAAAGCTTGTCTCTTTTTTACCCAATTTTGATTGTATTCTACTAATCATCAATCAGAATTGCATCGATTTGATCACAACCTACGACAAATACCGTACCATTATTTCGAACAAATGTCGCAACTCCAGTTTTTCTATCAAAACTTACAAACGCATCTACACTTTTATCATGTCCACCAATAATGAGTGTATCCACATCATCCCCCGCTGTTAATGTTTTCAAAAATTGACAGATGGGTGAAGACATTCTTTTATGATGAGAATCATGATGACATTGTCTGCACATATACACATTCCCTCCATTTTCATAGAATCAAATTTCTATCCTTATCCATTGATAGAAACAGATAGATAATATATTTTTTATCATTTCATTATATGTATACATCTCTTAAAGGGTGTACTTGTCTACACACATATTTGGATAAGCTGTCAAACTGATTTTTACCTGTCTATAGTCAAATCCGTTCTGGTGCAAACATTTCTTATCTGTGGAGAAACTTCTCCATAAAATCACATAAAATAATTTTATTCGAATCACTCAATTTTTAAAATTAACTTTGTAATAGAACCAAGAGTGTAACAATACTAACATGTAATCATTCAAACAAAAAAGAAAGATGAAATAAGGGGCGTGTCAGATGGCGAAATTAGGATTTACTGCAAATAGTGGTTCAAATACTGTTACCATATTTGATACCAAAACAAATACTGTAATAAACAATCTATCTGTTGGTACAGGTCCATATGGTGTAGCCATTACTCCAAATGGAAAATTTGCTTATGTAGCAAATTTTGATTCAGATAATGTATTCGTGATAGATGTAAAACAGCAAAGTGTTAGTACTATCATACCTGTTGGAAATCATCCCGCTGGTATTGTCATTAGTCCGAACGGAAAACGTGTGTATGTGATGAATAATGGTTCAGATACTGTATCAGTTATTGATAGTAAGACAAATTTGGTAATTGCAACAATTCCGGTTGGGGATGGACCTATTTTAGGCGCTGTTTCACCAAATGATCAACTTTTATATGTTCCGAATGATGGAACCGATAATATATCTATAATTAACACGAAAACGAATATGGTGATTGGTACAATAGCGGTTGGGGATGGGCCAAGACAAGTTATGTTCACACCAAACGGACAATTTGCTTACGTAACAAACAGTAATTCAAATACTGTGTCTGTCATAAATGTCCAACAAAGCATGGTTGTTGACACCATACCTGTAAACCCTCAACCAAGAGGGATTGTTATGACTCGAGATGGAAAGTTTGCTTATGTAGCAAACTTTGGGGCGAATGCTGTGTCTGTCATTGATATAAAACAAAATATTGTAATTACAACGATCCCTGTTGGCCTTCAGCCAAGAGGGATCACGATTACTTCGGATGGAAAATTTGTTTATGTAGCAAATTTTGGTTCAAATAATGTATCGGTGATCAAGGTAAAAGATAATGTTGTGGTGGATACAATCGTAGTGGAAGATAGCCCGATTGGTATAGATGTAGAATAAAAGGGTAACTACTCAGCCTCCTTTTGGAGGCTGAGTAGTTACCTTTTTTTATGGTACATACACCCAATTGTTTCTACAGACATAGAGTGCACTGTAAACATAAGGAGGCCTGATAAAATGAAAAACGAACACAATCATTGTCAATGTGAGCAAAGACCACTCGAGAATGAGATTTATCAAAATTATAGTGCAGGTTACTATACAAATGGCATTCTACATTTTTTAAGACGCTTAAGCCCTGGTACATGTATTATCATACAATACGACTGTCAACCACCAACAACAGGAACATTTCAAGGTTTTCAAAATGGACTTGTGATTTTATCTGACTTTGACTGTTTTCCAGGACTTGCGCATCTGGTAGTTGATAAGATTAATGTAATTACGCTGGGTTCCATTCCATGTGATCTTCCACGAGAATGCGAGCGTCGTTAATTGTAAGAAACATCCATAGAAGCAATTTTCCTCTCTACACATAAAAATTGTTTCACGTTTTATATCATAACAAGCAGGCTCCCTACTACTTCAGGGAGCCTGCTACCTAATGGATCATTCGCAATCCATTCGAATCAATTCTATACTTTCTATCATAAATGTTCCCGCTGTCTCTCCAATCTCAATACACACGCGATTCGTTTCTGGGAAGATTTCCACCGTTTTCGTTACATAATCAGAAAGGTCAAGGGTACTTTCTTCTACCATCGGATATTCATCGACGCTATCATCACATCCACAGCCCATTCCCTGATGATTGGTCATGTTTGTGTTGCTAAGATATACATTGGGTTCATAATGATTTGGTGAATAGTTGCTCATCGTCATATTCTCATTCGGATATGCGTTTTTATTGCAACCGCATTTGCACACCGCCCCTTGATTCGTTGGCATATTGATATTGCCAGGGTATGCATTCATTTCGTAATGGTTCGATGGATCATTCATCATACTATTTTCATCACTGTACGGAGTAAATCCAAAACTCTCTGATTGATCATTCATAGGAGTAGCGCCAGGATATGCATTTCTTCCATAATTGTCTGATGGATAGTTCGACATATCTTGATTTCTAACATACCCATTTGTTCCATATGCTTCTGTATAAGAGGTCACCATATTACGCTCAGTATAGCGTTCGCGAAGTGTAGAACGGTTATTAGATGCGGCCGGACTTGTCGCCCCTTCACCAGCTATCAACTTCAATGTTTCTGTATTTTCTTCCGTACCATCACTAATCGTCACATAGCCTTCTCCAGATCCTTCTTTTCTTGCCGTTACACGTAACACATAGCTATGTTCTGGTTCCACACACACCTGTTGCGAAATGGTTGCACTCCAGTCTGAAATCACGAGCACAGATTCCTCTCCAATCTGTTGTACGTCTGCACCTTCTGTGCGATTCCAGTTTGACAATCCCGCAGTGAAACCCCCATTAATCAGCACATTTCGCTGATCATATAACCACCGGGCTGTCGCAACGACGTCGGAAAGTTGTTGAAACATGTCATATGCATACGCTACACCCGGTACTCCTGATACATCCCCTTGTAAGAATGCATTGTATACATATGGAATGTTCTGCACCAATTGTTCCGCACGTAAAATATCCTGTAATGTGATAGCCGTTTGCAAACGATTTTGATTAGAATTTGTGAATAACGTCTGCATCGCATCTCGTGCGATTTGTACCGCCTTTTCAACCTTCATTTGTTTCTCTACCCATTTTTTCTTCCATTTTGGCTCTCGTTTTTGCATACGAGTTAAGGTATCTCCCGTTAGCGGTCCTACTTCTACCACTTCTATATTATCTAGTGTTGCCATACCATCTGTCGTTCCCACTTTAAACCCAACCCAGATGCCTAGATCTCGCTCCATATCGAGCTCACCTATATCAATAGGGAACTTAAATTCATGTGGATCTTGACACACCATATTTGTCTGTTGAACCATCATCCCGGCTGCAGTCTGATATCCATTCTCACATGGATTACACCACATGTCTTGCGGCATCCTATTGCTTGACATAACGGGATACGGAGTTGATTGCAATAAAGATTCTCCTGTACACGGATTGATTGGGATGATATCATTCGGTACATTCATTTTCTTATGCACTTCTTTATCATATCTCGCGACGAATATTTCTAAATCTGTACTATTCCCCACAAATCCTCGTACGATGTAGCGGGTATATGGTTTTAACTTTGCTTCCTCTATCTTTTGATACGCATACGTTGGAAATATTTTATCACTCAATATGGGATGATTTGCACTTGGCAGATTGAGATAATGATCTTTAAAGATCGGATTATCCGCTATCGTGTATACATGAGCACTTATGTTCCATCCATCTACGCCAGACCAATCTGAAGAGTCAAAATCACCATAGTTTAATAGGTTACGTTCTCGACTCAAACGCTTTGCCAATTTCACTTGATCCAGCAAACACATTTTTTCTTTTGGATGGATTTGATCAGATAGACACTCTACTAATTTCGCCACCTGATCCACCTGATAATCTGTGACGTTCAATTGTAAGGTCGTTGGATTCGAAAACAAGGCATGGACCGCCTCTCGCGCTTTTGTCACATTGTAATTCATTGAACATCCTCCCTCATACAAGCTTCGTTTGACAACACGTGTTAAATGTATATTTTAATGCAGAGCGGTTGCAAACTTTTAACTCAACTTTACTAGTTTAAATTTTTGATTCGTACCACTGTAAAAATCGTTTACTCTAACCCTCGTTGCATTTGCGGTCCCTGAATTCAATATATCTAATACTTTATTCGGATTACTTTTATTTCTTAAATACACATATCCATTTCCTGCATCTTCAACTATCCAATATTGATCTGGACGATATTGATTTACTCCACCATATGCAATATCGCTACCGACATCCCAACTAATCACATAATTATTACTCCACATGCTATGCATTTGAACCGCTCGTTGACTTGAATGATATAAGAACCTCCATTGTTGAACATCACTACCGTTATTGTCCCATATCACTAAGTTTCGACTCGACGTGTTTAAATTTATAACACTACTATTATTTAAAGCTGTCACGATTCGGTAGACACCCTCAAATACATCTTCTCCAATCGGATTTAACGGAATGAATTCGATTTTGTCGATGTAGATAGGGCCACCACTTGTGCTCAAGAACTCTAAGCTAAACTCAGACTCATTTGCAGGTATTGTAAAAATATTCTCATATTTAAAAGCGTTATATGTTAATGCCCCAGAATACGTAGCTGTTACGGATTTCGTTGCAGTTTCCCAACAAGCGACATTGGTCACACATTTTTGAACAGTTAGTGTAGCGTTAGCTGCAGCTGCATACCGAATTCTAACTTGATAACTCCTTCTCAATGCGGTTAGAGTTGGCTTTACTTTTATCCATAATTGTCTATTTCCAGAAGTAGTCGCCGCCAATCTTATGAGATCGCCACCAGTACTACCCGGACCTCTTACAACACTAGCATTATTAGTTATTTGAAATGCTTTCACCGCTGGAATTTGAGTCGTTTTATCAGATACTATTGTATTTTCTGGTGTTAAGCTGTTATGCACCCAGCCAAATCCCCATGATGCCAGTCCCGCGAAATTGACTTTGTATGATGGATAGTTGATAACTTTAGCACCTATCGCATTTACATAAGATAAACGATGGGAAGCCTTTGAATCATTTGAAGGAGGAGTACCTATACTCTCGTTAAGTGTAGAGATCCGTGGATAATAGGCATTCAATTTCGGATCCGGACACTGTCCAACAGATTGAAATTGTCCCCCCGAAAAATTCAAAAACTGCAAATTACATGGGACGGAACTAACCTTTGCTATCAGACCACCAACGATATCACCTGCGACGTTTTGGGTGCCCTTAGAGGGATAATTAGTAGAAAAACCTTCTTCCCACGTCGTAGAGGACCCTATATGTGAGAGTCGGTTCTTTACTCCTACATATTGGATTGGATCAAGAGGACTAGGGCGATCCGCCATACTAATTGCTAGGTTGGATAGCCTCGTAACGAGATGAGGTGGTCGAACAAACCGATTCTCAATAAATTCCCAATTTTCATGCTTTTCCCCAACCTTACCATACGCTGTAGAATATACTTCCCGTGATAACTGAGCTGCCGTACCATTAGGATTAGGATATAGCATTGGATCATATGTTGGCCATATTGCTACTAAATCTAATACGATAATAGTCATGTCTCTCCGGAAATCATTCATTACATTCCAATTGAGCACTTGCTCATAATAATATGTTTCATCTTTATACTCGGCACTATATCCCCCCCCAGAATAAGGATTTAGATATGGATATTGATTATAATCCTTGGGATTCAGTTTCCCTATTTGCTTTTTAGCTTCGTCCAATCCTTTGTTATATGTGTTTACACAATAATCTGTATATTCTTTGATTTTTGTCTGTAATAATATATAAAGATAGTCTATTTCAGCTCTGGGCAACTCCCAACCTGCACCAAATAAAACGCCATCTCGTAATAAAAGCAAGTGAAGTTCCGCAGCTTGTGCATACATCGCTAACATTGGAACTTCATAACCTGCAACTTTAAATTCGGGCATAGCCCCTACAAAATCTAAAAGTACCGCACGGAAATAAGTCCTTACCCGTTCTTGAGCTAGTGGATTCTTTTTGTCGTTCTCCCAGGCTTGAGCTGACGTTGTATACAATTCTAACGCTTCTTGTAAACCTTCTAATTTTCTAATTGCCACTCCTCGAGCATATGCTGAAATCTCTTGTTTAACGAGTTGCTCAACCGCGATCATAAACGCGTGCCATGTAGATTGAGTACCCGAAGGCCACAGCAGTCCCAATAATGTACTGAGGATTCCCGCAGCTGCACTCAATATTGGTCCTACGGGAGGCGGAGCAAGTGAAAGAAGGTAGGAAGTGACACTGAGACCCGTAATAACTGCATCACTTATAGACGCATTGTATCCTGCTCCAAAGTAGACAGAGGTCCCATCTGTACACATTCCCACCCAATCTTTATAATTCATATTTTGCAGTTCAGAACCTGGGGCATTCGTAAGTGGATACCTTTGCTGACAAGACATGCTACCACTATCCAGTATCTCATATCCATTGTTATTACAATTTTGATTCATTGACAATCCTCCATTCCATTTCTATCGTACACTCTACTTCGGAGTATTCTGAAAAGTTAGCATTCCCGTAAATCGAAGAAACTGACTTTCTTGCTCTTGCACCGGCGTGACGTCAAATGCTGAAATTATGACATTTTTTTCTTCTATTTGATAATCTGGAAGATCTGCTACACTAAACTTCAGTACCGTATTCACTGGAATATGCCCCGTATGACTCATCTCAATTTGATTATCACGTCCTGAAGAAGCACCCTGTTTCTCCCCGCACTCTCCCTGCACTTGTGCATTGACTATATATGCGATGCTTCCCACCACTTTCAAAAGATTCAGTGTCACATCCACCGGTCCGCAATTGTCTACTGTAATGGTTTTCTGAGAGGTTTCTTTTACAGTAGCTAAGCCAGACAGGCTATATGCGAGTTTTCGAGTACCGTTCGGTACGTACACAAAGCCATTTGGCACCTGTACGATTGAACAAAATGACACGCTCGATTGGACTTGTTCCGTATTATCTATGGTTGCTGCGGACTGGTTCATGCCTTCCAATGGAAGTGGATGATGTTTTCCAGTTTGCATCATTTCATACTCTCTACCGTACTGCCCTGCTTTCAATATCCTCGCCTCCTTGTATGATTCAGTTAGGTTTTTAGGGATGGGATGTACCTACAAACCCAAGAGTATCTAGTTTTATGAGATTCTTATATTTGTAGATAGCATGTTACCGAACACTTCCTTGCCTTTTGGTATTCGGCAGAAATATTGATACCTCTATCTCATAAGTCATTTACGAGTGAGATGGAGGTATCAATATTTGGTCATTCTTCGTATCTCTTATGAGGTAATAGCGTTTATTATGAGAAAATAAGGATTACAATCATCAGATGTAAAAACATATAAAGCAACCACCAACTCGAAACACTATGATCCTGTACATGATCATGTATGAAATTAACAATTCAAAGTAAAAAAAACCAATCAAAATCGTACAATGACAAAAGAGTTCGTGTTACAAGCTTTACAACAAGCCTATTTTTTTGTCAGAAACCGGAAGGGTTTGTCTTGCATCATTTCTTCTATTTCAACAAAAGAAACATGACACACAAGTTAGGGGTCATGCATTTCTCATACAAAATATTCTAATAATGTTTTCGATTTCCCTTCTTTATTTCATGAAACATACTACATCCTATACATCTTTATTTTATTGCCAATCCTTGCATACCATTTTTTTGTCATACAACATAATGTATGTTTTTAAAAAAAGACGTAGAACGCTCCCCATCCTCTTCTATTTTACGAACTCAACGGATACCCATACCAATTACGAGATTCTTTCATACGATGTACAGATAGAAAAAAAAGGGGGCCATACTATGTGCCGTTTTGATGATGGTTTTCGCCGTCGCCGTCGCTGTGATTTTGATGATGGTTGTCGCTTTCATTGTAGACATAATAGCGTTCTTCGGTTGCTACGAAAATTAAGTCCAGGAACTTGTATTCGTATCCAATTTGGTTTTCAAGATCCCGTAAATGCTATTTTTCAAGAGGTTTCATTTGATGGCTGCACGCTGATTGTAAGTGATCTTGATAATTTTGATGACTGTGCAGCCTTTACCCATATCGCTGTTGATCAAATTAATGCAATATCCGTTGTAGCATCTTGTCCAAGACGCTGTCGAGATATTGACTAACCTTCGGTATTGATAAAAAACGAATGAAATACAGAAGTCATCCTAAACTTCCAACAAGCGACGATCTATGGTAGTAGGTCGTCGTTTTATTTTCCAGGCGTGTAATGTAAGCGATTATTTTTCTATCTGTTGATGAGCATACAGGATATCCCTATGTAATATTTTGATGCCGCTATAACCATTTTGATACCTATGCATAACCTAAATATTATAAAGATAACACGTACCATCTACCATCATGCAGAAAGGAGCTTAAAGTATGACATCAAACCATGATTTTAAGCAAGCCGTTGCCAATATGGAACAGGCGCTCGCAGACGCATTAAAAGCGGCTGTAGCAAGTGGAAATACGAAAACCATTGAAAAAATATTAAAGCTCGTTATCAAAAAAGAAATCATCCTGGAACTTTTAGTAGAAGAATTTTCTTCCTTCGATGACCCATGTTAATTCTCTCCATAAAATGTGGGTAACCACATTTTCCTATCCATGAAGAATCAATACCGTTATGCAACAAGTGAAATCCAAAGGAGATGTATCATGTCAAAGCGACATTCTAAAAGCGCTTGTCATCGTGATGTGAAGTCTATTATGGAACCTTCGGTACCGTTGACTCCCTTTTTTCAGAAAACGATACAAGGAGATTGTGTGGCAAAAGGTATAGGAATGCGGAATCGTGGTTTCGGAACAATCAATATGAAAGGGTCCATTCCAGAAGGTTCTACGATTTACAAAGCTTTTCTATATTGGGCTGTGCTTCGTTTGAATTTCCAGACTGTGAACGCACAGGGTGTATGCAATGGTGTTCCCATTACCGGAGAATCCATTGCCTCCTCTATCGCTCCACCTTGTGGGAATGCGGGAAGTATGGATGTATTTCGTGCGGATGTGACAGAAATCGTCACAGATGGTCTCAATATATTAACTGGATTTCCTTCAGGAGATACCGACAGTTCCTCTCCATTTGTAAAAGCAACTTTTCCACTTTTGGAAGGTGCTTCCCTTATCCTGATCTTTACCAATCCCAATTTATTGTTAAAAACCGTTATCATCCACGATGGGGGGGTTACTTTCTATAATCATACCGTCTCGACAACCTTTTCTGGTTTTCAAATAACGGAATTTCCAGAGGCCAAAACTTTTTATATCGTCGCAGACAGTCAAGCTACTTCTCCTGGAAATCAGGCGATATGTAACAGCGTAGTCGTCGCAGGTCCCACGGCTACACTCCGCTCTACAGATGCGTTTCATGAGCAAGATGGTATAGAGGGAATGGATGCAGTAAGAGGATTCTGGGATACACTAGAGGTGGATGTGAGTCCCTTCGTTCGTCCAGGCGATAAAAGTGCCACAACATCCGTTGTGGCATCCCCTGCCGGAGGAGGGGGGTTGACTTATATCGCACAAGTTTTCTCGGTAACCGTGTCATCTTGTCCCGCATTGCAATCAATTATAAACATGGAGCAAGCACTGACAGACGTATTACGAGGAACGATTGAGAGCGGAAATATGCAAGCCATCGAACATATATTAAAACTCGTCATTCAAAAAGAAATTCTATTAGGCTCATTGCTAGAAGAATATAACGATGGGGGCTAGTAGTGACGAAAGTTGAATGCAGCCCTCATCTTTCAATCCGAAATACACGATAACGATGAGGAGAATAACAAAGATTTTACAAAACAAAATCCCCTGAAAATACAGGAGACGTTAGGACGCGTATAGATTTCCCTGTTACATTATACCCCGCTTTTTTTCTATTGGGGGGGAATATATTTTGATCTTCACAACATACAAAATCTGTTTCCAGTCAAACATACCTTATTTACGCATCTACACAATCACAATCTCTGTGGATTTTTGGACGCTTACAAACAGGAAACCCAAGAGCAATCACATTTACTGCCTGAATCGCAAGATGTGCGAGCATAGGAAAACCACCAAAATCAGATAAGATGATTTCACCGTACTGGAATCCTTGAAATGTCGTGGTGGTAGGGCGTTGCCCATCATACTGTAACACAATGCAAGTACCTGGGCTTACTCGTCGTAAAAAATGAAGAATCCCGTCTGTATAACAAGCCATTGTAGGATAACCTCAACTATCCCCATATATATTTCTTTTTTCACAAGAATGATATTCAGATTCATGACATTCTATAGCCATCATTCATTCCTCTTTTTGTTCACAACACATCTTACGTGTTAAGAACCTAGTAGGTATTCGTACAAAAAAATATATCCGAACCGAACATCATTCCTACATAAAAAATGTCATATTCCTTCTCTTTATAGATGTAGTCAGATGATTCACTTTCATTTCTCAAGTAGGATTCACTTGCTTTCAACCCCACATCATGATACAGTTTGAGTAGATTATTCATGCTTAATTGCTTGGCTCTATATTTGTGAACATTGTATGGAGCATCGAACCATTGAGTAAGTCATTTAGTTCCTCACTAAGTGACTTCTTTTTTTTGGAAAAATCTTTTGCTATGTCTAACTTTTTCGGGACAAGATCCTTCATTTTTTTTCTCCAGGCTGTCTTTTGATACTTGTCCATCATCCCCCAATACCTTCCGTACTTATCACTCATAATTGCATCAAGAATGATTTTATCATTCAATTTCAAATTCATTTGTCCCAATTGCTGTAATGTACTCACAATTATGTTGTCAAAGGGGGTCCAATCCTCTTCCCATAGTTCTAAGGTCTTCTTCTTTCTTAAGCGCGCTTCGAAACGTGTTACATATTCTATATCCGGATACGGATCAATGGAACCATTTTGTTCCGCTTCTTTCTTCTTATTATAAATACATAAACAATTATCAGATGATCTTACACCTATATAGAGTGTTTCTAATGTTTTATCACGACTGAGTATCATATATTCCGTTTTGCTGGATAAATCTCTTATTTTGAGATCGGATATGTTCACAGCATAATCGAGTGCAATATGTATACCTGTGACTTCTATATTCTCTAGTAACCCCAAAACATGTCGTATAGATTCGTTCACGATTGGATTGCATTTCATATATTTTGGATTAAATTCAAATCGTACTGCCTTTATCAAATGCTTTCTGGTTGTCTTTTTTGTATAGGGAAGAAATCCTTCTTCATCAAGTAAGCACATCTTTTCTGCATCCATTTCCAACTCTATTTGCTTCGTCTGAATTTGCTTTTGTAAGATTCTCCTTTTTTCATGAAGAGCGTACAAGTGCTTTTCATGATACCGTCGCATCGACTGAATTGAAAAATCTACATTTGCATATATTTCATCTATCTCATCTGCTGTCGACTGTAAGATCGATTGCAATTCACGTAAAGATACTTCAATGTGTTTTTTATGATACTCTATTTTATGTCGATCTGTAAGCATTCCCTCTTCATTTGTTTGTTCGATTAACGCTTGTATATCTTCCTTATTTTCGAATAACCTCTGATATTCCTCATTTGATAGCATCGCTTCTCCATGCTCACGGCGTTTACTTTCCCGTTCGATTTCCATTTCTAGCCGTATTCTATGAAATATTAATTTTTGTAGATCTATGTCTATCCCTTTCATTTCGCCTGCAAGTTCTATATAACCTACTTGAAGAAACTCTGATTTTAACACTTCTTGATAACCAAAGTTACGTGAAGTATATGGCTGTCTGTCATAGATCTGTGTGTTCGTGACTGATTGTATAAAATCCGATTTCCTCAAACCTTCCCTGAAATCCGCAACAATGGAAATCTTGTCTATCGTTACGTCCAGTAGATCTATCTCCTGCTCCACTACGACCAAACCAACACCCCGTTTTTCGGCAAAGTCAGGAACAGTTGCGAAAAACCCAACCTTTACCTGCTAATTAGTATTACCACTGAAAACACTCACGTTTCTTACAATAGAAACAAATATTTACAATCGAACTTGGCTGAATCAGCCAAGTTCGATTGAGAGTATCCCGTTTTATCAAGAATGTAACGTAACAAACAGAGTGAAGTACTTGCATAAGCGAGCATATATTCCCATCACAAGAAAACTTGTATGATTGATGAATACGTTCATACAGGATTGTCGTATAACTTCATAATATTTATACCATTAAATCCCTTTGGTAGACTATGTCGAACAACATGAGAAATAAAAAGGATTGTAAAATAAAAATCTGTTTGGAATCTTAAAAAATAACTGGTTTGTACACATTTACACATCCTATCTTCCTCTTTCACTAACCTGTTATTAGAAATGATCTCAGTAGCGTAGTAACGAATGTGTTTTATAAGGAAAAGGCACTCATGAGAGTGCCTTTTCCTTTGACTTGATAACCACTTTAATTTTAATAATATACAAAATCATCCTTTATTTTATCACATATACTCATTAGCCATATTGAGAAAATATAGTTCTGATAGGACAAACGTATGAAAATGACCTATACATATCTTTTTCAAACTTTGCAACAGAGCCTTTTAAATTAACCTGTATAAGTCCACAATAAAATATCACCATGTATAAATCGTTTCAGGATACCCGATAATGTTTGTAAAAAAACATAAAGGGAGAAAGATACACTATGCCACATAAAATACAAAAATCACATGATTTCACAATATCAGATTTACGAAAAATAGAGAAAAAAGAAAAACAAACTTCTCGTCAACGACGTATTACAGCTGTTCGAATGGTAATGGAAGGATACACAATGGTAGATGTAGCAATCATACTCGGGATGCATCGTCAAAGCGTCTCTAGTTATGTGAAAAAATTCAAAGAACATGCGCTGGAAGGATTACTTACTCGTAAACAAATCCCTGGGAAAAAGCCATATTTAACTAAGCAACAACAGGAAGAATTAAAACAACTCATTTTACATACAACTCCAGCGAAGTTGCAATTTGGTCAAGAATCTTTCTGGAATACACGAAATATCCAATATGTCATCAAAGAGAAATTTGCTATTTGTATGTCGCGTGAAGGCATCCGAAAAATGTTACATCGGATGAATTTTTCTTATACAAATGCTACTTATGTATTAAAAAAAGCAAATAAAGAAAAACAAATACAGTTTCAAAAACAATTAGATATGATAAAAAAAGCTTAATTGATGAAAATACCGTACTCTTATATCAAGATGAATGTCACTTTAGAGATAGTCAAACCGTTCATGCTACATGGTTTGCAAAAGGGAAACAAAAGAAAATTGCAGTGTTAGGAAAGCGTAATTCGACGTCTTTATTCGGTACGATTGATGCAATCACGGGTAAATTTCTCTGTACAAAAGCAGATTGCTGTAATGCTGAAACGTTTCAGCAATTTTTAACATATGTGTTAAAAGAATATGAAAATAAGCACGTTGTGCTTGTATTAGATAACGCAAGGTATCATCATGCTAAGCTACTGAAATCGTTTATGCGAGAAAATAACCGCCGTCTGACTTTGCTATTTTCACCTCCATATTCCCCGAACTTAAATATGATTGAACGTGTATGGAAGGTAATGAAAGAAAATGTTTTAGCAAACTGTTATCATGAAACGATGGATCATCTTATGGATTCAATCTATCAATTTATAGAATCTATTGATAAAAATCCTGAGGCAATCCTCAGTCGTATCTAGCGTGCAGATATGTCGTTTTTTTAGTAACTATTTAGTTTACTAAAAAACGCAAGACAAAGAAAGGGATTTTTTCGTTATGAAATTCCTCTCTAATTAGTTGATACATGTAAAATCCATGCTTCCTTCACGAATGAATTGTTCTAGTGTGTGGAATACAGGTTTTCCTTGTTTTTGTGCGGTTTGAATGAAACTTCTTGTTAAACAAAAGATACGCGCACCTTCTTCGGTACGAAACGTACCAGATACTTTTTGTTTTACTTTTGCCATCCGAATATCTCGCTCCGCTTCATTATTATCAAATGGAATATCAGCATGCGTGAGAAAGCCTAAAATTGCATCTTTATCACGCGCAAAGCGATCCAATAGGTTTTGGGAAGGAGATTGCTTTGAACGCTTTTTGGATGTGCTTTTTTCTATCGAGTGAGGATGACACTGGGCCCCATCCTGCAGGATGGCTTCATACCGGTACTCAATTTCGAGAAGGTCCCACAATGAAAGCTTTCCCTCTTTCTGTTCTTTGACTTGTTTCGCATCAACCAATAGCTCTTTCATGTCTTTTGCCCATTTTTCAGCAGTTTGCTCATAAATACCTTGTAAATCCCGCAAAAGATGAGCGTTACATAAAACATGTTGGCACTGTTCATATCCAGAATAGGCCGCAAGACCATCATGAACCGCGATTCCTGAAAATGTGGGTAGGACACCAATCTCATTCATGGCCTCTCTTCCACGTTTTGCATGTGTTACTTGAAGGTTTATCTCTTTTGTACTCATGGTATGTATCCACTGTAATTTTCGGTTCACACGAACTCCCGTTTCATCAAAATGAACAATGCGGGATTGTAACAAATGCGTTTTCGCTTTTTCTTCAAAAATATTCAAGCGCTTCCCGAATGTACGGTTCATATGAACCAGTGTTCCCTCGCTGATGGTATGGCCAAATTGATCACGGATATAGGCAGCTGTACGGGAATAAGAAATCATCTGGTAATTGATGAGGTATACCACTAATGCTTGTATACGAGGACCATATTGTACGGATTTGGTTACATGAGGTGAAAACTGTCCTTCTTCGAAAGACAGGCAATGGGAACAAACTTTTCCTTCCGCTTCATATTGAGTCACTTCTATTTTGGTAGAAGGTACATCGAAGACTTGTCGTTTTTTTTCGACTGACAACTTGTTCATTCTCTAAAGAAGATTGACATTTTGAACAAAGGGAAATGGGATGTATAACAATATGATGTGGGGATTTAGCAGGTACAAGCCTATGGCCCTGGTGACCGATTTGCCCACCAGGTACGTTCGGTTTTTCCCCGTAAACTTTTCGTGAGAGGTTTCTTGAACCCATCTGTAGAAGGCGGCTTATGGCTGTTTGAGGAATTCTTTTGGTTAGTTACTTTTAACTTCTGTATTTCCGTTTGTAGCGATGCTACAGTTTCCTTCAATTGTTTATTTTCCGCTTCTAATTGTTGTATGTATACGGTTGATTTGAGATGTTCCTCCATAAAAAGGTTTTTTACCGCTTCCAGACCCATGTGATAAGAATGAGAAATTTGTTCTGTATGCATAAACAGCATGCCTCCTTTCATTTTTATTATTAGTATGAGCGAAGACATTGAATGCTAAACTATGAATTCATAAATATCAATAATACTAACGGACTAAGCAGTTACAATTGAACAACTTCTAAAATATGGAGTTGATAAAATTGCAAAAGAAAAAATCAGTGGTATAAGTCAAGAAAAAATAGAATTAGATGATTTACTTTCTCGATTAATAAAAGGAGATACACTCGTTGTAACAAGAATGGACCGACTAGGACGGAATACAATTCAATTACTACAATTTGTTGAACATCTTCGTGAAAAGGCATACACTTTGCGGTTTTAAATTTAGGAATTGACACAAGAACTCCAACAGGAAAATTCTTTTTAACAGTTATGTCTGCCTTTAGTGAATTAGATCGAGACATGATTAAGGAAAAACAAATTGCTGGGATCAAACTTGCAAAACAAAAAGGAGTGTATCGAGGGAGAGTAAAAAAATATACAGAACAACATGCTGGTATGAATCATGCCATTGAATTACGTCGAGAAACGAATAAAACTATTAAAGAAATTTGTGCGATTACAGGTGTAAGTCAAGCTGGTTTGTATAGAAAATTAAGAGAACCGAACGCAAACAAAAAGACGATTCTTTAAATACAAGAGAATCGTCTTTTTGCAAAAAATTTCCTTGGTGTGCAATTTTCTTTTTTGGGTCGTGTGAGGCTTATTTCACGTATGACACTTGTTTTATTAGTTGGAAAAACATTGAAATGTGTCGGGTTAATCATTACTGTATATTCATTCTCCTTATTCTAAATTAACGTCCTGTCCACATATCCTGTACAATTCCATTTTGAAATAATTCATATGGAAAATAACAATAGCCTTTATCTCCCCATTCAACTCCCCAGCTGTTTCGAATAATTACAATTTGTTTACTATCATCGTATCCAACAGCGCAAACAGCGTGTCCTGCTTGTTGACCATTTTCTGTGATTACATCATCTGTTCCGGATATAGGTACGATTCCTGTTTTTCTTACTTCCTCAGAATAGTAAAAAGTTTTTGTAACTAGAAAGCCCAGAACAACAGGCAACCCATGAGCAAGTGCAGCTTTTAATCGTGGTAAGTCTTGTACACGATTGTATTGTCCAATCCGATAAAGTGCAGCATCATTCTCAGCTTTTGCAGATGGTGTGTTTCGGAAGTCTTCATTGTATGAATAATCTTCTTCAGGACAGACCCCCAACTTTTTTAGAACATTCATTCCGTCTCGAAGAATAGCCCCTTTATCATCTTGAATGTCTCCTTCTATCTCTCGTTCATGATAATACAGAAACAATCGAGATAACGAAACAAATGGGCGTCCTGACTGTTTGAGGAGATATTCACGTAATCCTGATACAATAGCATTTGCCGTACAAGAGCCAAGATGACCTTGATCCGCAACTTCTGACATCCGATTTCGGAGGTCAACTTGTGTTGGAAGGTCTTCTTGATTACTAAAAAGGTAACTTTGAAACATTTTATCTCGTAGATCAATGGGGTCTTTTCTAACATTAAATTGCCTAACAATATCTGCTGGACTTGTTAAATTAAGAATGGATGTTTTTATCTTCATTTTTATGTCTCCCCTCGTTCTTTATAAAAAATTCATACTATATAAGTTGAATTAAAAGATTACAATCGAATGCATAATCGATCGATCACTTTTTCAGGTGTGCGATTTAATTCCTGAATAAAAGCCTGTACATTTTTTTGAATTTCATAAATCGATGAATAAAAAACATTATGAATGATGTCTGATTTGAGCCATTTCCATACCCCTTCAATTAAATTTAAATCGGGACTGTAGGGAGGTAAAAACACTAATTCTAAGCGATGACAGTGTTTCCTTAAAAGTGGTTGGATGAGCTTCGCATGATGAATACGCGCATTATCTAGAATAAGAGCTATTTTCCCGTTGGGATACAGTTCAAGTACATGCTGAAGAAAACGAAGAAATGCTTCGGCATCATACCGCTCCTCTTCTACACAAACTAACTCACCGGTTTCATAATTAAGTGTACCAATAAGTTTAACACCTTGGTGTTTCCCATAAGTAGGAATACTGCGTTGTTTTCCTTTTAAAAACCATGTATGCTGCAGTGCTTGGTAATCGCGGATCATGGACTCATCTTGAAACAGAAGATGGTCAATCTCCTCGTTTAAAAGTTTTTTTTTATAGGCGGGGAAGGTAACTTCCCTAAACTCTTGTTGTTTCACCGGGTCTGCTTTCGCTAATGTATACGTCGGTTTTGTGTAACTAAGCCCTAAATCATGTAAAAGTCGAGACACCCCGCGAAGTGTGTAACTTACGTTCCATTCTCTTTTAATGAAAGAAGCGATAATGGATAAAGTCCAATTATGTTTAGCTGGAAATCCAACATCCACGGGTAGATGAGATGCACTCACTTGAACTAACTCCTGTTCTTGTTCAGGGGCTAATTTACGTGGTGCTCCTGTTGATTGTCCCATGAGTAAGCCATGCAATCCTTTTTCTTTGTAAGCATTCACATAATTATAGATTGTTTTTTCAGAACGACCAATCATGTTCATTATTTCTTTTATAGAAAAGCCTTGTACATAGAAATAGATCGTTTGATAACGTTCATACATTCGTTTCGTTTTAGTCGTTTTCATTGCTACAAGTAGGCTTTCTTTTTCGTTTTGGTGTACATGTGTCATTTTGCTCCGCTCCATTTGTCAATATATGTTACTTATTATATTTCGACAAACAGTAGCTGTAACCTTTTAATTCAACTTATATATATTGGATTTCTTTTTTTAAAATTCCATAATAGTATGGATAATTCCTTCATGTTCGCATTGTCTCTTTCTTATATATTCTTTACAATAAACTACTTAACTCCTATTAAATTCTAAAATTTTACAAAATGCATCTAGAATAATAGTTAATTGGACAAGTGAATCGTATATCTAATAGTTCTAAAAATTGTTATTATTCAGAATGTAATCTAAATTTTATTTTAGGAGGCATGTATCATGACAAAGGCACACATAGGGATCGGTTTATCGCTTGGAATCGTATGTACTAGCTTTTCTTCTACTTCAGCTTTAGCTGCATCAAATGTAGTATCTATTGAGAAGTTTAACAAAGAGGTAGGATCTCCAGAATTTATGGCAGGAAAGCTGACACCATCTACTTCACGTACAGAAGAACAGATTGTTTTTTCGTACCTCAATACCCATAAAGATATGTATAAATTTGGTGATAAATCAGCAGAAGAGTCTTTTATTATTACATCGAAACAAAAAGATTCATTTGGTTCTACAGTGATTCGTCTTCAACAAATACTCAATGGTATCCCGGTATGGGGATCTACCCAAGTGGCACATGTCCAGAAAAATGGAATATTAACGGTGTTTTCTGGAACTGTCAAACCTAACCTTTTTCAACAACAATCATTACAATCTTCTCCCTCAATTTCTCAAGAGAAAGCCATTTCCATTGCAGAACAAGATTTAGGATATAAACCAAAATATGAAAAACAACCTACTGTAGAACGTGTGGTATATACAGACAAAGAGAAAGCAACCAATACGTACTTAGTAAAATTAAACTTTTTACATCCCAAACCTGGAAACTATTTTTATTTTGTAGACTCGGAAACAGGATCTATTGTACACAAATTTAATAGTATCGATGAAGCACATAGTCAACAGACAACAAGTATTCCTCTAGCAGTAAAAGGTTCAAAGAAGGTTGGACAAGGAACAGGTGTGCTTGGAGATACAAAATCCTTAAATACATGGCTATCTGGTACTCAGTATTACTTGGAAGATATGACACGTGGGAAGGGAATTTATACGTATGATGCAAAAGATACAGAAAATATCCCTGGATCCCTATGGGTTAATTCTACGGATCTTTTCACCAATTCTTATGATGCTCCCGCTGTGGATGCACACTATTATGCTGGAAAAACATTCGACTATTATAAGTCTAAGTTTAATCGGAATTCCTATGACAATGCGGGGGCATCGATTAAATCCTCTGTACACTATGGTACAAATTATAACAATGCATTTTGGAATGGACAGCAAATGGTATATGGAGATGGTGATGGCCAGACATTTCTCCCATTATCTGGTGCAATTGATATAGTTGGGCATGAATTAACTCATGCCGTTACAGAATCAACATCAGCTTTAATGTATCAAGATGAACCCGGTGCATTAAATGAAGCGATTTCTGACATTTTTGGAATTTTAATTCGTTTTTATGACAATCGAAATCCAGATTATGAAATTGGAGAGGGAGTTTATCAACCTGGTACACCTGGAAGTGCCCTTCGGTCTATGGATCATCCAGAAAATCAAGGAAATCCAGATCATTATTCGAAGCGTTATATGGGTGATGATGATAATGGCGGAGTACACACGAATAGTTCTATTATTAATAAAGCTGCGTATTTATTGGCTGAAGGCGGCAATCATTACGATATAACAGTCCCAGGTATTGGCCGAGATAAAATGGGGGCAATCTATTACCGTGCAAATACGGTTTATTTTACACAATCTACTACATTTAGCCAGGCGCGTGCTGGATTAGAACAAGCAGCCTCTGACCTATATGGTGCTGAATCTGCAGAAGTAGATGCTGTAAAAAAATCATTTGATGCGGTAGGTATTGATTGATTTCCGAAGTTTTAAAAAAATAACTGTCTATTTTTCTCAGAAAAACAAATAAAGGTATATAAAAAAATTATCATTTTAACAATCAATAAGCTGGAAACCCGTATAAGCATTGAGGTTATGATTTTTATATTTTTAAAATTAGTAACAAAAGCTATATAGCTTTTAGCAGAAATAACCTCTATGACTGACCAGTAAACACTCCCATGATTCCTTATCGAATCAGTTGTTCCATAGTGTAAAAAATCAGTTTCTCTTGTTTTTGTTCCTTTTACTGGTTAAACAACAGATTTTACCATAACCAGGATCTTGATAGTGATGTAGTTGAACGGAGTCATGTATTCGCCTTCAAATTGATTTTTTAAAAGATTGGACCAAAGCAAATAAATCTATCTATTACAAAAATAGTGAGATGATAGTAATGAATTTTCAATTTCAAATATTTTATGAGAAGAATCCTTTTATGGATTCTTTTTCTGTCTTTACTCGTATACTTTTTATAGAGAAGGACTATTTTAATGAAACAGTAATATAAAGGTATTCTTTGTACAAAAATATATTAAGGAAAGGGTTCCACAAACTAGATATAACAGTATCTTATCAGTAATTGAATTACGAAAAATATGGCTAAGAGAATCGTATGCCACTACATATTCAAAGGGGCGAAAGGAGAGGTATATATAATGGCCAAAAAGAAATGGAAACAACCTAATGGAAAAAGAGAATCCAAAGAGCACATAGAAATTCAAGGATTTGATATTGATCTAAATCAAGAAAACTTAACACGAATTGAGCATATGGTAGATCGTTATGAATCCGAAATTCTTCACCAACTGAATACTGAATATATACAACAAACAAAATGGTCAGATCGTCTAGCAGATAGAATTGCACACTTTGGAGGTAGCTGGAAATTTATTATATGGAGTGTAATTTTTCTTTTTGGATGGATGGTCTGGAATAGCTTGCCTGTTATAAAATCTTTTCATTTTGACGAGCCGCCGTTTATCTTATTAAATTTATGCTTATCCTGCATAGCAGCATTTCAAGCTCCTGTTATTATGATGAGCCAAAACAGACAAACTACACGTGATAAACATGAATCGATTATTGATTTTGCAATTAATTATAAAGCAGAGCAAGAGATTGATGCTATGCAAAGTAAGTTGCAACATATAGAAACAGAATTAGCAGAGATTAAAGACCTCTTAAAACAATTATACGAAAAATAAACAAGTGTTATTTTGTTAAAAATAGAATTTTTGTTAAAATTCACCACAAGTTCATAAAGAAAACACACCTCGTAATTATACTGAAAATTAATAACAATCAGATTATTAAAATGACTACTATCCTATTATTATCTCGATACGTAATGGTATTAGTACCTCAATTGATACAGGCACTGTTCATATAATCTTATTTTTGGGAAAGGAATGAATTGTATGAGGCCTATACTAGAAAAACCTAGAAGTACATACTTACCGCCTTCAGAATGGAATTATGGTCAACGAAAATCGGAACTTCTTAGAGAAGAGTGTTTACATCAAGTATTTGAAGAAACAGTGGATCGTTATGAAGCCCGATCTGCTATTATTTATGATGATAGAACTGTGACATATGGAGAACTAGAAGTTCAGGCAAACCAGTTAGCAAGATATTTACGGTCCAAAGGAATTGGCTGCGGTAGCCGTGTAGCAATTCTCCTAGAACGTTCTATAGAATCTTATATTGCAATGTTAGGTATTATGAAAGCGGGGGCTGCATACGTACCACTAGATCTGAGTTATCCAGAAGACAGGGTACAATATATTCTACAAGACTGTGAGATTACCGCAGCTATTATGACCGAATCAATTGCTGCTCAGTACCATCTAGAATATCTAGTTGTATTATTGGATCAAGAATCTATTTTGATTGCAAATGAAAGTAAGGAGCGCTTAGATAAAGAGGAGGTAGAAGTACAATATAATGACTTATCCTACATAATTTATACCTCAGGTACAACAGGACGTCCAAAAGGTGTGTTAATTGAGCATCATACTGCAACTCATGTTGTCAGGGCTTCACAAACGTTTTATAACGTTTTGCCATCGGATCGAGTATATCAAGGATTTACAATTGCGTTTGATGCCTCTGTGGAAGAAATTTGGATGGCATTTTCAAATGGTGCAGCACTTGTAGTTGGAACACGTAAACTACAGCAAAGCGGAATGGATTTGCCAAAGATGTTGACGAAGCTTGGTGTGACCGTTCTGTCTTGTGTACCAACGTTACTTGCAATGTGGAAAGAAGATATTCCAACACTTCGTTTGTTAATTGTAGGAGGAGAAGATTGTCCAAGTCATATTGTAAAGCATTGGTGTCGTCCAGGTCGACGTATGATGAATACGTACGGTCCGACGGAGGCAACAGTAATTGCTACTTACACAGAATGTGATCCTGATAAATCAGTAACAATCGGTAAACCTCTTCCTAATTATACTGTGTATATTTTAGACGAACAGATGAATCCTGTTTCAGTTGGAGAATCTGGGGAATTATATATTGGAGGGGCCGGATTAGCACGTGGCTATAACAATAGAGAAGATTTAACAAAAGAAAAATTTGTTGATAACCCTTTTTGTGAAACAGCTTTTGATTCTACCCGTTTATATCGGACAGGAGATTTAGTTCGTTTTAACGAGCAAGGAGATATTGAGTTTTTAGGGAGAATTGACAGTCAGGTCAAAATTCGTGGATATCGAGTTGAACTTAGCGAAATTGAAACTGTTATTATGACTATTCCTGATATACGCAATGCTATTGTAAATGTTTACGAACAAGCACCCGGACTGCAAGTATTAGTTGCCTATCTGTTGTTGGATGAAGGAAAAAGTATAGATAGGTCAGTTGTACACAATCGTTTAAAAGAACGTCTTCCTGCATACATGGTACCGTCATGTATCGAAGTGCTTGATGAGCTTCCAACTCTCGTAAGCGGAAAAATTGATCGTAAGAGTTTACCCGCGCCGACAGAACAGCAAAGGCTTCATAAAGAGCATATCGCTCCTCGTAACAAAACAGAAGAAGCGATCGCAAGAGTATGGCAAGAAATTTTTCAGCAAAATACAATTTCTATTACAGATCATTTCTTCAATGATTTAGGGGGACATTCACTATTTGCTGCACTTGCTGTGTCAAAGCTTCGGGAACATAGTATGATGACAGGGATGGCTGTTTCAGATATATATGCACATCCAACAATTGAACAACTGTCTCATTTTATACAATCACAATACAAAAGCGAAACAAAACACTCTGTTAGTAAAGGCATAGATCCCGTTTCAGACGGTGTATATAAAAGAAATGGATTTATGCAAGGCGTAAGTATATATGCTCTTACTTTGCTTGCCTCTTTACCGTTTGTACTTGTGTACTTACATTTAGCCAATAGTCCATGGGGAGATGAACAAATTTTCCTTGCTGTGATTTCTATGTTTGCTATCTATTGTCCATCTATGATTATTATTTCAATTGCGGCCAAGTGGCTTCTAATCGGGCGCTTTAAAGAAGGCGAGTATCCACTTTGGGGAAGTTATTATTTTCGTTGGTGGCTTGTTCGACGCATTCAAGGACTCGCACCTATCAGCTTCTTAACAGGAACTCCGTTTTTAAAATGGTATTATCGCCTGATGGGGGCAAAAATTGGAACGGATTGTTATATTGGCACACAACACATGTATACGTTTGATTTAATTGAAATTGGAAACAACAGTAGTATTGGAGTAGATGCACAGCTTCTTGGCTATACAGTTGAAGGAACTACACTGAAAATTGGTAAGATTTCAGTGGGAAGTAACTGTCATATTGGATCAAATACGGTTATTTCCCCCAATACAATGATGAAAGACCATTCACAATTAGGGGAACAGTCTATGGTTCCCTCTAATGTACTTATACCACAAAATGAGCGATGGATTGGATCTCCTGCACGATTAACAAATATAAAAGACGAACATGTAGAAACAATGTTAATCTCTTCTACAAACCATAACAAGTTTTATCGTTTCGGACTAGGAGTACTTTATGTAATGGGGCTAATTATGCTAATGCTCATTCCAAGTATGAGTTTTTTACCAGCTCTTTTTCTAATACGAGGTTTATTTTCAAATATGGGAGCTTGGGAATTACTTTTAGCACCCGTATTTTCGTTCATTTGTGTTCTTACATTATGTTTTGGAATCGCATTACTAAAACGAATTATACTCGGCCATATAAAGGAAGGGCAATATTCTTTGTATAGTGGATTTTATATACGAAAATGGTTTGTAGACAAGCTACTTACCATGAGTTTATTATTCAATAATTCCCTTTATGCAACACTTTATGCAGCGCCATTTCTACGTATGCTCGGTGCTAAAATCGGGAAAATGGTTGAAGTTTCTACCGTTACAAATATTGCTCCGGATTTACTTATTGCAGGTGAACAGAGTTTTATTGCGGATTCCGTTTCTATCGGCACACCCAAAGTATTTCATAATCAAATTTATATTGCTAAAACAAGAATTGGAAGTCGAACGTTCATTGGGAATAGCGCTCATATTGAAGGAGGAAAAACAATTGGAAATGGTTGTTTAATTGGCGTTATGTCTGTTCCACCTGAAGAAAAAGAATCTTCTAATGATACATCATGGTTAGGTTCTCCATCTATATTTTTACCAAAACGAGACATTAATACTGCCTTCTCGGAGGAAGAAACATATCATCCCACGAGGGGCCTTTATATAAAGCGCCTGATGATTGAATTTTTCCGTGTTACGCTTCCAGGTTCTTTTGCTATATGGATTAGCGGTTTCTTATTGTTTACACTTCGGGAGGAAACTCGCTATCTCTCTGTCGGTGGGCTAATTGCTCTATTTCCATTTTTCGTTGTATTATCAGGTTTTCTAGCGACAGGAGTAGTCGCTCTTATTAAAAAACTGCTCATTGGTCGTTATGAGCAGACTGCCAAGCCACTATGGAGTACATTTGTATGGAGGAGTGAATTAGTTACAGCTTTATACGAAAATGTGACTGTTCCTTATTTGTTAAATCTGTTTTTAGGTACACCGTTTATTCGCTATATTCTTGGGTGGTTTGGCACAAAAATGGGAAAGAGAGTCTTTTTGGATTCCACACACATTTCAGAGTTTGATTTAGTTTATATCGGAAACCAAGTAGCCATTAATTTAAACAGTACACTGCAGACGCATTTATTTGAAGATCGTGTTATGAAAATGTCGAATCTAGTCATTGGGGATAATTGTTCTATTGGTAACGGTTCTGTTGTTTTGTATGATACGATTATGCAACAGGGGGCATCGCTCGGAAATCTTTCCCTTATGATGAAAGGAGAAACATTTCCTGCTAGTACACAATGGGAAGGAACCCCTGCTCAATATCGGCATGCTATGGAGCGGAAAACTATCGAAGGTTGATAATATCGGTTTATTTTCCAAGCACTTGGTCTAAAACCATTTTCTTTAGATTGAAGAACACTATGCAGATTATACCGGTTTTGTAGATCATGTATTTACAATGTACCATATGTTAGGTTTTGGGTTTGTACCGAGATTGATAAAACGAAAATCTATACATGTAATAAACCATCAATGTATCTAGATTTAAACTTTATGATGGGTGGAATGATACAAATAAAAAGTATACGAGATAACTGGGATGCATTATTACGATTAGTTAGCTCTGTACGACAAGGGACAGTTACAGCTTCCCTGATTTTAAAAAAATTATCATCTTATCCTAGACAGAATAGTTTATCTATTGCACTTCGTGAGATTGGCCGAATAGAACGAAGTTTATATATGTTAAAATGGATACAAGATCCTGAACATAGAAGAAAAGTTCAGGTTGAGTTAAATAAAGGTGAAAGTAAAAACGCTTTGGCTAGAGCTGTATTTTTTAATCAATTAGGAGAAATTCGTGATTGATCCTATGAAGATCAATTACATCGTGCAAGTGGACTTCAACTCATTATTTCTGCGATTGTAACCTGGAATTCTATCTATATCTCTCGTGCAATTGAAACGTTACGGAATAATGGTATTCATATTCCAGAGGAATACATTCAGCACATTTCTCCATTAGGCTGGTAACATATCGCACTTACAGGAGATTATATTTGGAATTTAAATCAAAAAGTGAATTTTGAAAACTTACGGCCACTACGAAAAAATAGAATAAATCAGAAATAAAAACACAGGGAAAATCATTTCCCCTGTGTTTTTATTTCTTAACAATATGTAAAAATATTCCTTAACGTACAATTTTCTTTTTTCGGTCGTGTGACCCCATGCCCATCAACTTAAGACTTTTTACTACCCCCAAGTACAAAAAAACGTTATTCTTTCTTAATAATCTATGAGAAAGGGTGACGTTTTTTATGAATCTCTCGATTCAAGAGGAGTTACAACCATTTGCAGAAGAATTACAGCGCTATATCACACCTGGATTTTTGGAAGAACTAGCAAGAGAGATTAAGTTTATAAAGCGAAAACGCAAGTTTTCAGGATCAGATTTAGCTACCATTTGTATTTGGATTAGCCAACGGGTGGCCAGTGATCCTTTAGTCCGATTATGTAGTAGACTTCATGCAGCTACAGGTACTTTACTCAGCCCAGAGGGCTTAAATAAACGATTTACTGCAAAATCAGTGTTATTTTTAAAGCATGTCTTTTCGTTATTGTTACAACAAAAAATCTGTGAGCAGACTCACATTTCTAACCAACTTTTTGCTCATTTTAAACGCATTCGCATCATGGATGCCACTATGTTTCAAGTACCCCATACTTTGGAACATATATATCCTGGTTCAGGTGGCTGCGCTCAAACAGCTGGGATCAAAATTCAATTAGAATATGATTTACATAGTGGGCAATTTCTTAATTTTCAAGTGGGACCTGGAAAAAATAATGATAAAACATTCGGAACAGAATGTTTAGATACGTTACGGCCAGGCGATTTATGTATTCGTGATTTAGGGTATTTTTCATTAGAGGATTTAGATCAAATGGATCAACGTGGTACGTATTATATTTCGAGGTTAAAGTTAAATACGAACGTATATGTAAAAAATCCAAATCCGGAATATTTTAAAAATGGTTCCATTAAAAAACAATCAGAATACATACAAATCAATGTCATACAGATTTTGAATCAACTCCAACCAGGTGAAACGATAGAATATCAGCAAGCTTATATTGGGGATAAACAGCAGCTATTTTCACGTCTCATTTTTCATCGTTTAACAGAGGCACAATTAAAAAAACGTCTAGAGAAAATTGCAGAAAAAGAAAAGTCAAAACACAAAACCTATTCAGATAAAAGTAAATTAGCAGCGGGATTAAATGTATATGTGACAAATGCACCTTGGGAATGGGTTCCGATGGAACAAGTACATGAATTATATACATTGCGTTGGCAGATAGAAATTGTTTTTAAAACGTGGAAATCATTGTTTGATATTAATCATTGTCGTACCGTCAAACAAGAAAGAATAGAGTGCCATTTATACGGGAAACTCATCGCTATTTTTTTATGTTCTTCTACGATGTTTAAAATGCGCCAACTTGTGTTACAAAAGAAGCAAAAAGAATTAAGTGAATATAAAGCGATTGGAATGATCCAAGATCATCTGTTTCTCCTCTATCAAGCCATAGGGAAAAGCACCCAAGAGATAACAAAGCTTCTGATCCGCCTGTTCCACCTTCTAGAGAAAAACGGGCGGAAATCTCATCGATATGAGAAGAAAACTGTCTTTGATATCATGGGTGTTATCTATGAGTATAGTGGATGTAGCAAGCAAAAGAAAGCTGCATAAGAAAAAAATGAAACCCGTTAGGGTTTATTTCGTGTGCTTATTTTTAATAACTTGTCCCCATTTTGGGAGATTTTAGTTCAATTGAACAAAAGTTAATTTTGTATCCATCCTTAAGTTGATGGGCATGCATCCTTACCCCTCAAGGAATTTTTTTAAAACCATCTAAGAAAGAACAAACAGTATATGAGGAAGATATTCAAAAAATTGTTTCTGAATTAATTGCCAGGGGCTATAAGGGCGGCGAACTTGCCGAGAAGCTATCAAAAAGAATTGCTGAATACGAACAGTTTTTAGATCGTAAGATTGAGCAATTCCCAAAAGAGATGGAAGGTTCTGTAGGTAAGGAGGATGATTTCAATGGACTTGACATTTTCTTTGACGAAAAAGATGGAGAAACTGATTAAAAAGTTAGAAAAAAGACAAAAGAAGCTTGTAGATGAATATGAAAACAAGAAAGAAATTATCTTGAAAAATCCCGGTATCGGTAAGATGCTTAAAGGGCATATGGCAACGATTCGTTACTTTTGGGGCCACTATAATAACATTTTTATATTTTTTGTAGTCAGTACAGTAAAACGTTACTAAAACTGTAAAATTGCTGAGTGGCTCAAAAAAGAAGGAATGGTTGCCATATGCCTTATTTTTGCGATTGTGCAACATATTAAATAACAGAATTTTTAGTCATATAATGATATTCCTCCCTGAAATACGTTTATAGCATGAAAATATAATATTAAGAGGAGGCATTCAAATGAAATATGTAAAGCCGAAATTTACTCATGGAGATACAGGTGGTTCACCTATTAAAAAACATGGAAAAGGTATTTAACTTTTATCAAAGGGACTGAAAATCATAAATTTTAAAGTAGACCTCAAAAGCTAAGACGTTTATTTTTCATGTGAACGACTATGTTAATTTTAACAAAAAAGGAGCATTCAAATGAATTATAGCTATGCAGATGGAAATACTGGATATCATACCAGAGAACCTGGTGGCTCAAAATATTCACAACATGGAAACACTGGTGGTCATCATATTGACGTGCCCGCTGAATTGTATGCACATGTAAATGGTGGCGGACATCATTGTGAGCCAGGGGCACATTCAAGGGGTTAGTGTAAAACGTATGTATTTTCACCACAAGTTAAGGTATACTGTGAAATGAAGAGCAATCTGTAAGGGTTAGTTGCTAGATATAGTGAGTTTACGCAGAGAACAGATACAGTCACAGATTATCGTGGCTGTATCTCTTTTTTGAGGATTGTTCCCACAATATACTCTATACATATAGGCTTTTCTTTTGTATGGTAGAAGCTATTTTGATATGATATATACGTACGAATGCTTGCAAAATCACAAACACAACAAAGACAGTCTGGCATAACTGTCTTTGTTGTGTTTTTTCGTAAAAAGAAGCGGTCCAAAGTCCGCCTCTTTTATGCTTGCTCTATGATTTTCTTTACTTCTTCAATCGTTAGTTCACTTGCTTGTGCAATGGTTTCTATTGGGATTTGTAATCGATACATACCGAGAATCATTTGACGTTTTCCCTGTTGGATCCCTTTATTTAATGCATGTGCAATGCCAGCTGCTTCATCCATCAATATCTTTTCGCGTGCTTCGTAAGCTTGACGGAACGAAGCATCTTGACTCATATGTTCCCATTTATCCATCGCCTTTTGTAAAATTGGATCCTGATCCATCGCAATCGCCTCCAATGTATGTGTTAAATGCTCATCTTCATTAGCTGGTAATAGTAATAACCACCGAACAAACGAATCCTCCCATGGGTTTACTTTTTCCTCACGCCACTGCTGCAGCAATTTCGGAATCTCCACGACATGGATTTCGATATCGTCACTTAAGAGTTGCTGCTGTTGCATATTCCACAGTTTCCCCGTCGTATGAAATGCTTCGTAGTTTTTAAACATGACGAAGTTCAATAAGTTGATTGTAATGGTTTTATGAAGTGAACTGTAGGGCATTCCTTTTTTTAATTGAGATGCATAGAGCTTGCTCCAATAATAAAGGGAACGCTTTAAAAGATCGTGATTATTATTCAACTGGATTTCAATATTAATTTTGGTTCCTGTGTCTAATGTAGCAGATACATCTAGAATCGATAATTTATCCTCTTCATGCTCTCGATGTAAATGAGGATCTTCGAATTGAAGGGATTGAATGGGAGACTCTAATGAATCTGCTAACATTGCATTTAGAAATGTCAGCAAAATTTCTTCGCTTCCGGATGTTCCGAATAATTGTTTAAAGGCAAAATCAATGCGTAAATTGACTAATTTTTGATTCGACATGAGCTTTCTCTCCCTGTCTGATAAGATCTCTTTTTCTTATTGTACATAAAAACAAATTGAACATGCAAACAGGCTCTTATGATTAACATAAGAGCCCACTACAGATACATACAATAGATTAGATAACGACCGTAAACTGACTTGAAAAACACCTAAAAATTTTGTAACTGCTTAGTCCGTTAGTATTATTGATATTTATGAATTCATAGTTTAGCATTCAATGTCTTCGCTCATACTAATAATAAAAATGAAAGGAGGCATGCTGTTTATGCATACAGAACAAATTTCTCATTCTTATCACATGGGTCTGGAAGTGGTAAAAAACCGAACGTAAACCTGGTGGGCAAATCGGTCACCAGGGCCATAGGCTTGTACCTGCTAAATCCCCACATCATATTGTTATACATCCCATTTCCCTTTGTTCAAAATGTCAATCTTCTTTAGAGAATGAACAAGTTGTCAGTCGAAAAAAAACGACAAGTCTTCGATGTACCTTCTACCAAAATAGAAGTGACTCAATATGAAGCGGAAGGAAAAGTTTGTTCCCATTGCCTGTCTTTCGAAGAAGGACAGTTTTCACCTCATGTAACCAAATCCGTACAATATGGTCCTCGTATACAAGCATTAGTGGTATACCTCATCAATTACCAGATGATTTCTTATTCCCGTACAGCTGCCTATATCCGTGATCAATTTGGCCATACCATCAGCGAGGGAACACTGGTTCATATGAACCGTACATTCGGGAAGCGCTTGAATATTTTTGAAGAAAAAGCGAAAACGCATTTGTTACAATCCCGCATTGTTCATTTTGATGAAACGGGAGTTCGTGTGAACCGAAAATTACAGTGGATACATACCATGAGTACAAAAGAGATAAACCTTCAAGTAACACATGCAAAACGTGGAAGAGAGGCCATGAATGAGATTGGTGTCCTACCCACATTTTCAGGAATCGCGGTTCATGATGGTCTTGCGGCCTATTCTGGATATGAACAGTGCCAACATGTTTTATGTAACGCTCATCTTTTGCGGGATTTACAAGGTATTTATGAGCAAACTGCTGAAAAATGGGCAAAAGACATGAAAGAGCTATTGGTTGATGCGAAACAAGTCAAAGAACAGAAAGAGGGAAAGCTTTCATTGTGGGACCTTCTCGAAATTGAGTACCGGTATGAAGCCATCCTGCAGGATGGGGCCCAGTGTCATCCTCACTCGATAGAAAAAAGCACATCCAAAAAGCGTTCAAAGCAATCTCCTTCCCAAAACCTATTGGATCGCTTTACGCGTGATAAAGATGCAATTTTAGGCTTTCTCACGCATGCTGATATTCCATTTGATAATAATGAAGCGGAGCGAGATATTCGGATGGCAAAAGTAAAACAAAAAGTATCTGGTACGTTTCGTACCGAAGAAGGTGCGCGTATCTTTTGTTTAACAAGAAGTTTCATTCAAACCGCACAAAAACAAGGAAAACCTGTATTCCACACACTAGAACAATTCATTCGTGAAGGAAGCATGGATTTTACATGTATCAACTAATTAGAGAGGAATTTCATAACGAAAAAATTCCTTTCTTTGTCTTGCGTTTTTTAGTAAACTAAATAGTTACATTTGGAGTTACTCGCTTCAAAGAAAAAATAATCTTAAAGCTTTTAAAATGTGCAATGAATTACTTTGGCAATATAAACATTTGGAATTTTTTCCAATGATGCAGGCGATGTTACTTTCAAGAATAGGTGAAAGTAACATTTTTACAGATTATTCGGATTGTATAAGAGTTTTAAGTGAAGCGTTGGAGATATGTAAGGAAAGAAAATGTGATTATAAGCAGGAAGTTATATTGAATAACATGAATTTCGCTAAGTTATATTGGAAGAAAGATATATATACTATTGATATAAACACTCTACATCCTGCTGAAATGTGTTTATATTTATATGAAATAGGTGAACATGTGGAAGCAAAAAAACGTATAATAGAGATGGAAGCTAAATCTGTATTGACAGCAATGCAACTAGCGTATAAAGGGGTGATTTTCTCTGACAAATGCATTCTAGAGCGTGCAATTGATCAATTTAAATCGAATAATGATTTCTTTTTTGTCCAGTTTGCGACAGCTGCACATTCCAGATTAGTACATGCTAAAATTTTAAAAAAGAGTACTGATTTGAATTAGATTGTAAGGAGGAAAACAATGAAGAAATTACTTGTTACATTTTATATGTTAAGTGCAATTTTTCTTAATGTAATCAGTCCTGATTACAATGAAATACATAAAAATAATAAAGACCCATACAAATTAATGGTTTCATATATGGATCCAGGTGGAACGAATTAAGAAAAGACATCTATTTTAGATGTCTTTTCTGCGTTTAGGGGGAATTCTTGCTAAAAGGAAATTTCGTACGGAAGAAAGAAAGTTCATGAATTCACAAACTAATAGAAAAAAGAGGGGTAAAAATATGAAAAATTTCAAAGATTTATACGAGCAAATTATAACTGTTAGTGGTAAAGATTTTGAATTATGCAGTGAACTATTGGATTTATTTGATAATTTAATCGAGGACAATGAGTGTGTAGAAAAACATCATTTTCGATTTGAACATTCAAGTCCAATAGGTAGACAATCGAATGTATAAATACATTCGATTGTCTACCTATTTAATATTTATTGTTTTTTAATTCAATATCAATTTTTAATAATTGAGCATATCTAAGTACTTCCCTTTCAATTTCTGGTTTATATTCATCTGGTACATTCTTATATTTTTCGTATAAAATACGCGATAATCGTTTTATAGGGTCTTCATTAGAATCATCATTATTAAGTAACTCGTTATTCGACATAGGATGATCAAGTAAATCAGAAGCACTTACATTGAAAAATTTTGCAATTGCCGGTATACGATCAATTTTAGGGATTTTTGTCCCGTTTTCCCAATTTGTTACAGTTGTGTAGGGGATTCCAAGTGCAGTGGCAAATTCTTTTCTAGACATCCCCCTTAGCCCCCTTAATTTTTTTATGTTTTTTCCAAATATATTATCATTTGTCATATTAATCCCTCTTCCATTACCCTAAAGGGATTTTTTATCCCTTTAGGGTTGACTTTCACCTTAAAGGTGTAATAGAATAAAAACAAAGGAGGTGTAATTCATGCAATGTAAACTAGAACAGATAACAAAATTACGTTTAGCTAGAGAAAGTAAAGAAATCTCAATGAATCAATTTTCAAAAGAATTAAGTATTCCATGTGGCGTAATTCAAGCTATAGAAACGGGTAAAAAGAGTACAATTGCTTCAAGAGCAATAATGATTGCGAAGTATTATAACTTACCTTTAGACGAATTGTTTACACCAACATATTACAAGGCTAAAAAGCAAAATGCGGTATCTGGATAAAGTTTTGACACTAAAGTGTAAAAGACATTTGTTAAAAGGTAACTCTATAATCTTATAGCTACATTGTAAAGCAAAACAAATTAATCTGAAATATAAAATCTATTCAATAACGCTAACTTATAGCTTTGAAGAAAATTAGATTTTTATTGATGGAAAATATTGTTCATTGAAAATTAAATATAAAAGGAGCTGTGAAAAATGATTTTGAAACGATCCTATCAAGTATTACTACTCGTCATGAGTGTATTCTTACTGCTCATGAGCTTCTTCATCCCGCTTAATAAAGCAAGTGCTGAGGTCATTAATCGTGAAAAGTACGAGATGAAGTGGGCGTACTCTCCACAGTTTGGGAAAGATATACGTACTGAACTTTTGAAAAATTCGAAGGGTCAAGTTGCCTATTGCCTGGTCTATGGATTGAAGTCCTCAAATGGATCAGACCTTCCTGAGAGTGGAAAAACAGATGATATTGTGTACCGTGTCTTGTTAAACGGATACCCACAAAAAAGTCCAGAAGAACTGGGAGTTTCCACTTGGGAACAGGCACATTACTCCACACAGCTGGCCTTATGGAATTCATTGGGGCAAATCAATACGGCAGAGTTACAATTTAAAGATGCAGCTGTTGAAAAAGCAACGAAAGCAATTATTCATGCAGCAGATCAGAGTCAAGACACACAAGATGTATATATGAATGTCATTCCAACTGATAAAAAAGAAGCACAGCTAAACGGCGAATACTTTGAAACTACAACATATGCAGTACAAACAAACGCGAAGAAGGGTACATTCAAAGTACAAATGAACAATGCACCAGAAGGTACGCGGGTTGTTACAGAGCAAGGTGAAGCAAAAGAAACGTTCCAACTAGGAGAAAAGTTCCGTATTCAAGTACCGAAATCCTCTAAGAGTAGTGAACTATCTTTAAAAGTTGTTTCAAATCTAACAAACTACAACGCTGTTGTATACAAGGGAACCAGCACTATCCAGGATGCAACGGTTTTATTAGAACGTAGTACAGAGCAAGCAAGTACAGACTTACAAGTGTACTGGAAAGCAAATGGTTCACTCAAAATAATGGTAACTATTTAGTTTACTAAAAAACGCAAGACAAAGAAAGGAATTTTTTCGTTATGAAATTCCTCTCTAATTAGTTGATACATGTAAAATCCATGCTTCCTTCACGAATGAATTGTTCTAGTGTGTGGAATACAGGTTTTCCTTGTTTTTGTGCGGTTTGAATGAAACTTCTTGTTAAACAAAAGATACGCGCACCTTCTTCGGTACGAAACGTACCAGATACTTTTTGTTTTACTTTTGCCATCCGAATATCTCGCTCCGCTTCATTATTATCAAATGGAATATCAGCATGCGTGAGAAAGCCTAAAATTGCATCTTTATCACGCGCAAAGCGATCCAATAGGTTTTGGGAAGGAGATTGCTTTGAACGCTTTTTGGATGTGCTTTTTTCTATCGAGTGAGGATGACACTGGGCCCCATCCTGCAGGATGGCTTCATACCGGTACTCAATTTCGAGAAGGTCCCACAATGAAAGCTTTCCCTCTTTCTGTTCTTTGACTTGTTTCGCATCAACCAATAGCTCTTTCATGTCTTTTGCCCATTTTTCAGCAGTTTGCTCATAAATACCTTGTAAATCCCGCAAAAGATGAGCGTTACATAAAACATGTTGGCACTGTTCATATCCAGAATAGGCCGCAAGACCATCATGAACCGCGATTCCTGAAAATGTGGGTAGGACACCAATCTCATTCATGGCCTCTCTTCCACGTTTTGCATGTGTTACTTGAAGGTTTATCTCTTTTGTACTCATGGTATGTATCCACTGTAATTTTCGGTTCACACGAACTCCCGTTTCATCAAAATGAACAATGCGGGATTGTAACAAATGCGTTTTCGCTTTTTCTTCAAAAATATTCAAGCGCTTCCCGAATGTACGGTTCATATGAACCAGTGTTCCCTCGCTGATGGTATGGCCAAATTGATCACGGATATAGGCAGCTGTACGGGAATAAGAAATCATCTGGTAATTGATGAGGTATACCACTAATGCTTGTATACGAGGACCATATTGTACGGATTTGGTTACATGAGGTGAAAACTGTCCTTCTTCGAAAGACAGGCAATGGGAACAAACTTTTCTTTCCGCTTCATATTGAGTCACTTCTATTTTGGTAGAAGGTACATCGAAGACTTGTCGTTTTTTTTCGACTGACAACTTGTTCATTCTCTAAAGAAGATTGACATTTTGAACAAAGGGAAATGGGATGTATAACAATATGATGTGGGGATTTAGCAGGTACAAGCCTATGGCCCTGGTGACCGATTTGCCCACCAGGTTTACGTTCGGTTTTTTACCACTTCCAGACCCATGTGATAAGAATGAGAAATTTGTTCTGTATGCATAAACAGCATGCCTCCTTTCATTTTTATTATTAGTATGAGCGAAGACATTGAATGCTAAACTATGAATTCATAAATATCAATAATACTAACGGACTAAGCAGTTACCTCTTTTGTAAATCTTCAATTTATTAAAAAGTTATAGTAAATAGAATTAGTTTCACAAAAGATACAAAGAGGGTGTTGCAAAACTAAAATAAATATGCAATGTTATGAATCAGAAAAACTAGCTGAACATGCAGTAGATAGCGATTTTGACCATACCAACGAGGCTGTTCTAGCCCTTTATCTTTGAGTTTACTAAACTGTTGCTCAATTTTGCTACGCTCTTTCAACAGTTGTTTTCCAAAGGGTGTATTTACAAAATGTGATAACACACGACGGTGTGAACTTTTAAGTTGTTCGCCATTTCGTGGATTAATGGGATTTACCGGAAAGATATCAAACGTACCTGCAATTTTATAAATATGTTGGCTATCATAAGCGGCATCTGCAACGGAAAACAACACATTTTGGTCTCGTATATCTCGAAGCAATACAGGAGCCATTTTACTATCATGTACGTTCGCTGTTGTAAATGCATATGACAATACAACACCTTCTGGTGTAGAACAAACATGAGCCTTATATCCTTTATACCAACCATAACGAGTCAATTTCCCCCATCTCGCTTGTGAATCATACAAACTACTCCGTAAAGCAGTACTATCAATTAAGACGCAAGGAATTAGTCCTAAATTAAGTTCCTGAAGAACCTTTTCATGAATGGCTGAAATTCCTTCTTCACGAAACCAAGTGCCTACACGTGAAAAAGTAGAAATATGAGGAACAAAAGATAAACCACAAGATGTACGAAAGGAAGGATACTGATGCAAAAAACGGGTTAATTTACGTAAAGAGTTGATTTGAAATACGGTTTTCAAGAAAAAACATTTGAGTAAAGCTTTTCTACATATTGGTGGACGGCCTGTAACAGGCGGAACGCCTCCAATAGTTAAACTGTCTACGTAAGCAAATAAAATCTGTAAAACAGGTTGATTTTCTTCAAAATTGGTTATCATACTAGTAAATCCGTCCTTTCCGGAGATAGTGTGAGATACTATCATTCTTCCTGGAAAACGGATTTTTTTATGCATTCATTTTTGGATATTTATGAGTTTTGCAACACCCTCAAAATTGCTATATCTACATCTTCTTTTGTTACTATTTTTCTAAGAGCCTGTTTATAGTCTTATAAATATGTTAGGATGTATGCAAAAACAGGAGATGAGTGTATGTCTTATCCAAGTGATATCAGCCGTGAAAAATTCGAGATCATTCGTGAGGAACTAGAAACGTTTAGCAAACGCACAAGTCCGCGAAAGTATGACCTTTATGATGTGTTCAATGCACTACTCTATGTTCTGAGTACAGGCTGCCAGTGGCGTGCTTTACCAAAAGATTATCCCAAATGGCAAAATGTTTACCGCTACTATGCAAAATGGAGTAAATCCAATGCCGAAGGTAGTAGTCTATTAGAGACCTTATTAAAAAAATTGTTGGGCAAATAAGGGAAGCAGTGAATCGCCCCAAAAGCTCTAGCTTTAATATTGTCGATGTCCAAAGTGTTAAGAATGCAGATACGGCTGAACAAAAAGGTTATGATGGTGGTAAGAAAGTTTCTGGTATTAAACGACATATCAGTGTAGATATTCTTGGATTTCCCCATGCAATCCATGTTACCATTGCCAATGTCACAGATCGAAAAGGCGCACTCGAAATGTACGAGCAATATCCTGAATTGAAAGAAACCATAGAAGCCATCCTCACGGATGGTGGGTACACAGGAGAAAAGTTTCAAAAAGAAATTCAAAAGCTATTGAATGCTGAAGTACAAGTTGCCAAGCGGTCCGAATTGCATCAATTTCAAGTGATCCCTAAAAGATGGATCGTAGAGCGCTCATTTGCTTGGTTAGAAAAATACAGACGATTGTTCAAAAATGTAGAGAGAAAACTAGAAACAAGTAAACAAATGGTTGTCCTAGGATTTCTCGCTATTTTAATAAAAAGATAAGACTATAAACAGGCTCTAACATCCTCAATTTCTAGATATATTTGATCTACACTCTTACTCTTTTTTATCCTTGCATAAAATAACTTCATTATCTTAGAAAATTTTCTAATCTGGTAATCTTCATGATCCATACTTACTTGGATTAGATATTTCAAAATGGATTCATTTGCATTTAAATATGCAAGAGCAAATAATCTTTTAGTATTTATCCTAGCTGTCCTATTGTATATAGAAAAGTTTTCAATACAACTTTTCTCCATCATCTCTACGTTACCTGGATAAATTTCATGCGCTATTTTAGCAACTTTAAAAGCAGAAATTTGTTTATTCTTTTTGCCCTAATCTGTTATAGACGAATCTGATGTTGATGTAGACTTTGCGATACCAGACCAACTTCTATTCTGAGATTCTAATACATTATTAAATCTTTTATAAACACTGTTCATATTCTTTTCACCCTTCATTATTTTTTATAGGGCTTTCAGAATAAATAGATATTATGTGAATATTAGTAAAATTCTAACATTAACCCAAGATACACCTTAACAAATATGCATAATTGTGTTTAAACCAATCTATTTTAATATAAAAAATATGCATTAATCTTATGTATATGTATCACTTATAATATAATAAAACGAATCAATTCCACTTTGAAAAATAAAATTTCGAATATCCAGAAAATTTATTACGATGACCCTTTAGGGTCCTCATTTATCATTTAGGAATTGCTATTCTCTAAAATGAGTTTTATAATGAATATAGTGCACATGTTATAGCTTAAAAATAAATTTATTTCATAAAAAAAAACCCCACTCAGTCTATATTCAATTGGTAACAGGCCGGGAAGCTAGCGCCAATTGAAATATCCCAGAAAGTAGAGGTTCTTTATATTACATATAAAATATTCGCTTTTATATAGAAATTATAACACAAAGCGATACTTATGTGAATAAGAACTGCTATTTTCCCAATATTTTTCTGAGAGTGTGTACTGGGGAAAAATAGGAGGTCTTTTTGTGTTACTAACTAATTTTTTACTAAGTACAGCAAAACGAGAACTATCCCCTCGATTATATCGTATTCCTAAGTGTAAGAAGGGAGCTATCAATCAAGCAGTCAAAAGTGTAATCAAAGATATTGATAGCATTCTTTTTGATTGCGAGGGCAAAACTACAAAAGAATACTTCGAGAAAACGCCACGCCGATATGAAGCACTTGAAACCGTGCTTTCCTACCTTGTTCAAGAGGGATTTTCCCAAGTTAGACAAGAGCAAATTAGCCAAAAATCGGGTATTTCTGTACCACTAATCAACTTTATTCTGAAATGGCTAGAAGGTTTGGAAGTATGCCATCAAATTAAAACCAGACGTCACAATAAAATTGCGCCATCTATCTACATTTTAAGCCTACATAATAATTACTTGAAAATTATTGAGTATTTTAAGCAAAAATGGGCATTAACAATTGATGTTTTTTCTACATTTACAGAGTTTCTGTCCAAGAAAATTGGTAAGAAAAAACATAAGGATACAGATACAAAAGAGGATGATCCGGTTCCTGCACGCCATGGATTCGATCTGTTCACTCCTGTCGAACCTGTTGTAGAAACTGAAGAACAAGAAACGAATTCTGACAAAGATAAAAAATTGGAAGCTAGCTTACGAGATAAACTTGCGGCAAGATTACAAGAAATGAATGACTACATGAGTGAAGCACAACAGAAACTTTATATGTACATTCTTACTCAAGATACAAATATTACTGAGAAAGATGCATACACAATTGCTCTTCGTATGCCATCGAATATTGGGCAAGATGCAATAAAAATCTTCGAAGATTGTGTAAAACGGTTTAAACATAACAAATCCGAAGTAAGTACGCCTGCACACTTTATAAAAATATATACAGAGCAACTAACCGCAAATAGAGCTCGCCGAGATCGTGAAGCAAAAGAGTATCTTGCTAATACGGAATTTGGAAAGCCTTATAAGAGTACAATTGACTTTGGTCTATTTCGAGAAGGGATGGGCTTTAAGAAATAAAGTTTATTAGTTTGCTAGTTCTTAAAGCTTGTATTTACAACAAAATAAAGCTAATGTAGCCTTGTTCAAAAAAATTGAAGCTAACAAGGCTTTTTGCCATGCTACCATAATTTTTATTTTAATAATCTAATAATCTTATTATTAAACTTTAAGGTATTAAAATTATTTTCAGCAAAAATACACGTGAATTTTATCATAGAATGATAGCTGGATTTCATTAGGAATTTAATAAGGAATTTAATAAGAAGAAATCTCTAACTCCTTGTGAGAGTAAGGGTAAATGTCCTAAAATAAATCCTAATGTATTTAATGTTTTTAATTCTTTTAAAACAAGATTTAATAATAAGAGTATCCTATGAAATTTTTTAATCTTTCTATCTATGTTTTTTAAACTCATTTTTAAGTATATAACTGAAATTTCCACTTATATTTATATTTCATATATAAAAAAATATACATAACCTGTGGTGCTAGTTGATTTAGAATCTTAAAAGATGCTGGAAAAGCAGAAAAAGATTGCATATATTTAACTCAAAACGACGAAGAAATGAGTGAATGATTTGCAATCTCCTAAATACACAGATTATTATACAGATACTCACACCGTTTTCAATCAAATTTTGTAACTGCTTAGTCCGTTAGTATTATTGATATTTATGAATTCATAGTTTAGCATTCAATGTCTTCGCTCATACTAATAATAAAAATGAAAGGAGGCATGCTGTTTATGCATACAGAACAAATTTCTCATTCTTATCACATGGGTCTGGAAGTGGTAAAAAACCGAACGTAAACCTGGTGGGCAAATCGGTCACCAGGGCCATAGGCTTGTACCTGCTAAATCCCCACATCATATTGTTATACATCCCATTTCCCTTTGTTCAAAATGTCAATCTTCTTTAGAGAATGAACAAGTTGTCAGTCGAAAAAAAACGACAAGTCTTCGATGTACCTTCTACCAAAATAGAAGTGACTCAATATGAAGCGGAAAGAAAAGTTTGTTCCCATTGCCTGTCTTTCGAAGAAGGACAGTTTTCACCTCATGTAACCAAATCCGTACAATATGGTCCTCGTATACAAGCATTAGTGGTATACCTCATCAATTACCAGATGATTTCTTATTCCCGTACAGCTGCCTATATCCGTGATCAATTTGGCCATACCATCAGCGAGGGAACACTGGTTCATATGAACCGTACATTCGGGAAGCGCTTGAATATTTTTGAAGAAAAAGCGAAAACGCATTTGTTACAATCCCGCATTGTTCATTTTGATGAAACGGGAGTTCGTGTGAACCGAAAATTACAGTGGATACATACCATGAGTACAAAAGAGATAAACCTTCAAGTAACACATGCAAAACGTGGAAGAGAGGCCATGAATGAGATTGGTGTCCTACCCACATTTTCAGGAATCGCGGTTCATGATGGTCTTGCGGCCTATTCTGGATATGAACAGTGCCAACATGTTTTATGTAACGCTCATCTTTTGCGGGATTTACAAGGTATTTATGAGCAAACTGCTGAAAAATGGGCAAAAGACATGAAAGAGCTATTGGTTGATGCGAAACAAGTCAAAGAACAGAAAGAGGGAAAGCTTTCATTGTGGGACCTTCTCGAAATTGAGTACCGGTATGAAGCCATCCTGCAGGATGGGGCCCAGTGTCATCCTCACTCGATAGAAAAAAGCACATCCAAAAAGCGTTCAAAGCAATCTCCTTCCCAAAACCTATTGGATCGCTTTGCGCGTGATAAAGATGCAATTTTAGGCTTTCTCACGCATGCTGATATTCCATTTGATAATAATGAAGCGGAGCGAGATATTCGGATGGCAAAAGTAAAACAAAAAGTATCTGGTACGTTTCGTACCGAAGAAGGTGCGCGTATCTTTTGTTTAACAAGAAGTTTCATTCAAACCGCACAAAAACAAGGAAAACCTGTATTCCACACACTAGAACAATTCATTCGTGAAGGAAGCATGGATTTTACATGTATCAACTAATTAGAGAGGAATTTCATAACGAAAAAATTCCTTTCTTTGTCTTGCGTTTTTTAGTAAACTAAATAGTTACCAAATTTTAGAAATCGTCAATAAACTATATAAAAAATGTGTACCAAACAAGATTAAAAATCGTAAGAATGTGGATAAATTGATCCAGCCTGATACTGTGATAATTGCTTGTATTTTGTGGGGATTTATGCTTGGCTACACCAGTCAAAGGGCCACGTACCTTGCGGTACGAACCATTCTATCCTTCACCGAATTTCCAAGCAGAACACGATACACTCGACTTTGTGCGAGTTTAACTTATGCTATAAAAATCATCCGATTCTTTTTTGTGAAACAGAAAACGAAAAACGTCATGACGGCAATTGTTGATAGTTTCCCAAGTCCTTTTTGTAAAGAAATCCGAAATCGTCGGGCAAAAGTACTGGGTTCAATTGCTGAGATTGGCTATAATTCTACCAAAGAAATGTATTATTATGGAGTGAAAATAAGCGCTGCAGTTACTGAATCTGGCTTTCCAATAGCCTATGTGGTTAGTTCACCTAAAATCCACGATGTGCAACTGTTAGAAACGCTAGTTAACGAAGCTCCCGTCTCCCATATTCTTGGTGACAAGGGCTATATAAGCGGTTCTATTCAAGAAAAAATAGCTCGAAAGGGCGTCACAGTTACCACTCCATTACGTAAAAATATGAAAGATGCGGACAAAATCAACGATACTTTATTAGGCAACCGACGTAAAAAAATTGAAACAGTCTTTTCATCCTTAGAAAGATTAGGGATACAAGATTTTAGAAGTCGCTCCCTATCAGGATTTGAAAGTAGACTAGAAAGCATTTTACTTGTTTATTGTCTCATGCTAGATAAAGCGAGGGAACGGTTTGAGAATACTTTGAAGTACTCTTTAGGATGCTTCTAAATCAACTAGCACCACAGGTATACATACTATTTCATCCATCATATGTAAATCCCCTTTTAAAACACAAACGTATTTTCACTCACAATATGAGATTATTCGTCTATTTTTCATACAGATCATAATTTGAAAAATTGTAATCTGTATGAATTTGTTACAAAGGAAACTATATTAATAAGCAAATAATTCGATGAAAAATCAATGAAACTTTGATGACTCCCTTGTGAATAATTAATGTTAACGGTCATCAATTATTCATCAGTTTAAAAGTATTCTCAAGTATTGATACTATCGGACTAATTACTATATCCGAATATAAAAGGTGAAGGCTCAGCTCTCCTGTCAACGGAATCTCGATTCAGCTATGAATCAGATTCCGTTGACAGGCAGAAAGTTTCTACAACTACATTCACGGCGCGGCGGCCCCCATTCTTCGCTCAACGGCTTCCCTACCATTTCCATACATTATTCGCCTTCCAGCTGTCTTGCCTGTTATCGTGCCCCTTCATCACTGATGCCAACTTCGGCCAGGCCAGTGCTCACAACTCCTCCCTCGTCCATGATGCCAGCCATTGATACCCAACATAAAAACAAAGAAGCCTAGAATCCCCTATTGCATGTTTTGGCGGTTTTCCAATATAATTGCGGTACACAATTTTTAGGACAAAGGAGTATATAACCATGACATGGGATTCCGCCCTTGATTTGTTCCTTACTGATTTGTTAAAACGTGGCCGCAAGCCTTCTACAGTAAAACAATATCGGTATGATTTGACCTTGTTTGTCTCTTCGGTTCAGAAACAGCTCAAATCATGCCCAGAAGACGTTTTTCGCTCTTTTGATGTAAATGTATTAGAACGTTACTTAAAATCTCTTAAAAAGGAACGTAGGGCTTCGATTTCGAATGTGAAGCGTGTACGAGGGATTTTAATCAACTTTTTACAGTTTCACGGTGCCGCAGACAGTTTAAAAAGCGACGTAGCACCACCCAAACTCAACTCTAAGCACTTTGCATCCGATGAAGAAATAGAAAAGATATTGCAAGTTATGCGAAGCTATAAGGGATTGACGGAATATCAGGCGTCAGGAAGAAAATTCATTATGGAACGCAATCTTTTATTGGTTCATTTCATGCTGAATTATGGACTGGCAATCCAGGACATTATCACGCTCTCTATGCATGATATCCATTTTGGGACCAATACCATCACGCCAGGCGGTTTGCATGCCTATAAGCGCTCTATTACCCTATCAAAAGAAGATATGAAGCTTGTCTTGTCGTATTACAAAAAAATCCCGAAGCTTATACGGCCACGACAACAGACAGGGGATCCCTTCTTTGTTGCTTTTGACTTTGGACCGCAAACATTTCGCTGGGATTATGAAAAGGATCAACCAGCTGCATTGACCCGGATTGCCGTTCAACGAATGCTGCAGAAAGAAGTGAAACGTGCTGAAATTAAAGTTACACCTACTATGTTGCGAAATCGATTTATCCTAAATGCATTGCAAAATGGCATGAAACCCATTGAAATCAAAGCGTATTTAGGATTAAAAAGCGTTGAAGCATTGCATAGATACACTCAATTCTGGAATCAAGAACAAAACAAACACAATCTAATTAACTTTTAAAAGCCCTGGTGCAAAGAAAGCCAGAGCTTTTATATGTCATTCGCGGTAAAGTGAATATAAGTCAATACAAATGAACATGAGTTAACACTTATCAATATAAAAATTACTGATATTTTAATACTTTTTATGAGGTTTTGCGGGTGCTTTTGTATTGACTTGTATTAAATTTTGTTTATTTGTGTGAAATTGTATTGACTTTTTCGTCATATTTAGCATATAATGGAATTAAGTTAATCGATGATAAATAATCTTTAGGAGGTTTTATATATGACAATTCTTGAAGCTGGTGCAGACGCGGGGAACAGTGGTTTAAAATTAATGGTTTTAGGGCAAGACCCTTTATTTATACCAAGTATCTATTCACATCATATTGGAGAAGCAACAAACATTTTAAGTGATGAAGATATTCCAGTTGAAGAATTAGAAAATAATATTGATGTTACCATTTCATCACCAGCCTTAACAGTAAACAATATGCGTTATATCGTTGGGCAAAAGGTGATCGAAGAGAACATCAAAGGAATTGAAATGGAAAAGAAATCTGATAAATCTAAGGATGATCTTGTGGTCCTTGTGACTTTAGCTGGTTTAGCAGTTAGTGCAATTAAAAGGCAACCAGACAAAAATACAATCAATGTAAAGTATGATCTTTCTGTTGCATTACCTGTCGCAACAATCACACCTAAAACAGCCGAAGAATTTGCACAACGCTATATGAATCATCATACTGTCAAATTCCATCATCCAAGCGGACGTGAAGTAACAGTTAATATCCAGGTAGAGTATTGCAAATGCTTACCAGAGGGCGCTGCTGGATCATGGGGAATTGTATATGATGAAAAAGGTAAAGTAATTAAACGTAAAGTAGAAACTACAGAAGACAAAGTTACAGAAACAGACTTTGTTGATAAAACATTATTATCTTTTGATATTGGCGCTGGTACTATTGAAGAAGTTGTTTCACAAGGTGTTAGCTTTAAACATAAAATGAGTAGAGGCTTACCATATGGAGTTAAAGAAACTTTACTTGATATCATCAAAGTTTGGAACTTGAACCATAAACAAAAAACAATTGATAGTATTGCTGAATTCAATGCGATTTATCTAGATTCAGAGCATCCCCGTCATACTCGCTTAAAAGAAGCATCACGCGGCGCGTTATTAGGTTTAGCTAATCGAATTGCAACGGATATTATCAATAAAATCGATGATATGAAAGATGACCCATATGTGTTTATTTATGGTGGCGGTGCTGCAATCGTAAAAGAAAGCTTACAGCAAATTTTAGAACAAAAAGGACGCTTAACAAATGTTATTTTCTTAAAAAATCCACTTTTCGTAAACGCTCGTGGTTTGTTGGTATACACTTGCTCTCCACGATTTAAGGCTTTAAAAGAAAAAGCTTTGACTCCTGCCGGTGAAAAATAATGGCTCGTAAAGTATACAAAGCTGGAGATAGAGCAAATGTCTATATTAAAAAAGACATTTCGCAAGAAATGATTGATTTCATTAACAACCAAAGTGATCTAACAATGTTTTTTTTGTATGCGGCGCAACAACTTCATAAACAAATCGGTAATACAGATGTAGCGGAAATTCTACCGCGTAAGTATACGTTTTCATTAGATAGCGAAACAAAGCCTTTACCAATCAAACAAGATGAAGAGTCAAAATCCGTTCATACACCTGCTCTGGATCAAACACATGTCGAAACAAACCAAGAAATAACGAAGCCTAGGGAATCCCATGACGAAGAAGAAAATAAATCTTGGAATAAACTAGATGATTTAGACGATGATCCGTATGCATAATACAGTGAAATAAAAAGAGTTGCTCTTATATAAGGGCAACTCTTTTTTTAATTTAACTTTTAAAAAAACCTAGTAATTTTTGAAATCCACTTTTTTTAGTTTCTTCTATTTTTTTAACTTCTACTTCCAAGGCTGTTCTATCCCTTTTTTCCGTTATTTCATTTATATTTTTTAAAATGAATTCTGCCTGTTCCGTCAGTTTTTGATTCAGCATTCTTTCGAAATCTTTATTCTGTTTTTCTATTTTTTCTTCAAATTCTTTTTGCTGAATTTCTAATGCCTCATTTACAATTCTTTCTACAGCGTCCTCGCTTAACGGACGTATTAAGGGACGGTCTTTTTCACGGACAACACCTGTCCGTATTTTCCCTTCAACAATTGATATAACAGCATGGACAGCGTCTTTCATACTCATATTATTTTTCAAACATTTCTGGAGTAATTTTAGATTTTCAATATCTTTTTCTAGGAATGCTCGACGTCCGTTAGCATCTTTAATAAACTGATAACTTTCTTTTTCTAATGCATTTGTCCAATTACGCAATGTAGAGGTATTTGTTTTAAGGCGCTCTGCAACCTCCGCAGCCCAATAGGCTTTTTCTTGTGTAGTATTATCCATATTCATGGTATCGTCCATGGACACGTCCACCTCCTGTTCTGTTATTATTCTACATCAAAAAAGACATGCCTCTGAACTTTATTTTAATCACCTCTTATTGAATAACAAAAATAGTTAACGATATAGGCAAATAAAATAACATCGATACCCTAGCATATATACAACATTAAAAAGCACTGCGATTTTACCGCAATGCTCTCTTAAATCGACTATCAATCTAATAAAATTACAATCTTTTCACGAAACCGGCTATGCAACACTTGTCACTATACATGTTTTTATCAACAAGTGTTGCAATGTATATGTATTCTATATTCCACAAAAAAAGTACAAAAAATTATTTGTGTTATTTTTTACAATATATGTTCTGATATCCAGACATATTCCTAAAAGATTAGGAACAAGGTATATATTTTAAGAATTTTGTACAAGCTGTTGCCAGATAAGAAGGGAGATGAATCCTACATGTGGGGTATTAGAAAAAAACGTAGCAAATTAGGAAAATGGTTAGACAAAAATGGAATACCTCAAAAGGAATTAGAAAAGGCTACACAGCTAAATAAAAATACAATTTCTAAGACTTGCAATGATCCTAACTATATTCCAAGTCAAAAAACTATAGCAAGACTTTTAAAAGCTGTACGTAAAGTTGATTCTAGGAAGAAAATGAGCGATTTCTGGGATATGTAGCATTGAAATAAGGTTTGATAATTTTGAAAAGTATTGATAAAGTGTAATTTTTCTGAAAAATCAATCTCCACCACTTCTTTCCATTTATTTATTATCTTATAATGAAATTATAAAAAAATTGAAAAGGGGACAGAAGTTGTGGAAATTTCTTATCTAAAAAGTAAAAAAGGAATACTGACAACAGGAATTGTTTTATTGTGCATTGTAGGATTCATTGTAACTGGATTAATAACCCGTCATTCTAAAGAAGAAGTACGAGAAAAATTACTACAGGCTTTTGAAAAGAAAGACGCTGATACATTCTTATCACTTTTACCAAAAGATGCCCAATCTGCTCCATTTGCCAAAGACGGTGTACAGTCATTTTTAAAGGAATCCAATGAATATAAGCAAATGTATCCCGTAATGGTAGATGTTATGGATGTAGAGAATACAGCTGTTTCCGCTAAAGCATTGGAAGCACGTAGTAAGGCAATATTACCCTATACAATAGTGAAAGAAGGGAAAACTTGGATATTTTTTGATAATTATGTTGTTAAACCCGCAAAAGCAAAAATTAATCTTAAAAATATAGATAAAGATGTTGTCTTATCCTTAAATGGTAAGAAAGTTTCACCTTCCATATTTGATAAACCTTTTTTACCTGGAGTATATGAACTAACTGGAATTAAAAAATACAAATGGACAACGGTAACAGATAAAGACACTATTCATTTAGGCGGAGACGATCCTATTGAAGATGTATCACTCAGTCTGAAAGGAAACGAATTAGATTTATCTAAGGAATTTGTGGGTTCAGAAATTTTATTTAAAGGCAAGGCTACTGGTATTAAGGTTGGAGATGCTGAATCAAAAAAATTCGGTCCCATTAATGAGAAGGATGAAAAGGAAATACAATTAAAAGCTGATTTTCCCTGGTCAAAAGATGGAATTTCTAAATTGAACGATCAAAAAAACAGCTCTTTATTTGGAAAACAACAAAAATATATATTTAAAGTCGATGAGGAAAAGGTAAATCAATTCTTCCATACATTCTTAAAAGAATATGGCGATGCAAGTACCAAACAAAGCACTGAGCCTTTCAAAACAGTAACTGAAAAATATAAGAACAAACAAGCAGAATCTTTTGCTTCTGCAGCACGTAATACATGGTCTGATCCGTGGAAAGGAACACTTGTGAAATCATATTTAAATAAAGAAGTAGTGAAGATTTTCTCAAACGATAAAGGATATCCTATTTTAGAAATGGAAGGGAAAGCAAAATATCATCTTCCAGCTCAAAAATATTCACCTGAAAAAGATGCAGTTTATAATGTGCAACTTAACGCACTGTATGATACAGATCAAAAAACTTGGAAAATTAATGAGGTTTCGGTAGATTCCTTTGCCACAGAGGAAATTGATAAAAATGAGGAAGGAAAATACATTATCACAAACGCTCAATAGGCTAATTAAGATATACTTGTTAGATTAAAATAAAAAATCATCTCTAATTTTTTAAGAGATGATTTTTTATTTCGCCAATTCATTATAATTGTTTTTTCGATGATCCAACCTGTACAGAGATTGTTTTTGACTTTGGTGTTACTTGCTTTAGAAAGTGCTCAATAGAGGTGGCTTGAAAGATGCGGAAATTTGAGCTGGAGATTGGATATTTGGAATCGGTAAGAAGTAACAGAGAAGGGAATACATGCGTATGCTTTGGCTGCCATGATTCTTTTTGCCATTCCATACTATGAAAATACAATTCGTATCGTTTTATCTTTGCTTGCATAACTGCTTTACTGTAGATAGAATTTTGCACTTCAATAAAGAATGGACTTTTTCGCCAAACTGCAAATATGTCTGGCTCCATATACCCTTTCTTATACTTTGGTTCTACCTGGAACACTTTTGGTCTTTCAACCTGTAGTAGCTGTTTGTATACACCTACAATCGCTAAGAAATGCCGGATTTTTTGGCTTCCCTTTCGGATTGGATTAGGATAAGGGAAATATACGTATGGGCGTTGAGAAGTGTCTACATCAATATATCCCTCACGACATAAGCGCTTCATAACGGTATTACAACAAGTTACAGCATTTTTTACTTTCTTAAAATGAAGATCAATAATATCATCCCGCAACATACAACGAAATTGCTGTAAATGGCTGATAATCTGTTTGTCTCTATTCGTTAACATCATCTAACACCCCAAATACAGCTTCTTGTCTATGCTCTTCTAACTCCTTATTCATAGCATCTTGTTCTTTTGGTATACGATAGGGTTCTATGATCTCCTTCGCTTTACTTAATTCTAGAAAAGGAGCTTGCACCTTTTGTAATCCATTTAGTTTTAGAATCATTTGTCCAGATTGCTCCAAATTTTCAGATCCTGGCGTACCCATGATATTACTGTTTATAGAATCCGCACATTTAAAGCCCATTCTTACCGTCATATTGAGCTTTAATTTGCCATCTAACACTTTAGCATCCGGACGTTGCATACTCAGCATAAGAAAAATACCAAGCGATCGGCCAACTGCGGATATTTTTTCTATGATGGTGGTACATTCTTGCTCATCCTGAAGCATTGCCACTTCATCAATCGCAATTAATATATAGGGGATTTGTTCATTTGCGGTTATTTCATTGTATTCATCAATATGACCCACTTCATATTCTTCCATCAATTTTCTTCTATGCAGCACCTCTTTCCAGAGCTTTTTCAACATTGCTGTCATTTCCATTTCTTCCATACAAACATCTTTCACATGTTTCACTCTTCGTAAAAAATGAAATTCAGAGTTTTTTAAGTCACCTAAGTACAAATGTAATTTATCAGGAGACATGTTTTGAATGAATGTGGACAGAACAACACGGACCATACTACTTTTACCGCTTCCCGTTTCTCCTGCAATTAATAAATGTGGTGTGTTTGAATCAATCATGTCATACACAATCATATTACCGAACTGGTCCCGACCTACCACAACAGGAAGGCGACATTCTTTTAATAACGGCATCCATTGCTTATATCGGTACGTAAATTGCTTTAACCCCGCATCGGAAAAGAATACATGAAGTACAAATTTTTTCACACTACCTTTAATCATGAGATTCTTCCCGAGAATTTGCTGGAAGCAAAACCATTTCTTTTGAATTTGCGTTGGATCCACTCCATTCGGCAATGTAAAAGTGTACCGCACACTTTCTTTTTGTTCTAAGATGTCATGGATTTTAGGAAAAATCGGAACCTTGCCTCCTCTTGTAACATGCTCATCATATAGCTTCGCTTTTCGAAACACTGTTTCTAATTGATGTTTATACTTTCTTTTTTGTAACCACTCTTTCAAGTACATCGCCCCCTATAACATCATCAAAATACGAATGAATACATAGCCAATGAATCCAATTCCACCTATCCGTACACCGTAATACAGCCCTTCTGAAACAAGTTTTGCCGGAAACATATGATCATTACGTATCAAGTATTTTTCTAATAAAACAGCTCCAATCGTAAGCCCCCCTAATACGCCAAGTGCAAGATACGTTTGAACAAGTGGCTGTGACATATGGAAGAATGTAAGTGGACTGATAGGACCTATACTGTATATCTTTGTTTGTTTTTTCTTCTTATAGGACTGATTCATGAAGGATTGGAAAGAAATTGTCTCTTTTCGCTTAAACATATTTTTCCCTCCTAGAAAAACAAAATCGTTAATAATTGTTGTATCCAGTCCAGTGCAAAGTAAATACAATCCAAAACCATGTGAGAGGTATTTTTGATTAGCTCAAATGCATCAACAGGTACGTTTGTTAGGAAGTTCGCAAGTTCATCTGGTAATTTCCGTATTTCTCGTGCGGTACTATTCAATGGTTCTGTCACATACCAACTCATCCATCTGTACAAAAAATCCGTCGTATCCGTTGTACTCATCTCATTTTGATTAAGCGCATCCCATTGACACATGAACTCGTTCGTCGAACTCCTACACCATTCAGATATTTCTTGGCTATTCCTAAATTGCGGGCTCGGAATTTGATTCCATCCTTTCATTAGATCATTCTTCAAATAGAATTTTATTTGATTACCAATAACCTCATAAGAATTTTCCATTGTCACTTCCCCTTATTTGTTATCTAGATGTTGACAGGCTTCCGAACAATACTTCTTTCCGTAATACTCCCAATACATCCAAAGCGACAAAAAACAATGACAATACTCACACGTTTCTTTTACTGCCATTTTGTTTTCCAACGAATTCCCCCTTTATAAACAAAAACCAAAAATGCATATATACATAGTGAAAACAACGATTTCGTTTGATAGTACTATCATGATAGATTCTTTGGTTATGAACTTGGTATTCACTTTGATAATTACCTTGGTAAAGGATATTCATCGTTGATTGTCTGATATACGTTGTCACCTGTTGTCTACAAAAATAAAAAAAGCCTTTTAGGAAGGCTTGCTTTTCATTGCTTATAAGAAATCCTGTACAAAAATATCTTGGAATGCAATTAAATGATAAAATAAAATAGAAAATTATAAAAATATAGGGGCGATACAATGGACTTCTTACTAGATAGAAAAAGAATATTTGAAGTAGAAAATGAGAAGTATGACTATTTAATATTTCCTGCTGAAAAGATTCAAACATACCTAGAATTAAACGGATATTTGATTAAAAAGGGAGATTTACAAAATCCTAACAAGTGGATTAACATGCAGGATGCTTCAGAAATAGATCGTTTGGTACTTGAAAGTGCGTTCAATCCAGAGATATATGAATGCTTATTTTTCGAGGATGTCGGATTAAAAAAGCGATTCAAAATATTCTATCGCCTTATCATATTCAGATCCATAACGACATCAATAATTTATTAACAGCAAATGAGATACCCTTGAAAGCAGCCTTAGAATTAAAAACCTTATTTGACTCAGAGTTATACGCTAATAACTACATGGACCCTCTAGACTTTGCACGTTATGAAGGCTATGAATATAAACATAATGGTAAAATAGAAAAATGGTTTATAGGGGAAGAAGGACTTCTTTGTACATCGATTACATATGATACCACAAGACGCTTTGTAGATATGTGCATTGTAGAAACGTACTATAAAGAAACAAAAAATCACGCTGAACATGTGTTTAAAACACATACTGGCGAGTGGTTCCGATATTATGCCGGTGACACTGAAAATAACTATTGGATTATGGAAGACATAGAAGGAGAAGAAATAGTTTCATTCCCATTCCATTTGTATACACTCCAGGAAACAACTCCCAGACAGCTACCCGAGAAAGAAACAGAAATAGAAATTGATTGGTCCCAATTCATTGATAAAGATAAAGAGTATGATTTCTATTACTCTGAAAAAGAATTCACTCTTCGCATATTACACAACAAATCCTGGAATGATTTAGTATACATCGATGGTGAGTGGATGAGATTCACTCAGAAAGTTTCAAAAGGTGAGAAACCGTTTGAGTCCTGGGATATCAACTGTGATGATGAAGTGTTCCTTGGTTCAGCGACATTTGGTGATATAAGAGCAGAAAAATTCACTGAACAACAGATGGAACAGTTTTGTGCAGAGATAAGGGACAGATCACATGTTACATCTTCGCAATAATATACTCGTACTTGAACAATACGTATAATGGGGTCTGTGTAGCAATGGAACAAAATCACGCAACAGGTATTAGCGGACATTATATGTGTTTGTAAAAGATAAACAAATAAAAAAGAATGCTAGCTAACTAGCATTCTTTTTAGTTTATTAACCGTAATAAACTGTTCCATGTTTAATTTGAACAAGTTGACCTGATTCACTAACAAATTTAAATGTATAGAATTGTCCTCTCGGTAAATGCCTCCATGGAATCAAAGCCCATCCAGTTCCTTCACCAACCACACCTTTACCCATATAAGATCCACCTGAGGTATATGCATAAATAGATACTGATTTAGGTCTGTTTATTCTTTCAAATTCTATATCTTGTGGATTTAAAAAAGCTTGTCCACCCCGTATCCATACATAGTTTGAAAAACTTGCTGCCCCAAAATCCATGTATGCGTAAGTCGCAATGTTATCACTATATAAATTCGAATCTAAATCAGCATAAGGAAAGATCGGATTGTCATTTTCATCAAAATATTGAATTTGTTGTACTTGTTGAACTGCCTTACTTCTCAATTCTGTTGGCATTTGTTCTGCATATGCAGAAATAGATGAAAACGAAAATAAAGAAATTACTGATACTGCCACAACACTTAATACTTTTTTAAACATATGTATATCCCCCTTGTTTTTGTTTGTACAAGAAGATGATACCATTGTTGAGTGTTTAATAACATAATTTCCTTATATTTTATTATTTTTTCTTTTGTATAGTATATAAACAAGTAATAATATCATATAAATAAAACTTATTATCATAACAATTACCCAGCCAGGATAAAATTTAGCTGCATATATAAAAAAATCTACTTGATAAATATCTTTATAATTCGAGACAGGCCCTTTAAAATAATTTGTAAACTTAGCTGTGTACTTCCATTCATCAGGGTAGTCTATTAAATTACTACCTTGATACCAGCTGATTAAGGTGGAAGAAATAAACATTAAAAATGAACCACCTAATTGAAACATTTGATTGATTGTCAAATTATCCCCCATCCTTAATTGCAAATATTTATGTATTACATACCCCTATTACCTATTATTAGCTGTCAATTCAAATGTCCGCTAATTAATATTAGTGGACATGAACTACAGAGAAACAAATGTTTGATGTCCGCTAACATAACTGATAAGATTAAAATAGCATGTCCGCTAATATAAGTCAATGGAAGAGGAGGCATTTATGCGTTCCACTAAAATAATTTCTATACAGGCAACATCTTTGATTTCCGATTTTATTTCTAGCTTATCTCAAGAAGGAGATTTGCATACAAAAACATTAAAAGAATACACGAGTGATTTAAAAGATTTTGCATATTGGTTTGAAAATGTATGGGGAAAACATTCTGAAGATACTCTTTTTCATCCAATAGCAGTTACTGCTCGTACCATTGCTCGATACCGAGAACATATGCAAATCACAAGATCACTAAAACCTGCTACGATTAACCGGCGCATTAATTCTATTAAACGCTATTTTGACTGGGCTAAGCAAAAAGGTCTTGTACCAACGAATTATTCAAAATCAATTAAGTTTGTACCAACAGAAAAAACGAGTCCCAAACGCATGTCAGATAAAGAAGAAGCAGCTTTAATGAATGCTGTTGAGAAATACGGCACACTACGTGACAAGGCAATGATTATCTTTATGCTTCATACTGGTCTTCGTTCGATGGAGGTTTGTGATATTCAAATAGAAGATATTGTGATGAGAAAAAGGGGAGGCCATGTCATTGTTCGATCTGGGAAGCGAAATAAACAGAGGGAAGTTCCTTTGAATAGCACAGTTCGTTTAGCACTGGAAGAATATATCGCATCAAGTAATATTTCACAGAGTTATTTGTTTCCTTCTTCTAAAACAGGAAAACGACTACAAGAAAGAGCCATCCGCCATATTCTCCAGAAGTATATGCGTCTGGCTAAGTTAGATGGCTTTAGTGCCCATGATTTAAGGCATCGCTTTGGTTATGTGATGGCTGAACGTACACCATTACATCGTCTTGCACAAATTATGGGACATGATAATTTAAATACCACACTGATTTATGTGAAAGCTACGCAAGAAGATCTACAGGGTGAAGTGGAGAAGATTGCCTGGATCTAAGCGATAAATGAAATAGCATTATACGCATTTTGCCATTTAATACAAACTGATAATTGTAACAGGGGGACAAAGATTATGCCTGTAGATTTTTTAACACCTGAGCAAGAGGGTAAATATGGTTGTTTTTGTGACCCTCCGACATCAGAGCAATTAGCAAAATGTTTTTGGTTAGATGATACAGACAAAGAACTAATATGGAATCGTCGTGGAGAACATAATCAACTTGGTTTTGCTGTTCAATTAGGAACCGTTAGGTTCTTAGGAACATTTTTATCTGATCCTACAGATGTACCACAATCGGTTATTACATATATGGAAAATCAACTTCATTTAGATGCTCAAAGCTTTTCTCATTACCGAAATAAACGAAGTCAGTGGGATCAAATGCGAGAGATACGTTCTGTTTATGGATATAAAAACTTTACAGATCATCCAGTACATTGGCGATTCATCAGATGGTTATATGCACGCGCTTGGCTATATAATGAACGACCAAGTGTATTATTTGATTTAGCAACAGCACGATGCATCGCACAAAAAATTTTATTACCTGGTGTATCCGTATTAACAAGGTTAGTATCAACAGTACGCGATCGTGCAGCTGAAAATATATGGAGAAAGATCTCTTGTCTTCCAGACAATGCTCAGAAAAAACAATTAGAGAAACTTCTTCAGGTAGACCAAAAAACAAAGGAAACGTATCTAGAACGTCTAAGTAATCCGCCGGTTCTGTTGCAAAGTTTGAAAAAACATAAACCCGTTTACAAAATACGGTTATCGTTTAAGAAATTCTGAATAATTGCTGTAATTCCTTGTACGTCGAAAAAGAGAAGTCTGGAATGTGACTTCTCTATAGGTTTCATCTAAATGCCATACGAAATGTGCTGATTTATTTTTCTTCTTCCAAGTTTGATAAATCAAATTGCCATATTCATGCACCCAACGCATGATTGTTGTTGGGTGAACGGAAATTCCACGTTCTTTCAGGATTTCAGATACATCACGATAGCTTAAAGAAAAACGGCAATAATAGCCGACGGCTACCAAAATAATATCTTTCTTGAACTGTTTTCCTTTAAAATATTTCATGCATCATGCTCCTCGAATCATTTTTCTTACATTTTAATTTCACCTAGAAAACTTTGCAACAGAATCACTTTTCAAGTACTGCGGAAACAACAAAGACTGAAAGTTACACGTATACTGCTAGCGCACAAAATATCTTAGTTCCTGCAAATTCATCTGTAGAAGTTATTGTAAATTTAAATACTGCTAAACTAAGCGGAAATGTAAAACTTCTTTCTCACGTGGATGGTAAAATAGCCTATAATGCGTACAATTGGAACGCGACAAACAGTACAAGCTTTAGAGGGATGTTAACAACCTTAGCTCGTCCGTACGAGATTGATAACAATGTAAAAGTTCATCCAAGTAATGGCGCATATTTAATAGGAAAGGGTAAATACTCAGCTGAATATGGAACAGAATTTGCTGTAACTGTAAGGCCTGTTGAGGGACCTAAAGGATTTTCTGCTAAACTTGGAGAATCAACTAACGAAGGTTACACTTATACAGTAAAACCAGAAGTTAAAAAAGAAAAATAAAGTGCTTTAAATAGGAGTCACTATGGACTTAACTCCGTCAAGTGGACAGCTAAAAAAAGACTGGGCTGCCATTGAGATTCGATATTCAATCGGAGCTTGACGGTTGAGTCGTTTTGAGAATCGTGTGTATTTATAATGATAGATGTATGTTTCAATTGCTTGAATCCGCTCTCCTTTTGTTTGATAATAATTGAGATGAAACATTTCAGATTTAAAATGAGAGAAGAATGATTCTATGCAAGCATTGTCATGACAGTGTCCTTTGCGAGAATGGCTGTCGATGGCACCTAGCTGGTGAAGCGTACGATGATAAGCATGAGATGTGTATTGGAATTCTTGATTTGAGTGGATGATGGTTCCATACACATCTCTATTTTTTTGTTGCTAAATCAAGTGTTTCTAGAACAAGTTGTAAATCATTTTGACCTGGTCAAGAAAAACTGGAACACAAATTAGATTATGCAATCGATGTTGAATACTGATAAGGAGCCATTCCATTTAATGTTGAATGAGGGCGAACGGAATGATAATGCATATAAATAAATTCAGTTATTAATTGGTTAACTTGAGTAGTCAATCATTCCTGTCATTCGTTTTTTGACGTATAGGGCATGAACAGTTTCTATACCTTTTGATCTGGTCCATGTTTACACCAGAACCCATCCGTTTTCGCACTATATTGGCGGTTCTTTTTTTCATTTGGTATAATGAATCTACAATAGATTATCTATGGGAGAAGAACCTATGAATCATAAACGAATTGATTTACGTGTGGATTTTGCATTTAAAGCGGTATTTGGAACACCTGGTAGTGAAAGGATTTTAGTCGCTTTCTTACATGCGCTCCTTCGTTTTCCTGAAAACCAACAAATTCAGACGCTGCAATTAGTCGATACGCATCTCAATCCCGTATATAAACAGGATAAAAAATCGATTTTAGACGTGCGAGCAAAATTGGAAGATGGTAGTAATATTAACGTAGAAATCCAGTTGCAAGATAAAGAAGATATGGATGCCAGAACCCTATTCTATTGGAGTAAAATGTATACAGAACCGTTACAATCTGGAGATGATTATTCAGAACTTTGCCGTACCATTACGATTAATCTTATCAATTATTCCTTGTTTCATGAAACGATGCAACACCATTCTGTTTTTCGATTATATGAAGAAACTGAAAAATTCTTATTGACAGATCTCATGGAAATTCATTTTGTTGAGCTACCGAAGTTTTTAACAAAATGGGACCGTTCATCCAAGCGAAGACCAGTTGGTTGGTTATTGTTAATCGAAGCGGCAGAACAGGAAAATATTGCACCTGTATTGGAGGCGATTGCGATGAAAGAAGATCCAATTTTACATCAGGAAATGGAAACATGAGATCGTGTCAGTCAAGATCATGAGCTAAGAAGAGAATATGAAGCAAGAAGAAAAGCATTAATGGATGAAAAAGCGGCACTTCGAAGAGCAGAAAATAAAGGCCGAGAAGAAGGAAAAGAAGAAGGAAAAATGCAATTAATCCGTGGTATGCATAAAAATGGAATGGAAATAGAGGATATTGCGAAATTCACAAATATAGAAGTGGCAGAGATACGAAGAATTCTTCAAGAATTATGATTTTCATTCTATCAAACGTCTCGATTTCACCAAGGTGTTTTTAGTACCTTATGATAATAACTGAATATTGTTTTTTATATTGTGTTTTGGTTACACATCTGTTAATCTGACAGTAAAGGAACAAGTCTCATGATATTTACAAAAAAGGCCTGCGGAAACAGGCCATTTTGTAAATCTTCTTGTCCTAAAAAATATATAAGTTGTCTTTCTTACTTTAACAATCATTACTCTACAAAGCCTTGTGAACACTGTGATTAGGGATTTCGTACTGTTAACAGCAACAACAAAAGTTATATAGATGTTCCTTTTAGAAATCACATATGTCATATCGTCATACATTTTTGGAGAGAGATGCCCATCTTTGTGAAACTTTTGATTTTCTCAATATCAAAAAGGTAGAATTTGTATGTAAATCCTGTTACGATAAAAACACTCTCCGTGTTAGTATTTATTCTTCTATACAAAAACGACCTGTACCAGACAACAGGTCGTTTTTGTATGATAGGCAGGACATGGCAGCTAACTTTACGCTAGTTCTCTGTTGCGTAGACATTGTTTTCGTGTTTATGTAAGAATGAATTGTGCTCGCATGCCCCTTCTTTTTGTATACAATCAGCAAAAAAGAGAAAAAACATACGAATTCTCCCGAGGAGTATCCATATGCCTTCTCTTACTGCTATATTTCATATTAATCTCCCTGTATCTTTTCGCTATACAATCGCCAATTCCTCTTTTTTGACATTACGATTTTCTTTATAAACGTTTTTATTTGAAGGGCTCTATTCTTTCTATGTGTGTGAGTAAATGATTGTTTTTAGCCTACTTCACAGAAAAACGAACGCTCAGATTACCTTCTAACACACATTTAATCTTCTTAACTATCAATATGATTCACCCATCCGAAAATCTCATGATGCTTCTCCTGGCGTTTATGAAGAGGTTTCGAGTAAAACAAACACAAACAACAAGATTTTTATCAGTCTTTTTCTCAATAAAGCTGTTCCGCAAAAGTAGTCCCTACATTATTCTTACGCTTCATATGTTTCTCTAAGTAAATCTTAGTTGTTTGAATATCTTCATGACCAAGCGTCTGCATTAAGTGATATAAATCTGCATTTCCTTGTTCTACTGCCATAATTGCAAAAGCATGACGGAATGTATGCGCCGTTACTGGATTCTCACGATACTGCAGAAAATCTAAATTTGTCTTTTTTATCATATCTGTTACCTGATTTGATAACGTTTTTGAATTATAAAAGTTTCCTCTTTGATTTACAAATAAAGGACTTTCATCTCCTCGATCCAATATAGTTTGGAACCCTCTTCTTCGTCTCATTTCACAAATACACTGATACAAATATTCCGAAATGAAAAGTTCACGCACTTTATCCCCTTTGCCTGTGACTTTTAACCAGTATTTTCCTTCGTAGTGTATATCTTTGACTTTTACTGTGCATAATTCTTGAATTCTTGCACCGGTACTTGCCAGAGCTAGTAAAATTGTATAGTTTACTAAATGACCTCTTTCTTTATAAAACCCTAAGATTTTCATCACTTCATCATAGGATAGGTCCCGATTTGGCCGATCCTGTTCATTTACATTTGCGCGCTGGAGTTCTTCATGAAGAGGTTTTTCAATATAAGCAAATACATGAAGGTGTTTTAAAAACGAACGAATGAGCACTGTTTTCTTTGCAAGTGTTGCCACTGCATATGTATCCCTATTCCTACCTTTCTGTACCTGTTTCAACCAGGAATTATATTTACGAATATGCCAAGGTTGCAATGTCTTCAATAAAGAAGCACTTTGCTGTACCTCTTCCCCATTCAATTCGAATTCTTCTGCATGCTGCACCATACATTGACAAAATGACAAGATTTCAGACACATAGCTCTTTTTTGTATCTTCTTTTTTATTCTTCTTTTCATCCATATCTTTTTGTAAATGTACGAAATGATAAATTACTTCTAGGTCACTTAGATACGTATATTTACTCTTTCCCTCTTTTTCAGCTATCTCCATTTTATCTTCCACTTTATCTACATAACGATTGTTATGCAGAAATGGAAAGATATCTCTTATATTCTCTAAATATTTATCTATGTATTCACTTTTATTTTTAATAATCGGTAAGTTTTCTTTTTTATTTTTATTATCCATACTTTAAATTCACCTCTCCTATTAAAGATTATGAATATAATTATCTTTATTAACTGTATTTATCATTTTATTTCACTTCTATCAATTATACAAATTATAATTCATATTCTTTCTATAAGAATCCCACATTCTTCTGTATTAAACTATACTTATATTTTTTTATAATTTATTTGCATATCAATGTATTTTTAAATTATATATAATATAGTTTTATTTTATTTTTCCAATAGAATGTAATTGTATAATACTGTTACTTATAAATTGAATGTCACATGATTTTTATTTCTGTTAAGAATATAATTTATATTTTATTTGTATCTATTCTATTTCTGTATTTGTAGGGATTTGTTATAATACATGTATGATTTACGAGTATCATAGATTATAAGGAGGTATATACATATGTCACAGGATGTATGGTTTCTTACGAAACCAACTGTCACAACAAAAGAAGCTGCGGAAATGTTAGAAGTTACCGTACAGACCGTTTTGAAAAAGGAAAAAGAAGGTTTAATTGCGTGTGTATATAAAGATAATTGGAAGCAATTCGGTAGTAAAATCTTTTACTTGGAAGATATCCAATCCTTAATGATCGAAGACCAAGTAGATGGATTTACAACAAAGGAAGCCGCTGATTTATTAAACGTCGCTCCTTCCACTATCTTTACTTATATTAAATCTGGAAAGCTACCAGCGACACAGGTCGAAAAGCGAGGGAAGCAAGTCTATGTAATTGGGGAAGAAGATCTCGAAGCTTTTCAAAAGCAGTATGATAGCAAAGCCAATCGAAAGGAACGCAAAAGATTCCGCATGAAAATCCAGGATACAGAAATCTTTCTCTTTCAATTGTTGACACATCAGGAAACATCGAAACAAGCACGTGTCATTGAAATCAACGGAACGGATGGGAGAGTCATGACGGAAGAAGAAGCCGTATTCTCTTTATCAGCCTATAAGGAGAAGGGATATCGCGTACCTACGTATCCGAAAACCCCCGTGATAACCAAGCGTGGTATTCTCTCGTTTTCCTTCCGGAAACCACAACTCTTTCATGCGATGCCATATCGATTAATCAATCTGTTTTATGAAAAAATTGGCGTGGCAAATATGCGGGTATCCCTTCAACAAGACACAATACACTTGGAGGTAAAACCATGTTTATTGCGGGTTAATCCTGCGGAATGGCAAGAAGAGATACAGTATTTGTATACCCATATGACATCGGGATCCCTTGTTCCACATACAAAAGGCGTCTTTTTAAAAAGTAATATGGAATCCCTTTCGTTTCATGCAGATCATGCCTTTAAACAACAAGTCATCGCCATGGCAAAAGCTGAAGAAATGGGGCAAGAGGAATTTTTATATCATGCGGTGCGATCTTATATAGAATCGCGGTAGCATAACGGAACGAAACTTCATTTGCTATACCGTGGCGCAAGAATCTAGTACTTGTACCTGGTAAAACACAAAACAAGATTTTGTCACATGTGACCGCATGTCAATTGATCTTCTGCCAGGACAAACCCGGCTCCTTCTGGCATCGCTATTTTACCTATAGAGTCTTAGCGATGCCGCGCGGCTTTGTCAAGGGAATGGTCTTGATAAGTGTTTAGAAATTATAGGGTGGTTTATTCCTAACAGAAGAGATGTGGATGCAAAATCTCTCTATCTTGGAAGGAGAAGATGTCGATCTAGCAATTCTGAATGGCTGATATCCTATGTTTCTTCTATGGTTAAAATAATGAGGAGATACGTGCAAAACCTTAGATTACATGAATGTCTTTAAAAGATCTGTCACTAAGGGAATCACGCCACCAATAAATTTTAATACTACGATTGCAATTTCCATTCCATACACCACAATTCTTTTCGTAATACTCAGTATTTAAATTATAGGCGAGATACAGAACTTCAACAACTTCTTTTGATATAGAATAATCTGTGCTAGTATCAATATACCTTCGTTTTTGTTCAATATTTTTTCATACATTCTATCTTGCCCAGCATACCTCATATGCTAGGCTTTTTTTGTTGATATGAACTATTTTTATAAGGTGGGGACTTCTGGTGTATATGAGAGAGAACAAAAGCCACATTAGAAAACAGTCAAGTGGATTACCTTGACTGTTTTCGCACCTATTTTTAATCAAACTTTTGTTTAATTATGTTGTCGAACGCATTCCATTCTCTCAGGCGTATGTAAGAAAAATGGTTCAGTTGCAAAGTTTCTTCGCATTAAACTAGACGAGGAATTTGTGATTAACTATTATGCAACTATAAATATTTTTTGATTCAAGGTACAATGAATTACAACAATTACTAGTATCCGCATACTATTTAGTCATACATTCATACCTCTGTTTATCTCTTGAGAAATTTTGCAACTGAACCTATCCTTCCATTATCCTTGTAAGAAGCGGAGTATGTCTTCTACGCTAATTTTCGTGAATTTGGCAATATCTTCTACGGATACTCCATTCTTGTGCATACCACGAATTAATTGTATTTTTCCTTGTTCTAATCCTTGTTCTATCCCTTGTTGAATTCCTTCTTCTCGTCCTTTGTTTTCTGCTCTTCGAAGTGCCGCTTTTTCATCCATTAATGCTTTTCGTCTTGCTTCATATTCCTTTCTTAGCTCAGGATCTTGACTTACACGATCCCATGTTTCCATTGCCTTGTGTAAAATTGGATCTTCTTTCATCGCAATCGCCTCCAATACAGATGTAATATGTTCCTGTTCTGCCGCTTCGATTAACAATAACCAACGAACCAACTGGTCTTCACTTGGATGAACATCCCCATTTTGCCATTTTGTTAAAAACTTCGGTAACTCAACAAAATGAATTTCCATGAGATCCGTCAATAAAAATCTTTCGGTTGCCTCATATAACCGAAAAACAGAATGATGTTGTCCGGTTTCATGAAACAACGAATAATTGATGAGATTAATCGTAATGGTACGGCAAAGTTCTGCATAATCATCTCCAGCTTGTAAAGGCTCTGTATACATTTTACTCCAATAGAATAAGGTTCTGGCATCCATATCTTCTTTATCTTGTAACTGTATTTCCACGTTAATATTGCTGCCATCTTCCAATTTTGCTCGCACGTCTAAAATCGATTTTTTATCCTGTGGATATGCAGGATTAAGATGCGTATCGACTAATTGCAGCGTCTGAATTTGTTGGTTTTCAGGAAAACGAAGGAGCGCATTTAAGAAAGCAGCTAAAATCATTTCACTGCCAGGTGCTCCAAACACCGCTTTAAATGCAAAATCTACACGTAAATCAATTCTTTTGTGATTCATAGGTTCTTCTCCCAAAGGTAATCTATTTTAGGTTCATTATACCAAATGAAAAAAGAACCGCCAATATAGCGTGAAAACTGACGTGTATGGAATCAATCAATTGAAGGGTTCTCGTGCAAAGGTTACTGTCATCATGTGCAAGGTATCGATAAGTAAAGGACGTGTTTCACGATGACAAAACGAGTAGATTTTAAATGCTTCCGTTGTAAGGTTTTTTAAACTAATAACTTTGATGTATGTTTCATTTACTTTCTAGGAAGAATTCCATTGTATCAGTTGTTTTCGAATGCACTCATTTTTAGATGAATAGCATCCATATGTGCAAATTTTCAAAATTATTTGTGAAAATCCTGAAGTTTTTGCACCAAAACCTTTTTAAAGGATAATCGAACTCAATATAGAAGTACAAACATTATGAAATACTGGTTTTACCACTATCTATATATATTAAAAGCCTAATCCTAATTAAGGGGGGACGTGAAACGTATGAAAAAACATCAAGTTATTTGTACACTTACCGCTCCTAACGGAAATCGTGATGTAATAGGTCCTATTGAAATCTTTGCAACCTCAGAAAATATTATTAGACAACGCTTAGTCAAAGAACTCCAACGAAGAATGGGTAACCTTTATCAGTGGGAAATAGAAGTGCAACAAATAGAAAATGAGCAACTCGTGGCATTACAATTACAATGTCTTGACAGGTGATACAAAAAGAAATGATATTACTATTTATGTACAAATGAAAGATCCTGGTTTTATACAACCCAAGCTGTTGTGAAAGATTGGGATAGTCTCACAATCCAACAACCTTCATGACATTTTCAATTATGTTCATCTTATGAATGTACATGGGAACGGTTTGCAAAATCGTAATGATGGAAGAGTTAAGCTCTACTTAGTAAATAATTATGTCATATCATATGTGAAAACTGCATAGACTCAAATGACACCAAGGTCTATAAAATCAAAAAAAGTCATCTTCAGCTGGTGAAGATGACTTTTTTGTATCATTTGAAAAATATTTCAAACAAAACAATGACTTGAGGCATCTCTCTATCTTCAGGAAGATGCTTTTTTGGGCTGTTCTTATTTAAGTTTAACAACGTGGAAGATGTAAGAATTGTATAATTGCATTCAGAATTTGATCTAATATTGGTGTAGTCATGAAATTGGTCCCCTCCATTACTTTTTCATTATTCATATTATCCCTAAATTAGTATATTAAATCAATGTTATATCGACCTATTAAATATTTATCAACAAAAGACAGATTTATTAGAGAGAACGTAATGTATCGGGAGGTTCTATATAACGACGAACAATCGTATACATATGTAGGTATCAAAAAATGAATAAAAGGGGTTGTATGATGGGAAGAACTACATTCATTCAGATTTTGAAAAAGGCTTATTTTGAAATCTACAAAACAAAGGAAAAAGACATGATTCAGCATGCATTCCGATCACCAGAAAAAAATATGTGAAAAAAATGAAAATCTTGCTACTTCTATGATATCACATGTTAGAAATCCTTCTGTATATCTAGATCGCCCATCGGCTTCTTCTTTGCCTAAAATTGTCATTTTAGGCGGGGGACTGGCCGGTTTGACTTGTGCATATCGATTAAAACAAGCTGGGTATGGGGCAACCATATATGAAGCGAGCGAAAGAGTAGGGGGGAGATGCCACACACACCGAGGATACTTCGCAGATGATCAAATTGTGGAACGTGGTGGAGAATTTATTGATCCAGGACAACTCAGTATCCAGCAATTAGCAACTGAACTCGGACTACAATTAGATAATCTAACTGCGGCTGAATTACCGGGAACAGAGCCGTTCTATTATTTTAATGGCGCTCCTTATTCATTTGCTGAACTGTTGGCAGATTTCCAACAAGTTTTTCATCAAATACAAACGGATGCAGCATTAGCGGGTTTCCCTACCCTATACAATCATTATACGCAAAGAGGGTTTGAACTCGATCATATGTCTATCATTGATTATATTCAGGCCTATGTGCCAGGGGGAATGTCATCTAGATTTGGTAAATTTCTAGATGTGTCGTTTAATAGTTTTTTAAGTTCGGAATCAAGCGATACCAGTGCTTTATATTTAGTTTATGCACTTTCTTTCGGGCTTATTGAACTCGGGGAGGAGTTACACGTACATGGAGGAAATGATCAAATTCCTAAGAGATTACAAGAACGACTAGCCGATCAAATTGTGACTGAAACACGCTTAATTGCAATAAAAGAAAAAGAAAATGGGCGTTATACACTCACATTCCAAAAGAAAAAAGACATATTTGATATAGAGGCGGATCAAGTTGTTATCGCCATTCCTTTTACCATTTTACGTTCATCTGTAGAGTATAATCAGGCAGGTCTACAACCATTAAAAGTAACCGCTATACAAGAAATGGGGATGGGCACAGCCACAAAACTACATGTACAATTCCGAAATCGTTACTGGAATACACTTGGCAGTAATGGAGCCACATGGTCGGATACAGGTTATGTAAGTACAATTGAAGCGAGCCGAGCACAACCCGGAATAAGTGGAATTTTAGAGAATTTCACAGGGGGAAACATTGGAGCGGGTATGAATATTGGTACACCAAAAGAGCGGGCACGGCAATTTTTAAGACAAATAGAACCCGTATTACCGGGCGGGACAAATCAGTGGAATGAAAAGGTGACACGAGACTATTGGTTGGGGAATCCATTTAGTTTAGGCTCTTATTCCTATTGGAGAGTAGGACAAATGACAAAATTTGCAGGAATAGAAGGTCAACCAGAAGGAAGCAATGGTAATTTACACTTTGCCGGGGAACATACGGCAGACTTTAATGGTCAAGGGTGGAGCCATACAAACCGGAGAACGTGCGGTCCATGAGATTTTAGGGAGTTTAAAAAGGGATTATGTAGAGGAAATCGTGGAGGAAGTCATGGAGTAAATAAAACTTTGCAACAGAACCGAATATGGAAATCAAACAGTTTCATACAATACTGTTTTTTTATATTGTCTACTTGACAGAGATAAAAATAGAGGGAAAATTCTGCCCGAAAACAAGTAAAACGCATTCTGTCATTCAGCTCACTGCATAAACACGCATTCAGTTAAGAATGTATCCTTTCATTTTTTATTTAGGTTCGTCTTTGCACAAAAACTTTCATAAAATAATCTCAGTGTACACGACGACAGAATGATTTACACCAGAAAAAAAAAGCACTGTTTGAGTGAAATCTTTACCTGCTAATTAGATGTATACAGTTTACTCCAATAATACAGGGAACGTTTTACTATCTCTTGTGTATTTCGTAACTGGATTTCCATGTTCACCTTGGTTTCATCTTGAAGTGTAGCTAATATATCTAGTATGGATAATTTATCTTCTTCATATTCTTTATGCAAATGTGGGTCTTCAATTTTTAGAGACACAATTGGTGTAGATAAGGATTCATGCAAGATTGCATTTAAAAAAGAAATCAGTAATTCCTCTTGTCCTTGTACACCAAATAATTGCTTGAAAGCAAAATCGACTCGTAAATTGACTAAAGGTTGATTCATAGAGTGAGTCACCTTTCTTTGTGAGTATTCTATCTCTATTGTAACGGATACGAAAGGGAGGAAGCAACCCTTGATAATTGTTTGTTGGTGTTTATTAGTTATTAAGGTTTTGTTGCAAAGTTTGAAAAAAATAGAGAGAGGGTTATAAAGTGGAGATCGGGTTTAAGCAACGGCTACTAATTTTTGTAGTTCATTGTACGCCGAAAAGACGGAGTCTAATTCAAGACTTCGTCTCTGTTTATATATAGCCTGAATCGTTTCAATCCCTTTTATAGTACGAGAAGCATGACGGATACTTTGAAATCCAGAAGGTTTGGCAAAGCGTCGTTTTACATGCCGATGATCTTGTTCAATAAGATTATTACGATGTTTGATGGTACAGTGTTTGGTATGTGTATAATAATCGTCTTTCTTTAATTTTTTGAATGCACAAAGCAAAGCCGGGGCCTTGTCTGTCGTAAGAACCGATGGTTCTCCAAAAGCTTTGAAGAGTCGCTTCATAAACATATAAGCCGCTTGATGATCATGTGTTCTACGAAGTTGAATATCCAAAGTATGTCCATCTCCATCAATTGCACGATAAAGATAGCGTCACTCCCCTTTCACTTTGATGTAAGTCTCATCTAAATGCCAAACAGGGTGTGCCGTTTTGTTTTTCTTTTTCCAGATTTGATAAATCAAATTGCCATATTCATGAACCCAACGTATGATGGTTGTAGGATGAACCGATATGCCACGTTCTTTCAAGATTTCAGATACATCACGATAACTTAAAGCAAAACGACTGTAGTAGCCGACGGCTACTAAAATTATGTCTCTCTTGAATTGTTTTCCTTTAAAATATCCCATATGTTATGCTCCCCATCTCATTTTTTCTACAGTCTAGCTCAGCTTCAAAAACTTTGCAACAGAACCCTTCATTGTATCTATCTTTACGAATAGAATCACTAAAATGTCTCTGAATCGAGTAGGACAGACTAATTTAGAGACATTTCTTTGTATAGAACCAATCCTTAATGTACCTTTTGGAGGGGATGGGCAAGAAACCCCATTATGTTATTTAAGTACTTTTGTTGTCTAAGTCGCATACCGTTAGATATGCTTTTTTCTTTTTTTAACTGTTCAATTGCTATAGGATAAGCTGGATTCTTATCGACTGTTATAACACGAGGATTTGAAAAATGAAAAGACCGCAAAGCTTTCTTGAAAAGGCGCTTTGCAGCCTTATGATTTCTTGTTTTGCTTAGGAAAAAATCGATTATTTTTCCTTTTGAATCAACAGCAAGATGCAGGTATATCCATTGACCTTTTACTTTAATATATGTTTCATCGACGCTCCAAGAGTCATTTGTTTGTTTGAGGTAATGTCGGATCGGTTTGTCAAATTCCGGACCATACTGATGAACCCAACGCATAATCGTTGTATGAGAAATGGATAAACATCGTTCCTTCATCATTTCTACCAAATCACGAAAGCTTAAATTGTAACGTAGGTACCAACGTACAGTTAACAAAATAATATCAGGTTGATAGTGCTTCCACTTAAAATCTGTTTGATTACCTTTTTACACTAGAACTCATTTTTGCACTAAAATCTTATTTTCAATTGAAATTTTTGACTTCTGAGGAAATCGCTTTCATTTATTCTACTTTTACAGTATAATTCCCTGTTCCATCATTGTATTTATATACAACTAAATAATATTTCCCTGGTTGTGCAAAATATTTTCCAAATAATTCATTGCCTTCATTTTTTGTTGCATACGCAACATAATTGTTAAGGTCTGACTCGTGATGCAACACCCAGTTCATTCCAAGGTTTTGTTCATTCGTAACGGTAATTTGTAAATCCTTTGGTTCTTTTACATCAATTACAAATCGATCAACTTGATCTTGATCACTTAGGCTACCTCTCAATAAGGTATTCAGGGATAGTGGATTAGCTGTATCAAATGAATTATTCGGTTCTTTTTCTACAGCCATACCTTCTTCCGTATTCACTCCGCTGAATACAACATCATATTCAAATTGTCCAGCATTATTAACACGGTAATTTACAAAATAAGCAGTCAATGTTTTGTATCCACTCCACTCTTTTTCTGAGAGATGTTTCAACATATCATTCGTTGTTTGATTCATCACTTTCCAGTCCTCAATTTCTCCTTTTGCTGCACTTCCTGTATACGTTCCCTGTAATGTGAATGTATTAAAGAATTGTGATTTATTCTTTGTTAACTTCACATTTTTTAACTTTGCTTCATTGGTGATATCTGACGCAACATCTGAAAGCGGTTTCGGATCATGCTGTGCTAAATACTCATCTGATACTTGTGGAATTGTGTACTTATCACGATTATCAATAAGCATTTGCATATAAGATTGATATTCTTCATTTAATTTATTATCTTTGCTTAATGTAGAACGGTACGCGTCGTAATTTGCAACATCATTTGCACGAATTAAATCATGCACTTTATCGAACATTTCAGGACGGTTATTGTACATATAAGATTGTAATGCAAACGAATAGTTATAGAAATCCCACGTTCCATATTTTGCATTTAAGGTTTGTGCTGCTGTGTAACGTTTTGCAGGATCATAAGATAATCCACCAATTATACTTTTCCGTGGTACTACACTATCTAATCGCGTTGAACCTGCAAAGAACTCTGCATTCCCTTCTTCAAACCATGTTAAACGTTCATTTTGATACATTTCCCCTTGGCCCCATAATCCCGGAACCTCATATCTTCCCTGTAAATAGTGTGTAAATTCATGGCGGAACAATTCTTCCAAACTATAAATACTTTGCTCTGGTGTACGTTCATATGTAAAGAATGTTCCGCTTCCTTCAATGTAAATTCCACCATTATTCGTTTCATAACCATATAATTGACGGTTAAATTGATATTCGTCGGGGCTATTATAGATGACCATCGTTGCTACATCATCCGCATGTCCACTTTCAAGTGGTTTATCACTACCTACTGTACGATAAAATTGAGAGCGTACTTCTTTTGCTGCCCAGTATAAACGTTTAATTTTCTCTTCGCTAACTTTATCCCCAGCTTTAAAGACAATTGCTCCATCATCAAACGTATATGTTTTCGGTAAATATTTCTTTTTACCATCTTCTCGAATTTGATCTAAATTTATTGTTTTTCCGTTCGTATCTACTCCTCCGTAATTTGTAGTAATCTGTTCTGCCGCAACAAAATATTGCTCCCCTAAATATGGATAAATTCGCATTGCATCTGTAAAAACTTGCTGTCCTTTTGTTGGTGTACTATGAAGCTTACCTAGTCGGCCAGCATAGTAAATTCCGTTATTAATTAACCATCCATTTTCATCTGTTACAGTACCAATTAGCGCGAACCTATTAATTTCATTAATAAAACTATCGATGTTTCGATACCACATCGTATCTTTTGCTTCTTTTCCCGTGCTATACATATACGTCTGAATGTCATAATCAATTCCTTTGATCAATTCATGTACAGCATTTCCTTTTGTATAATCTTCAATGAAAGTTGCAAGATTATCGTTGTATTGTTTGAAAACTTCACCTGCATATTGAATAACTTCAACATCAGCTGATGCATTTCCAATCAGCATTCCATAGGATGAAATAACTTTGTTTTGTTCTGGTGTACCGAGTTTAAAATTCGGGTTCTTTGCAATTGTCTTTAAAGCCGGTAAACATTTATCATGATAGCTACGCTCATTTAGTTTGCTTAATTCATCATGGTAAAAACCTAAATAAAATGCCGCACGTAGAGTTTCTACTAACGTTTCAATCCCTTTTGAATCATCTTTTGTATAAGCTTGTCCCTGTTCTGCTAACTTATCAATAATTACTTGCATGCGGTTATCATCTTGATAGAACTTGAGACTATCACTATTAAACTGAAATAATTCCGGAATTTGATACCATTTAATTGTCACAAGGAGATCCGTTAATTGTTTGTTGCTTAATTGATTTAATTCGGTCATCGAATATTTTTTCTCTTCAGCTAACTGTTTTACATTCTCACTTGGCGCTGGTGGACTCTGCGATAAATCCGCTAACTTCAATCGTTTTGTAAAAGATGCATCTTCTTGTACTTTCGAAGAGTGCGCCAACTCATCAACAGATTTCTGTATTCCTACCGGCTCCCTTTGTAATATGTTCTTCACATTTTTCTCTTTTGTTTCTGCTTGAATTTGTAACCCATTACATGACACAGTGACAAGCCCAGCGCCAAGAATTAATTTGCGAAATTTAGAGTGTATAGACATAATATGCCCCCTTCTAATAATTTAATAATCCCTAATTATCAAACTATAAACCAATCTCTATTTTTCTATGTTTATCTACGATGGTTAAAATGTGCCCACTTCTTTTACAAAAAAAGAAAAAGGAATTAGAGAATAGAATGATTCAAGATCTTTTACATCTGTTGTTTCATGGTATATGACAAAGCACCATGGGTGTTTTTGCCCAAATCCCCGAAAAGGGGGAATTAGCTAAATTTATACACTATGTCAAAAAATACACTTTATGACATACTTAAAAATCTAGAATTTTTCATTTCAAAAATACAACATATGCTTAATTGAAATATTTCAATTAAAATGTATATGTTTTGACATGTTTATCTTAAAAAGAAATTAAAATCCTTTATTTATAAGGGTTTTGTTACTAATTTTATTGTTATTCCCCCGTTTCGGGGGGATGGGCAAAGATATCCCCTTTTTAAATTAAAGTCACATTTTGCCGTTGCTTGTCGAAATCTATTAAAACATTACATTATTCAGAAGTAAATACACAGAAATAAATCACTATATCAAACTTAAAGGATATTAAAAATATACACATCTATGTCACACTATATCAAAAACATATAGTAATTTGTTTATATTAAGAAAGATTTAGATCAAGTTGATTGATCCTACTAATAAAAATTTTAGTGATATAACGAAATGTTCTTGTAAATTTAAACTCCCTTTATTTACCTATGCGAAATTGCATATCGTTGCATTGTTATGTTTAAATTCTATTTGCGGATTTCTTTACTAAGAAACCCTCCGAGAATGAACAGGAAAATATATTGATTATACTGACTCTTGGACACAATCAAAAATACATACAATCTATATCATGCAAGTAACACCGAAAGAAATTTAGTTACTACTTACTCTGGCATATCCACGTATCAAAATTCCACCTCACTTTTGGAATAAGTGAAGTGACCCCAATAAATTAGACAGGTTATTTAATTAGGCAGCGTTTTGGACGTGGGTCCGGTATTGTATCAGACTCATGCCTTTTAATTTCGCCTTAATTCTCTTAAGATTATAGTAGGATATATATTTTGCTAGTTCTTGCTCAAAATGTTCCATATTCTTAAAATCTTTTCGATATAAAAATTCAGATTTCATAATACCAAAGAAATTTTCGATAACTGCGTTATCGTAACAGTTCCCTTTCCGGGACATACTTTGTGTAATACCACGTTTATGAAGAGAATCACGGTATTTTTTCATTTGATAGTGCCAACCTTGATCGGAATGAATAAGGAGTGCCTCCTCATCTGTTAAGCGTTCAAAGGCTTGGTCTAACATATTAGAAACAAGGGCGTAGGTTGGCCTTGAACCAATTGTATACGTGATAATTTCACCATTAAACAAGTCCAATATTGGCGATACATATAATTTCTCTCCAAATAATTTAAACTCCGTAATATCCGTTACCCATTTTTCGTTTGGCTTTTCTGCTTTGAAATTGCGATCTAAAATATTAGGGGCAATCTTTCCAACAGTTCCTTTATAAGAGCGATATTTCTTCATACGGATCAAACACTTTAATCCTAACTCTTTCATAATGCGTTGTACCTTTTTGTGATTTATCTTATGTCCACGGTTAGTAAGTTCATCACGAATACGACGATAACCATAACGTCCTTCATGTTCATCATAAATAGCTTGAATTAGTACTTTCAAATCTGAGTCTGGATCCGGACGTTTGGCATTTTTCAGCCAATAATAATATGTGCTACGTGTGGAATGTTGGCAAGCAATAAAAGTGATTGTACCGGAAATTGATGCCTTAATTCATAAACTACTTGCGCTTTGTCTTTTTTTGTGACTTCTGTTTGTTTTGAACTAAGGCATTCAACTTTTTTAAATACGCATTCTCCATACGTAACCTTTCTAACTCCTCTTGGAGTTCTTCAATGGAGCCTTCGACTGGTGATTGTTTTTTCACTATTTTGTAATTTTTATTATTCATAGACGGATGCCTCTTTTCTTTAAGTTGTAGGGCATCCAATCCTTCTGTTTCATAAGCTACTTTCCATTTTCGAACCGTTTCATAAGATGGAATATTAAAAATTGCCGCTGTTTCCCTGATAGACGTCCTATTTTCAATCATATAGTTAAGTACGTCTAGTTTAAATTGCGTAGAGTAAGATGTATAGCGTTTTTCAAAAGCTTTTTCACCGAAATATTCATATCGGCTAATCCAGTGATAAAATACACGCTGATCTATACCTATAGATTTAGCAATACTTGTCCCACCTTCTGGGCCTTCTAAATATCGTCTTACTGCTTGTATTTTTTCTTTTGAAGAAAATTTAGCCATAAAAAACTGCACCTCCAATTGTTAGTCGTGTCTAACGATTGGGGTGCAGTTCACAGTTGCGACGGCGAGAAGAGGGCTTTTTTCGTTTTTCATTTCCCTATATAGGGTGGAGCTGGAAACACCAATCATATCCTTGATTTCTTTAACTGTAAATTTTTTAGATTGATATAATTCGATAGCTTGCTGAATTTTTTTTCATCGTTTTTGGGAGTTTAATTTCATTCGTAAATTTTTAATTGAAGGTTTACAAATATTTTTTTATGAAGATTACGCATGTTTGTAAAAGTGTATCTTCACGAATAAGAAAGAACTCTTCATAATTAAATTAAGGGTTTTGAAGATATGTGATATAATGATAAAAACTCTAAGGCATATAAAAGGATGTTATCTA
>NZ_JBNGVC010000017.1:0-541737 GCF_050524305.1 Bacillus silvicola
TACATATAATTTCTCTCCAAATAATTTAAACTCCGTAATATCCGTGACCCATTTTTCGTTTGGCCTTTCTGCTTTGAAATTACGTTCTAAAATATTAGGGGCAATCTTTCCAACAGTTCCTTTATAAGAGCGATATTTCTTCATACGGACCAAACACTTTAATCCTAATTCTTTCATAATGCGTTGTATCTTTTTGTGATTTATTTTATGTCCACGATTAGTAAGTTCATCACGAATACGGCGATAACCATAACGGCCTTCATGTTCATGATAAACAGCTTGAATTAATACTTTCAAATCTGCATCTGGATCCGGACGTTTGGCATTTTTTAACCAATAATAATATGTGCTACGTGGAATATTGGCAAGCACTAAAAGTGATTGTACCGGAAATTGATGCCTTAATTCATAAACTACTTGCGCTTTGTCTTTTTTTGTGACTTCTGTTTGTTTTGAACTAAGGCATTCAACTTTTTTAAATACGCATTCTCCATACGTAACCTTTCTAACTCCTCTTGGAGTTCTTCAATGGAGCCTTCGACTGGTAATTGCTTTTTCACTATTTTGTGATTTTTATTATTCATAGACGGATGCCTCTTTTCTTTAAGTTGTAGGGCATCCAATCCTTCTGTTTCATAAGCTACTTTCCATTTACGAACCGTTTCATAAGATGGAATATTAAAAATTGCCGCTGTTTCCCTGATAGACGTCCTATTTTCAATCATATAGTTAAGTACGTCTAGTTTAAATTGCGTAGAGTAAGATGTATAGCGTTTTTCAAAAGCTTTTTCACCGGAATATTCATATCGGCTAATCCAGTGATAAAATACCCGCTGATCCACGCCTATAGATTTAGCAATGCTTGTCCCGCCTTCTGGGCCTTCTAAATATCGTTTTACTGCTTGTATTTTTTCTTTTGAAGAAAATTTAGCCATAAAAAAACTGCACCTCCAATTGTTAGTCGTGTCTAACAATTGGGGTGCAGTTCATTTAACTGGAGGACTTAATATCACTTTTTTGTTTTATTTTTTCTCACTAATTTTAAGCCGTTTTGCATTTATGAAAAATGCGCTTCCAATTATAAATATAACGGAAGAGATATACATTGTTATCCCTGAGTATTTATTATCGAATATTGTAATATCAAGTAAATTAATGAACATTATCAATATAAGTGATATGTACAATCCATTAATATATTTCACTTATGCCCCCCCTTTTACTATATTTTTTTCTTTTCTTTTTCATCTCTTTTTTTCGGTAACTCCTATGTGATAAATAGTGGTTTCTAAAGGCATTATTTATTATATCCTTTTTCCCTATTTTACCATTTGAGAGAGGTGATATGTTGTATGGTTTTAGTTGTATATTGTATACATGATCAGTTAAAATAACGTCTCATTATCAGCAGCGAAGAAATACAAATACCTCCAAAACGAGAAAATGTACATTTTTTTAGTTTTGGAGGTTATAAAATCCTTAAGTTGATGGATGTGGCGTTACCCCAATTAGAACAAAATATAGATTTAGATCATATTTCTCAATGTGTAAAATAACTTAACAATGTTCGTATACTTTTTCTTTGCTAGGGCGAAATAGCTTCAATTCCTTCCAATTCCGAATTCGAGGCATCAGCTGAATTCCAAGCAAAACTACTAACCAAAATAGGAGTCTACTATTCTCCGTGTTATTCTTCATATATTTCCACCAGACCCAAATAAATTAGTATATCTCCAATAGAGACACATTAATTTAAGTTATAATATTTTTTGCATAAAAAGAAATGTTGTTTTTCATGTATACCTATTAAATGAATACTTTGTATTAAGTTTGGATTATGGGCGATTGGATCAGGGAAACGTATGTGGCCAGCAATGTCATCTTCGATTTTAGAAAGCATTTTTTCTAAATTCTTCGTTTCATTATCTAGCCCTTTAATTAACCTTTCAAATGAAATTTTACCTTCTATTCCTTTAGGTGGTAGCAAAATAAAAGGTGCTTTCATTGGTTTGTTGTGTTTCTCTTTATATTCAGTATATATGTCCTTACTATGGGTTTTGTAAGGTGACTTTTTTCTTGCTGCAGCAATTGGTCTAGACAGTGGTAAATATAACTTATTTAATTGTCGAAATCGCCTGACCATTAAGTATAAATGATAATATGTTTCTCCAAAAGACCACTTATCCTTATAAGGCCGTTCCCATTCTTTTTGTTTGAAACACTGTATTTCATTAGCGAATTCTTCTCTTTGTTGATAAATTTTGTAAAAGTGATTAGTCATGTAAATGCTCTGCATAATTCCCCCTGTGTATGTAAGTTAAAGTTTCTATAATTTGCGAATAGCACACTAACTTAATATTATAGTTAGTAAAGTTCTTTCCACTTAACAAACACCAACTATAATTTTCGATAACCCCACGTACATAATGAAATAATTCACCTTCAATTTCTGTTTCATCCTTAATAAAATAATTCCTTACTAAAGGTGAATTGATATTGTTTTTAATATCAAATAAACTAATTCCTTTACATTTCACATAACTTTCTTTAAAAGTCCATGCATCTGTAAAAAAATTGATTTGTTCTCTCTGTGATCGAGTTAATAAGTGTTTTAGTTCTTCTTGAGTAAAGAAGAATTGAGCTAACTCATGATTGCACCACTTATATTCCTCAATATCAGCCCCTACGGCAGCATTATCACTGTAAGTACACATAACCCATTCATTACAATTTGAAATATTAAAGAAACCTTTCGATAATAGAGGTTTCCCTCGCATATTATAGGTAATACTCAACGGATATTTCATTCTTTGTTTTGTGAACAGCACATACTGTATAAGTAAATCGCTGTACATAATATGAAGCTTTTTTTTAGGATGTGTAGTTTTTTTTAATCTCTGTATAGCTCGTTTAGTGAGAATTCTTCTTGATATAAGATTACTTGGGTTTTTATTTATCTTACAGAAGAAAATATCCATAATTAATCCTGAAAGTTCGATAATAAAATTGAGGCATTATGCCCACCAAACGCAAATGAATTATTTAAGATCTTACCACCATTATAATTAGATACCTCTTCTAGAAGAAGGTTAACTTCTATATCCTCTCCCACACTGTCTCTTGATACATTAAAAGTGGGAATTAATTTTCCTTTTTTAATCATCATACAACATAATGCTGTTTCAATTGCTCCAGCAGCCCCTAAAGCATGTCCATGTAAAGATTTAGTCGAGGATACTAAAGGATTGTGATTAAATACGTCCTTTATAGCCTTTCATTCAGTTAAGTCGTTAAGTTTAGTAGATGTACCATGAGCGTTTATGTACTCTACCTCATCAGGACTACATTTGGCATCAATTAATGCATTTTCCATACATCTTGTAACACCATTGAGGTCAGGCGCCAATAATGAAGTAGCATCTGATGAACTTCCATAACCTTCTATTTCACAATAGATATGAACCCCACGCTCCTTTGCATGATTAAGCTCTTCAAGAATAAGAAAGGCCGCCCCTTCACTCATCACAAATCCAGATCTATCTTTTGAAAAAGGGACACTAGCTTTATCTAAGGATTTAGAGTTCGTCAAAGTTCTTAACTTTCTAAAAGCTTCTATAACTTGTGGAATAACACATGCTTCTGCTCCACCTGCTAATATTATTTTTTTGCTACCATTTTGAATTTTTTTAAATGCTTCTCCTACCGCTACTGTTCCTGAAGCACAGGCAATTGAATAAGCAAGAGATTCACCTTTTATACCTAAATCAATACTAATATTTGCTGTTATCATATTAATTAGATTTCTAGGTATTACAAGCATTGTCATTTGATCTACACCTTTTACAGCTGCAGTTCCAAACTCATCTGCGAGGGCACGAATGCCCCCAACAGAACTTCCAACAAACACAGAAACATTTTCATTATTTTCATCATTAATTATTAAATCTGCATCTTTAACGGCTTCTCTTGATGCAATTACGGCCATTTGAGTACAACGATCCATATACCGCTTATCCTTTGTTGTAAGTGGTTCATTAAAAATGTCATCTACTTCCCCAACAAATTTTGTATTTTCATATTTGGAAGGAATAATACCACTTTCAAGGTTAACAATACTTTCCCAGGAACTTTCTCTGGTAATACCATTTGGTGAAACAATACCTATTCCTGTTACCACGACTCTATTCATAAACTCGTCTACCTCCATTGTCATTTCAAATGCATTTCATTTTTGACCTTATTCTTATTAAGAAGAAGGTAAATACGGCAATTATCATTCCATTACTTGCAAATATAATGTTTAGATTATCAGTAACTCTAACAAAGTTGACAAAGTCAAACATAATTTGATCCAAAAACACTCTTACACCTATTCTTGACAGAAGGTATGATCCAATAATAGTTAGGACCGCAATAGGAAAACTAAAGGCAAAATGCATTCTCATTAGTTCTTTTAATGAATAACCTTCTAATTTTAATGTCTTAATTGATTTGATACTATTTTGATAACTGAACTCAAGAAGTGAGTAAAGTAATGCAACTTGTAGAACTATAGCAAGACCTAAAATAAGTGTGATCTGTTTGTTTATAACATCTAAGATATTTTTCCCGGAAGTTATTATCTCGTTCCTAGTTAATGTAGCTTCTATCCCACCATCGTTAGAATTATCATATGGTTTTGATAGAGCTACTGCAGGTACTGAATATGTTTCATGGTTGAACATTTCTCCGTTATCGGAAACTAAATATATATTACTCACTGTAGTAACATTGTTGACTTTATTAATTTTAAATGAGTAATCTTTTTGATTAGTTACATCTTTTAGTAGTAACTTATCTCCTACTTTTTTCCCATATTTATCAGAGAATGCTTGAGTAATTATTACATCTCCATCTGCAAGTTTGAGATTATAATTATAATATTTAGAATCAGAACCGATTACATAAACACTTTGTGTAATACCGTCTTCATCATGTAAGTTATATAGTTTAAACTCTTCACCCTTGATATCATGTTGATTAGGTGGATTTAAAAACAAAATTTCTTCAAAGATATTCTCTGATGCTAAGTCATCGACATACTTAGTTACAGAGTCTTTCAATAAAAACGAAAAATTAATCAGTAAACCTACAAAGAAAATCAGTACTATAAACAAAGCCAGTTCCTTTTTATTTCTATTTATCCGCTTTAACCGATACCGGTAAGTAAAAGGAATGAATTTCATGATTTTTCTACTTCTTTTTCTTATAGATTTAACTTTATTTTTCTTCTTTTTAAATTTTATATAAAACAGATAAACTAAAACAAAGTTAATCACTAAAACAATAGCTAACGAGAAAACTAAACATTCCGTCAATAACATATAATCAATTTTAAGAATTGGATAATTATATATTTGGCTATTCATTTGCATAATCGTCTCAATCAAAAATATACCGATTGTACCACCGATTAACCATGCAATTAAAAGTGTTAAGCTCGTTTCAGTTATATAATGTTTAAAAAGCATCCATTTGTTAAAGCCTAACTTATTAAATGTTGCTAGGTTATTTGATTCTTTCTTGGATACTTCAAAATGGTAAACACTTAAAAGAACTCCAACTATCAGATATAGTAAGCATGTTAAAAGCAACGCAAGATCCCTTGGTGCTTTTGCATCACCTATTACTTGTTGTATCCTCGTGTTATTTTGAGAATCATTTATATAAGTTGGTTTAACGATTTTCGAAACCTCTTGAACATCTAGATTGCTAGTATAAGCATAATATGAAGAGAACTCATTACCAAATAGCCTTTGAAACGTTTCTTCATTTACAAATGCTATACCAAAAACTTCAGAATTAGCTTGCAACACTAGATTACTATTTTTGGTTGTAATATAATCAGGTGATATTGCAGTTCCAACTATTTTTAATTTTTCTCCATTAAAGGTCAATTCATCATTGAGCGCTAATTTATTTGCTTTTAAATAGTTATTGTCAATTAGAATCTCTTTATCATTTTGAATATCACGACCGCTGGTCACTTGATATTTATTAATTTTTTTTCTTGACTGGAATATTCGAACTGTACTGCCGCCTTCCCTCACTTCCCCATTTTTAATTTGTTCGAAAGAAATATCCTTAAATTTCTCATCAATATCGTCATTAGTTATAAATATACCGTCTTCTACGTTATATTCGCTGTTGAATTTTTCAACTGATTGTAGAACGCTACTTGTACCAACAAAAAAGCTTATAAAGATACCAGTTGTAGCAAAAACAACAAGAAATATAACTAGAAACTTTAATTTATAAGTGTTTAATCTTCTTATTGTGCGTTTTCTGAACTTTCTATTTATATTTTGATTTACCATTCTAAATTCTCCGCTAATTCAATATCTCCATTTACCATATCATTAACCTTTTTCCCATCATGAATAGTAATAACACGATTGGATATTTTCGTTATTTGTTCATTATGGGTTATAAGAACAATCGTAGTTTGATGACTTTGTTGCAGTTTTTGTAATACTGTTAGAACCTCCTTAGATGAATTCCCATCAAGTGCTCCTGTAGGTTCATCACAAAACAGTATTTTAGCTCTTTTCACTAAAGCTCTTAATATCGCAGCTTTTTGCTGTTGACCTCCGGAACATTGATTAGGAAATAGATTAATTGCTTTACGAATATCCCAATCATCGATAAGATTTTCAATTTCCTCAGTAACACCATGTTCTAAATAGATATTCTCATGCAAGGTTAGATCATCAATTAAGTTATATTCTTGAAAAATAAAAGCAATATCATTTTTTCTAAAAACATTTACTTCTTTTTTAGAGAGATTACCTATATTTCTTTTGTTTACTTGAATTTCGCCTGAAGTAACACTCTCTAGTCCCGATAAGCATTTGAGAAGTGTAGTTTTACCCGACCCAGATTTCCCAATAATTGTACAAAATTCACCCTTAGTTATACCTAAATCAATTCCTCTTAACACTTTTAATTCATTTTGCTTATTTGCATTAAAAACCTTGATAACGTTAGTAGCTTTAATCATTTGTACCTCCATATTTATGTTTAATTGTAATAAAATACGAATAATATGTATCATCTGCTGGTGCAATTTCACTTACTTCAAATCCAGATGAATCTAGTAAAGTAAGGAAAAGATTCCACTGTTCCGCTTGAGCAAAATCAATAAGCATATTATTTAATACAACTTCAGCTTGGAGAATACTATTACAGATATCAAATTTATAGCGAGATATAAGATTCCAATCCTTATTATGCTTTGCCATTAGCTCTTGATAAATCTCAAAATTAGGATAATACTGACAAATAACAATAGTACCGTCCCTATGCAAAATTTCTTTTAGTCGCTGGAAGAGCTTTTCTTTTTCGTCTTGAGTAAGATAAAATAACATGTAGCTCATATTGATCATGTCAAATTTACATTCAAATGAAAGGTCTATAATGTCCTCGTTATGTATAACAACATTCGATTTATCTTTATATTTAGTTTGTAATTTTTCAAACACCTTCTTTTGTCTTTCTACACCAACAATTTGTTTATCATCAGAGTTCAAATGAACATCAATATAGTTACCATTTCCACATCCAATATCAAGAATTGACTTAAATTGTTTTTGAGAAATAAAAGTTGCATAGTTTTCTTTTGTGTAAATATTAAACGCTAATTCTCCAAGATCTGTGTAAAAATCCTCTGAAAAGCTAGGAGATATTTGTTTAAAAAAATTTAATTTATTAATCTCTTGTAAATAAGTAAGGACCTCTTTAATATATACAAACTCTAATTTCCCCATTATTTTTCCTAATGTTGTATTATGTTCTGTATTAATTACACACTCAATGAACTTGTAATCACTTTGTATTTTACTTACAATCTTACTATAATTTGTGTCTTCAAATTCAACTAAGCTATTTCTGTCCTTTACTGCCAAAAGGTATTCTTGATTTAATGTGTATACATCCTCTTTTTGTGAAATCATCCCCAACTGGATACCTAAATCCATAAATGAATGAAATATATTATGATGCATATTTCCTTTTGTCATTTCTTGAACATTATCAAAATTTTCATGCATCTTCCTTAATACAATAAATCTTATATAGTTTTTAACTTTTGAAAACAAAAGTAATTGGAATAAAGGAGTATCTCTTATCCCTACAATTTTAGATAATCGAACTAAACTGTTTATACGAATGGACTTTTCTGGTAACTTATAACGTTTGTTTGGAGAATATGATTGATACTTGCTCATTAACAAACTGTATTGCATTTAAAAACCTCCTCTTCTTTTAAAATTAAGTGATAGGAAGCAGAAAGCTCCCTATCTATATAAATTTCCACGTAATTTATAAAGGTATTAACACGGACTCATTGTACGTAGATAAACTTTGAATGTTTTCTTTAATTACTTTTAAAGTCATATCCAGGTCTTCTCTTGAATGAGCAGCTGAAATAAAAAATCTTATTCTAGCTTCACTCTCTTTTACTGCAGGATAAATTATTGGCATCGCATTTATTCCATTTTTAAATAATATTTCTGAGAATTTAAGAGCTTCATCAGAGTTTCCAATGATTAAAGGTACTACTGGAGTGTCATAGCTTTTACCTGTATCAACTCCCAATTTCTTTATTTCATTTAAGAAATAAGTATGGTTTTCTTTTAATCTTACAAATAAACTTTCTTCACTTTCACAGATTGTTAACGACGCTACTGCCGCAGCTGCATTAGCTGGTGTCATTCCTACACTGAAAATAAATCCAGGTGAATTAAATCTTAAATATTTAATAAAGGATTTGCTACCAGCAATATATCCCCCACAACTATTAAGGGATTTACTTAATGTTCCCATTAGAATATCTACTGATTTAGGGTTAACATCATAATAACTTGTAACACCTCTACCATTCTTACCAATAGTACCGATTGAATGCGCTTCATCCACCATGAGAATAGCATTATACTTTTCTTTTATTCTGATTAGTTCTGGCAGTTTACAAATATCTCCATCCATGCTGTAAACACCTTCTACCACGATTAAAACCCTGCGGAATTTCGATCTTAGCTTTTTCAGCTCATCTTCTAGATGATCCATATCATTATGTTTAAACGGTTTTCGCTTGGCATTAGAAAGAATTGCACCTTGAATAATACTATTATGAGCCAATGCATCATGTAGAATTAAATCTTCTTGATTGACAATATTCCCTATAGTATTAACGTTAGTACTGTGTCCTCCCACCTGAATTAGAGCATCTTCTACATCTAAGAATTCAGCAATTTTTCTTTCAAGCTTTTGATGGATTTCAATTTCTCCGCTAAGTAACCTACTACCAGAAACACTCGTTCCATAACGATTTATCGCTTCAATGACGGCCTGGTTAATTATATTTGAACCATTAATACCAAGGTAATTGTAAGTGGAATAATTTATCTTCTCTTCTCCATCTATAATAATTCTATTTGATGCTATTCCATGGTTTTTTCTGAAATAAGGAATGTATTCTCTGCTTTTAAGATATTTATGAAACTCTTTAACTTCATTGAAATCATCCAGTAATGAAGCTGTCTCTTGATTCATTTCCATCCCTATTTCTTTATATATTAAACATAAAATATCATTTACAGTTGTATCCTCTTGTTGAAAAACTTCTTCCAAGTCGACTTCTTTCATCTCAGGAAAGTCTTGTACTACTAATCTATGAAAATCCATAATCATCATTGAGTCCAGGCCAAGATTATTAACTAACGAATCAGTTACAGCAATATCACTTTGATCATAACCTGTTATTTCAGCCAAATGGCTAATGATTTTATCGTATACTTTATTCATGGTAAACCTCCATTATTCTTTTATGTTATAGCGAAATGATTTATTAAGAAGTTAGCAGCATTTACTGGACCATCAATATTTTCTAAAAGTTCCTGCATTTCTTTTGCCTTATTATGCATCTCTTTATTTGTTAGCGAGAAGTCTATCAATTCACCAATTTTCTGAGTCGTAATATCTTTTCGTTTAAGTTCCAATGCATTACCAAAAAGAACACATTCATTTATATTGGCTTTTTGTTCTGCTTGCAGTCCAAGCCCAAGGAATGGTTTACCAGATAAACAAGCCGTTTGAACTGTACCTTCTCCACCATGAATAATAGATAAATCTATTATATTTCCCAATTTATGAGCGGGAAGTAAGTCACAAAGAATAATATTCTTGCTACTAGAAAAAATATTGCCACTAGACGCAAGTATTTTCTTCATTGGACATATAACTGTCACCGGAAGTTTCTTTAAAATATGTAAGAATTTCATGACAATTTCTTTACTTCCAGAGCTTCCCATCGCAAAATAAATAACAGGTTGATTTGAGGGAAGACTATATAGAAATGATGGTATGGGCATATCCAGTTTTGCATAAACCGGGCCAATATATTTATAGTTAGCAGGAAGATCGTCCACACCACTAATTTCAGGAATGGTTGTAATTAAATTATAATCAGCATCCAGTGCATCTATGGTGTATTTTGGAAGTTCTACTCCTTCTTCTTTTGCCAATTTTGAAAAAGACTTTGGTTTATAAGTAATACCTAAAGCAACCTTTTTATAGAGATTCATGGTGATTTTTTTAGGTAAGAAAGTCTTATTAATTATGGAAGGTAATTCTAGGTGTCCTTTTAATACAAAAGTTCTGGTGTATGCTAATGGTTTAATATATACAAGTGGTGTTTGACAAGCTCTCGCTGAAATAAACATACTCAATGTAGTTCCGATAACGACAACCGCCGGACAGTAAGTATTTATAATTCTTTTCTCATTCTCAATTCGTTTTTTGAGATGTTCGTATGTAAAGGGATGTTTTATACCCTTCATCTGATCGACTTTCATAAGTTGAGTGATATCGTCTTCACTTAAAACTGGTTCAAGGTGGATAAATTCAAAGTTAGCTTTTTCAATAAGATAAGCATATTTTCTAGAGTAGCCTATAAATATGCAATGAAAGTATTCGGAACATTTCTTTGCTACTTCTATTGATCTGGTAGTTTCGGCCAAGTTAAAAGTTTCTGGTGCAAAAATTATGTTTTTTTTAATTATTCTCATCCTCCTTAAACGTATTTCTAATATATATCACTTAAAAACTTCAACATGGATTTTATTAAGTCTGGAGGAACTTGAGCGGCGATTTAACTCGGCTTCTGTATCCTTCTTTACTACACTTCTACAAGCTAAAATTGGCGGATTATCTAAGATTTCATAAAAGCAAATCTAGCGATGATAATAGCAGCCATAATGCTTAAAAGGCCACCTATATAAGTTGAATTAAAAGGTTACAGCTACTGTTTGTCGAAATATAATAAGTAACATATATTGACAAATGGAGCGGAGCAAAATGACACATGTACACCAAAACGAAAAAGAAAGCCTACTTGTAGCAATGAAAACGACTAAAACGAAACGAATGTATGAACGTTATCAAACGATCTATTTCTATGTACAAGGCTTTTCTATAAAAGAAATAATGAACATGATTGGTCGTTCTGAAAAAACAATCTATAATTATGTGAATGCTTACAAAGAAAAAGGATTGCATGGCTTACTCATGGGACAATCAACAGGAGCACCACGTAAATTAGCCCCTGAACAAGAACAGGAGTTAGTTCAAGTGATTGCATCTCATCTACCCGTTGATGTTGGATTTCCAGCTAAACATAATTGGACTTTATCCATTATCGCTTCTTTCATTAAAAGAGAATGGAACGTAAGTTACACACTTCGCGGGGTGTCTCGACTTTTACATGATTTAGGGCTTAGTTACACAAAACCGACGTATACATTAGCGAAAGCAGACCCGGTGAAACAACAAGAGTTTAGGGAAGTTACCTTCCCCGCCTATAAAAAAACTTTTAAACGAGGAGATTGACCATCTTCTGTTTCAAGATGAGTCCATGATCCGCGATTACCAAGCACTGCAGCATACATGGTTTTTAAAAGGAAAACAACGCAGTATTCCTACTTATGGGAAACACCAAGGTGTTAAACTTATTGGTACACTTAATTATGAAACCGGTGAGTTAGTTTGTGTAGAAGAGGAGCGGTATGATGCCGAAGCATTTCTTCGTTTTCTTCAGCATGTACTTGAACTGTATCCCAACGGGAAAATAGCTCTTATTCTAGATAATGCGCGTATTCATCATGCGAAGCTCATCCAACCACTTTTAAGGAAACACTGTCATCGCTTAGAATTAGTGTTTTTACCTCCCTACAGTCCCGATTTAAATTTAATTGAAGGGGTATGGAAATGGCTCAAATCAGACATCATTCATAATGTTTTTTATTCATCGATTTATGAAATTCAAAAAAATGTACAGGCTTTTATTCAGGAATTAAATCGCACACCTGAAAAAGTGATCGATCGATTATGCATTCGATTGTAATCTTTTAATTCAACTTATATAGAACCATCTTTTGTTTGAAAAATTGCTTCACTATAAGTCTTTTAAATTATTCCTCCTAGCATTCGTTTAACAAACAAACAGATAGATAACGAACAATGTGTAGTTGATAATAAATTCATGTTGTTTATAATGGAATTATATCGTTTTTTCCATAAAATTCAATTTACATTTAAGGCCTAAATGTAAGATAAAAAACAAAAGGATGAAATCTGTTGTCTATAATGACAATAACGAACGGGGAGGTATAAGATGTTGAAAAAAGCGGATCTGCGGATTATTCGAACAAAGAAATTTATATATGATGCTTTTATCAAACTGATAGCGGAAAAGGGATACGATGCTATTACCATTCAAGATATCGCAGATGAGGCACTCATCAATCGGGCAACATTTTACTCGCATTACAGGGATAAACAAGATCTGTTAACAAAGCTTAGCGAGAGTGCACTAGAAGAGTTAACAAGTAAGATGGTCCTATATGCCCATGTGCAGGGACATCAAATAGATTTTTCGAAACTCGAGGAAGTTTTACAATCGATATTTGAGTGTATGGTAAAACATGCAGACTTTTATAAAACCATGTTTGGGCCTCATGGCATTCATGATTTCAACCTACAAATGCAGCAGACTATTATGGATAATCTTGAACGAAATTACATTGAGCTTAAAATTGGAGAACATGACTCAGATATTCCAAAGGATATGGTATTACGTTTCTTCACTTCCTGTGTTGTTGGGATGGCAATTTGGTGGCTTCAAAATGATATGAAATATTCACCAAAATATACTGCACAACAGTTAGTGAAGCTTATGACTAAAGGACCCTTTTGTGCAGTAGGTTTTACTTTTTTTAATGAGCGCTAGAAAGAGCAACTATACCAGGAATTGCAAAGGGTTCTGGTGCGAAAATAATCATCTTTGAAAAAATCAATAAATGATTTTTTCAAAGATGATTAATATGTTCTAAACTTTTATTCTATATAAAAGTAATTTTTACTTTTCTGTAATATTTACAAATTCAACGGCTCCCTTACCCTCAGTACCTAAAGCCGTATTCACTTTATCTATTTCCTTACTTAATTCTGGTGCTTTCCCTTGATTGAGTAAATTATGATTCCCAAAAGATTTATTAAAAGATAGAATCTGTCTAGTTTTTTCTTTCCCATTTATTTCTTTAAATAATGTATCATCTACAATTAATAGGATTGCGTTGGATCCACCACGATATGGCGCTAGCCATACATCACCTTCGTATTGAGTACTCATTTTTTTCCCATCATATATTATTTCTTTTAAGTCCTTATATTCTTTATTTGCAAATAAGATAATTTCATCTTTTTTTCTTTTTGGTAAAGAGGCAATAGGGACTGAAGATGTGAGCCCACTATTATTATCCCTTTCACGTATAAGCCCCTTTTTATTCATTTTTTCAGCAGTTGTTCTGCTTATAAATAGTAAATTACTAGGAGTATCCGCCCTAGCATCCCAAAATTGTGTCGGGAGCTTTATATTGAGTTTGTTATTATCTATGCTCCCCTCTTTTATTTTGAATTGCTCTTGTGATATGGTTATATCTTTGTATAGGTCTATTATAGAATTTCTTGTTTGTTCATTTAACTGCTCTACCTCTATTGAAAGCCCATTTGCCGGGGAGTTTTTTGCACCAAAGAATGAACATGCTCCTAACACGGTAATCGAAATACCAGCTACTATTAATAACCCAAGTCTTTTTTTCACCCTATATTCTCCTTCTTTTTATTATTTTCGAATTAAAAAATCGTTTTATACATTTTTTTCAAGTATTGAGAACGAACAAAGTAAAAGTATATAATTTGCAAAACTAAGAAACAAACCAATACTATAACGGAACTACCCAAGACCGAAAAATTAGCTAACTTTTGTAAGGTGATAAAAGCAACCGAACTATGTGTAATCGCTATTGAAATTGGTAAAAAGAATAACAATGTAAGTTGACGTGACACAACTTTCTTTAATTCCGGTTTGCTTAAACCGACCTTTGCTATCATTTTATATTGCTGCTGATTTCGTTCTAAGTCTGTATATAATCGGAAATATAAAAAGCTTGCAGCAAACGTAAAGAAAACAATGCCTATTAATACACTCATGATGGATGCAAGTCCAAAACCTTGTTTCATCATTATCCATGTAGATATTAAAGAAGAAAATTTATATTGCTCGTTGTATAATACTGGCTCATGTATACCTTCATTATCTTTCTGAAGAGTAGTCACGATTTTTCCAGCAACTTTTTTCGTTTTCTCCCAATCCTTCACAATAAAACCATTAATGGTGGATTCACCACGGTAATTCTCTGGATCCACTATCATTTGATTATATACAGCGTCTGGTATAATAATTGTCGTTATGTTTGTATCTTGTAGTTCTTTTGGCGTTAGTGTTTTATTTACATGCATATCTATTTTTATATTTCTATGCGACAATCGAAAGTTATTTTGATTCGATTTTGTATTAGAGAATTTTCTTGCAGGTATGACAAAACTATCATTTTCACCTTTTAAGCTTTCTTTTTCAAAACCAAATGCCTCAGCTAACTTATTATAATCACTTATTTTTATAACGCTTAATAATACATTACTGTTATAAAGGCTATCTGGAATTTGTTTTATTGAATAAGTTACTTGTTTAAATTTAAACCCACCATTATTGAGTTCGCTTTCTATTTTTTTTAGATGCTCTTTTTCTAAAGGATTATTATTATAGGACTGATAAGAAAATGCAAAGGGACTATTCGATTCAGCCATAGATGAGTTACCTAATCCCATACAAGTTCCAACTGCAGTGAAGGCAACGGCAGATATAATAGTGACCATAAAAAACATTTTTGCATTATCTTTTAATTGATACACTAAATCTGAGATGGTGAGTATGTTTGTTTTCTTAAAGAAAATATTTTCCCTTTTCTTTAATGCACGTAACACATATACACTGAGCTGTGTAAATAAGAAGTACGTTCCAAGTACAACAAAGCTCACCCCTGTCGCCATCATGAATAATACATATTTCATATCCTTGTATTGAATTGCATTAACACTATGGAATACAGCCGTATATCCTAATCCAATACAAATAAGTGCGAATAAAGACAGCCAAAAGGATGCTTTGGGTTCAGGCTTTGGCTTTTCTTCTGCTTTTATTAATTCTACTAATTGCTCTACATTTACTAGTCGAGAAGTGAAAAGTGAAATAAATAAAAATAATAAGAAGAAAGCTCCAAATGTTATTCCAATTGCTTTAAAGGGCATGTAAAATGGGAGTCCTTTATCAATCATTAGCAGATTGTTGCTCATAATTAAGATAAACTTAGAGAACGCCATTCCAATTGTAATTCCTGTTAAAATAGAAGTGATTCCAATTATTGTATTTTCAATAAATATTAATTTATTCAACTGTGAACGTGACATCCCATGTAGCATTAGAATTCCAAAATCTTTTTTTCTTGTTTTTAAAAATGCACTTACAGAATATAGGATAAAGAAGAATGAGAAGAAAAATATTAACCCCTGCGATATCTGTAATCCTGACTTTGCAAATGTATTGATTGTTACACTGGCAGCAAGATCGCCTTGTAAATTAGGATGAAATGCAAGTAATGCATAAGTAAAGAAAATCATAATAGCAAACGTACTACTTAAAAAATGAGCCAAATATGTTCGTTTACTTCGAATGACGTTATTAAATGCGAATTGTCGAAAAGTCATGTGCATTTCCTCCTAATAATGCTAAAACCTCTAGAATTTTTTGATAGAATACTTTGCGATTATCTCCACAATAAATCTCATTGTATAACTGTCCATCTTTGATAAACACAATTCGATCACAATAACTTGCAGCCATTGCATCATGTGTCACTAACATCATCGTTGTGCTATTTTCTTTATTAAGCTTTGTCAATAATTCCATCACATCACTAGCAGATTTTGAATCCAGATTTCCTGTAGGCTCATCCGCAAGTAATAATTTCGGATTATGAATAGTAGCTCGTGCAATTGCTGTTCTTTGTGCTTGCCCACCAGAAATTTCATACGTACGTTTATCTAATATTTCAGTTATCCCTAGTTTTTCAGCAATAGCTTCCACTTTCCTTTCCATTTCTCTAGGGCTTACACCATCAAGTGTAAGTGGAAGAACAATATTCTCTTTCACTGTCAGTGTATTAAGGAGATTAAATGATTGAAAAACAAACCCTAATTCACGTCTTCGAAATAAAGACAACTGATCTGGAGATAACAGATATGGATTTTCTCCATGAATTAATACTTCTCCTGATGTTGGAGCATCTATAGTAGACACCATATTTAATAGCGTTGTTTTACCACTCCCAGATGGTCCCATAATTCCTACAAATTCACCTTTGTTTATTTTTAAATCAATATGGGATAATGCTGTATAAGAAATTTTCCCAGGATAAACTTTCCCTAAATCTGAAACATGTAGTATCTCCACAAGTATTTCACCTTCCATTTCTCTTTTCGATACATGAAGTGTAACCTATACTTAGTATGTCTCATATCGATTTCCCTAACATTTATCTAACAAGTTTGTAAGATTCAAAAGAAAAAACCGATGAAAAGTATACCTTTCATCGGTTAACGAGATGCATACGGGAATACGATTCTAACTTTTGTTCCCTTACCTACCTCAGATTCTAGCTCAATCTTATGATTTAATTTTTCACATACTTCTTTAACAGGTTTTGTTTTCTTTAAAATTAGAATCTTTCGCGAATGAATCTACAATTCGAATTTTCTTCCAATATATCCCCATACGCCATATCCATTCTAAAGGTCCCATTCTGAAGTACTTTAACCATATGTTACTATAAATAATTTGTATAACAATAATGGATAGACCGATACCTAAATAGGTTAAGAATGAGAATTTTCCATTTTCTAAATAGTCAAAAACAATCGATGTGTGCACAATAAAGTTTGACATAGACATTCGGCCAAATGCGATTAAACATGAGAACATACTTCTTACCATGGGAATCATACTTAAAATGGTTAAGCACACAATATAAAATAGGGGCAGTACGAAAGAACTAAAATTATTCATCCAGCCATAAGAATAGTATGTTAAAAAGAATAGGAGGACTAAACCTGTTACAAGTAATACCTTACATCTTTGTAGGCGATTGAAAAAAGATACTTGTCCTAAAAATATCCCTAAAATAACCATTGAAAATCCGCTTAACATGCCTACTAAAGATACAATTTGATTATTAGTTGATTCACCTTCAATTAAAACCATGTCACGTGTGAACCAAATCAATATTGCAATAGCGATAAAAACGATAATGTTAATCATCGGTGGTATATACTGAAATACAAATCCTATTAGCCCATAAATTGCATACATAATAAATAATCCACCGGCAGGGACCCCTACAAATGTACATGTAACACCAATTAATAACAGGATAATAAAACGCCGGATATATATTAAATTTGCCCTTTCACCCCTCTTCTTTAAATTTGACATTAATAATGCAGAAGATAAGCCTAGAAGGAACATAAATATATAAATAAATTTGGATACCATGAAAGTGTAAACGAAAGAGCTAAAATAAGGATGGGCATCAGTGCTCACCATACTCGTGTTTTGAAATATATTTGTAAAAGTAATGCCTATAAGCGCAAATCCCCGTAAATAATCAACTATTTCAATACGTTGCTTTTGTATCATAATTCCTTTCTCCTTTCAGTTTTGATTCTACATACAATGTACATATTGCATAGGATTTTTCCTATCGATTTCCCTAACATTTATCTAACAAGTTTGTAAGATTCAAAAGAAAAAACCGATGAAAAGTCTACCTTTCATCGGTTAACGAGATGCATATGGGAATACGATTCTAACTTTTGTTCCCTTACCCACTTCAGATTCTAGCTCAATCTTATGATTTAATTTTTCACATACTTCTTTAACAAGATATAATCCCATTCCCGTAGACTCTTTAAATTTCCTACCATTTTCTCCAGTATAAAATGGATTGAAAACACGTGGTAAATCAGCAGTAGGAATGCCCACTCCATAATCTCTTACTTCCAAAATAATTGCTCGTCCTTTTGAATACGCCGATACTATTACTTTCTCTTTCTTACTTGATGAATATTTAATTGCATTTGACAGCACTTGATTGAGTATAAATCGAAACCATTTCTTATCTGTTTCTACAATAAGACTCGGATCTACCTTTACCTCTGGATACACATAACTACGTATAAACAGACGTTTATTTTCATGAATAACAGAATCAATCATTCCTAATATTCGCAATCTGTCTACATGAAAATCCTGTTCAAATGTTTCTAAACGAGCAACATATAAGACCATTTCCAATCCTTTTTTGATTCTTTCCGTTTCTTCATTAATACTGTCAAATCGAGAGTCATCTGCATCTTGTGTAATTAACTCAATAACAGAAAGAGGTGTTTTCATTTGATGAACCCATTGATTCATAAAAGTCATTTGTTCTTGTTGTTTTCGTTCCCATTTTTTTAATTGGTTTTGATAATATTGATATTGAGTTTGTAGTAATTTATCTAAGGCCATTGATAATGGAGTCAAATCACTATCTTTTATTGACTCATTTAAAGTTTCCATTGGTGTTGATAGACGCTTGTAGAATGAACGATGACTATAATAACGATATATTAGATAACCTATTAATAAAAAAACACCCAAAAATACAGAATATAATGCTGTCAAAATATGTGGATAACCATCAAACCAATATATAAAAAGAATGATAAGCAATTGGACAAATGTATAACAAATGAGTGGAATATGTTCTTCTAAAAATAATTTCATTATTCCTTTCCTTCCTTCTCCCAAGTAGCATGCAAACGATATCCAGCACCACGAACTGTTTCCAGTGCGTTTTCAATACCTAAATCTTGCAACTTCCTTCTAATTCTCCCTATATTTACACTCAATGTATTCTCGTCTATATATGAACTATCCCATAGTTGTTCTAAAATCACTTCACGTTTTACAAGGAGTGGAGACTTTGTTATCAATATTTCCAATAAAGATGTTTCTTTTCTAGTAAGTATAATTGTCTTATCTTCTAGTTGAAGTTCCATTCTTTCTGGGAACAGGAATAATCCTGATTGCTCAACTATTCGTTCTTTTACTTTAGGAGCATATTCACCGTATGCTCTTCTGAGTTGACTACGGATTTTAGACATTACAACTTCATAATAAAAAGGTTTCGTAATGTAGTCATCACCACCATTTTCTAAAGCCATAACTTGATCCATTTCTCCACTCCTTGCAGAAAGAAATATAATTGGACAAGTAGAAATAGCTCGTATTTGGCGGCACCAATAATAGCCGTCAAAATTAGGCAGATTTACATCTAATAGCACTAAATCTGGTTTAATCTTTTGAAATGTAGCTAAGATATTTTCAAAATCCTCTATCATAACACTTTGATATCCGTATTTTTTAATATGAGTTCCCAGTAATTCAGCGATTTTTGTATCATCTTCTACAATCATGATTGTATTCATATTGTACTCTCCTCTAATTTAAGTGTGATTTTTAAAGTTTGTTTGGCTTTTTATATTTAATTTTTAAGTTAATTTATTTAAAAGAAATAATATCTTACATACGCCCTAAAATGCAATTAATATCAAATAAAGCTTACATCTGTTGTTTTTTAATAATAAAAATTTTAAGAGTAAATGGGTTGGGCTTTTTCAAAATATAGATAAGTTTTATTAATAAAATGAATTGATATTAGTAAGGGTATTTGAATAGGTAATAACTCAATATATCCATTAATATTTTTTATCATTTTAGCCAAGAAGACTCCTTCCTCAAGGAACGCTTAGTGAGTAGGTGGGAGATGAATTGGCTTCGGACAAGGGATGGCAGGAATCCATCTTAATTGTTCTACATACATAAACTGTTACTTCACTACCTATCGAATGTACGTTTGTTGTACAATAGAAACATACCGAAATGGAGGTGAAATGAATGATGACTAATAAAGCATATAAATTTCGTATCTATCCAAATAAAGTACAAGCAACCCTAATCAATAAAACGATTGGCTGTTCTCGTTTTGTATTCAATCATTTCCTATCTCTATGGGATAATGCATACAAAGAAACAGGGAAAGGTTTGACATATGGTAAATGCTCTTCCAAACTCCCTGCCATGAAGAAAGAGTTTGTTTGGCTAAAAGAAGTGGATAGTATCGCGATTCAGTCGTCTGTTCGCAACCTTGCGGATGCTTATACACGCCTTTTTAAAAAACAAAACAATGCCCCGCGTTTCAAATCTAAGAAGAACAACGTACAATCTTATACCACAAAACAAACAAATGAAAACATTGCCGTTGTAGGAAGCAAAATAAAATTGCCAAAATTAGGTCTTGTTCGATTTGCCAAAAGTCGTGAAGTAACAGGACGTATTTTAAATGCTACAGTTAGACGGAACCCTTCTGGCAGATACTGTGTGTCATTATTAGTTGAAACAGAAGTGCAAGAACTTCCGAAAACAAACTCTTACATTGGAATGGATGTGGGACTAAAAGATTTCGCCATTTTGTCAGATGGAACTACCTATAAAAATCCGAAGTTTTTTCGATCATTAGAAGAGAAGTTGGCAAAAGCACAGCGTGTTCTTTCTAGAAGAATGAAAGGATCTTCTCGTTGGAATAAACAACGAGTAAAAGTAGCTAGAATTCATGAATACATGACGAATGCTAGAAAAGATTACTTGGACAAAATCTCGACTGAAATCATCAAAAACCACGATGTTATCGGTATAGAGGATTTGCAAGTATCAAATATGTTAAAGAATCATAAGTTAGCAAAAGCAATTAGTGAGGTATCATGGTCTCAGTTTCGAACTATGTTGGAATACAAAGCAAAATGGTACGGCAAACAAGTCATTGTTGTATCGAAAACATTTGCTTCAAGCCAATTATGTTCTTGTTGTGGATATCAAAACAAAGACGTTAAAAATCTAAACCTACGTAAATGGGACTGCCCTTCTTGTCGTACACACCATGATAGGGATATTAACGCAAGTATCAATCTAAAGAATGAAGCGATAAGGCTTCTAACCGCAAGGACTGTGGAGATAGCCTAATAAATTAGAGTTCGATAGAACTCTTTACTTAGGAATCCCCCTCTTCTAAACGAAGTGAAAGTGGGGGTAGTTCAAGCGATTGAATATAATGTCACACATTTTATAAGGTAAAAAGGAAAGGATAGATGAACAGGAGAGTATACCTGTTTACATCTATCCTTTTTTACAACAATATGACCACATTTACTACTACAACAAGGATTTTTACCACAACAAATTTTCATATAGTTATTGAACTATTTTTTGAATAGCTAAATTAACCTCTTCGTTAACTTTAATTACGAATAAATAGTCCCCTTCACCTTCAATTGGATCAACTACATCTTCATTAAAAGATTCAGCATGTTGTCTACCATATCTATTAAACTAGCGGTTTTTATTTTCCCTGATTCCTTTCCATACCTAAGGTACCCAAAAGTCCACTGGATTCCCGAGGCTACCATCCACATTTGTGTCTCTGAAAAGACATTTTGTGCCAATAGACGTAACTGTAGATTCCTGAACAAGCAAAATCATGAAAATACACACAAAGATAGATTATCATCCATTACATTACTGTTTTGCTTCGTTCGAATAGAAAAACTCGGAAGAACGCCACTTGTTCGATATCTCCTCAATGTGATAAGGTGTCGTTCTGCAGCATCCACCTATTAAACGTGCACCTGCTTGGTACCATTCTTCGGATTGAATATCCAACCCGTTACATTGTTCATGACCATGCCATGTTTTTGATTCTGGATTATAAGTTTCACCCGAGTTCGGATAAACAATAATCGGTTTTTTGGTGTTTGCCCTCAACTCTTGGATTGCACCAGTCACAACGGTTACTGGCGCACAATTGATGCCTATCGCTACAATTTGTTCACTTTTCTCAAAAACTCGTGCACACTCCACGAGTTTCATACCTTCACTAATCTCTTTCTCATTTTTTAGCGAAAAGGAAAGCCAAGCATATGTTTCTGGAAACTCACGCAATAATGTATCTAATACTCTTGCTTCTTGCAGGGAAGGGATCGTTTCAAATGCCAATAGATCTGCACCTGCTTCGATTAACGCTGACATTCTCGAACGGTGAAAGTCTGCTAATGTTTTATCTGTCACACCATAGTTGCCTACATACTCTGAACCATCTGCAAGGTAAGCCCCGTACGGCCCAACTGATGCAACAACCAATGGTTTAGGCCTATTCGTTTGCGTGTTTTCCTTCCAAAAATCATCTCTTGCCCTTCTTGCAAGTAACACCGTTTTCTTAATTAATTCCAAAGCTTCCTGTTCTTGTATTCCACGCGCGGAAAAACCACTAATAGTAGCTTGATAGCTTGCTGTTATGGCACAGTCCGCTCCAGCACGAAAATAGTCCGAATGAACCTGATAAATTAGTTCCGGATTTTCTAGTAACACACGTGCCGACCAAAGGGGATCGTCCAAATTACATCCATGCGCCTCCAATTCTGTAGCTAATGCTCCGTCAAGAAGCATAATGGAATGTTGGGATAAAATAGCATCAATTGGGTTGATTTTGTTCGACATAATCTACGCCCCTCTTTTTTAGATTTTTTGTTAGATAATAACTTCCATAGCAAAACAAAATAAACGGTATGCCGCAATATAAGGCAATTCTCTGTGTTGGATCGAATGCAATTCCAATACACGATGCCAGACAAAGGATAAAAGAAGCAATTGGTACTAATGGATATAGTGGTGTGCGATAAATCAAGTCCTTTTCAGAATTTCCTTCTTTCAAAAATTGTCTGCGAAATAGGAACTGGGAAGCACTAATACTCATCCAAACTACAACTACTGCTAGACCGGAAATGGAAACAAGTACGATATAGATAGTATCTGGTGCCACAATACTTGAGAGCAAAGCCAAAGCTCCACCCACCATGCTGAAAATGACGGCGTTGATTGGAACACCTTGCTTCGTCATTTTTCCAAAAATCGGGGATATCGTATTCTTATTAGCAAGCGACCAAAGCATTCTAGAAGAGGCATAAAGGCCTGAGTTTGCCGCAGATAAAATGGCTGTTAAGATAACGAAATTCATTATGTCAGCTGAATATGGCACCCCAATTCGTTCTAGAACTGCAACAAAAGGGCTCTCTAATACCCCTGCATCGGAAATAGGCAATAACGCAGATAAAACAACAATCGTTCCTACAAAAAAGATGATCAATCTCCACAGAGTAGTTCGAATGGCCTTCGGTATCATTTTTTCAGGGTTCGCTGTTTCTCCAGCTGCAATGCCTATTAATTCTGTTCCCGAAAAAGCAAAATTAACCGCAAGCATGGTCATTATAATGGCCGTAGCACCATGAGGAAATAAACCTCCACTTGTAAAATTAGAAAAGAATGGTGCTGCTTTTGAATGAGTCATCGGAAGAAACCCTAGCATTGCCGCTACTCCTAAAACAATAAAAATCACAATAGCTATAACCTTTATCGATGAAAACCAAAATTCGGATTCGGCGAAAAATTTAACAGTCAGGACATTTAATACAAAGATCAAAATGGCAAAAAGAGCACTCCATACCCAAACATCAATCGATGGAAACCATCGCTTCATAAGTAATCCTGCGGCTGTAAATTCAGAACCTAAAGCAACAGTCCAAGTTAACCAATACAACCAGGCTACTGTATACCCTGTACCCGGTCCAATGTATTTAACTGCATAACTATGAAATGCGCCCGTTTCAGGCATATGTACGGAAAGCTCTCCTAAACATAGCATAACTAGATAAACCACTAGCGCACCAATCAGATAGGATAGAATTGTTCCAAACGGGCCAGCTTGTTGAATAGTGTAACCCGGGCTTAAGAATAAGCCAGTTCCAATCACCCCACCAAGTGATAGCATGACTAAATGACGTGCTTGCATTTTCCTTTGAAATTCTTGCCCATTTTTGTTCTCCATTTCTACTCTCCTTTAGTTACTATCCAGAAAAAACAAAAACGCACTCTAAAAAAGAGGGCGCTACTGACAAATAAAAACGGAAGCTCTCATCTATCAGGATTATCACCCGCTGGAATTAGCACAGTGTCTACTTAAGCAGACCTGTTGCTGAGGTTTCATAAGGCCAGTCCCTCCACCTCTCTGGATAAGAAATATTTTTTTATAACCTTATCAATCCATTCAATAACTGTCAAGATAATTCTGTTTTTTTGAAATTTTACCTATTATAGAAATACAAAAAAATAGAGTATTACCATAACTGCAACCCACTCCTTCTTGGGTATTATTTAAAAATCGAACATACAAAACCTCATTTATTTATGATAGGGTTCACAAGCACTTCCTCAAAATTTGATGCACTTCTAAATATCTTCTTACTTCTTTGCCTATGGGGTCACCATACATAACCATCAACTCAGGAAATTTTAATACCCTCAAATATCAAAAAACGTTATCCTTTCTAAACAAGCTAAATGAGAAAGGATGATGTTTTCTTATGAATCTCTCGATTCAAGATGAATTACTACCATTTGCAGAAGAACTACAACGATATGTTACACCTGTATTCTTAGAAGAACTTGCAAAAGAAATAGGATTTATAAAGCGAAAACGTAAGCTTTCTGGATCAGACTTATCTGCTATTTGCATTTGGATTAGTCAACGGGTGGCAAGTGATTCCTTGGTTCGATTATGTAGTAGGCTTCATGCAGCGACAGGCACTTTACTTAGCCCTGAGGGCTTAAATAAACGTTTAAATGCTACAGCAGTTTTGTTTTTAAAACATATTTTTTCTTTACTGTTACAACAAAAAATATGTGAACAAACTCAAATTTTTAATCAACTTTTTTCCTATTTTGGACGAATTCGTATCCTAGACGCTACTGTATTTCAAGTACCAAATACTTTAGAGAATGTATATCCAGGCTCTGGAGGATGCGCTCAAACAGCTGGAATTAAAATTCAATTGGAATATGATTTGCATAGTGGGCAATTTCTTAATTTTCAAGTTGGACCAGGGAAAAATAATAATTAAACATTTGGTACAGAATGTTTAGATACCTTAAGACCAGGAGATTTATGTATACGTGATTTAGGCTATTTTTCATTGGAAGACTTAGATCAAATGGACCAACGAGGTACATACTATATTTCTCGTTTAAAATTAAACACAAATATATATGTGGAAAATCCAAACCCAGAATACTTTAAAAATGGTGCTATTAAGAAACAATCAGAATACATACAAATCAATGCGAAACAGATTTTGAAACAGTTACAATCCGGGGAAACATTTGAACTAAAAAATGCTTATATTGGAGATAAACAACAACTGTTTGCACGTGTTATTTTTAATCGATTAACAGAAAAGCAACTTCAAAAACGACGAGAAAAGATAGCAGAGAAAGAAAAATCACAAAATAGAACATACTCAGAGAAAAGTAAAATGATAGCGGGATTAAACGTATATGTGACAAATACACCTTGGGAATGGGTTCCGATGGAACAAATACATGAGTTGTATACGTTGCGTTGGCAAATAGAGATTGTTTTTAAAACATGGAAATCACTCTTCAAAATAGACCAGTATCGTCTTGTAAAACAGGAGAGATTAGAGTTCCAGCTATATGGAAAGCTAATCGCTATTTTCCTGTGCTCCTCTACGATGTTTAAAATGCGCCAACTTCTTTTACAAAAAAAGAAACAAGAATTAAGTGAATATAAAGCAATTGAAATGATTAAAGATCATTTACACATTTTATATCGAACCATACAGCAAAACACCCAAGAAATAACAAAGATTCTAATCCGCCTGTTCCACTTACTCCAGAAGAATGGCCGGAAATCTCATCGATACGAGAAGAAAACAGTCTTTGATATTTTAGGTGTTGTCTATGGGCATAATGGTTTGAGAAAACAAAAGAAAGCTGCATAATTTTTAAAAACGATACCTATCTAGGTTTATTTGGTATGCTCGTTTTTAAGGACACAAAATATTTTAAGAGTTTTTTCGTTTATACGAACGAAAGTTCATTGTGTTTCCACTCTTAAGTTGATGGGCATGTATGGTGACCCCACATCCATCAACTTAAGAAAAACAAATGCCCCAGAACGAAAAAATCACTTCTCTAAGGCTAGTGATTTATAAGAATTTAGCTCATCATTTCGTTTTATGTAACTACGAATTTCTTACCTTGCTGGCAATAGGGTACCGCCAGCATTTTGGAAAAAAACACGCTAAGCAAAAAATACAATGAGCTGCCCATATGGACAGCTCATTTACATAATTATCGTTATTGGTAGCAAGATTAAGGGGGAACTCTACACTCACAAGGGAAGCTCCTTTTTTCGCTCTATGGACCTATGCATTTTTAAATGACTGCTTAACTGAAAAAGCCAATTCCAATGGAATCAGCTTTTTTCTCGCTTTGTTGCTATTTTATTATCTCGATTTTCCCATTATTTGAATTTAGTTTAACTAAATTTTCACCTTTACCAATAACAACATTTCCTTTATATTTATTGAGAATATCGATTCCCCCATTATTACTATGAACATCAAAGGTTGTATTGGTTGGCTCCTTATCTGTTTTAATCATAATCTTCGCATTGCGACTTTTCAATTGAATATTCCGATCCAAGTCTTTTGTGACAAGGGAAATTTTTCCGTTGTTCGAGTCCCCTATCAGATTTCCCTCTACATTATTAAGTTCTATTCTTCCATTAGCAGAATTCACTTCAACCTTTTCAGATATGATATCTTTTAAGTCAATTTGGCCATTTTGTGATTCCACGTTCAGACTCTTTATGTCCAATTCAGCCATTTCTACTTTTCCATTAGCACTTTTAACGACAAACGACTTATAAGATTTCTTGGGCACATACACTTTTAAATGTAACGATTGAATATGAAAACCAATGTTAAAGGAGCTTTGTTCTTTTAATGTAACCGTAAGTTTCTTTCCTTCCACATTTGCAGAAAGATTCAGCTTAGAAGCTTTCACTTCTTTTGATTCTAACTCTATATTAGTATCCGTACCTGTCGTTGGGATGATTTCAACAGTTGCATTTTGAGCGATGACATCTACATCCGTTACCTCATCTGAAATCGATTTTTTCTCTATATTCGTTTCCTTATTCATCACTTGAGAAAATGTAAACAGGCCCCCTACTATACCGATTAATAACAGGGATAGTGCAATAATAGATAATTTTTTAATATTAATCATTTTTCAAACCACCTTTCACAAGAGAAATGTTAAAATTCAAATAACGAATAAACCCCTTAGTTAAAGCACTTGTAGCGATATACATCCCCATTGCAATAAAAAATCCAATTCCGCAAAGACCTAATGCGACGAACAAATCAAAGAATAGAAAGTTGCCCAAAACCAGAGTAATAAGTACGACAAACGGGGAAAGAATGAAGGCTATCGCTGATGCCCATCCTGCAATAACAACCCCTACCAACGCAATAAAAGGTCCTAATACAATTACTAAGTTAAAAAATCCTAAACCAATAACTTCCCAAGTGGCTCGCATTACATTTACAGCAGAAGTTGTTTGCTCGACTTGATCAAGACGGTAAGATGCCGTTAGTTCCTTGGAAATTTGTTTCGGATTTCCAAGGGATGCTGAAATTTCCTGCTCCGTTTTTCCTTTTTCCATCCCAATCGCGAAATACTCTTCGTAATCTTGTAAAATATCCTGCCGTTCCTCTTGCGAAAGCTTTACTAATGAGGTATTTAATTGTTTCAAAAATTGTTCTTTATTCATTTGCCCGCTCCTTCTTTGATTAATTGATTGACTCCATTAGAAAACTCGTTCCATTCTGTCAGCAATTCGTGAAGGTATTCCCTACCTTTCTCAGTTAACTTATAATACTTACGCGGCGGCCCTTCTGTTGATTCTTGCAAATATGTCGTAAAATACTCTTCCTTGGTTAATCGTCGTAACAGTGGATAAATCGAACCTTCCGATATCTGGATTTGATCTGAAATCTCCTGAACAAGTTCATAACCATAACGGTCTTGCTTATCCAACAACACAAGAACACACAGTTCCAAGACACCTTTTTTAAATTGTACATTCAATGAACAATCACTCCTTTCTTGAGTGTTTAGGTACTATTCATTAAACAGTACCTAACAGTAAATAATACGCCATTTGTAATAATTTACCACACGCTATTGTTTATTGCAAGGTACCATAAAATTTATTTAAAAACGCCCTTTTTCGGGAGATGGGCAAAAACACCCTAACAAGAATGTGTTCATTTTTGGAAAGCGAGTTTTACATAACTTTATTTGTTTTTATTTAGGTACAGACCGCAAAATGGCTCAAACACGCTAAAGATGTTTGAGCCATTTTAACGCTAATTTAAATTGTGTTGTATCAAAATGTTCTTAACAGGACAAAACTCAAGGGATTTTATGTTGAAATTTGCTTAACGTGGTTTATTTCCAAAATGCTGGCGGTACCCCTAATACAAAGGTACATTTGTCCTCTTTATTTATAATTTGTTCTGGAACTCATCCCTTATTTTCTTTTGTATGACAATATACTCAGTTATTCCAATTTTCAGGACCTTTGTATTTATTCCCTATTAGGAGTCCCCCCAACATAACGCGAATTTCGTACGTTAAGAAGGTTCCATAAACGGTATTTGATGTTTGTTATGATACTTTGTTTTTGGTAATTGGTAATGAATTTTGGAACTAGATTTTAAACATATTTCAGTTGGTTTTGATAGATATAAACAAAGCTCCTTAAACGGTCGTTTTCGGTTCTTATTACGAAATCCTTGTTATAAAATCAAGGGTTATATCCTTAACGTATAGAATCCGCGTTATGTTAGTGCTACCTCTTTATAACAAGGGTATGAATTCTTAACGTACAATTTTTCACTTTCGGTGACATGACCCCTATTACAAAAGAGGTTGTTTTAAGAAACGAAAAAACACCCCTACTTCCGACGAATCGGAAATAGAGGCACTTGTTCTTGATGTTGTTAAAATCTTAAAAGACAAGGGATTAGGGGTGTCGCTTCACCCCTAATCCCTTGTGGAAGTCATGAGAATTTAACTTTTGGCTTCCCATATTTCATTGATACGTCTTGTTGAAATGTGCTTCCACACCCCATGTATTTGAATTGGTATGAATGGTTCTTCTAGTTGCATTTCTAGTGACTTATCGTTCTTAATATAGCCTCTATGAATTTTAGGTGCATCATCATTAAATACAAATCCTACCTCTATTGTGTTTTCATCTTGATACATATGTATTATCTCCTTTATAGTGACTCGAAATGAATTTGTTTACCTTACAAAGAATTATATTATATTAAAAATACACAAAATTGCTTGGAAAAGAGTATGCAATTCTTCTTGCATGCCTATAATGTTTCTTAGTTCCGTAGGGATACTTATACGCCCTTTCTCGTCTACATGTCGAATAATGCCCGTGAATTTCATAGATTCCTCCTGTTTTATTATGTTGTTCAATACATTCATCCGAATGACAATCATAGTATCACCTAAAAGTAAGTAGTCCTTCTTACCTTTATTTATAATGAATTTTAATATAAAGAACAAACAATTCTATATCAAACTATCTTCAAAAAAATCGTTTACTCGTATGATAACTAATTTCAAAGAATATCCCTTTTACACATTAATGTTATGTTCGCGCACATTTATTGTCACATTAATTCAGAATATAGTAAATTGATAATGTTTAGTTCAACTATTACCAATGTTTAGTTAAGATATTTTACACTATCTATATAGTACAAACCACTGGGTGCTTCTATATAAAATACGGCTTTGATTTTTGACAGACTACTCTCTTAATTCGAGCAGGTCCTTTTGAAAATAAAGAAAAGACACCATAAGGTTCCTTCCTCCGACTTGAACCACTTTAATTTTAATAATATGGGGTACCGCAAGTATAAAAAAATGTTTCTGTTCCCTTATATTAATCTATTTTTCCTAGATATTCTTTTAACTCTTTTATCAATTGTTTCACTTTCTTGGGATGTACTTTAATCTGTCCATTTGCCAATGAAATATTACGTCTGGATATTTTTCCAGTTATGGCACAAGATTCTCTATACCGTTGTAGAACGAGCATTTCGTCTACTACAAAAAATTCTAAAGGCACTGCGTCTTCTTGCATGCCTATAATGTTTCTTAGTTCCGTAGGGATACCTATACGCCCTTTCTCGTCTACATGTCGAATAATGCCCGTGAATTTCATAGATTCCTCCTGTTTTATTATGTTGTTCAATACATTCATCCGAATGACAATCATAGTATCACCTAAAAGTAAGTAGTCCTTCTTACCTTTATTTATAATGAATTTTAATATAAAGAATAAACAATTCTATATCAAACTATCTTCAAAAAAATCGTTTACTCGTATGATAACTAATTTCAAAGAATATCCCTTTTACACATTAATGTTATGTTCGCGCCCATTTATTGTCACATTAATTCAAAATATAGTAAATTGATAATGTTTAGTTCAACTATTACCAATGTTTAGTTAAGATATTTTACACTATCTATATAGAACAAACCACTGGGTGCTTCTATATAAAATACGGCTTTGATTTTTGACAGACTACTCTCTTAATTCGAGCAGGTCCTCTTGAAATAAAGAAAAGACACCCTAAGGTGCCTTCCTCCGACTTGAATCACTTTAGTTTTAATAATATGTATTGGACTCTCATCCGAATATTATTTTACCATGTTAAGTAATATTTGAGGTACCGCCAGCATTTCGGAAAAAAACACGCTAAGCAAAAAATAAAATAAGCCGTCCATATGAACAGCTCATTTACATAATTCTCGTTCTCGGAAGTTCTAATAAATAAGCCTAATAGGCTTATTTATTTTTTATTATTTGCAGTATATCTTGAGGATCTATTCGATTTGTATAATCTGGATTCACATGAGTAAATGTAATTTCACCAGCTTTATTAATTAAATAAGTAGCTGGTATGGGTAAGGCCCAAGAGTCATTTCCATTGTATAGAGGTAAATTTGCTCCAAACTTTATATAGTATTCTCTCATATAATCAGGGACTGTAAATTTAAGTCCATATGTCTCTGATACCTTATCATCTAAATCACTTAATACATGATATTGTAGCTGATTTTTTTCATGTGTAGTAAGAGTTTGATCAGGTATTTGAGGGCTAATAGCAAGTAATTGTATATTTTGTTCCTTTAATTGGTCTAGGATAGCCTGGTATGCTCGCAATTCCATATTACAATAAGGACACCATACTCCTCGATAAAATGTTAGGATAACAGGTCCTTTCTTTAGTTCTTCGTATAAAGTGACAGGAATCCCATTATGATTATGCAATGTAAAATTAGGAGCTTTTGTCCCCACATTTAAACTAAATGTTTTTTTAGATGCTGTTAATTCATCTGTTGCTCGTTGCATAATTGTTTGAACATTTTTGGGAATCTTGGCTACATAGTCTTTTTTAAATTTTTTTACTTGTTGTGTATAGTTCATATTAAATCCCCTTTCATCTCTATATTAACACTAAATAATAGTATCAGGTACTAATTTTGTTTTTTTATAGAAAGTAGTGACGTATTGTATGAAATGTTAATTCGTTTTAAATGTTATAAATTCTATAATCTAAGTGTATATTTTATACACTTACGGTTAACATAACGTCTCATTATCGGTACTGAAAAAGGACCTTCGATTGAAGATTCTTTTGTGCTGCTTATTGAACAATCGCGCCCTTTGCCGAATAAAGACAAGTTCTTTACTTTAAAAAGGCAACTAAACGTTTTCTTGTATCCACAATCGTAACTTTTCTGCATAGAAAGGACGTTCATCTGGTTCAGTGTAATAACCTTTTGTTAGGTAGAGATTATCATTTTCATATCTCGGATAAACGTGAAGATGATAATGCCACACATCTTGATTTCCAGCAGGTTCATTATGTTGTCGAGTAGAAACTCCATCACATCCATATGTATTTTTCATCGCGAGCGCTGTCAATTGAGCAGCACTATGAATTTCAGCAGCCATTTCTGCTGGAAGCTCATATATATTCTCAAAGTGTTCATTAGGAACAATGAGAACGTGTCCCTTGTTATTAGGCCACCATTTGCTCGCGATAAACGCCGTAACGTGTTTATTCTGATAAATAATGTCTCTTTGTTTTGTTCCCTTATTTGGTTTTTCATTACCTGATACAACCCGACAAAATGGACATTCGTAAGCTTCAGGTTTATGTGAGTATAAATCCATCTCTCCTACCACTCCCTTAGTTTATTCTCAATCACCAATATAAATAAAATAAGCGATGATTCTTATTGAATCAACGCACCTTCTAGTTAAAAATCGAAAGCTCCCAATCTCCTAATAAGCCCAAGTAATTTCAGATCTTCTGTATTATTACTTTGACATCTTTCTTCAACTTTCCTGCCAATTAGCTGTTACTTCCCAATCAAACGTCTATATGGACTAAAATATCCATTTTTGATCAAAGTCTTATTCCGTTTAATGGCCCTTTAGTTGAAGAAGATCCGAAATAGTTGAATGCATGCTCTATACAAATCTAGTTCACATAACGCACAATTATCGGTAGCAAGGAAAAGGAGGTTCCCTTACTCTCACAAGGTAACCTCCTTTTTTTATTATATGGATCTATGCATTTTTTTATACATTCCTATCCTGGCGCGGTTTTAGGGTTCTTGTTTGTTATTGGATTAGCCAAAAAACTGTATAAAATCTTGCATGCTCTTAGCGTGGTTTTTTTCCAAAATGCTGGCGGTACCCCATGCCCATCAACTTAAGAGATTAATTGTTCCACTAAATGAAAAAAGTGAACTGAATTTTCATGAACAACTATGAAGAGATACAATTTTCGTTTTGAGGATACTCTAAAATATTTGCTTGATATTGATGTGTGGTGATCCCATTTAGTAAAATAAGCTTATCTCGCATCTCTCATTTAAATGTATTATTAACTAGTTTCTCCCAATCTACAAAGGACAACTTATCTGTAATATGTTTTAATTCATTAGGAACTTCAATATGACATATTAATTCTAAACTGTTACCATCTGGGTCTTTGAAGTATACTGAAGCATTACCTTGGTGTGGGCGGATAAATGGCTCCGTAGATTCTCTATTACCAAATGGGACAGCTTCAACTTGAATAAAATCTAGCCACTTTAAAGATTCTTTTAAATCTTCATATGAAACTCGAAAAGCAATATGTCGTAAAGAAGGGTGGTATCAAGTTTCATACTCATTTCCTTCCCATAATCCCAACCAACTCTTACCTTTTTCAATCCAAAAGAAAGCAGTGTCTTCATCACGCCAAGCAAGTTTCAATCCTAATTTTTGATAAAATTCAATTGAATTTTTTAAATTACTAACTGGTAAGTGTGCTTCATACAACCCTTTAATCATATGGTTTTCCCCCTTATTTTCTGTTCTTGAATATTAAATATATCAATGTAAAAACAATATTAAATCCACTAATAGTATTAAAATTCTATACATCTTTAGAGGTAATGTAATAGGGGGCACCATACATGCTTATCAGCTCAAAAATATTCACTACACCCAAGTATAAAAAGGCGTTATTCTTTCTAAAAAGCTAGGCAGAAAGGGTGACACTTTTTATGAATTTTTCGATTCAAGATGAATTACAACTATTTTCTGAAGAGCTGTATCGTCATTTAACCTCTTCTCTTTTGGAAGAACTCGCAAAAGAATTAGGTTTTGTAAAAAGAAAACGAAAGTTTTCAGGAAATGAATTAGCTACCATATGTATCTGGGTAAGTCAACGTACAGCGAGTGATTCTCTCGTTCGACTATGCAGTCAATTACACGCAGCCACAGGCACTCTTATGAGTCCAGAAGGACTCAATAAACGCTTTAATAAAAAAGCGGTTGAATTTTTGAAATATATTTTTTCTGCATTATGGAAAAGTAAACTTTGTAAAACATCAGCCATTTCAAGTGCAGCACTCACGTATTTTCAACGAATTCGTATTTTAGATGCGACGATTTTCCAAGTACCGAAACATTTAGCTCATGTATATCCTGGATCAGGTGGTTGTGCACAAACAGCAGGTATCAAGATTCAATTAGAATATGACTTACACAGCGGACAGTTTTTAAACTTCCAGGTAGGGCCTGGAAAAAATAATGATAAAACATTTGGAACAGATTGTTTAGATACCTTACGCCCAGGAGATTTATGTATTCGCGATTTGGGTTATTTTTCATTGGAAGACTTAGATCAAATGGACCAACGTGGCGTGTGCTATATATCAAGACTTAAATTAAACCATACTGTCTATACGAAAAATCCGTTTCCGGAATACTTTCGAAATGGGACAATCAAAAAACAGTCACAGTATTTCCAAGTTGATTTAGAGAACATTATGCACACGTTAAAACCAGGACAAACGTATGAAATAAAAGAGGCGTATATTGGCAAGAACCAAAGATTATTTACAAGAGTAATCATCTACCGATTAACAGAGGAACAAATACTGGAACGTAGAAAAAAACAAAGCTATACCGAAAGTAAAAAGGGGATTACATTTTCAGAAGAGAGTAAACGATTAACGGGTATCAACATATATGTTACGAATACGCCTTGGGAGATGGTTCCGATGGAACAAATCCATGATTTTTACTCCCTCCGCTGGCAGATCGAAATCATATTTAAAACGTGGAAATCTCTATTTCAAATTCATCACTGGCAAACTATCAAACAAGAGCGATTAGAATGCCATGTGTATGGAAAACTCATTGCCATTTTTATCTGTTCTTCCACGATGTTTAAGATGCGCCAACTTCTGTTGCGAAAGCACAAAAGAGAACTAAGCGAATATAAAGCAATTGGGATGATTCAAGATCATCTATCCCTGTTATATCAAGCGATACAGAGAAACACCCATATAATAACAAAGGTTTTAATCTGCCTGTTTACCCTACTAAAGAAAAATGGTCGGAAATCTCATCGATATGAGAAGAAAACTATCTTTGATATTATGGGTGTTATCTATGAGTATAGTGGATATAGAAAACCAAAAAAAGTTGCATAAGTAAAAAAATGAAACCCGTTAGGGTTTATTTCGTATGCTCATTTTTAAGAGGATAATACTGTTTAAAAGTTTGTTCATTTCAATTAATGGAAAACCGTGGAGTTTCTATCCTTAAGTTGATGGGCATGTATGGTGACCCCTATTAAGAAAAAAATGCAATTATTTTTCTTTCTTTAATCGCATTCTTCACCTGTGTTTACTGCCGAACTATCCGTTCCGCCTCCCACTGCATGTAGCTGTTTGGTGTTAGAACTTTCGATGGCAGCGTTTGTTCCCGCTGCACTGTCATCTCCACCACCACTTGCCACTTGAGTAGCACTAGCCTGTTTCTCACGGGCTCTATTAATTTGATTATTGACGATGAGTACAACTTCTGCTTCTTCATCCGAAGTTTCTTTTTTCATTTTATGTGGCTCAATCTGATCCCCACTAATTCCTTTATTTATCGCTTCGCCTCCAGCGCCCACCGTTTCTTGCTGTCGGATATTCGATGAATCGATTGCTGCATTACTTCCTGCTACACTATTTTGTCCGGCTCCACTGGCAATTTGTGTTGTATTCGGTGCAAATGTAATCTGATTATTAATGACAATGACAATTTTTCGTCTATCATCAAGATTTCCCAAATTAATTTCTTGCCCATCTTTTTTTACAAATCAAAACGTTATTTTTCCGTTATTTTCCATCCTCTCACCCCCTTTGTAGTATTAAATGACAAAAGAATGATAATGGATTGGACAAGGCTATTTTTTTTTACTATGTGCACCCCGCCCACAATGAATGATGTATTCCTATGACTACTTTCCATAAGAAGTGAATGTTATTTTTCTAAAGCCATTCCAAAGTAAACTTTTAAATAATAGTTTACTTTCAGTTTCTATAATACAACCCACTAAATGTTAATATATATAATAGATATTCACTTTATATAACAGGGGGGAATATTATGACTGAAACAAACGAATCTTCAGGAGCCAATTTTAAAAAAGATGTAAAATTTTCTATTATAATCCCTGCACACAATGAAGAAAAGTACATTAGAAAATGTTTGGATTCAATTGCAAAGGCATCAGAGGCATATAAAGATCAAACTGAAGTCATAGTTGTTTTAAATCGTTGTACAGATAAAACAGAGGAAATAGCAAAGTCTTATAACTGTATTACATTAAAAAATAACGATAAAAACTTATCCAAAATCCGAAATGCTGGGGCCCAAATAGCTAGTGGAGAAATAATCATTACTATAGACGCTGATACCCAAATGACAGAGTCTATGTTGTCTAATGTAGATAAATATTTAGCTTCAGATAAATACATTGGCGGTGGGGTAACTGGGAAGTTTGAAAGAATATCTTTAGGAATATTCGTTTCCGCAATGTTAATAATAATCCCCTTACTTTTTAAATATGGAGCTATATCTGTAGGGATTTTTTGGTGTTATAGAAAAGACTTTATGGCAATCAACGGATTTAATGAAAACATGCTTATGGCAGAAGATGCAGATTTCGCTAAACGGTTAAAAAAATGGGGAAAGCAAAATAATAAGAAATTCGGTACCATTAAAAACGGAATGATAACTTCATGCAGAAGATTTGATAAATATGGAGACTGGGCTTTACTTAAAAATCCAAAAGTAATCTTAGCCTACCTAAAAGGAAAAGATAAAAAATATGCAGATAAAACATATTATGATAACCAGGAAAGATAACTGTGAAAATCCCTAAACAAATCATCATCAAAAGTATACATTCAGGATGTTGATTTATCTCTTTTCTTTAAAGACGATAATACAAAGAAATATAAAACAGCTAGTATTATTCCAAAAGAGCATTCCATACTAAGTCAGGTACCATAAAAACAAATGAAAACAATATACCTAATGAAATTACGCCAAATATCGCATAAATAAATAGTTGAACTAAATGAATTTTTTTAGGAGAATTCAGTTTACTTAAGACCTTTTTTGTAAACCAATTAATAATGAAACTGGTGTGAAAAGAAAATAAAGTTCTTTAATTTTTAAACCCAAAACAAGCATAACCCCGTTCTAAATTTAGGACGGGGTTATGCTTGTTTAATTTTCGATATAAGATACTTCACTGTACTCAAAATATAACAATAAAATCGTTTAAAAATCTATGGCTCATTCAACAATAGTACCCTTTAATGGAATCAATCACGATTTTTCAGCTTATGCATCGAAAGTATTTTTCTTTAATGTTAGTGTTACTTTACCTAATTTAACGACTCCCACAATTATAAAGAGCAAAGGTATTAAAAATAAGAGATGCCCTATTCCTGGAGCAAATAATGTTACCGTAGACAAAGGACCAAATAATTTAGGAAATCCAATCAAAATAATCAATGGCAGCAGCCAGTTAAATACTAATATAGACAACCCATTTAGAATCCTACGGAATGTTGTTACTTTACGATTTTTAGGTTTGAAAATTCTGTAAGCTGAACAAACAATTAAAGCAACTATTGCCAGTAAAATCAAATCAATAATTACATATTTCATAAATGGATTGCTATCAGATATAGAAGGTTCTTCATTATGTACCAGCTTGTTTATCCCGCTTATGATGGCATCATATTCATTAAGATTAAGATAATCCATTGAATTGATCTGCAAGCTGATGCCATACTCCCCATCTAACACAACTTTTGAGTATGTATTTTCTGTCCATCCATTATGGGAGATTCCTTCATTATTCACTTCCCATCCCATTGCATAGTAGGTATCATTCCCCATGAGTGCTGATGGATGATGCATTGTGGTCATTGCACTCGCTGATAAAATACTTTTTCCTTTGAATTCTCCCTGATTCAATTGTACAATCATGTAATTTGCCATATCTTCCGCACTGGAAATAAGGTAACCTGAAGAAACAGTTCCTTCATGGATTAATTGCTTTGTTGGCACCTTTAATCCAAATACAGTTTGGTATCCAGTCGCAATTGCATTGTTTGTATCATCTTTTGGGTTAACATAACTATTGTTCATTTCAAGCGGCTTGAATATGAATTCATTGATATACTCTTTATACGATTTATTCGTAACCTCCTCGATGACTAAACCTAAAATGTTATAATTTAAATTCGAGTATTGATATTGTTCGCCCACAGAATATGTCAATTCTGTATTTGCCAAGCTTTTAATATGTTCTTTTAATGTTTTATTCCCTTGTGATATAGATACTTGACCATCATTTGTAGAAAGACCGCTTGTATGATTCAGTAAATGTTGAATGGTGATTTTTTCAGATGCTTCTTCATCTGCAATTTGAAACCAAGGTATGTAGGATTGCACCGGTTCTTCTAGGGCGATTTTTCCTTGTTCCACTAACTGCATAATGGCAAGGGCCGTGAACGATTTAGTAGTCGAACCAAGAACGATTGGCGTTTGCGATGTCATTTTTGTCCCGTCTGGATTTGAAACACCATATCCTTGTATATATTCCGCTTGATCTCCCTTTACGATAGCCAATGATGCACCAGGAATGTTCAGTCTCTCTACCTCATTTGTCATAAACTGATCAATCTTAGAAATATCAAAACTACCATTTGTAGATTCGTTATCGTTTGCAAATACAACTCCGTTAACACTTATCATAAGCATTAGTATGGCGATTACGAACATTTTGCCTATTGCAAATTGGCTTTTCCTCATAACCTGTTTTTCTCTGATTTTATTCCCGCATGTAGAACATTTAACTTTTTCTTGCTTAACAAAGTTTATCATTTCAGTCTCCTTGTCTACCTTGTTATCTGAATACCTACAGCGATACAAACTACTTATATGTTCAACCAAAAAAATTAATTGCAATTTTAGATTAAGACAATCCTTCACAAATTCTACACTAATATTAACATAAATATCCAATTAGATTCGCGATTTTTATTCCATTAAATGGCCGGATTGTTGAATAACATGACTTGCGTTTTTTAAACGACTTTATTGTAAATTAAACAACTTTATTATCTCTGTACAGCAGCCTGGATGTTAATAGGACTTCTCATGTAACCTACATAATTAGTAAACCCCTGAATAAAACTCAATATTCTGTCAATACTGTATACAACCCATTTCTTAACCATATTCCATGATTGGAGCAGTTAGCTTTTGCTAGCTGCTCTTTTATTTATGAAAAAGTAAGATTCTTTATAATGACTCTTCTTTATTTCTCAATATAAAGAGCCTTGGATTTTCGCTAACAATTCCGTTATTGGTACAATTAACGTGGGTACCGAACCTGTTGGTATAGATATTACACCAGATGGAACTCTTATTTACGTTGTAAATAAAACAAATGTTTACATAGACAGAACATAGATTTTATATAGACATGTACAATTTTTGTTCATGTTTTTAATTGAAACATACAAATAAAATGGTGATAAGTAATTATCTTTATCATTGAATAATTTTTATTCCGGCACCTATACTGGGTGCTCTTTTTGATTCTGGTGCAAAAACTTCAAAATATCTAAAAAAAGTCTTTCAGACTTGGACATACTGATACTATTACTCTAAAAAAGGATGTGATTGGTATGGAAAAGCAAAATCTATTCTTTCATAAATAGAAGCGATGCATATCATTAAAAAAGGCCAACTTATTTCACGGGACAAGTCTGTCCAAAATGAAATGAAGTGAAGTTTATTCATCAACTATTCAGAATGTCTGCATAAGAATAGATTCCATTAGGAATCAATATACCTCTTTCAAATAAATACAATCTTTGCACCAGAACCCTTTCGAGGATAGCGATGGGTAATGGCATATGCCCATCATTCGAAGAAAGGCAAATATCCCAAATTAAAATACCCTCTTTCAAAATATCGAATGGGGGTATTTTATAGCGGCTTAGTTAATATTGACTTGTAACATTTTGATCTTTCTATATAATAAACACTAAAATTCTTTCTAGTTAATTATATCTTTGAATAACAACAGCATTCCATAGTACCTCTTTTGAAAGTGAAAAAATTATGCTACATGGTATTAAAGAAAATAATCAAAATACAACTATTTACACATAAACTGATTAATTGTTTACAAACAAAATCAATGTTTAGTAAATCTTATTATTCGTGACACAATTATTGCAGTAATCAAGATGATAATAGCGGTTATCAAGCCAGATTCTCCAATCCAAATCTCAGTTTGATACCCTGTACTTGCACGTGTGAAAGGTCCTTGAATAATGGCATTCCAAGTAGCATGGATGATAACCGAAGGCCAAATGCTACCTGTAATAAGTCGTAAATAAGCTATAATATAACCGAATGGTACAATACAAAGATAGATACCAAGTACTGAAAGAACGACAGATGGTCCCGCTACATATAGACCAGCAATAACTATTGGAACATGCCACGTTGCCCAAATCAATCCACTAAAAAGGATGGGCCGTGAAAACTCTGCATCGACTAGCCTTGTGAGCATATAACCTCGCCAACCCATTTCTTCTCCCAAAGCTGGGATTAAGCCAAGCAAACTTCCGAAAATGCCGCTCAATACTACTAGATAAATGAAGCTGAATGGTGCCGTTACATACTGAAGCCCAAGCATATTGTAGATCGGTTCTAAAATAAACATACCAACTTCGGGATACTGAAACCCCGCAATTCCGCTCAACCAGGCGATAGAATAAGTAATTCCACAAATAATCATAGGGATTAGCAGAGCAAAACCAATCCCCTTCCATATCTTTAAGTTACCGAGACTAAAAGATACATCTTTAAACCCTTCTTTCAGTATTATGCGAGTCAAAATAGAAGATAATGCTGGGGTAAACATATATACCACAATAAGCGGCATACTTTTTGTAATTATTACTACTACATTTAGGATAATAGAAGTAATGATTAAGATACTCAGAAAGAGTTGAAGTCCTATTTTAGCACGTTGGATTTTATCTTTATTGTGGAACGATTTTGCGTGTAATATCATTGTAATCCGCCCTTCCCCTATAATTCACTTGTTTATCGAATTTACTTCTTGTCATTTCCACAGACACAACTTAGAATAAAAATATTTTGGCATACAGATCATCCATCTTTAAAATCCCTCCCAAACTCATAATCGAGTCTTACTTGCGACTCATCAATGTAATTATTATTTATAAGTTGTCATAGCCGGTAGTACAAAAGTGTAATGATTAACCTATGACTTGTGTCAATTTAACCTTATGACAATATGTAACTAGAAAATATGATATGGGATAGATAACAATTGAATTAAGGCAATTGGTTCGTGCAAGTACATGAATCAATCTTGCTTTTACAAATAATTCAATTGAGGTGGAAAAAATGAATAAGAAAAGAATAATTGCAATGGTTAGTACAGCTTTATTAGTCACAGGATGCGTGGAAGTAGGGAAGGCTCAAACAGTAGCAGTCGAAAATTCAGGTCAATCAATCCAAAAAAATATAGTTAAATCCATACAATCGCAGGCTTACCCATTAAAAACGATAGAGCCATCAAAATCATTTGAGGATTTAAAACCACTTAAGAAAATGATTGGGAGCGCACAATATATAGGATTAGGAGAGAATACTCATGGAAGCTCTGAAATTTTCACTATGAAGTTTCGAATTGTGAAATATTTGGTTACTGAGATGGGTTTTACAAATTTCACAATGGAGGAAGATTGGGGAAACGGCTTAAAGCTAAATGAATATATCCAAACAGGAAAAGGAAATCCTAGGGAATTTTTAAACTTGTTATATCCTACTGATGAAATTATAGCCATGATTGAGTGGATGAAAGATTATAATGCTAATCCATCCAATAAAAAAAAGATCCAATTTATTGGGCTCGACTTAAAGCAATTGGACCAAGGTTGCTTTAATAAAGTAATTGATTATGTAAGGCTGCATCGACCGGATTTGCTGGCAGAAGTAGAAGAAAATTATAAAGAATTGTCGGCTTTTAATGGAGGTGTACAGGAGTATATGAACCTTGCCCCTGAAATAAAGGAAAAGTTCAAAGCAAACGCTGAGAGAGTAGCCAAATTACTAAAAGATGAAAATGGGCAAGCCAAAACAGAATTAGTTTCACCCGAGTACATCTGGGCGAAAGCAACGGCAATTGTAATAGAGAAATATACTACAATGCTAATTCCTAACGACTATCCAAGTGTGTTAAAGCTACATGAGCAATACTTGGCCGATCATGCAATGTGGGCACAAGAGACATTGGGTGGTAAAACGATGGTATGGGGACACAATATTCATATAGCTAAAGGAATTATCGATGAGAAATTATACCCTTATGTTGCGGGGCAATTTTTGAAGGAACGTTTAGACAATAATTATGTCACAATTGGCAGTACAACTACGGAGGGGAATTTTACCTTATACAACGACACCGGAGATAAGATTATAACGGATCCGATTCCACAAGATGTAAATAGTTTCAATTATACCTTCGGAAAAGTACCATATAACATGTTTTTATTGGATAACCGTCACCTTAAAGGACCGGCAGAGAAATGGGTGAAAGCAAAAAGACCATTACTAAGTATAGGGGCACGACTCTTACCGAACGAATCGGCATACTTTGATAAGTCATTGCTTGAGCAATTTGATATTATTTTTCATATTCGAAAAACAAGTCCATCTCATATTAAATAAAAGTACAAAACAATCCCTTCTTACATTTACAAGAATGGGATTGTTTTATGGAGATTAATATAAGCATCTTTTTTAACCAGAAGTAGGTTACTTTCCCCTTTTTAACAACATTTAGAACTGTCATATGACACTTTTACACTAGTGAGAATGACAAAAAAAGCAGTATGATTCGGTTATTACATAGATAGGAGCGATGAACTTTATGAAATCAAGATTCATACAGAATGGTTATTTTTTATTGCTAACTTTCGTTACAGGATTGTTTTATTTTTGTTTTTATCTAATAGCTCTGCTATTCAGCTTCACCCTTTCATTTACGGTAATTGGAATTCCACTAGTTATACGCGTACTACAGACTACTACACCTTTTATCCAATTCGAGCGCATACAGACGAAAATTTATACAGATATTTCAACAGACTCTTATGATAGAAGTATAAAAATAGATACATCAAACTGGGCTCAGGTAAAATTAGAGCTTACTGATCGTCGCACTTGGTCTGCTGTCTTTTGGTTAATGCAGAAATTTGTGATTGGCATTTTTAGTCTCATTAGTGCAATTATGTTTTATGTAATGCCACTTATGTTGCTGTTAGCACCACTACTGTATCACTACATAGAAATGAATATTATATTCATACAGATAGATACTTTTACCAAGTCACTCTTTGTAATGCTTATGGGTATAGTATTTACCGCCATAAGTATTAGAATAGTAGATCGTTTGACAAAGAAAATTGGAGGCTATACACGTAGCATGATTCGGCAACTAAATCGCTAGAAGTTTGCCTTCCGCGAGAGAATTGTAGTGTAAAATTAAAAAGTATAACAATGTATGAAGGTTTAATTTATACTATAGGAAGTAAAAAGGTAGGCTACTTAGGGGGGAAATAACTTGTTAGATATGGTTAAGTATTGGTTTTGGTACGATTGGATTATGTTAGGAGTCCGTATACTTGCTAGTGTCTCTATCGTCCTCAACACATTAGATCTTCAGGATGGTTTAACATTGCCACTTTGGATTATTATTTTTTGGCAAATTCTTGCCTTCTCTATTCCATGGGTAGCCTTACTATTCAATTACAAATATTACTTGTTCACAGAAATACTGCTATATGGTGGACTGTGTATATATTTAATCTCTTTATTGCCAGAAGCTAACAAGACATTTCTTATATCGGTTTTTCTGATTGCTGCGAATAGTAAGCATTTGTCCTATTATTGGACAGCTCCAACAACAATTTTTATAACAACTGGAATTTTCTATGCGGTTGCGCCAAGTAATAGCTATTGGATTATGGTTACCTATTATGGACTTGCTTATGTAATGGGCTTCGCTTTCCATTTATTAATCGTCAATCATAAGCAAAATGAAGCGATTCATAAACAAAACGTGGTACTTGAGCAATATATGTCTCAGATTGAACGCATTACACTGGCAGAGGAACGAAACAGACTGTCGAGTGAGCTTCATGATACAGTTGGTCACGCTTATACTTCTATTATTATGGGAATGGAAACGTTGCGCACCGAGCTTGCTACTGAAATGGGTATACAGAGGCTAGATTCTCTGCTTGAAATGGGACGTAAAAGCATCGAGGACGTGAGAGGTTACCTACATCAAATGGAGTCTCCGTGTCAATCGCCTTCCTTGATTCAATCTCTACAAAATCTTGGAGCCGAATTTCAGGAGCACGCTCAGGTAAATGTAAGTTTTAGGGCATTCGGAGAGGAATATCAACTGTCTCGCCAAGCGAAGATCGCGTTTATTCGTTGCTTACAAGAATCTCTTACAAATGCAGTACGTCATGGTCAGGGGACTGAAATTATAGTTTCATTGCAGTTTGAACAACAATATACGAGGTTAGAAGTTCAAGATAACGGAAAAGGAAATGTAGAATGGCAGGAAGGCTTCGGTATGAATGCGATGAAAGAACGGGCAATGAATTTACAAGGTCAATTGTCTGTATATACAAAGCCAGAGGAAGGAATGCTTGTTACCTGTACCATACCGCGACAAGCTGAAATAAAAGATGGACTTATTCGTTTGTTAATTGTAGACGACCAGCCATTTGTTCGGGAAACTTTGAGGACACTACTCGATAGATATGAAGATTTAAATGTAGTTGGTTTGGCTGAGGATGGCAATGAAGCCATCGATTTGTGTGGGCGCCTTCAACCCCATGTTATACTTATGGATTTAGATATGCAACACATGGATGGAGTCGAAGCAACCAAAAAAATTAAGCAACAATGGCCACATATCCGCGTATTGATTTTTACAACTTTTCAGGATACCGAACAGGCATTGGAATCACTTCGCAACGGTGCGGATGGTTTTTTACTCAAATCTATTGAAACGATGGAACTAGCTAATACGATTCGACTTATTCACAAAGGTGGGACACTGATTGATCAGGGAATGTCTCACAAAATATTTGAGAAGTTTGATGAGCAAAAAGAGACACCTCAATCAAAAGCAACCGCTTATGAGCTAACAGCTAGGGAGATAGAAATATTGCAGCTAGTAGCAAAGGGACTTCGATACACTACCATAGCATCAAGGTTATATTTATCGAATGGTACGGTCAGAAATTATGCTTCCACAGCTTATACAAAGCTAGGAGTCCGTAACAAAGAAGAAGCTGTTCAAAAGGCTCTAGAAATTGGAATTATTGAATAAGAAAAATGTTTTTTGTTTCTTTACAGCAAAGTAAACTGTAGTTACAATTTGCAATAAAGGATAAACTTACGAATTTAACGAATTCCCCGAAATAATTCCCCTTCCTCAAGCGTGTGAAGGGCGTAGCCCAACGATAGTAACATTATGTTTCTATAAAAACACCCTATAGAATAGACTTTTTTAATTGTCTATTCTATAGGGTACATTTTAGAATGAGTGTCTTTTTTATAAGCATTAATATCTTTATACAAACGAAGAAATAGTGACCATTATTCCTCTCAATGCGATTGTCCCTAGCATTCCTAGTAATACAACTCCAGTTAAACAAATCAGGTCTGCAAGACAAATTGAAGTCTGAGACAAAGGAACAAACGGCACTATTATAAAATATAAGAACTGATTATCTAAAAACAACTTCTGATAACGATAATTATGGAAACGAGCTGTCCAGACTGGCTAGCTCTTTTTTTGTTAATGATATGTATCCGCTTGGTCATAACCGCTGCCTAAACGTTATGTCTAAGTAGTATAGCAGTCGTATGACTATAATTGCAACCACATAGTACTGATAAAAATCATCTATCCCAGTGACAGGTTAAGGAGCGGTGAATTTTATATTCCACTTAGTAGAGATACACGAGTAGTTGGGATACGGTGATGCGAAATGCAGACACATTTATATTCTATATGGTTAATAAAAAGTAATAACCAAGAATAGTATTTGTAGATGCTCGTATAGATAAACCACTATCTTTTAGGAGGGTTCATCTTTTTAGATAAAGAAGGATTCTCCAATTCCGCTCTAGAATGAACAGTAATGCATAATATACCCACCTAAAATATGGAAAGGAGGAAGTGGAATTTGAGCAGGATTATTTGGTATATATCTACTGTTTTTGCTGTTATAGTAGCTAGTTATGTTGTTTTCCAATATTTTATTTTGGATGGATCTCAATCAGGACTTATAAAAATGAAACTTATGTATGTAGCTAAATTAAGCAGTTTTTGGTACATTATGTTATTTGTACATATTACAACAGGTATATTAGCGTTAGTAATTGGTCCGTTTACGCTGTCCACAAACTTTAGAGAAAAGAATATCAACCGTCATCGATTACTCGGAAGAATCTATATGGTTGGTATATTATTAGGCGGCATATCAGGACTATACTTAGCCTTTTATGCTTCGGGTGGCTTACTAGCAAAGCTTGGTTTCGGTTTCGGATCCTTACTTTGGCTAATATCAGCATATCAAGCATTAAATAGAGTTCAAAACAAAAAAATTCAAGACCATCGCAATTGGATGATCAGAAATTATTCCTTAACCTTTGGGGCAGTTACATTAAGAATTTGGTTACCTTTGTTTATTGTGTTATTCGGCCCAGAGCAGTTTGAACAAAGTTACGCTGTAATTGCGTGGTTATCTTGGGTACCGAATTTAATTATTGCAGAAGTATTCATAAGACAAAGAACTAATAAAGGAATATACCCGAAAAGAGATGATTTATGGTATTAACGTATCGTTAAGAGTAGGGACATTTTAGTAATGTAATGGTTTTATAAATGTATTAACTTGTACAAATTATAAAGTAAGCTATTGAGATGTTAGTTAATAATCTATCATTAAAATAATACAAAAAAAGGCACTCTTTTTGAGCGCCTTTTTTTAGTTGGTGAAGAAAAATAGCACGTTGGTTTCTAGTGAGCATAAACCGCTATTTTAAAGGCGTTTTATAAATAAAGGGATTTATATCAGTTTCTTTTATATAACCCTAATACAAGAAGAAAAAAGGGTTAAAATGGCTTGGAATACTAGATTCGATATAGATTCTGAAAGTGGAAACTTCATAGTCACGAGTGAGGATGGGATTATTGAGTTATCTCCGCGGTACAAAGTATTAGAAAGATATAAGTTTCAAACTTTCTGGAGCTATACAAATGATTTAATTGAGTTCACTATGGATGGCCATGACGCTATGTTATTACTAGAAGCAGCAGATGAACCACTTCATAATTTAGCTGTCAAGGTGAAAAATCATCATTTTTCAGTTATGAAATACGAAAGAATGTAATTAGCAAGTATGAGCACTGGGGTATTAGGTCGAATAGATGTATGCTTCAGCTAATTATCCAAAGTATCTGCTGCATTATGTCGTATCTATATAACAAATAAAAAACAAAATCCAACAGGAGGAATTACAAATGATAGTACAAGCAGGATTCAGATACTTACTGCTTCGTTGTACAAAACCAACATCTCTGGCAAGATCCCGTAAGGTATTTGGAGATAAAAAACTTTGAATCTCTTGAGCAAATAGTTGTAATTCGTCAGACACAGAAACAGACATAAAAAACGCCATCCTTTCCTATGATTCTACAGAAAGAATAGCGCATTTTTTCATTTTAGGGTGGCATTTCTTTTTATTAGTTTGATAGCGAGGTGACGATACCCCTTTATTATTTTTCAGACTTCGCTTGTTCTAAAATGTATGCTTCTTCTTGTTCCGGTGTCGCTAATTTGTATGCTTTACCAGTGCTGTTATTGTCCCATTCCCATAATAAATTATGCTCCTCAACCGATTGAGAGAAATCGCCTTCATACCAACGAACCAACATCTTAAGGTACTGTTCTTTATGTTGTAAGGTTCCACTATTACTTTCATCAATCGCTCGACGTACTTTTTCGATATTTTCTGGAGTCATTTTGATAAATCCTTGCTTTTCGTGAGATAATACTTTTTGATGAGTCATTTTGTGCATTGCATTGATTATATGACGATCAGAGTTGAGGTCAAGTATTACCTCTTCCCCTTTAATTCTCTCAGTCTGCTTTTCCTTAACGTCTGAACCTGCATACGTACCGACTTTGTAACCAGTAAAAATACCAACTGCTATAGCAATAACTAAGGTTGATGTGATTTTAATCCACTTTTTCAAACCTCTTTCCCCCCTTTTATTGAAGTGTACCATAAAAGAAGAACTGTATACCCCTATCTATCTGTGAGGTCTACATAACGCATCATTATCAGTAGTCAATGATGCATGAAATTGTCGTTCTGGGGGTAATTAAAAATCTTAGCTTGATAGCGATGTGGCGGTACCCCTACAAAGACTTTTTTATTTAGTTCTTTTTGTTTGGGGAACTGTATCAACCTACAAATTAATTAAATAAAGAATTTCTGTACAAAACATGAAATTGTGTCTAAACGTACAATTTTCTTTTTTTGATATGGTGACCCCTAGTAACTTTTCATACTGATTATTCCTTTCTTCATGCTGTAATACTTAATAGACAACCTAAGTAATAAAATTATTCCACATTTACAAAAAAAATAATTAACTATAAGATGAAATAGGCTACATAAGGGAGGGTTATATGTTACATACAAAAAAATGGAGATTTTTAGCGGTTCTTTCTATTGTAGGTTTGATTTTACTAATTTTATTAAAAATCAACTTCATTTCAATTACTATCGCAACTTCTTCAGCTGAAAGAGGAAAAATTTTTGATCAAAACGGTGTAATACTAGCTACAAATAAGAAAGTTAAGTCTCTATATTGCACTTCTAATGATGAAGAGCTATCGAATCAAGATATATCAAACACATTAGCTTTTTTCAATCAATTTTCAAGCGAGTTTCAACATGACATTTCTGCAGAGGACATGAAATCACAATTACAACAATCTTGTAAAAAGCAGACTATGAATGATATACCGTTATACTCTGACATAAATGAGAGTGAACTTACATTCATAAACAAGAACAAACCCAATAATGTAATAATCAAAGATGAATGGATTCGATATTATCCAAAGCACGAAATTGCTTCACAAGTAATTGGGTATGTAGAAAATGACCTTAATTCTAAGTATGTACCTGTTGGTAAAAGTGGGATTGAGCTTCAATATGAAAATGATTTAAAAGGAAAACCAGAAAAAACTCTGATTTTTAAAATGAATAATAAAAAGTTCTTATGGAACATTCAAAAAGTACAAAAAGGAAAAGATGTCCGGCTAGCTTTAGATTCTAAGCTGCAGCAAAAAACAGAGGAAGCATTAAGATCTCAACTTAAGAAAATACCTGATGCTAATGCTGGTTATGCTGTAGTGACCGATGTAAAAACTGGTGCAATTTTAACTATGGCCAACTCAGCAGTTTTTGATCCAAATACATTACATACACATGTATCATCTAAAAAAGAAAACATCAAATCATTGTCGCAAAATAAAGCAATTCAAAAATTAAAGTATGGTGAATCTTATGTAAATATGGCCTCTACTATAAAGCCCCTTATTATTTTAATTGGATTAAACGAAAAGCTTTTTCAACCTGAAGATACTTATTTAGATAAAGGTACTTTTCAGTATGATAATCAAAATAACATTACGAATGCACCTGGAACGCCAACAGGTGAGATCACACCGAGTCAGGCTATCATTAATTCATCTAACACATTTATGACAGCAAAAGTAGCGCTACCCTTATTCAACCAAAATAATGGGAATATAGAAAAAGTAGCAAATATATGGACAGATTATTTAATGCAATTCGGCCTTCGTTCTAAAACTGGGATCGATTTACCCTTTGAAGAAGACGGAAAATATGAATTTCATCCATCTAATAAGTTTGAAAATGGAATCTCCGCTTTATTAAATGCTTCTTGGGGAGGAAATGAAGTGCACACTCCACTTCAGCTTGCCCAATATGCAGCAACTTTTGCAAGTAAAGGTGATAAATATAAACCTCAAATCGTAAGTGCCATTATTGATCATGACGGTAATGATTCAAAAAAGTTTAAACCAATCTTAGAAAGTTCTAATCGATATCCGATGAAATTTTGGAGCGTCGTGCAAGGTGGGATGAGTCACAATATAGAGGAGATTAAAAACTTGCCCTTTGATGTCGCAGGTAAAACGGGTATAACAGGTTCACCGAATGAGCAAGAAAGAGTGATAAATCATTCTCTTTTCATTGCATATGCTCCTGCCAAAGATCCACAAATCGCCATTTCTGTTGTTATTCCTGGTGGTAATTCAGAAAAGAATAGTGCCGCTCTTGTTACAGCAGAAATTTTAGATTCCTGGGATACTCTTCAAAAAGAGAATAAAAATAAAGAGGAAGGTTCATTAAAGTGAACCTTCCTCTTTTACCATATAGATTCTATATTCGTTATTTTCCATATACCTTCATGATTCTTTTCGAACATGAAAGAATATTTAATATCAGTTAAAACATACTTTTTTTGTACATATCCAGTAGTATCACCGTTAATAGTCGATATTTTTATATATCCATCATTTTGCAATTTTTCCGGGATCCAAGCTTTTACCATATCATTAGATACTTCATACAAAACTTGTGATTCTAGTTTTGGTTCAGCTAAAATTTTCGTTTTGTTTCCAGTAACAGTTGCATATATAAAGTGTTCTTGATTTGATTGATTACTTTCTGTCGATCCACTTGGCACTTTGTAAACTTTCTTCGTATCATTCACAAATTCTCCCCCCATTGTAAGAGCGACTTGCAACTCATGAAAAATATCATCATCAATCTGTAATTCATCCTTCTTATACATAATCCCTTTAAATAGAACTTCATCATTTAACGCTCTATAAAGGTCATTTTCATTTTTTGAATTTGTACTTCGATATAAATCATTCATAAATTGTTTTAGTGAGGGATCTTGATCAGATTCATCTTTTGTTTTCGACTTAATTTGAGTACTACTTTGTACCGGTGATTTATTATCATCAAACCAAGGTTGCTGAACAATAAAAAATAACATTGTACAAACCAAAACAACTACAATAGGCAATACTGTTTTACGAAATGGTCTCTTAAATGTTGCAGAATCTACTTCACTATTTTGGTCTATCGATTGCTTTATTTTATAAATAAATTCTTCTTCATCTTTACGATTCTCCATTGGACCGTTTTTTAATTTGCTATACCAATCAGGATTTTTTTTACTGTTCATCACTTCTATCCTCCCCTATTAGTTTTGAAACCTTACTTCTCGCTCGGCTTAATCTAGATTTGACTGTTCCAATTGATACATCTAATGTTTCAGCCATTTCTTCATAAGATAATTCATATTTCGCGTCCAATATAATTATTTCACGATGTTTTTTAGGTAATTTTAATACAACATCCCACACTTCATTCATTTCCTCTTGATTAAAAAATTCTCGTTCTGCCGATGGAGATTGCTTATCGTCACTAAAAAATCCCACTAAAGATATCCTTTTAAAATAAGAGGATTTCAAATAGTTTATTGCCGTATTTCTTGTAATTTTTAATATCCACGTTTTAATAGATGACTCCTTTCGAAACGAATGCCAATGTTTAAAAACCTTTATAAAGACATCTTGTGTGATGTCATCTGATAAGTGTGGATCTTTCGTAATAATAAATGAATAATTCCATACATCTTGCCAATAGTCTTTTATAACATAGTCAAGCTCATCATGATTACATTTTTTAATAAACTTCTGTTCCATTTCCACACCTCAAATTTATTTGAATAAACATAAAACTGCCCTCACTTTTAATATGGTTTCAATATATAGACATGATACAAGTCTCATTTGTTCCATAGTTCTTTTTTCTATATAACTGCTCTTTCTGGGGTACCGCCACATCGCTATCAAGCTAAGCTCATACAACGTCAATTATAGTAGAGAATGTTTCTTTTTTCTAAAGGTTATGTGTAAGAAATTTAAAGATTTGCATACGAAATAAACCCTAACGGGTTTCATTTTTTGAATTAAGCCGCTTGATTATCAGACATGGTACAATTGTAAACGACACCTAATATATCAAAGACTGTTTTCTTCTCATATCGATGAGATTTTCTCCCGTTTTGCTGTAGGAGGTTGAACAAGCGGATGAGAATCTTTGATAGCTCTTGGGTGTCTTTCTGTATGGCTTGATAAATAAGAGGAAAATAATCTTTAATCATATATATGGCCTTATATTCACTCAGCTCTCGCTTCTTTTTCATAAGAAGTAATTGTCGCATTTGAAACATGGTAGAAGAACAGAGTAGAATGGCAATCAGTTGCCCATACAAATGGCATTTCAATCGTTCTCGTTTTATCTTTTTACACTGATGAATATGAAAGAATGATTTCCACGTTTTAAATAAAATCTCGATTTGCCAACGTAAAGAATACCAATCATGTACCTGGCCCATCGAGACAATATCTGTAGGGGTATTTGTCATATATACATTGATACCGCTAAGTCGTTTACTACGAGGAGAATACTTCATTCCTTTCTTTTTTTCTCTTATAGTTTGATCTTGTAATCGTTTTTGTTGCTGTTGTTTTGTTAGTCGGTGAACAATTACACGAGCTGGCACTTTATCAATCATTCCTACATAAGCATCAGCTATTTCACATGTTTGTCCTGGTTGAAGGGAGCTCATTAACGTCTCCATATCTATCTGTATATACTCTGTACCTTTCTTAATTCTTCCGTCTTGAAAATAATCAGGGTTAGGATTTTTTTGATACATACGTGTATTCGACTTGATACGAGAGATATAGTAGGCCTCTTTATCTTGTATATATTGAAGGTCTTTTAAATGAAAATAACCTAAATCTCGGATACATAAATCATTCGCTGTCACAGTTAGGGCACATAGAGAGCCGTAAGTACGATCATGTTGTTTACCTGGACCTGTATGAATATGTAGGAACTGTCCACTTAACAAATCATACTCAAGTTGAATTTTTATCCCCGCTGTATGGCTGCATCCTCCTGCACCTGGATAAACCGATGAAAATACATCCGGGAGTTGAAATGCAGTTGAATCTAAAATACGAACACGCTTAAAAACAGAAGTGTATGGAGAAGAAATCGGCATAAATGCGGCCAATTTTTTGCTTAGTAGTTCGGCTAGTAGGTGTTGTAAAAGTTGGACGGCCGCCTTATTAAATCGTTGATTCAGTCCCTCAGGACTGATGAGTACTTCTGTTGATGCTTCTAAACAGCTAGATAACTGAGTTAAAGAAGTCATAGCTACATTTTGGCTCACCCATACACATAAAGCGACTAAATCTTTTGCTTGGTATTTACTGGTTCGTTGCACGAAACCAACATCTCTAGCAAAATCTTGTAAGATATTTGGAGATAAAAAACTTTGAATCTCTTGAGCAAATAGTTGTAATTCTTCAGACACAGAAACAGACATAAAAAACGCCATCCTTTCCTATGATTCTACAGAAAGAATAGCGTATTTTTTCATTTTAGGGAGGATTTTGTTTTATTAGCCTAATAGCATTGGGTTGCCACCAGAATTCCCAAAATACCAAAATCATTTTTTAGAGTAACTTAGGGTTTTTGAACCAGAAAGGTATATATTTAACTATAAAAACTATGACAAAATTTATCCAGTTTTCCTTTTTGCCTACTTGCTAAATTCAGCAAGTAAAATATTTTTAAAAGGTTCAGGACTATCAGCTTTAAGGATGTTCAAATTGACGGCTAGCGTATGCCTGCCTCCAGGTGTACCTCCAGCAAAAGTACCAAACCCTGGAATGCCACCTGAGTGTCCCCATATCGAGACACCGTTTGGAAGAATAATTTTGAAAATTCCAAGCCCGGAATCGCCAAGTTCATCTATTCCTGTAGGGACTGTTGTAAGCATTTGCTTTAGTTGCTGTTCTTTCAGTAATTTACCCCCAAGTAAATAAGAGAAGAATTTGTTTAAATCATCAGCCGTAGAAATCATATCTCCGGCCGAGCTCCCCATACTTGGGTTATAATAAGTAACATCTTTTGGCTCACTTGCTCCGTCTAATTGGATATATCCACGGGCATGGTTGGTTCCTGGAATGACGCTTGAATTTCCAGGTAAGAATGTATTCGCTAATTCAAGTGGTTCAATGATTCGATTTTCAATCTCTTCCGCATAGCTGTTCCCAGTTACTTTTTCAATAAGAATTCCTAGTAATACATATCCTGTATTTGAATACGACCAGCTCTTTCCTGGAGCAAAATCTGGAGGCATGGATATTCCCATCTTTACTAATTCTTCAGTAGTATAAGATTTTTTTGTATCCATGATATTAAAATCCTTTGACATTGTGTAATTAGCGATACCACTTGTGTGGTTCAATAATTGCCGGATAGTAATCTGTTTATCATCATACCCGTTTCCTTGAATGACACCAGGAAACCATTTTTCAATAGAGTCGTCTAGATTCAAGCGGTTCTCTTCGGCTAATTGAAATACAACTGTTGCGGTGAACGTCTTCGTCACGCTGCCGATGCGAAAGCGGAAATCTGTTTCCATTGGTTTCTTGGTTCTCAGGTCAGCTACTCCGGCCGTATAACTCCACGTTTTCCCATCCTCGGAAGTTTTAGCAAGTATCCCCGGGATTCCAAATTTCAAGATATCACGCATTGCTTGTTTGACGGAATTACGATCTCGTTGAGTGCTTGTGTGTGACAAACTAGATACATTTTCAGTGGGCTCTGCTTTTACAAATGTAATTTGATTACGTGTTTTCATAAGGTATTCCTCTCCTCTATTCATATTGTATGAGTGGTTGCTTGCTTGTTGTTTCGTATTAATTACACAGCTATCATCACCATCAATGACAAAAGGACAACATGGAATTCGTAATTATCTTCATAATGATTATTTTTGTCCTAACAAACGGTGAATCCCTCTTTTTTTACAAGTATGTTAACCCCAGAAATTACTTCTTTTCCTTAGAACACTCTTATGACTAGTTTGTTTTTCACATAAATATATCTTATCTAATCCCCCCTTTCACTCTTCTTTATATTTTTATCCTTCACAATAAAAATTTCTTTTTTCTTATCCATTCCTTACAAATTTCTTATGAAAAAGCTTATTTATCGTTTTGGAGGTGACCTGTTTTTAGGTTGATGGCAATGGGGGCACCATATCAAAAAAAGAAAACTGTAAGTTTGGACACGATTTGGAAACACCTTATCCGGTTCCCTGTACATAAGAATCCCTTATTTCACCGAAACAAGTAAGAGTATTTCATTCACTTACATAAGGTATTAAAAGAGAAAATCTAAAATAATTTAAAAAGTCCCTTTTTTAGATTTTCTAACTAAGCTATTAGACCTTTTTTGTTCACCCTTAGTTAATCCATACGTAACTATTACTAGACTTAAAAAAGTGTTGGCAACTATATTAGCGATTAATAAAATTACAGGGAATTTTATATTAGGCTCCCAATACTGATTAATCAAACTGATTGTAACTCCTGTAAATATCAAATGAATTATTAATGTTATTGCTTTTAATGATATTTTATTAAATTTAACAAAGAGCACAGCAAGTGGTACTAATAAAATAATACTTATATATGAGATAATTGCTAACCAACTAGCTAAAGCTGTATCATAACCCTGTATTAATGTTGGCCATATTTTCAAAAACATTTTTAAGATAAACATGTAAAAACTTAAATAAAACACAAGTCCAATTATATTTAATATTAATCTCTCACCAACTAGTAGAAATATATTTTAATTGCTCCTTTTTCAATTCAAATAATACTTCACCCATGAGTACTATAACTAGAATACTCATCATTACATACAACTGAGTACCAGGAATATTCCCTCTAAAAATTTCTATTAATTCACCTAACATAAAAGCTCACCTCTATTAGAAATAGTGTTTTCCATCAAAAATCTTTTTTTATTTGTTGTAATAAACTAAATATCTCATCTACTATGAATTCTAATTCTGTAAATTGCCCTATATTTCTTAGCATCCCTTTGATAATTATGATATCTGGGTTACTCTTAGATAATTCATCGTTAATAAACATTAAAGAAGCATTGACTTCTTGTTTTTCTTCTTGAGTAAAATAAATGTTATGGATTAATTGATTGATTGCATTCAATCGTTCCTTAATTTTATTTGTATATATAAGCTCCTCTCTAATCTCCTTATTTTTCATGTAATTTTCACTAAGAATCGGGGATATATGCTTATTTTTAAATCCCTTTAAGATACAGGATATGGTTTGTGTAATAAAATTAACTAATTCCTCAACTGATATATCCGCTCCATCTAATATCACAACTGCTGAGTATTCCTCAATTAGACTATTCAATATAACGGCCTCATCTAGTACACAATTTTCCAGTTCTTCTCCTCCGACATACTTCATTAGTTGCTGAAACTTAATATAAATTTCCCTGCGTTTTTCTTGAATAAATTCCATAATTTGTGGATCATTAATATTTTGTTCTTTCATTTGCATTTTAAGGAAATTTTCATGCTCAAATGCGACACTTAGATAATTATTTAAAACTTTGTTTAATTTCATTAGTCGTTCCTCAAAAGATTCATTATTACTTATAGCGCTAACATCTAAACTATTGTATAAGCAGTCTAAATAATAACTATATATAGAAATTAAAATACTCTTTTTGGAAGTAAAATGAGCATATAACGTCCCCTTAGCAACTCCGGCGTGATTTGCAATCTCTTGCACATTAGTAGCATGAAAACCCTTTTCTGCAAATAATTTCAAAGCAGATATTATGATTTTTTCTTTCAAAGCTAGCACCTCTTTCTGACTTTTCAAAAACTGTCCCTACCTCAAAATAAAATTGAACTGAACTGTTCAGTCTATTAAATCCCATTTTATACCTTTCTAATTGAAATCTCAATGAATTTTCTTTAAATTTAAAAAATATTTATTTATCATAAAGATTCTAGTATTTTAAGTTTATTCATGATATATAATTAGAAGATTCCACTTCACTCATCACAGAAAAAATAATAATGGACCGAATGAATGGATTTAGAATATAAAACAACTAGTTTATCCCACTAAGATATAACCAGTTATTTTAACGATTAAAATTATTTAAGAGCACATTTCTTATATGTCTCTAAAAGGTACTAATATCTCTGCAAAATAAATTACTTAACCTTCTATTATGGTTTTATTCAAATCTTATTTATTGTTGATTAAATTCAAGGCCTCATATGCATCTACCGTACCCCTTCCTGAAAATTTTTCTTTTCTATTTGTTCCAGATTTTAAGGTAGTTTGATACATAATATTTTGAATTTCATTAATAGACAAGTTTTTTAATTTTTCCTCTTTATACTCTGTTAATATAAGAGCCGCAACCGCTGATACAGTAGGAGTAGATAGGCTCGTACCATAAGAAAATTCATAGCCACGTGGAAAATCACCATTTTCAGCAATATAATTTGGGAGATAAGTAGGATAGGTTGTTAATAGGGGTACCGCCACATTGCCATCAAGCTAAGATTTTAAAGTACCCCCTAAATGAAAATTTTGTGTTTTTTGTAGGACAGAAGTTCATTTTTATCGTTTTTGGGAAAAATGTGTTTCTTAACTTGATAGCGATGTGGCGAGACCCCTAATATGATTCTATTTTAGATTTTCTCATTAGCTGATAAATTAAAAGATCTAGCTCCTGGCTAACGTGAATTACTTTCTTGTGACTAAACCCGTATTTTATAACCATCTGTTTATAATATAGGTAATGCAATCAGAACAATATTTGAAGAAAGGTTACCAAAAGAAGGGTGTTCAAAAATTTAATAAAAATTTAAAGTTTATCCTACTTTTTATTTTAATAATTCCTTCTATCCTATACGTTATATGTACAATTCTCCCACTACACTAGTATAGTGGCCTTTATTAACAGTAAAATCTACAATTTATAAGGAGAAGACTTTATGAGTAAGAGAATAAAAGAATTAGATTCAATACGAGGGTTAGCGGTAATTTGTATATTTAGGAGAAATTTCATATAGTATCTACTTGTGTCATTTTCCAATCATGATGGTACTATTTAAACTTTTGTATGCAAAGATACCTATTCTGTTCCTTCTTACTTTATGTATAACTATGACAATACTTTGTTCTATATTTTCGTATCATTTAATTGAAAAGAAGTGTATTAATTGGGCGAAACAAAGAACAACAAAGTTTCAAAAAAAGTATAATACATGGCGGAATCTTATTTCTTTAGTAAATATAAGAATCCCAAGTTGTTAGAAAGCAATAACAGGATATGCAAGATTTATCAATGGATTAGGCGAAAATTTTAAAGTAGGTGTAAAATGAATTTTATTAATGAACTAGAAAAGAAATTTACTAAACGACAAGTTATATTACTTATATTAATAATAGGATATTATTCTCTTTTAATAATGGCTACCACATTTGGTCGTTCAGCTGGGAATATCTTTGTAAGAACAATTGATTTCGATGTACTAAGCCAATATCAACAAGCATGGAATCAATTTTCATTTAATTCTTTTTTTCATATCATTGTTAATATAGGTATGCTGTTTCCGTTAGGGATTTTATTACCTTTATTTAGTGAAGTTTTTTTAAAAGCAAAATGGATGTTAATCAGTTCAATTACAACATCTTTATTTATTGAAACTCTTCAATTTATAACACTTCGTGGAAGTGCGGAACTAGACGATTTACTTCATAATACTATAGGAATGATGCTTGGGTATTGTATATTAAATATAATTCTTATTTTTATTAAAAAAAAAGAATCACACACACAAATAGTCAAATATTTAATCTTACCTACTGCAGTAAGCTTCGTCGCACTTGGAATAATTATTTCGTATCAAATGAAGGAATTTGGTAATATGCCATTTGATCCTTACAGAAAAACAGATATGTCTCATGTCACTATAAAAACATCACTAGAGTTAAGTAATGAAGGTAAAAAAATGCCTGTTTACGATTCTAAAGGTGAAAGAGTGCGAGATGTCGAAATTATTTCTCCAAAAGAAGCATTTCAAAAGCTGAAACAAGGAGACATTTATCCTATGGGAACTTTCGAAGCGGGTGAAGAATTTGAAGGTGAGACATTAGTCATTACAGAGTATAATTTGGAGCACGTCACTGATACAAAAGGTTTTTCTCAACCGGTATATATTTTTCGTGTACAGTTAAAAGATCATGACATAGTTATTACGGTTCCACCTATTTCCGCGAGAAAATAATGTGAATTTTCTTATTTTATATATGATCAATAGGTGGTTCTGTTGCAAAGTTTGAAAAAAACATAAACAGGTTGATAAATGTGAACTGCAGAAGACAAAATGAATGCAGTCATACATTATTAAAATGGAAATGAAAGTATAGAAGACATTGCGAAATCACTAGGAGAGAATCACGAAATGGTCCGCATGTGGATAAAAAAATTTGAATATCATGGAATCCAATGGCAGATACAGGATACGGAGAAGGTCAAGTATTAATGACGCCTCTTCATTTAGCATTACCTATGCGGGGTCACCATATCAAAAAAAGAAAATTGTACGTTTAGACACAAAACAACCGGTACCTTGTATGTTAAGGAACCGGTTATTGATGTTACAAATCTATTGCTGATTTTTTTCGTAATGAACGTAATTTATGTGTATATTGGCATACCTGATAATACAATGATTCTCTCTATTTTATAGAACCTGTTCTATGGGCGGACCATACGCTTGCTTAAACTAGAGGCTACAAACCGCTCACTAGTAATCTATTCGTATCGGAGTGCTTCAATTGGATCTAATTTTGCAGCTTTGTTTGCTGGAATTAATCCGAAAATAATACCAAGTGTCATAGAGAGCAATACGCCACCAACGACAACTTCCCATGAAACAAGCGGTGGCCATTTTGCAAACGTAGAAACAATATATGCGCCACCATAACCCAGCCCAATTTCAATTAAACCACCAAGAAGCGTTAGCATAACTGCTTCAATTAAGAATTGTAATAAATTAATAAAATGAATTTTAAAACTACTTAAAATTCTCTTTATACTCATGAAGAAAAGCATTTAATATTTTAGGCTCTTTCCCAATTAATTCTTTCACAGTGTCTGTTGGATTTTCCTGAATTTCCACAATGTGATTTGCCAACCAAATGGGCATTTGATCATAGTGAATTAAATTCCTCCGTAAGTCCACAGAATCCATATTAATATAGGTAATGGTGCGATTGAGTATAATGGACAGTTCACTTGCTATATCTGGGTAACTAAAAATTTCTGCCCCTGTGAGAGTATATATTCCCCCTGATTTCTCCCTGTTAATCAAAACTTCCACTGCAGCATCCGCAATATCCCGACAGTCAATAAAAGATGAATGTTGAAAAAAGAAAAAGACATTTTATACTCTTTTAAATTACTTATAGTATGGTAATCCAGACTTTCCCCATGCAAGGAATCCTCCTTTTAAATTGACTACACTCTTTAAACCAGCTCTTTGCAAAATACTAGCAGCTATAGCAGAACGTAAACCCGTCCGGCATTGTAAAACTATAGGACAGCCTGTAGGAACTTGATCTAGCTGCTCAAATAAATTACCTAAAGTAATATGTATTGCATCATGAAGGTGTCCTTCATCCCATTCTTTTTTACTACGCACATCGATAACCTTAACACTTCCATCCTTTATTAACGGATATAATTCATTTGATGTTTTTTCCTTATAACTCTCTAAACTATGGAATCTTTGAATTACTTTTGAAGGTGCAAAAGCAATAATATTATCTAAGCCAATAGACTCAAAGTCTCTAATAACTTCCTCCACATTAACTTTTTCCATATCTAAAATGATTAATGTTTCTTTTTTATAGTCTAATAACCACCCACACCAAGTTGAAAAAGAATTGTTATACGGAATATTAATGGATTTTTCAATGTGACCCGCAGCAAAACACTCTACATCCCTTATATCAACAATTTGCTGAACTTTTTTAGTGATTTCTTGGAACTCTTCAAATGTATTAATGCTAATAATATCTCTCTTCTTACGAATTGGTGGACCCAATTTATTTAAATTCTTCATTAATGAAAAATACTTCGGAGGATCTGGCTGTCCCGTCAATAGAGTAGATATAAAATGACTTTCTTCATTACACTGAAATGCCCAATTGAGCATCTTTTCATAACCTAATGTTGAAGTTGGAATTGCCCCTAATGCTTTTCCACATGCACTTCCTGCACCATGCGATGGCCAGATTTGTATATAATCAGGGAGTTTTTTTATTTTTTGTATAGAATCAAATAGTTGCTTTGCTCCTTTTTTAGCAGTGTCTTTAATACCAACAGCTGTTTCTAATAAGTCTGGTCTTCCTACATCGCCTACAAATACAAAATCACCCGTGAATATTCCAATAGGTTGTTCATTTGTATAATTATTCTGGCTCGTGTCAGTTACTAAAAAAGAAATGCTTTCAGATGTGTGGCCTGGAGTATGAATTACTTTAAATTTTATATGACCAATTTTAAATTCAGTTCCCTCTCTGACAAGATGGTATTGAATCTCATTAAGATACTGATATTTCCAATCACAATCACCTTCATCAGATACATATAAATTTGCTTTATAAAGATGAGAAAGTTCTCTAGCCCCAGAAAGAAAATCAGCATGAATATGTGTCTCAGCCGCAGCAATTATTTCCATTCCCTCTTTCCTAGCATATTCTATATATTGTTCTATACAACGGCTTGGATTAATTACAATTGCTACTCCTTCCTTCTGACAACCAACTAAATAGGAAGCATGTGCTAATTTTTCATCATAAAAATATTTTAAGAGCATGGCTATTCCCTCCTATTTCTTATTTGCTATTAATTTTCAGATTTTAACGAATTCCCCGAAATAATTCTCCTTCCTCAAGCGTGTGAAGGGCGTAGCCCAACGGTAGGTAGGAGATGAATTTCGGTGCGGCATAGCCAAAAGCTTTTGATAAACTAGCTATATGAAGTTCTTTGATAACTTGATATATGAGGTTGCAGGAAGAAAATTGAGTGCGAAAACCAAGCCATTCGGTTCCTGCGTAAAATATCAACCGTACCAAAAGAGCGTCCAAGCGTTGGACATCTAGGGATGGAACACCCCGAAGTAACGCTCAGGGAGACGAAAGGTTGCTTTCATCGTGGAACTGAGAAGCTCCCACTTCAAGCTTTGCTAAGTGGCGAGTAGTTCACAACAACTTTTTATCCTTCCCCTATAAAATTCCTTTCAACATAAAATTCCAATACATATATGGCAACATATATCTTTTTAGCAAAAACATGCTATACCGTTCTTCCGCTTGATTAAACGGAAACGTTTCTTGAGGCTCATGTTCATAATTAAATTCAGCTAGTATAAGACTTTTATACCCTGTAACAATTGGACAAGATGTATACCCATCATATTTAGCCTGCATATCTCTTCCATTCAGTACGTCCATAATATTTTGTTTTAAGACAGGTACTTGTTTTCGAATTGCCGCTCCAGTTTTAGATGTGGGTAAATTTGTACAATCCCCTAGTCCAAAAATATTTTTATAACGTACATGTTGCAAAGTATAAGGGTCTATATCAACCCAACCTTGATGATCGCTTATTTCACTATCTTTTATAAAACTAGGCGGTCCCATTGGTGGAACAACATGTAACATGCTATATGACACACTTTCTTTTTTTAGTGTTTGCGTATCCTCAAAAATAGCTTCTCTCTTTTCGGCAATAATTTCTACTAAATTTTTATTATAATTCGTTATAATTTGCTTTCTTTTTAACACCTTATTTAGTGTATCTGCATAACGTGGAACCTGAAATATGTTAGGGTTTGCAGAATAAAACATAACTTCGCTATTCTTTCTTACTTCACTATTACAAAAATGCTCCTCAGCTAGGTACATAATTTTTTGTGGGGCACCACCGCATTTAATAGGGGTGTTTGGGTGGGTAAAAACAGCATTTCCTCCTTTAAATCTTTTAATTTCTCTCCAAGTAGAATCAACATATTTATAGGAATAGTTACTACAAACACCATTAGTCCCAATAGATTCTTTCAACCCTTTAATACCGCCCCAATTTATTTGTATACCGGCTGCTACAATAAGAATTTCATACTCAAGCATAGTTTCATCATCTAAAAGAATCTTATTTTCAGATGGGAACAACTTAACAACACGTTTAGGAATCCAGATCGCGCCATTAGGAACAAGGGATTCTTGATCACGCATCGTAGACTCCTTTGAAACAATTCCACCACCCACTAAACTCCACAGAGGTTGAAAATAATGTTTTTTAGATGGATCAATAATCGCTATACTTTCTTTAAATAGGGATACATTACGTAATAAATGTGCAGTAAAGGACAGTCCCGCAGTCCCGGCACCAATTACAATGATTTTATAACTATCTTTAGTCTTCATTATCCTCTTCCTATCTAAACTTAACTGTTATGAAAAATAGTTATTAGCTTTTTTAATCGCATTAACATAATTGTAAGTTAAAATCTCGTCATTTTTATCTGATTAAAATGAATATTTTGTTAATTTTAACCATTAACATTATTATATGCATGAAATCCTTACATTACTTGTATATTTCGTTTAAAATACAAAAATCTTATGTGTTTCAATGTCGCACTGTATCCAACCTCTCTTACATTGTATTTCTAAAGACGATGGGGTTTCTTGTTCGAAAAGAGGGATAGGGTTACTCAATCCGCATCCATATATGTTTTATTCTTCTTTACTAAATTTGAAATACTTAATTATCTATGAATACCGTATAAACAGAAAATTAGTCAACAAAAACAGTTTGATACGTCTAACTAACAAACCCTAATATATCTTATAATGTAATTATTATATATTGGTGGTGTGATAATTGAACAAGTTAGAAAAATCCTCTAAAGTCATTGTAATGTTTTTTATTTTGCATGTGATATTACTTATATTTTCTCCAAATAGAATAGTAGGTAGGTCAGCTATCCAAAAAGATGACATAAAATTACACGTATACGCACAAGCCACTACGGGAGCACCTCAAAAAATAAGTAAAAGTGATTTAGCTATATTAAAAGAAAAAATTAAAGATACATATCCTAATATAAAATCTACGGACATTGAGCTTGAAGGTGACACACCGTTCCGTCATGTTGATGATCCAGCTTATATCGGAGAATTTACTGTATACGGAAAAGTTATAGGTACAACACTAAATGAAACATCGAGAGAAAATACAGTTGCAGTTTTAAAAGTTTCATATTGGGACATGCCGATGATTCAATACCTGTTTTATGAAGAGGCTATCGCTTATAATTTTGTTACCTATATTTTTTGTTGCACTTTGCATCCTTTGTTTATGTCCTAAAAAAAGAGGCCGCCCGTAATAGGCGGTCTTTTTACGTTTATCTGTAACGCCTTCCTTTCGAGTTCGTCTAACTTTTTTAGGAATGTCAATTCCGCTTCTAAAAATGCAATACGTGCTTCCTTTCCCACGGCGTTCTGTATAAAAGCCTTCCTCACCAATCACAGCTAAGTTAAACCCATTCTCTAAAAAGATTTGGATAGGGCCTTTTCCTTGTTGATTTTCTTTTACCGCTCTTACTTTGAAATCTGAACAATAGCTAATTGAACATTCCGACACTTTTAATACATTTTTATCTTTCTCTAGCTGTTTCATTTGAATTTCGTTAAAAATAATCTTACTCATTCTCCGTACCTCATTTCTATCGTTGGTTCCGGTTTTTTGATAAGAAAAAATCGAAATACATATAGATTTTGGTTCATAAACAACTATCTGGTCTCACTATATCATTTTGGGGGAATTGTATGTTTAGATACATCTAAACTGGTTCCCTGTACGTTAAGGAATGAGTTTGTATATTTGAGGAGATGTACGAGACAGGTGTAAATTTAGGGGAATCCAATATTTCCTATTCAAATATGATAGAATGAAAATATATCCAAAACGGAGGAACAACAAATGAACTCAAACACACAACAGTTTATTTATGATATCCAGCAAAGAAAGAAAAATTATATAGAAAATGTATTAAAGGCAATACAACACCCTAAAAAAGAGCAATCTGAACAAGTCATTCAAAATATAGTAGAGAAGATGGATATGATGATTAGTTTAGTTACTACTTACATGACTATTGAATCAGAATCTACGAAAGAATTAAAAGAGCTTCGGGAAGAAATTATTCATGCTCAAGCATATATTCAAAAACGAAAATTTGAAGAAACACAGAGTTGAACTACTCACCACTTAACATCCTAATGGACTGTTTGAAGTGGGAGATTCCTAAGTACGGAAACCTAGCGGTTTCTAATTGATTAGGATATCTACCGGCACTTCTGTACTTTGTAAAGCAGAAACTAATGCTTTACCTTGATCTTCGAATGATGCAGTATTTCCATCTCTGATAAATGCTGGTGGATAATCATTTGTAACATATTTAAAAATAGAAGCTATCTCTACTTCAGGTAATTTTTCAAAGTCTTTCTCCCCTAAGTAAGCCCAACCAGAGATACGCATAAAATCTTGTACTTCTTTAGTCGTTTCCATCATAGCTAAAGCTGGCATATTATATAGACCACAAAATAGCAACACACCTTTTATTGTAAAAAGATCTACAATAGCGCTAATTTTGGTTAATTTCGCATATTCGGGAGAGATTTGAATATTAACGAGTTGACCAGATTTTTGTGCTCCAGCAGAATGTCCTGCAAAATAAACGCGATCTAGTTTTAGGTCATATTCCTTTGCATTTTCTTTTATATATTCATAAGCCTCACCTAGTTGGAGTACTGGTGTAGGATATTCTCTTTTAGGAGCAAGAGCATAGTTTATATTCACCACTGTATAACCATAGGCAGCTAACTCTACTGCATACCCAGTGATATCTGATTTATCACCACCTACAAATCCACCTCCATGTGCCCAAAAAATAACAGGAGTTTTTTCTGTATAATCTTTCGGATAAACGATGTCTAATGTGCCATCTGGAAACTTAGATTTATAATTTATATCCTTAAAGATTTTTGTTTCTTGTAGGGCTTTTTCATAACCCAGTGACGGAATGAACATTCCCCTTTCGAATGCTTTTTTAATTAAAAAAGCTTTTGGAACTGGTGAAAGGTTCCAATAACTAAATCCCACAAGAACTAATCCAAAAACTACGAGGAATGATATAAGAATTTTTTCCATGCTCCTCTAGGTTTTTTTTTTATTTTCATAATAAAATCTTCTCCATTTCTTATTTTGTTACTACCTTAGATTAGACCTAGATTAGAATATGTATTATATTTGTTTCCCCCTCCTTGACCTGGTGATAATGGTTCACCGTTGAATATATTGTTTATTGGTAGATCAGCTGTTACTCCTGTTAAAAGGGTTACACCACCAATGAATCCACTAAGAGATGGTGTTGCTCCAAATTCTTTTGCAGCATTAATCCCTGCATAAATAACCAAATAACCAAATAACTAAATATCTCATTTCTAATAACATTAAAAATAGTTACATACTGCTGCCATGTAGCACTATCTAAGTTTCCTGCAGTAATATTATTTGGCAAAATTGATGCAATACCCGCGATTAAACCAGCTCCAACAAAAGCTGGAATTAAAGGGCTGAATATATTCCCGATTTTTCTTAAAAATGTTTTAAGAGGTGTATTATTTCTTTCTTTTGTTCAGCCTTCATTTCTGCACCTTTTGCTTGTAAATCTTCAGCAGAAGGTGCTGCTGAGCCAACATACTTCTCTTTCCCTTATGCTACAACAATATCGAATTGTTCTATATGCTAATATACTTTTACGATTTTGTAATATGTAAAATTAATGTTCTTTAAACTTTTATACACGGGACCATCAAACCAAGCAAACAGGTCACCACAAAAATAATGATAAAATGAAATTCTTTGTTTCAAGAAGGCTATAAAATTTCAAGTTGATAGCGATGTGTTGCTATCCCAATGAATAAAATTTGATTATATAAAAATAATAAAAACACGACTGTTATACGTAAAGAGGTGTAAATCATGTCTTTAAATGAAAAGACCTTAGAAACCATGGAAAATACCATTGTTGAAACTATCCAGACAAATAATTTACAAGAACTTAAGAATACATTAGAACAGATCTTTGATATTTGTGCCGATTTAGTTGAACATCCATTACAATTAAAAACAAAAACGAATGTTTTACTATATTATTTTGAAGGTCTGACAGATGGTTTTGCACTAAAAGGAAATGTCGTTACACCATTATTACAAGAAGTAAATGAAGACAGGCAAGTATTTAATTCTAATATTATTGCTACTTATACAAAAACAGTATATACATGGAATGAAATTAAAAAAGGGCTGCTCGAGGGACAATGTGTACTGTTTATGGACGGAGAAAAGAAAGCCCTTCTCATAAATACAAAGGGATGGGCAGAAAGATCGATTCAGGAACCTATTTCAGAAGTTACCATTAAAGGTTCTCATGATGGGTTTATTGAGAATGCCACTAAAAACATAGGTCTCATTCGTAGATATATTCCTTCTACTGAGTTAAAAATCAAAAAAATGACAATCGGAGAACGGGCCACGACTTTTGTATATTTACTTTACTTAGGCGATGTAGCTAACGAAGATGTGGTACAGGAAGTGGAGACAAGAATCTGTAAAATTAAAACTGATACAGTTTTGAGCATTGGAGAATTGTCCAACTTTACAAAAGATCAAAATTGGACTCCCTTTCCACAGGCTTATTTAAGTGAACGTCCAGATGCTATTTCTAATCATATCCTTGATGGTAAAGTAGCAGTGTTAATTGATAGATCTCCTGGTGCAATGATCGTTCCAATGAATTTAATTGGATTTTTTCAGACTCCCGATGATTATAATGTACATTGGCTGATTGCATCATCTTTTCGCTTATTACGATTTTTAGGATTTATTATAGCTATATTTTTACCAGCAATATATATTGCAATGGTTTCATTCCACTTTGAAATCATTCCTTTAGATCTATATACTTCTATTGCAACGTCAAGAATTAAAGTCCCTTTCTCGCCTTTACTAGAAGCATTTATTATGGAAATCACATTAGAAATGCTTCGTGAAGCTGGTATTCGTCTACCACAACCAATTGGACAAACCATTGGAATTGTTGGAGGGATTGTAATTGGACAAGCAGCTGTTCAAGCGGGACTTGTGAGTAATGTTATGGTTATTATCGTATCTATTACTGCCATTGCATCATTTGTTGTTTCTAATTATGATTTATCAAGCTGTATTCGGCTTATTCGTTTTCCAATGATGTTATTTGCCTACTTTTTTGGAATTGTAGGTATTGTTAGTGGATTAATGCTCTTATTTGCTCATTTTGTTTCACTAACTTCCTATGGTTCACCATATGGATTGCCAATAGCACCATTTCGTCTTCAAGAGTTAAAAGATTCTTTTGTAAGATTTCCTATTTCTATGATCACCACCCGCTCGAGTACAGGACAGCCGAAACAAAGAAAGAAAAAAGAAGGTGGCTCGCATGGGGAAACTTAAATTCCAAAGCATAAATTTATTCGAATATATTGTTTTCATTCATTCACTGCAACTTGCATCAGGTATGTTAATTATGCCAAGCCCTCTTGCCACTACCGCTGGTACAGACGGCTGGATTTCTATCATTCTGGGATGGATAATTACTTCTATAATTGGCGTAATTATTATATTAATGTTACAAAAAAATCCTAACAAAAATTTCTCTCAGATCTTAAATACATACTTTGGTAAATGGCTAGGGACAATTTTTCTTCTTTTATATGCCTTTTATCTATTTTTTGCTGGTTTTAATACTTTATTAAAGGCAACTGACATTGTAAAAGTATGGATATTCCCTTCCACTCCTGCTTATCAAATTGCCACATTATTACTATTACCTTTTATTATTTTAGCCCTAAGTGGGATAAGGGCTCTTACTAGTTACTCTATGCTTGTTTTCTTCTTCACTACTTGGATGCCAATCTTTCTCCTTTTCTCATTACAGAGTATTTACAATCCTTTACACCTACTACCTATTTTTAAAGATGGCTTATATCCTATTGTAAAGGCAACAAAAGAAACCATTACTCCTTATGCGGGCTTAGAAATTGCATATTTTATTTATCCGTTCTTACAAAAAAAACAAAAAGCCATAAAAGGAATACTAATAGCGAATACTGGAACCATGTTTCTCTATTTATATGTGACTATTCTTTCTTATATATACTTTAGTCCGGAGGGGATAAAAGACGTAATTTGGCCAGTATTTCATCTGTTAAAAGGAGTTCGTTTTTTATTCATAGAACGATTAGAAATTTTATATATCGCTTACTATTTGATTGTATTTTCCACTACAATATATCCGTATTTATTTTTCAGTTTTGAATCTGTGACCATTTCATTTCAAAAAAAATCTCGTAATTGGGCGTTGGTTGGTTTTATGTTATTAATAGTTGGCTTGTTTGTTTTTCTAAATCCCGATGTGGATCAATATTTATTTATATATTCTCTTATGGATATCTTAAATATCATTTTCTTTATTGTATTACCAATCATCTTTTTCGCTTACAGCATTGTTTTTACTTGGTTTACTAGGAGGAAACAGCTTTGATTCGAAAATGGATATGGATTGTAATCTGTTGTGTATGTTTAATTGGTTGTAGTCATAGAATTCCTCTTGAAAAAGTTTCTTTAATCCTTTTAATCGGCTTAGATAGAACTTCTAATGGAAACATAAAAGTGGGCACAAGCATACCACTCTTTCATCATAAACAGCAAAGCAGTACTGTAGAGCATTGGGTTCAGGCGTCAACCATATATGATGGATTTAGCAAAATGGATACAAAATTAACAGGGTATGTGACATCATCCAAAGCTGAAGTTATTTTAATTGGGGATAAATTAGCACAAGAAGAAAATTGGATACAGGCGCTCGATTCCTCTTACCGTGATCCTTACGCTACCATCAATGCTAAAGTGGTGCTTGTTGATGGACCGGCAGAAGATGTGTTTAAAGTTAATAGACCTGATAAGCCATCACTTCCATCTTATATAAAGGGTGTAATCGAATCGTCTATTCAAAATAATCAATCCGTCTCTTCCACGATTCAACAATTAATGAGAGAAAAAAATGAACAGGGAATGACGCAAACTGTTCCCATTATCAAGAAAACAAATAATGAAATTGATACGGTAGGAATTGCATTTTTAAATCATCAAGGAAAGTACTTAACGAAGATTCCTAAAACCGATGTGAAGTTTTTCAACCTTATTAATAAGTCAAAAAATACAGGTCGGATGATACTACACCTTGTTCTTTCTCCAAAAAAATCTGATAAAAAGCCAAATGCGTCTGTTTTCGTACAAAATGCAAAGAGAAAAATTAGTGTTGATTTCCAAAAAGGTAAATTTATTTTTAATATAGATGTAAGTATGAATGTATCCTTAATTGAAAAAACCAACGGAAACTTAACTAAAACTCGTTTACATGGTAATAAGAATATAGGTAGATTGGAACATGAAATCCAGGAAGAGTTCAACAAAAAATTACAAGGCATGTTACAGGATATGCAGAGAAATAAAATTGATCCAATTGGTTTATCATTACACGCTAGAGCTTTTGAATATAAAGAATGGAAAAAGGTAAAGGAAGATTGGTTGCGCGCTTTTTCAAAAGCTAAAATACGTGTGAATACACACGTTAAAATAAAAGATACAGGAACAATTAGAAATTAAACTATCTAGATTATTTTTAGCCAAGAAAACTTCCCCCTCAATTTGTGTGAAGGTGCAAAATTTCTCAAGAGATAAACAGCGGCATGAATATATGAGGAAATATTATGAGGCTACTAGTAATTCCTGTAATTCATGATATAACGAAAAGGCGGAGTCTCCAAAGAGACTCCGCCTTTTCAACGTACAATGAACTACAACAAAATGTTTTAGTTTTAAAGCCATCGATTAAACTTCCTGATGTATATTCTCTTTATAATTTCAGTAACTAGAGCATATATTGTTAAAATTCCAAATAACCACGGGAAATAATACAACGGAAGTGGAGTTAAGCCAATTTGAGTACTTAACCTGGTAAATGGAAGGGAAATTCCTATAATCATAACTAAGCCTGTAAGTATTAAAACAGGTCTAGCAGCCGTACTTTGTAGGAAAGGAATATGTTGAGTTCGAATCATATGCACAATCAATAATTGTGTTAATAATCCTACTACGAACCAACCCGTTTGAAATAAGGATTGCATTTCAGGAATATTTGCACCAAATATATTCCACATTACAATAAAAATGGTTATATCAAAAATACTACTTACCGGCCCAATAAAAATGATAAAGCGAAATAAATCTTTCTTATCCCAACTTCTTGGTTTTACTAAAAATTCATTGTCTACTTTATCCCATGGAATTGAAAGTTGGGATAGATTATATAGTAAGTTCTGACATAATATCTGAATTGGTAGCATTGGAAGAAAAGGAATAAAGGCACTAGCAATTAATAAACTTAATACATTTCCAAAATTTGAACTTGCTGTCACCTTAATATACTTCAATATATTCCCAAACGTTGTACGACCTTCCACAATAGCATCTTCTAATACATATAAGTTCTTTTCTATAAGTATAATATCTGAACACTCTTTAACAATATCATCTGCTGTATGGATAGATATACCAACATCAGACTGCTTTAAAGCAAACACATCGTTAATTCCATCTCCCATAAACCCAACTGTATTCCCATTCATTTGTAGTGCCTTAATAATACGGAATTTTTGACTAGGATTTAATTTTGCAAACACACTCGTATTACTAGCAAGTTTTACTAATACCTTATCAGGAAGACTATCAATTTCATAACCAAGTACTGGTTCTCCTATATACAAGCCCATTTTCCTACATATATTTCTTGTAACGGACTCATTATCACCAGTTAAAATTTTTACTTGTACTCCTTTCTTTTGTAGAGTATGAAGTGCAGCGATAGCAGATTGTTTGGGTGGATTTAAAAAACCTACATATCCAACAAGTGTCATATCTGATTCATCATCAATAGAGTAACCCCCTACTTTATCACTCTTTAACTCCTTATATGCAACTGCAACAACACGCATCCCCCGTTCATGCCAGAGTCCAATTAAGTGTTTATTTTTACGTTGAATGTCATCTGTAATAGGAATTATCTTATTATTTTCTTTTATATAACTACAAAATGATGTAACTTCTCTAACAGCACCTTTACATAACAATATTCGTTCGTTAGCATTTTTTTCTATTACAATAGAAACTCGTCTTCGATCAAAATCAAATGGGCATTCATCTATTTTTGAGTATTGAGATATATCAAAATTACTACTATCTCTTACATAACGCATAACCGATAGATCAATTTCATTTTTATATGCTGTATGAAAGTAACCATTTAAATACGCTAATTTCAAAACCTCATCCGACTTCTCTCCATTAGTATCTGTATGGCATACCAGGTCCATTTTATCTTCTGTCAATGTGCCTGTTTTATCGGTACAGAGAATATCCATAGCTCCGAGATTATGGATAGAAGATAATTGTTTTACAAGTACCTTCTTTTTACTCATATTAATAGAACCTTTAGCCAAATTAGCGGTTACAATCATTGGAAGCATCTCTGGAGTAAGTCCAATCGCTACAGCTAAGGCGAATAAAAATGCCTCATACCAATTCCCATTTATAACTCCATGTATCATCATAACAATAGGTGTCATGATAATCATAAATTTAATTAATAGCCAGCTAACTTTGCTTACCCCTTTATCGAATCTAGAATCAGATTTCTTGTTCAGTTTAAACTGATTCTTTGCTATTGAACCAAAGTAAGTATCTGTTCCAGTACATACAACTATCGCTTTTGCGGTACCACTTATAATATGTGTTCCCATAAAACAAAGATTTTCTAATTCAATTAAATTCTGGATTTTTCTAATTTTACGTTTTTTGTACATATGGAAATATTGATTTGATTTTTCAATGGGTAATGCTTCCCCTGTTAGAGAAGATTGATTTACAAGTAAATTTTCTGATGAGATAATTCGTACATCTGCAGGTACAATGTTTCCAGCAGATAATTCTATAATATCTCCTGGTACAAGATCCTCAAGAATAACTTTTACCTTTTCACTTTCTTCTAATACCGCCCTCTTATTTTCCCTATACGAAACATTTTTCCCCCTGAGAACAGTTACCTTTTCATATACAAGATTTTTTAATTTTTCTATAGACTTTTGAGAACGAATTTCTTGTATGAACCGAATTAACACACTTAAAGCCACCATAATACCTACAATAATAGTACCTATTTTATCATTAGTAAGAAAAGATAATATTCCTAGTATGATTAAAAGAAAAATAAACGGACCTCTAAAAGAATTAAATAATGTTATATACCATTTGATTCTTTGTTGATAAACCACTTTATTTTTTCCGTATACTCCAAGCCGCTTAGTAGCTTCCTCCTGAGAAAGTCCATGAGACGTTGTTTTAAAAAAAGCTAGCGTCGACTCAACATCACATTTTGCAATCTCACTTAGCATTTTATAATTTTTGCTTAGTACTTCCTGATTATAAAAAGATTTTTTTTTATTAATTCGCAACAACTTTACCTCCTATCCATTCAATAAAATTCCCCTGTTTTTCAAAATATAATTTTAAAACTACATTTTTTTAACTACCATGAATTTTTAATCAAATTTAGAAGCGCTATTGCACTTAAATAGTATTATTCTCACCATAAAAAGTAATATTTATTTATAAGCTTTACTCTTTAGCAGCAAAACTTTAGAATATAATGTGGTCTGTCGCTAGTATAGTGTAGACGCTTTATTTATTTTTTTTGAAGTTAGTTTTAACTATATAATGGGTTATTAAGGCCCATAAATTTTTTATAAACCTAATAGCATTTTTGCAATGGTAAAGTACAGAACTAACCCCGTCCCATCGACTAACGTCGTAATGAACGGACCCGAGATAACAGCTGGATCCAGCTTTAACTTATTTAGAATCAAAGGTAATACAGATGAAACAATTGACGACCAAATAACAATGAATAATCCTGTAATAGCTACAACTTGTGCGACTTCAGTACCTACGCCTAAAGTGTATGCACGAATTAATGCTGCCACGGCTAATGTAAGCCCAAGTAAAACACCTACTAATGCCTCTTTTTTCATGACACGAAATATATCTTTAAATTTCACCTCATTTAGAGCTACAGCACGCACCAATGTAGTTACAACTTGTGTACCTGTATTTCCACCAGTTCCGATTAACAATGGAATAAAGAAAGCCAGTGCAACTACATGAGTCAAAGTTTCTTCATAATGTCGAAGTACAGAACCAGTATATGCTTCTGCTACAAACAGAAGTAATAACCAACCTATACGTTTACGGTATATATGCCAAATAGAGGTTTCGAAATATGGCTTATCTAATGGGGTACTTCCTCCTAATTTTTGAATATCTTCGGTTGCTTCTTCTTCGAAAACATCCATTGCATCATCAAAGGTTATAATACCTACCATCCGGTTTTCCATCGTTGTTACAGGTATAGCGGATAAATCATAATCCATTAGCTTTTGTACAGCTTCTTGTTGGTCTAAGTCTACTGAAACTGAAATAACATCTGATGCCATTATTGATGATAGAGTCTTATCATCTGATGCTAGCAATAATTCACGAATAGAAACAATTCCATTAAGCTGTCCACGTGTATCAAGAACATAAATATACGATATAGATTCTACCCCTGCCCCAATTTTCCTAATATGCGACAGCGTATCTTTCACTTTCCAATTTTCCCTGGCAGCGATATAGTCAATTGTCATCAGGCTGCCCGCTGTTCCAGGTTGAAAAACCAGCAGATCTCTAATTTTTTGTTGAGATTCTTCAGATAAAAGTTGTATCAATTTTTCAGCCTGAAGTGGATGAATTGAAAGAATTACATCAACGAGGTCATCAATGGATTGCCTAGCTAATAGCTTTTCCCCTTTATCCACAGACAAGTTGGTGTAAATATTATATTGCTCCTCTGGAGTAAGGTAACTAAGAATTTTCGCTCCTTTTTCAATAGGAAAACATTTCATTAAAGATATCTGATCTTCATGATGAAAATCTTTCATTCCCATTGCAATATCATAGGACTGAGTTTTTAAAAGTTCTCGCACTAGGTGTATGTCTTTTGTCGTTAATAATTGTTGTAAATATTTTTTCATCGTAATTCCTCCTTAAGGACAGTAGTACTATTTAGTCATTTTCCCACTTCTGGGAAAACAAATTTCTTAATAAATATGGGATCAATATCATCAATCATTAGTTTTCCCCCCTTTTTTAAGAGATTTATTACAAATAAAATTTTGCATATAAAAAACCTCCCCTAGTGATTCAACTAAAGGAGGTTGATTTAAAAAAGACATAGCTAAATAAAGCTCATTCCCCCCTAGTTGAGTTTTGGCACTATACAACGTAAAGGATGAATCATTCATCACTTAGCTATCTTAAGAAGAGCCTTAATCCGACAATTCCTGTTCTACCCATTGGCATCTTTCGATATTTTTGGGCAATAGCCTGTGTTTGTATAGGAGCCTCACCTAACAGGTTATAAATATTTAAAATTTTTTGTTCGTTTCGTGTTAAAGCATATCCACTATTTTTGAGCTTGTCAAGTAATAATAAAACTTATTTCTTCATTTTTTGATATCATACCATTCCCAAATCATAGATATAAACAACTGTATACTAATTTATATTCATACAACGAACTTTACAATTTATGCGTTAAATTTTCTAAACTATAAAATTAATTTTTTATTATTACACGTGTCCCGACGCTTTATAATTGAAGATTGGTGTAAAAGTAAAATATTTAAAACAAAAACGTCTGATAGATAACAAAAATTTCAACTTGATTTCCTCTCACTTTCGATATAATCTGTATCTTGAAAAGGGATGAATTTTAAACTCATTATTTTCACATTAGATAAACACACAACATTTAATTTACTTATTAGTGCAAACAAGATTTATACAAATGAAATGATTTATAGATTTCCTTATATAAATCTCTCGCAATATTTGAAATTTAAATATAAAAAAGCAGAAAGCATTCTTGCTAACAAGAATACTTTCTGTTTTACACGAGTCTTTTAGTCACTATTTATTTTTAGTAAAAAGGATATAACTCGGGTCATAATATACCCATTGATCATCATCAATACTTAACCATCCATTTTGTTCCTTATATACAGAATATGATTCATTTTTATTTAGTTTACGAATTACTTCATAAGCCGTCCCGGGTCCCTTGCGCAGATTTACTCCAGAACCAGTTATGGTAACAACACCTATTGTATTATTGTTATCATTATTTAATACATGTAGCATTCTATTCAGAAAGGCAGCGGCTTCTCCGCGAGTGGCTGTACCTTTGGGCATAAATTCATTTTTTTCATTTCCTTTTACAATCCCTAGTCCATAAACACGTTGTACAGCTTGTTTATCATACGCTAAGTTCTGATCAGTAAAAGGCAAGTCTACTAGCTTTCCAATAATATTTTTATATTGTAACGCTCGATCAATCATAATGACCACTTCATCACGCTTAATTGTGTCATTTGGAGCAAAAATATTATCTCCTCTACCATTTATGATTCCAGCTGCTGCTGCACGATTAATTCCATCTATTAATGAGGGGTTTGCCGTATTAAGATCCGTAAAGTTTGAAGTACCCTCAGGCAACTTTAAGGATCTAGTAATAAGTGTTGCAAATTCTGCTCGAGTAACAAGACGATCCGGCCAATATGAACCTTGTCCATCTCCTACCATAATCCCTTGCGATGCTAATTCACGAATATCCTTTTCATACCAACCACCGGTAATATCATCTTTATTGTTAGCGTTATAATAGTTTTTTGTACCAACTAAGAAATCATTCCAAGCATCTCTTTTAATCATTTTTGATGGACAAATTTTCCCGCTCCAATTTTGATGTTTAACCACATGATCTATAGTAATATCTAACTCCCTCATCAAATATGCTGTTAATTTACGAGCGTTATCCACAGCTTTATCATAGTTCCCATCACTATTTACAGCAATTTCAATTGCAATGGATTGTCTATTTCCAGTTCCATTCGTTCCATCACCTGCATGCCACCCGTTCTCATCTAAAGGTAGATGTTGATAAATCTCTTTATCATCCACTGTAAAATGCCATGAAGCAGCACGATCTGTATTCCCTGTTGCTTGATTATATAAATATTGTGCGTGATTTTTTGCACCTGCCCCTGGGCTCTCATTATCTGTTTCATGAATTGTAATATACTTTGCATTCATCGCATATCCAGGACGAATATTATCGTTACCTTTTGGAACAATCCATTCTGTAAATGGTACACCATATATATTACTAGTAGTAGCTCTTTGTTTAATAAGTGAAGGCTTTGACCCTTTAAATTTTACAGAAGGCGACTTTATCCATTTGATCTCACCATCAGTTTGTATTTGAAACCAATCTCCTGCCTGTGTTATAGCATCTAGTGTTTGGGGTTCTAAACTACCATTTTCTTTAAATTCATCAAATGGAGATGAATAAACTTCTGTTTTTTCATTAATTACTATTTTTCTTGAATCACTCGGTAAAGTATAGATATTTCTTTCTATAAAGGTTTGATTACTATTATATATCCAACCTTCTCCCGAGCTTGTTTGAACAAAATACCAGTCACCTTTCTTCTTTGTTCCTGTTGCTATTTGTTTAGGTACTTCACTGGTAACAGTAGATTGTATATTAGGAGAATCATATAAAGTAGTTTGTTTTTGGATATTTACAATAAAGTTTCCTTGTATTTCACCATTTTCATCTATTTTATCCCCTTTTCCATCCTCATCTCTCATATCATCTTCAATACTCTTTATCGCTTCTATATCAGAAGACGTTATTTTAGTTCCCGTTACTACATTTTCTACTGAATCTGCAAACGAAGTAGTAGGAATGTTTATGTTTACTATTTGAAGTACCATGACCGTTGCTAAGACGTTATAAAGTCGTTTATTCATATTAATTTTTAACACACAATGCACGTATTGCGCTGTGTTAAATCCCCCTCCTTTTTTAAAATAGTTTTAGCAAATTTACAAACAAAAATAATTTCAATATTCTGTAATTTTATACTAAAAACCACCATTTCTGTATTATTGTATATAAATAAAAGTGGAAATTATCTTTAATAACAGTTCTCCCTCCGCTTCCCATATTCATATTTCTAATAATTACACGCATTTTAGAGTAGCGTATAAAAAAAGAACTACAATGATAAAGAATAATTTACCTCTTGAATTTCAGAGTTTAACAAAATTTTATGCAGTGAATATGGGGAAATTATGTCCGTTATTTGAACTCGAATATTTATTTATAGTAATTATATATTAAAAATAAAATTAACTTATTCAAAACAATATGTAAAATTATTCAAAAATATCATAACCACATTTTTTACTCAATACGCGTGAAAATTGCTCAATGTTTAGAATTAATAATTGAAGTACATATTATCTATGAGGTGCCTGTTCACTCTATTTAGTATGTTTTTTGATTTTCATTATTTAGAGACCTCATAAGCAAGTGGTGATAACGATCACTTGCTTTTAACATTATTATATTCTTAATATACGATTTATCACATTGATGATACTGCTCACCAAATGTTCAAAAAAATACTTACACAGTATTTTCGGTTCTGGTGCCAATACTTAGGAAAGATATAAAGAGGCGAAAAATTTCCTAGTGGAATCTAGTCTTAAGCAACAATTCCAAATAGTTGATGGATGAACTTCACTTGATTTTGGACAGACTTGTCCAGTAAAATAAGTTACCCTTTTTTCACCATATGCATAGCTTCTATTCCAGAAATAATGGATGTAGCTGTGCGAAAGGATTTCAATCCTAACATCGAACGAACTCGATTTTTAATAAATCGATGATCTTGTTCCACTATGTTATTGAGATATTTCACTTGCCTTAGTTGGATGCCTAATGGCATCTTTTTTTCTTTTCTCAATTCTTCAACTGCTATAGGATAAGCTGGATTCTTATCGACTGTCACGACACGAGGCTCAAAAATATGAAAAGACTGCCAAGCTTTCTTGAAGAATCGCTTGGCAGCCCTGTGGTTTCTTGCTTTGCTTAGGTAAAAATCGATGGTATCTCCTTTCGAATCGACAGCACGATACAGGTACATCCATTGACTTTTTACTTTGATATATGTTTCATCGACTCTCCAAGAGCCATTGGCTTACTTGGGATGACGACGGATTCTTTTGTCTAATTCAAGACCATACTGATGAACCCAACGCATAATCGTTGTATGAACAACGGATAAGCCCCGTTCCTCCATCATTTCCACCAAATCCCGAAAGCTCAAGTTGTACCGTAGGTACCATCTTACTGTTTGCAAAAGAATATCATGATGATAATGTTTCCACTTGAATAAATTTCGCTTCTCCATACTGATCACGCACTTTTTTTAGAGTAATAGTATCAGGATGTCCAAGACCTAGAGATTACTTGCAATTATCTTGAAGTTTTCGCACCAGAACCATGTAACTTTCGGTCTAAAGTTTCCTTGATCATCTCCTTGGAAAATTCCTAGCTTCGTTAAAGCTAATATTTCCTCAGGAAACATTGTTGAATTTCCATCGATGTCTCTGTATGGATTTTCATATCTATCTTGTTTTTCAATATGCAAAGTACGGCAAATTAATGCAGCTACTTGTTCACGTGTTACATTATCACCCATACCAAATATCCCATTTCCATAACCTGCAATAATTCCTTTACTCGCTAAATCATGAATTGCATGAAATGCCCAGTGTTCTTGTGGGACATCCTTAAATGTAGTTCTATTTACTCCTGCATCGATTTGCAAATCATTTTTTATTACATCCCAAAGTGGATTATCTTGACGTTTTGGTTGCCCCTCTTCATCCCATTTTATTTTTTCTGTTCTTAATTCATAATTCTAATGGTGTGGGGTGTATATAATTTCTCCGTAAAAGTAACTTATTTTCATCTTTTTTAAACAATTTATTATATTATTTTCATCTAATTAGGCACAGAAACAATTTTAAAATTCTTACTACTTTTTAGGAAAAACGTTTTTAGGGTACATTTTAAAATAGCTCTTTTTCTTTAAAATGTTTCTGTGCTTACTATTTAAAATATCTTATGTCAAAATTCCCCGCAACTAATATGTTAAATAATTTATAATTATATATAATATGGGATATTATAGTTAAATATTCCATATTATAATCTATTAAATATAGCGTATTTAACTTATTATGAATTGATTTGTTAGTCTAAGTATGAATTATTAAGTATGTTTTGTTTATAATTGTCACAATATAATTTTATATTCGACGTTTTAATTACTTATAGAACATTTACATATGTTATAACTGTTATTTATGAGATAAAGAATCTCTCTACATATAAGATTTACTTAATTTAGATTTTTTCTCTCTCAATCATTTTGTCGAAAAAAGTCGGATTTTTAGATTTTTTCTTTATTTTTTTATTGTAAACGTTTTATTTTCGTGTTACCATCTTAATCAAACAATAGATAGTAACAAACTTAAAATATTTCTTTCCATTAGACACATATAAACGTTCGGTAACAACATGAAAATATGGCCAAAGAAAAATGAACTACATGTTAAAATATTCAATGGGATTTTTACCACCTAATTTTTCTGTTAATTCAGAATTTACACCTTTAACATTTTGTCCCTAAACAAAATTTATATTTTAGCGTGGAAAACCCAAAAAACTAAATCACCCACCCAAATTAATAAATGAAATGTCTGGTTATATCTAGTAATAAGTCATGAGAAAATGATTTCTTCCCTAAGAAAACTGAGCCAATTAATAAAAAGCATCTAAATTACTATCTATTGTTGATCACATATTTACCAACTATAAAAAAGAACCTACTGAAGGTTCTTTCTTATTTCACCGTTTAACTCACATCTGATAGAGATAAGGAACTAATTTCTGGATTTATGTTAACTCGGTTTATATAGGTTTCTTTTATTTACATTTGCTCACTTATATAGATACGGTGCTGATTTTACTTTTTGTTTTTTTATTTTTATACAACTATGTTCCGAATGATGGATCATCCGCAATTTTATATCTAATAATGAAAGGATTTGATCTTGGAATCGATGATTATATTACAAAACCATTCTCTTTTCATGTTTTGATTAGACGAGTCGAAGCAGTACTAAGAAGAAGCAATGATAAAAGCTTAGACAATCATTTCGTCTTTAAAGAATTGCGTGTCGATGTCGACGCCTATAAAGTATGTGTAAATGAAGTTGAAATCTCCTTAACAACGAAAGAATTCGAAATTCTGCAACTACTACTTCAAAATGAGAAAAGAGTACTCCCAAGAGAAAGCATCGTAAAAAAAGTTTGGGGATACGATTATATTGGAGAATCACGAATAATTGATACATATATGAAAAGACCAATTTTTCGTTTTGGGGTCACTTCAAAACGTTAGCTTGTTGGCATGTGGCGGAACCCCTTCAATCAAATTTGTGTACGTTTTATATAACTACCGAAAATTCCTAACGCATACCCTAATAAACCAACAACTAAGATATCTCCACCATTCGTAAAAAAAGAATTAGATAAAAAGATGGATGTCTTTTCATTAACAAATAATTGCTTTATAAATGGTGTGATTGCCAATAGACGTACCAAAGCATAAAAAAGGATAATTTGCCAACTTGTAATGGAAGCGTCCTTGAATATTATTTTTTGACGTTCATCGCCCTTTGATAATCCTCCACCTTCCCCTGCTAAGTTACGTGTAAACAAGCTAAATATTCCAACCAAAATAATGACTAAAATAATTTCCATTCTAATCTTTCCTTTACATTTAAATTTATTGTTTATGAATCCAAATTAAGAATTACGCCTTGCAACAGACATATGGCTAATTTGGTAAACGATAGGATATAAAAAAACTAGAAAAATTAATGGTTTGTTATGCATATTGTTAAAATTCCATGTACCTTCTGATATAAATAAAATACCTACAGTTAATACATACATTACAAAACAACATATTGATAAACTTTTCTGTCTGATATGTAAAAACATTTCATCGATAAAATGCACGTTCTCTTTTTTACCTTTTAAAATTTTCTTCATGAATAATGATTGCAAAATGATTGTAGCTACAAATAACGGAGTGATAGATAGCTGTTGCTTCTCATACCACTCAAACGCAAGTAAACCCATAATCACAATGTATAAACTAGTAAATAAGATATTAATTCCATTCTTCATTTGTTTTTTCTCCTCATCTAGCTTTTATAAATAAACAATTGATCAACTGTTACACCCAAATTTTCCGCCAAACTAAAAGCAAGTTCCAATGTAGGATCATATTTATTATTTTCTATCGCATTAATCGTTTGTCTTGAAACATGACATAATTTGGCTAAATCATCTTGGGAAAACTTTTTCTCTTTACGTAAAATCCGAATTCCATTCTCCATTTAAATAAACATCACCCCTAGTATTGTCAAAAACCTTTTACATAATTAGTTTATCTACTTAAGTAATAAATGTCAAAAACTTTTTACATAATTCTACAAATAAAAAAGATGACCCTGACACTCAGGATCATCTTTTTTTGTAGAACAATTAATTCGATTTTACAATTGTTGAGGATGCTTCATCATTCCACGTTCTAGCTCCGTCTCCCATACTGTAATTCGTCAAATTATATACGGCACCTGTGTTCGCAAGACCAAGTGCACGTCCTTCTGCATTTGCATGTTCATAAATAAATGTGTGATCGCCATACGAATGCGTACGCACACTCGATACAGCATCGTTACTCCATCCTGCGAAGTTTGTAACCACAACTGGGTTTCTACTTGCGTTTACAGTGAAGTTTGGTCCACTTGCATTAATATCATGATAGAAAGTAGAGTAAATTGCTGCTAGCGGTTTAATAGTGCTATTCTTTGGAACAGGGTGCGTTTTAATATGATTCTCGAAATCTGTTTTTGTATCAAATCCAATTGGCGTTAGTTCTCCATTAAACCCAGGTTCCACCACTTTGTAGGGTTTATCTGTCGTTTCTGCAGCTTTTGCCTCGATGTTGGATACACCAAATACCATGACACCAGCTAATAGACTCGTTGAAAGTACACCAAAGATTCGTTTCAAAATCATCCACTCCCCAATTAGTATATGTTTCGAATACATTGTATAATTTTCATATTTTTATATATTTGTAAAATTTTATAAATGTATAGTTTATATAGGAATAATCGGATGGTTCCACATATTTTATATGGCGAGGATGAAAAACTTGTAGTATGAGAGAAAAAATCCCCATGTGTATTCTGCCTTCCTCCCTTCCCCGCGGGGAAAGAAGTGATACAAACCTTACTTTCATTAATTGATTTGTAAACACAACCTTTACATGTAAAATAGATTTGCATCACAAATAACTGAAAAATTGAGAATGTTTGTGCAGAACATTCTCAATTTTTAGTTTAGAAACTTATTTGTTTGAACTACCCCCACTTTCACTTCGTTTAGAAGAGGGGGATTCCTAAGTAAAGAGTTCTATCGAACTCTAATTGATTAGGCTATCTCCACAGTCCTTGCGGTTAGAAGCCTTATCGCTTCATTCTTTAGATTGATACTTGCGTTAATATCTCTATCATGGTGTGTATGACAAGAAGGGCAGTCCCATTTACGTAGATTTAGATTTTTAACGTCTTTGTTTTGATATCCACAACAAGAACATAATTGGCTTGAAGCAAATGTTTTCGATACAACAATGACTTGTTTACCGTACCATTTTGCCTTATATTCCAACATAGTTCGAAACTGAGACCATGATACCTCACTAATTGCTTTTGCTAACTTTTGATTCTTTAACATATTCGATACTTGCAAATCCTCTATACCGATAACATCGTGGTTTTTGATGATTTCAGTCGAGATTTTGTCCAAGTAATCTTTTCTAGCATTCGTCATGTATTCATGAATTCTAGCTACTTTTACTCGTTGTTTATTCCAGCGAGAAGATCCTTTCATTCTTCTAGAAAGAACACGCTGTGCTTTTGCCAACTTCTCTTCTAATGATCGAAAAAACTTCGGATTTTTATAGGTTGTTCCATCTGACAAAATGGCGAAATCTTTTAGTCCCACATCCATTCCAATATAAGAGTTTGTTTTCGGAAGTTCTCGCACTTCTGTTTCAACTAACAATGACACAAAGTATCTGCCAGAAGGGTTCCGTCTAACTGTAGCATTTAAAATACGTCCTGTTACTTCACGACTTTTGGCAAATCGAACAAGACCTAGTTTTGGCAATTTTATTTTGTTTCCTACAACGGCAATGTTTTCATTTGTTTGTTTTGTGGTATAAGATTGTACGTTGTTCTTCTTAGATTTGAAACGCGGGGCATTGTTTTGTTTTTTGAAAAGGCGTGTATAAGCATCCGCAAGGTTGCGAACAGACGACTGAATCGCGATACTATCCACTTCTTTTAGCCAAACAAACTCTTTCTTCATGGCAGGGAGTTTGGCAGAGCATGTACCATATGTCAAACCTTTCCCTGTTTCTTTGTATGCATTATCCCATAGAGATAGGAAATGATTGAATACAAAACGAGAACAGCCAATCGTTTTATTGATTAGGGTTGCTTGTGCTTTATTTGGATAGATACGAAATTTATATGCTTTATTAATCATCATTCATTTCACCTCCATTTCGGTATGCTTCTATTGTACAACAAACGTACATTCGATAGGTAGTAAAGTAACAGTTTATGTATGTCGAACAATTAAGATGGCTTCCTGCCATCCCTTGTCCGAAGCCAATGCATCTCCGACCTACTCACTAAGCGTTCCTTGAGGAAGGAGTCTTCTTGGCTAAAATGATAAAAAATGACCGCTAAGTAATTTATACACGACTTAATGTAAAATATATAGAATATAAGATTATTAAAGGATGATTTTGACATCGCACGTCTTATCTAGTTGCAAACAATACACTGAAAGGTCCTCATAGATTTCGCGATGTACAAAATACAATATGAAAAGATGTATTTCGGGAGGAATAAACAAAGACGAAGTCTTCAATCAGACCTCGTCTTTTCGTCGTATAAAATTCAATTGTAATTTCCTCATCGTTTTATGTGTTAAGAAACTTTACAACAGAACCGTTTCTAGTTTATCAGAAATCTTTTGGCTGCACCAAACCGAAAGATTTCTCCCACCTATCGTTGGGCTATCCCCCTGTACACGCTTAAGAAAAAGAATTTTTTCGGATAATGTGTTAAAATTTAATTTCAAAATGAATCCAAATTATCACCATTAGAGGCAATAACATTTTTATACCATGCAAAGCTTTTTTTTCTATAACGTTTTAGGGTCCCATTTCCATCATTATCCTTATCTACATAGATGAATCCATAACGCTTTTTCATTTCTGCTGTTGATGCACTTACTAAATCAATTGGTCCCCATGTAGTATAACCTAATAAATCGACTCCATCAGCGATGGCCTCTTTCATTTCTGTAATATGAGATTTCAAATAATTGATTCGATAATCATCATGTACTGTACCCTCTGTATTTAGTACATCTACTGCTCCAAAACCATTTTCAACAATGAATAGAGGTATTTGGTATCGATCATATAACAAATTCAAGGCTATGCGTAAACCTTTTGGATCAATTTCCCATCCCCAATCTGAGACCTTTAGGTATGGGTTTTTAACACCACCAACCTGTAAGTTACCGGCAGAAGTTTCATGTTTATCAGGAGAAGCAGATGCCGTACCGCTATTATAGTAGCTAAAACCTAGGTAATCTACTTTATGGGATGAGAGAATTTCCTCATCACCAGGTTCCATTGTGATTTGTATTTGATTTTCAGCGAAATATTTTTCAGTATATGACGGATAATACCCTCGAACTTGAACATCAGTAAAGAATACTGTTTCACGATCTAACATCATGGCTTTCCATACATCTTCAGGATTACAAGTATGCGGATAAGTTGGCGCATAGGCAAGCATGCAACCTATCTTACTATTCTTTATCGTTTCATGACCTGCTTTTACAGCTAAAGCGCTTGCGATAAATTGATGATGAGCCGATTGATACTGTATATTTTGCTTATGATCCCCTTCTTTAAACTCGAGTCCCCCACCAGTAAAAGGAGCATGAATTACAAAATTAATTTCATTAAACGTCAACCAATATTTCACGTGTTTATAGCGTTCAAATAAAGTAGTGGCAAAATTTAAATAAAAATCAATAAGTTTACGATTTCGCCATCCACCATATTTTCTCACTAAATTGAGAGGCATTTCATAATGAGATATTGTTACGATAGGCTCAATGTGGTATTTTTTCAATTCGGCAAATACTTGATCATAGAAAGCTAATCCTTCTATACTTGGTTGAGACTCATCACCATTTGGAAAAATTCGAGTCCATGCTATACTCATACGGAAGCATTTAAATCCCATTTCTGCAAAGAGAGCAATATCTTGTTTATAGTTATGATAATAGTCAATTGCAGTATGATAAGGGCAATCTCCATTTAGTAAGAAATTTGGTGGGCTAAAGACACCATTTGGTAGTACATCTGCTGTAGAAAGACCCTTTCCACCTTCTTTATAAGCCCCTTCAATTTGATTCGCTGCTGTTGCTCCACCCCATAAAAAATTTTCAGGAAACGGTTTAGTGAATGGTTTCATATTTAATACCCCCTATTTAACTATTGTTAATAAATTAGCATTAGTTGAGACGGATTGATTCGTCGTTTGAATAATATCTAGAAATTGATTGCTATTTGTCACAATAATAGGTGTCGTTGTTTCATATCCAGCTTCTTTAATTTTATCGATTTCAAATTGAATTAAAGATTGCCCCATCGACACTGAATCTCCTGTTTCTACAAGCTTAGTGTAATACTTTCCATCTAATTGAACTGTATCAATTCCTACATGAATTAAAATCTCGATTCCATCATCTGAGGTAATTCCCACTGCATGTCCAGTTGGAAACATAGTAGTCACAGTCCCGTTTACTGGGGAAATCACCTCACCCTTATTAGGATCAATGGCTATACCTTTACCCATTGCTTCGGATGAAAATACTTGATCGTTTACTTGTGATAATGGGATGACTTGTCCAGATAATGGGCTGTTAATTATTTGTTTGTTTAATACTTTTTTCGTGTTATTAGGATTACTCAACTGCTTAGGTTCCCCTTCCATCTTTCCCTTCTGTTTTGAAGGTTTATCTTCATATCCAAAGAAATAAGTAAGCAGTGTAGCTCCACCAACTGTAAGTAGGATCATTAAAAAGTAAGGTAACCATGGAGTGGTAGAACCACCTAGTGTAAAAATACTATGCAGCATAAACGCTTTCGCTTCGGCTTTAAATGACCCAATAAATGCGCCTCCGATAGCACCAACAATAATGACGTAAGCTAGGGTACGTTTATGAGTTAAAATTAAGCCATAAATAATTGGTTCTGTTACACCTGAAAGTAAACCAGTAATTGTAGTAGATCCTGCTAGAGATTTTAGTTTTTTGTCTTTCGTTTTCAGGAAAATCCCTAAAGCGATTCCCATTTGTGCAAATGTACTTGCTGCCCACATTGGATCTATTGGATCTCCACCATTCGTTAAGTTTTCGATACTCATTGGAATGAGTGCCCAATGAAGTCCAAAGACAACTAAAATAATCATTGTACCTCCAATCACTGCACCAGTCAGTAATCCACTGTGTTCGCTTAAAAAGTTAATACTAGAGGTAATCATTTTTCCTACATAAATTCCGAATGGCCCAAACGCTAGTACTGTTAATGGAACTATAATAATCAATGAAATCATTGGAGAAAGAAATAATTGTAAATCTTTATGGATAACTTTTTTTAGGAACTTCTCCAATTGTGCATAAATAAGTACAGCAATAAAGGATGGAACGATACTTGAAGAATAATCCATTAATAGGACAGGAATTCCCAAGAATGAAGTTGTATCTCCACTGCTCATTAGACTAGTAAAATTCGGTTCTAATAATGAAGCTCCAATAATTCCACCCATATATCCATTAGCACCAAGTTTAATAGCAAGAGTAATACCAATCATAACAGGTAAAAAGTATAAAATAGCATTTCCTGCTGCTGCTAGGATTCCATACGTACCACTTTTTTCAGAAAGAACACCAAACATAACTAATACTGCTAATATCGCCTTTAACATCCCAGCTCCAGCAAGTGGTGCTAAGAGTGGTGTAAACGTACCAGAGATTAATTCGAAAATCATTGCTGTGAGCTTTACCTTTTCTTTTGGTTGATTATTTGATTGAACAGATCCACTATTAAAGTTTCCTACTTGAACTAAATCATTGTACACATCTGCAACATTTGAACCAATTACAATTTGAATTTGTCCTGTACTCTCAACAACACTCAGTACCCCTTCTAAATGTTCTAACTTTTCTTTGTCTAAAAGCGTTTTATTATTTAGTTGGAAGCGAAGACGCGTAGCGCAATGGACAACGCTTTTGACATTCTCCTTTCCTCCGATTCCTTGTATAATCTTTTTTGATAATTTTTCATATTTCATTCTACACACTCCTTTATTATTAAAAATTATTATATATATCAAGATATCCTGAATTTCCTTAGAGATTTGTACTCAAAATCTTAATCCCTTGGACACAAAAAAAGGAAATTGGAGAAACAAAAGGTTTCTTCTAAGAGAATTTCTTAATTTTTGATTAGTTAAGGATCAATGCTATAAAATGTATCATCAGAAATATAAAAAACCTGAGTTGAAACTATGTATATACATAGTTTCAACTCAGGTTTTGCCTGCCAAACAGTCACAATCCTGTAAATTAATCATTATGATTTAATTTTCTTTGAGTAACACGATTTATATGAATAACAAAATAAGTAATCTCATTTTTTGTAAGCTTTTGATTGTAGTTAGATTTTAAAAGTGCCATTATCTTCTTTGCACAACCGTAAGCTTCCGGATAACTTTCCTTAACTTGTTGATATAATAAGCTATCTTCTTCTACTATTTGTTCATTACGAGAAAGACGATAAGCAAAATACCTTAAATGTGTAACAAAACGATTATAGTTCAGAGATTTTTCATCTAATTTGATTCCAAAATGGTAGTTTACAATTTTTAAAATTTCTCCTACTATTTTTGTTACCATAATAGTTTCTTCCATTACTATATTATCTTGTTGTGCATTAATTACATGTAAGGCAATGGAACCAGCTTCTTCTTCTGGTAGTTCAAATCCAGTATGTTCTTTAATTATTGTAAGAGCTGTTAAACTAACATTATACTCTTCTGGATAAAACTTTTTTATTTCCCAAAATAAAGGATTCCTAATAATTTGACCTTGTTGAAATCGATTAATTGCGAAGTTAATATGATCAGTTAAGGTAAGATAAATATTATCACTAATTGAGTTAGAAATTTGCTTTTTTATATATTCCACAATTTGGGTAGTAAGCTCGAAGTGTTCCGTAGGAATCTCATTAATTAATTGTAATAATTTATTCGATACTTGACTTTCCTTCTCTAGCACAAATACTTTATCCACTATGGATTCATCAATATATTCACCTACTTTTTTTTGAAAAGCGATTCCTTTACCCATGACAATCATTTCTGTTCCAGTTCGGTTTACCAAAGCAACATTATTATTAAAAACTTTTTTTATGAGCATATATCATCACCTTATTAGGTTTTTAGATATTGATTGCTCAGCAGCAGCTACATACTTTAGAGTATAAAAAAACCTAAATTAATTAGAATCCAGTATTTCAAAATCTGGTTTCACCATAATTTAGGTTTTGCCTGCCGAACAGTCACAATCCATTTGAAGTTTTATACCCTGATTATAGCCAACTATGTTAGCGTTTTCAATAAGTTTTTATAATTACATATTATTTCCTGTTTTTTTAACTGGTTTGACAGTACATGTTTACCATAAGGTTCGTAGCATAAATTGAATACGGATCATAGCTAGCAATACTCCACTATGCTTTGATTTGAACTACTCACCACTTCAAACAGTCCGCGAGGATGTTAAGTGGTGAGTAGTTTAAAGAACCTTACCCTTATTAAAAAACTTTACAATACAACCTTAATTTGTAATAGCGTATATTTTCACTGTAAATTTGTTAGTTGCGCCACTTGGGTTTGCAATATAGTATTTAGAATTTGTATATGCTTCAGTCTTAGACCCATTCGAAATGTTTCCCCAACGAACAGAATCCGTCCCCAGAGAAACATCGATCATAACATTGAAGGAAATAGTAGAAGCATTATCTTTTTCTGTAGGCTCGATAACCCATTTTAACCCCTTTGTTCCTGTAGGTAAATTATTAATGCTAAAGTTTTGACTTGATCGATTTTTTTGTCCAGATAATGGATTCGATTCAGAAGAAATTTGGGAAATTAATATTTCTTTTTCACTTGAGTCTATCCCATTTAATCTGATAATACTATCTATTAAACCTGGTCCAGGAAAATCAGCAGCAATAATACCAGAATGCTTAATACCACCTTGTTGTATGAAATCAGTTCCAAGTGTATTCATTCCCCCATAAAATACTTGTCCATTTATGTCTCGAGGGAAATCTCTCCATTCATTTGTTACATTTTTTTGAATCAGTTTTGGATTACTATTAGTATTTCTGCTCTCTTTTCCGCTTGCAACAAACCAAGGGTAACAATTATTCAATAATGCTGCTGCACCACCCGTGCCACTAAAATGGTTGAGATAGATCTTACCATTGTTAAAGTTATTATTTGCATTTAGAAGATGGGTTTTCACCGCATTCCATTTTTCATACATTCCGTCTGGTCCAGTGCCAACTTCAAACTTATCTTGGGTATTCAAAGATTCATAATTAATACCATATTCTTGAGATGCCGAGAAATTTTGTAATATTACAATTTTCCCTCGAACATCTCCTAGCTTAGGATTATTTTTTTCTGAGGATGGTACAGAATTCGGATCCCAAAAATAGGAAGCATTACGTTCTTTATAATTTTTAAATATTTCCTCGAATGATAGCGAGCCACTTTCAGGATCAGTATCTTCCTTTAAACGCATTAAAATAGTTTCTTTAGGATTATCTCTTAGAAATTGAATTGTCTCTTTTAATACATCTTCAAACATTGCTTTTTGATTTACAATTCCATGGTGCATCGCAAAAGAATCTTTTACACGTTTAACACGCATGTCTACATAACGAATTCCTGCATTGAATTGTTGAGATAGGGTCATTGTTTGATTTCTTGTCAAATTTTCATCAATAAAACTTGCCCCATGTAAAGCCATTGAACCATGAGTCCCCGGGATAGATACTTCGCTTATTCTTTTTGTATCTTCTAGTTTTGACATCCATGTTGGATTTTGATAGCCTATATTGGATTCATAGGAATAACCTGGATGACTATCAGCAAATACTGTAGAAGTCGTACATAAACTTGCAAGTGTAAAACAAGTAAGGATTCCACTTTTTAAGATGTTTTTCATTTTTATTTTCTTCATTATATCTCTCCTAACTTTTAATAGATTAGTCTCATAAAATAAGGTACGTTTTTTTACAATATACATTGCTTCTTTTCCCAGAATAATGAAATTTTCTGCTTGAAAATATTTTTGATAGCGGTCAGTTACTTGAAATTTTGAAGGGCCATAGTGGTTCATCCAACAACCATCAGATTCATACATATACAAATTTCATAGAGTTGAACCCTAGACATGTAAAGACACCATTCTTCATCATACTTCACGGATTTTAAAAAGAATCGAAGCCACTCATTTTTTAAACAAACAAAACAGAAGTCTTAAACAAGACTCCTATTTTGTGACATATAATGATAGACAAGATGGTTAACAAATTAAGAAAATACAGCAGATGTGTTAATACTTGGTTTATATTTATATAAAAGTTTTTTATAACAAGGATGCTTACGAAAAATGGGCTTCTGCAAAACTAAACAATAACTTATTTCCCCTTCAATTTCTACTCATTAAAAGTTAAACTAACTACAGTGGCAATAGATTGTGCTGCTTGTTCCCAGCTTCCATCTATAACTTTTCCAAGCTGTTGGCCAAGTGAGTTTAAATCGTTTGGATTAACTGGGATTCCATTATACGCAGCAAGAATTGATAAAAGCGGAGCCACAAATGGTGTAAAACCACCCCTATCAATATTAAATACAGGCTTATCTATCACCTTTCCATCTTGTACTGTAAACTCATAATAAAATTGATCATCTGGACGAAAACTCAAATGATGAGAAATTTGTCCCTTAACATATTTTTTACCGCCAGCTAAATTTACAACTTCAATTGGTTTTACATTAAATTCATGATCGAATACTTTGATTTTTTTGACTTCTGGACCATGTAAAGCAGCATTAACAGCTGTTTCCAAATTACTCTGTGCAAACGGTTGAATACTACTTTGTGACTCTTTTTGTTGGATAGGAGCTTCTTTTTCTGCAGCAAACACCGATGTAGTAGGTAATGCACCTGTAGCTAACGTAGCTGCAAGCGCTGTTGTCATGATCATCTTACTCTTCATTTTCATAGTTTTCTTCCCCCTTTAAGTTATGATATATAACCTTTTAAATACTGACACCGTACATTGTTTTTTATCGTAATATACACCAAAGACTAGTATAAGAACACCCGATAAGTAATGTCAGAAAATTAAAATGAATTATATATGTATTTACAATAATATCTATCTACACATCTTTTCGCAATTTTCAGATAAATAATTAGATAATAGCCTTTTATAAGATAGTTTATCATCTTAAATCTTTATATATACTCTTTAAACATAGTAAAATTATGTTGCCAATACTATAATTGAAGCGAAAAATCATATTAAAGTTAATAAATTAACACAAATTTTCATATTTATTTTTAGGTTCTGTTGCAAACTTTCTTAACAGGTAAAAGATGAGAGGGTTTACAAAGTGTGCATCTTAAATTCATAAGTTATTATCTAACTGGTGGTGCTCACCATCCAATGAAACCAGTAACTGCATCAAAAAGAAGTGCTCCTAGATTTATCTAGGAGCACTTTTTTAGGAAATACTCTTCTCTCCATGCTTACTAATCCTTTCATAACAGCCATGTTTGACAACTTGACGAATTTCTATTAATTCATTTTCTTGAATTTGGAGTATTTCTGAAACATCTACAACAATTGTATTTGTTAGAACATTTACCACATATCCAGTTAATTTTAAGGAAGGATTGTCACGATAAGGAAATTGGACATAATCCCCTGTTTTTACTGTAATTATTTTTTCCATATAAAAACCTCCCGAGTGTATTTTATATTTATAGTTCATTAAATCTGTCCCATATTCCTTCTCAATATATCCATGTTACAATAAATGTATTAGTCTAAAGACTACCTACATCCTCAATCGTATTCAAAGGAGAAAAAGACGTGTTAAATAGGATTACAGTACAAGAACAAGTAGAGAAAAGAAAGCAAAAGCTCCTAATATTAGTAGAATAATACAGCTATACCCATTCTATTTTCCTATCGCCTAGCTACGAATTGGTTAAATGAGTTTATAAACTTATTTGTTCCCATAATACCTAATAGATATATGCTTCATATGGTTCTCATATCTATCAAGCATACTTAACAATTACTTTTCTCTAGTAAAGTAATTGAAACAGCTATGTCCCCATTGGCTTCAAACTGAGTTTCCCTCCTTTTCAAATACTATTTCAATAATAGGGATTACAGTAATTTCATATAATTTTTTCATCTACTTTTTGTAGCAATGCTCCTATAAGAAATGCTACTTTACTTCTTCATATTATTTTATAAAAAGTATTTTTCAGGCCAATTATTTTCATAAATTGAACCCCAATGATTTCACTATTTTGGATAAGTTTCTTCTATAGAAAAATTAAATTTGATATGAAAGATTGGAATACCTTCGCATTATATTTATTATTTCATTATAATATTCAAGGGAAGTAGGCAAAATGGAACATAATAATTTATCAGACGGAGAGAGAATAATATATGTACCCAAAATTCATTGACAAAATAGCGCTTTCGAAAGCTCATAAAGATTTATTAATTAAACTGTATAATAAAGAAATTTCAAGAAGTGAGTATAATCGGTTGGTAGATACGTTTTATCGGCCACAACAGAAAGAAACTATGAAGTAAGTGTTTATGTGAAAATAAGGAATCACATATAAAGTAAAGCTACATCAAGAACACTTCAAAACCTATATATCAAGTAACCATTATAAAATATACCTTTCAGGTACCATGCGGATCGACAGAATCAAAGCGTTGCCAGATGTACAAAAAATAATTATGAGCGGTGAAGAAATTCAAAATAATATCAACTTTTTCTGTTTTACCGCTTAGTATGATGTTATTAATTTTTAAAAAGAAGAAAACGATTACAATTTTTTAACTATTCCACTAAAATATAACGATAATTTTAGTGCCCTATCACAAGCTGGGTAAATAAAATCCCACCTGAAATGAAAAAATACGCTATCCTTTCTGTAGAATCATAGGAAAGGATGGCGTATTTTTGAGTGAATTTATACCTAGGTCTATTTACTTAATATGGTGGCCCTCATTGTAAAAACTAAAATAAATTACATTTTGCAGCAAAATCAATTCATAATAATTAATCAAGAGACGATTATACAAATAGCTGCTGATCCTTTCTATATAGACGTTTTCATCCCCCTTAAAAATAATGAATTAACTAAATTTCACCACAATTAAATGACATATATCATACTCATGTGGAGTTGGCATAATCACTCATTATCTTAGTAGACAAAAAAGCTAATTTTGGGGGTACCTCAAAACACTACTATCAAGCTAGCCCAAAAAAACTAATATTTTAGGCATATAAAAACACCATAAACCATCATTTGTGATGTTATAGTAACTATCTTGGTTTAATCATAATAAAAAAGTAAAAGGAACTAGTATTATACTAGTTCCTTTTACTTAGAGACTCATATTAGGCAGGGTACCATAGAATATGAATCAATTAAACATGAAGAAAAAAGATACCAATCTTTTATAATTAAATACTAGCAAATATTTTCAGAAAAATCATCATTTATTTGTTGGATATTTATTCCTTATTATATTATCTATTCACACTAGGATTTCATGAAGCGTTTTTTTCATTATCCTTTTTGTATTTAGTCTCCCAAAAATCAGCATTTTTAATGCCCAATCCTTGCGGATTAAATACAGGATCCTTGCCTTTTTTCTTTTGCCTTTCATAATCTTTTAAAGTTAAAAGTGCTGGTTTTTGTAGCAATAAAATAGCAACAATATTAATCCAAGCCATAATCCCAACACCAATATCACCCAAAATCCATGCAGTCGTAGAACTTTTTACACAGCTATAGAACACAGCTCCTAGAAAAATAAATCTTAATACAAATGACATCCACGGACGATCTTTATATCGGTTTAAATATTCAATATTTGTTTCGGCAATATAGTAATATGCCATAATGGTTGTAATAGCAAAAAATAGTAAGCTAATCGCAATAAAACTATTTCCGAAACCAGGGAATACTGATTCAACAGCTGCCTGTGTATATCCAGGGCCCGGTTGTGCCCCATTCAAATTATTCACAATAAACGATTTTCCGCTTACATCAAATACGTTATACATACCCGTAATAATCATCATAAACGCTGTTGCTGAACAAACAAATAATGTATCAATGTAAACGGAAAATGCCTGTACAAGACCTTGCTTAGCCGGATGTGACACTTCAGCTGCCGCAGCAGCATGTGGGCCAGTTCCTTGTCCAGCCTCATTTGAATAAATACCCCGTTTTACACCCCAAGAAATCGCTAACCCAATAATCCCTCCGAAAGTAGCTTCTAATGCAAATGCACTCTTTAAAATCAACATGAATGCTTCTGGCAATTTTTCAATATTCATAAACACAATTACGCAGGCAACCAGAATATATCCAACGGCCATAAACGGCACAATAACCTGTGCAACATTAACAATACGTTTAACCCCACCAAAAATAATAAGTGCCAATGCTATAACTAATATGACACCTGAAATAGATGTATTTATACCAAAAGCTGTTTCTAAACTAGAGACTATACTATTTGCTTGTACGCCTGGAAGCAGTATTCCTGTTGCTAGAATGGTTGCTATAGCAAAGAAAATTGCATACCATTTAATTCCCAATCCTTTTTCAATGTAATACGCTGGGCCACCGCGAAATTGACCTCGATGCTTAGTTTTGTATATTTGAGCCAGTGTCGATTCTACATAAGCTGAGCCTGAACCTAAGAAAGCTACAATCCACATCCAAAACACGGCTCCTGGTCCTCCAAAAGCAATCGCTGTTGCAACACCAGCGATATTACCCGTTCCAACACGTCCTGATAAAGAAAGAGCTAATGCTTGAAATGAAGAAACACCAGCTTCGGATTTTTCTCCTTGAAAAGTAAGCTTTATCATTTCGCGCACATGGCGTATCTGTAGAAATTTCGTGCGGGCTGAAAAATATAACCCCGTTCCTAGACATAAATAAACCAATGCAGGACTCCAGATAAGATTATTTAACCAATTTATGAAAGAATCCACGTATCTCACTCCTTTTATTTTTCTGAAAAACTGAATAGACAGATTTTAAAAACTTACATCTGTTTTTTGAAGCCATTTTAGGTGTTAATAGACATCCCATTGAACTAATGATTAAGATTATAAACAGGAGCGTAGTGCAAGAAATGCAATAAAATAAATTTCTAAAATTACTATTATTGATAAAAATCAGTTCATAAAACCCCTCCTTTTCGCGAAAAATGTCGATTTTTCTGCAATTCCTGTCCATAATAACATGATATTTGATAAAACACATTTATTTTTTCAAAAAATCAGATTATTAAGAAGAAGGCGATAAAAAATACAAGATAAATATAACTTATACATTAAATTTCAATATAATAATGTTCGGTATAAAGATATTTCTATAATTATAGTAAGAGAGCACAATGAATTTGAGTATTCATATCATTTTATTCAAAATAGTATTTTAAGTAAAACAAGGAATTTTTTTCATTTTTATTTTTCTGTATTTTCTAATTTCATATGTTATAATGAAAAAAACTTAAATTTCGACATTTTTCGTCAAATAAAAGGAGAGTGCTCTATGAAACAATCGTTAACTTTTAAAGAAACAATTCCTATTGGACTTATGTTATTTGCAATATTTTTCGGTGCGGGTAATATGATATTCCCTCCATTATTAGGATATTCATCTGGAACAAATATTTGGATATCAATTTCGGGATTTGTTGTGAGTAGTATTGGACTTCCATTATTAGCCATCGCTGCTATTTCCCTTTTTGGTGGAAATGTTAGTACCCTTGCTAGTAGGATTCACCCCGCCTGTGGTGTTATTATCCCTCTAATCATTTATTTAGCAATCGGCCCTTTTTTCGCCATTCCTCGTACAGGCACTGTTTCATATGAAATGGCAGTTGCCCCCTTTTTAAGTACCACCATGCAAAATCAATGGTATATATTACTACTATATACTTTTATATATTTCGGTATAACGTTTTATATATCTTTAAATCCCTCTAAATTGGTAGATAGAATTGGAAAATATTTAACCCCGCTGTTACTAATCATGATTAGTATTATTATTGTTAAAGCAATTTCTTCACCAGTTGGATCTATTTCAACACCCTCTGATTCATATCAGGAATCTCCTTTTTTCAAAGGATTTATTGAAGGGTTTTTAACAATGGATGCCCTTGCTGCTCTCGTATTTGGAATTATCGTAATTAACGCTATAAAAGAAAAAGGTGTTACAAATAAAAAATCCATTGCTAAATCTACTATAGTAGCAGGGCTTATAGCCGCACTTGGATTATCTATCATATATATATCACTTGCTTATATTGGAGCTACTTCTCAAACATTTGGCACATTTGAAAACGGAAGTGTGTTATTAACAAATGTAGTACAACATTTATTTGGTCAATATGGTCTTTCCTTATTAGGAATTACAATGTTATTTGCATGTTTAACTACATCTGTAGGACTCGTTTCAGCATGTGGGAGATTTTTCACAACACTATTTCCAAAGATTTCTTATAACAAAATCATTTTAATTATTTGCTTATTTAGCTTTGGAGTATCAAACCTTGGTTTGTCTATGCTAATTAAACTTTCCCTACCTATCCTAATTGTTATCTATCCTGTAGCAATTGTGCTAATTATCCTCGCTTTTTTTGATCGGTTTATAAAAGATAAGCAGGCTGTCTATGTTGGATCAGTTTTAGGAGCATTACTGATTAGTATAGTACAAGGATTAGAAACAGCAGAACTTGCTAGTGACTCGTTGCTTACTTTCATGCAATACGTTCCTCTATACAATGAAGGAATAGGATGGATTTTAATAGCCTTACTTGGTAGTTTGATTGGTTTGATGATTTCAGGAAGAACTAAACAATGTTCTACTACCTAAAATCATTAAGGCAATTGTAATCATTGGAACAATGTAACTCTAAAGGGGCGTCTGATTCGTGTACAAAAAGAAAATATATAAACGAAAATAGTATCGGGATTGAATTTTTCCTGGTAATAACATTATGGTAGCTTCTTTGAACTCCCCCCACTTAACACTCTTACGAGATGTTTGAAGTGGGGGATTCCTGCGAACATCAATATATCCACCAGTTATCTTAGCAGGCTCTTCCCGTAGTTCCTACGGTAAGAACTGAAGTGTCTTGTACGTTGACTCATCACGCTTCCTACTTTAGCTTGGTTTTCGCAACTTCGGCAAGCGTGGGACGATGGAACGTTGAGGATTTTACGATTGCAACGATTTTTCTGCAACCAACCTCATATCTTCAGTTTTCAAAGAGCAATCTGTACAAGTATATGGTAGCAAACGTTTTGACTTACGCCATCCGACATTTATCTCCCACCTACCTGCTGGTGCTATCACACCTTCACACAAATTGAGGAGGAAGTATTCTGTCGGAAAAGATAAAATAATCTTTGCACATCATGTTTCCGCTTATTTTCTTTGTCATACTGAATCCACGTCTTTTTAGATAAATATATATTCATTAGAATAAGGAGGAGTAAGCATATGGATTTTATTAAAGATGTAATCAATCCCATCCACAAATTCATTGGAATTACAAATGAATTTTTATGGGGTTACATCCTAATTGCTCTTTTAATTGGGGTTGGATGCTATTTTACAATTCAAACAAGGTTTGTACAATTTCGCTATGTTGGGGAAATGATTCGCTTACTTAGTGATGGTGCAAGTTCCTCAACCCGTAAAGCACAAAAAGAAAAAAATGGAGTCTCTTCTTTTCAAGCATTTTGCATGAGTACAGCTTCTCGCGTTGGTACAGGAAATCTAGCTGGTGTCGCCATTGCGATCTCCACCGGCGGACCCGGTGCAATATTTTGGATGTGGCTTATCGCAATAATTGGAGGAGCTTCTGCATTTGTTGAAAGTACACTTGCTCAAATATACAAAGTAAAAGATGGAAATAAATTTCGAGGCGGTCCAGCTTACTATATGGAAAAAGGATTAAATAAACGCTGGATGGGAGTTATTTTCTCAATTTTAATTACAGTTTGCTTTGGTCTTGTGTTTAATGCTGTTCAAGCGAATACGGTTACGCTAGCATTTGAAAACGCATTCAACCTAGACCCTAAAATTGTCGGCTGTATACTAGTAGGTTTGATAGCACTAATCATTTTTGGAGGCGTAAAACGGATTGCTCGTGTCGCAGAAATGATTGTACCATTTATGGCGATTCTTTATGTTGGTGTTGCACTATTTGTGGTTATTACAAATATTACGCAAGTTCCTATTTTATTCAAAGAAATTTTGCTGCATGCTTTTGGTATTAAGGAAGTTGTAGGCGGAGGGCTTGGTGCTGCGATTCTTCTAGGAGTAAAGCGTGGTTTATTTTCAAATGAAGCTGGCATGGGAAGTGCGCCAAACGCAGCTGCGACTGCCAATGTTACACATCCTGTTAAACAAGGATTTATTCAAACGCTCGGTGTTTTTACGGATACACTAATAATTTGTAGTTGTACTGCATTTATGATCCTTCTATCCGATATGCACAATGCTACAGACCTGAATGGGATTCAATTAACACAAGAAGCATTAAAAACTCATATTGGACCATGGGCACCTACCTTTGTAGCAATAGCTATTTTTCTATTTGCCTTTAGTTCTCTCGTTGGGAACTATTATTATGGGGAAACAAACATTGAGTTCTTAAGTGGTAGTAAGACATTATTACTGATATATCGTATTTCGGTAATTGGTATGGTAATGCTAGGTTCTATAGCAACGGTTAAAATTGTGTGGGATATTGCAGATTTATTCATGGGGATTATGGCCATTTTCAACCTAATTGCAATCATCCTCCTTGGAAAATATGCTTTCTCCGCCCTCAAAGATTATATAAGGCAAAAGAAAGCCGGAAAAGATCCGATTTTCTATGCAACTAATATTCCTAATTTAAATAATACTGAATGCTGGAACAGCGAAAGCACCCAAGAAAAGATTGGATAACAAAAATCTTCTCTTAAATACAGAGGAGTCAATTTTTAGAATACCGAAGATGCACCTTTATTCAGGTCGTTTATTAAATACAGATTATATGAACACAACTAAAAAGTTGTGGAAATAGGAAATTATGAACTTGCACGTTTATAATATTTCAGACAATATCTATCCATTTCACCAAAAATTTTATTAACCTTCAGATGAATTAGAGAGAATACATTTAATAAAAAGGAAAAGGACGTTTTAGTTATGCACTGTATTCAAACAAATAACTTAGAACAATTACTAGAGCAAGTACAATCATATACAAAAAAAGGGAAACTGGCTACTTATATCCCAGAACTAAGAAATGCAAATCCAGATGATTTAGGGATTGCAATTTATCATAAAGAAACAGATTATATCCATGCTGGGAACTCCCAAACGCTTTTTACCCTTCAAAGTATTTCAAAAGTAATTACGCTTGCACTTGCACTTTTAGAGCGTGGCGAAGAGTATGTATTTTCTAAAGTTGGAATGGAGCCAACTGGTGACCCTTTTAATTCTATTATAAAACTAGAAACAGCTAACCCTTCTAAACCACTCAATCCAATGATTAACGCAGGAGCACTAGCGATTACAAGTATACTAACAGGGGATAGTAATGACGAGAAGATGGAACGGATTCTTTCCTTTGTGCGTGATATTACGGACAATCCTACGATTAATTACTCTTCAAAAGTAGCCGGCTCTGAATTAGAAACAGCTTACTTGAATCGTTCTCTTTGCTACTATATGAAACAAAATAACATTATCAATGGCGATGTAGAGGCGTTAATGGACTTATACACACGTCAATGCGCAATTGAGGTAAACTGCATTGATTTAGCAAGGATTGGTTTGATTTTTGCAATGGATGGATATGATCCATATAGAAAAAAACAAATCGTTCCGGAACATATAACAAAAATTTGTAAAACATTTATGGTCACATGTGGCATGTACAACGAATCTGGTGAATTTGCAATTCGCGTCGGAATACCCGCCAAGAGTGGGGTTGCCGGTGGGATATTCGGATGCGTAAAAGGAGAAATGGGAATTGGTATTTTTGGACCCGCTCTAGATGCTAACGGAAATAGTATAGCTGGTTTTAAAATACTAGAACTACTTTCCGCACAAGAAGGCTGGAGTATGTTTTAACGAATTCCCCGAAAGAATTCTCCTTCCTCAAGCGTTGGACATCTAGGGGTGAAACACCCCGAAGTAAAGCTCAGGGAGACGAAAGGTTACTTTCGTCGTGGAACTAAGAAGCTCCCTCTTCAAACTTTGCTAAGTGGTGAGTAGTTCACATTCATAAGTTATTATCTAACTGCTGGTGTTCACCATCCAATAAAACCAGTAACTAAATCCAAAAAAGTGCTCCTAGATTTATCTAGGAGCACTTTTTTAGGAAATACTCTTCTCTCCATGCCTTGCCTCACACCCAAAAATTAGGGAGCAGATTCTACTCTATAGGTTGACTGTGAATTTGTCGATTCATGGTAACCCAAGTGGTTGTAAACAATATCATTAATAGTATTACAATGATATATAATCCGGTTTGAGGTATCATGGTACCAATCATTACGCCCATCAATAAGAGGGTTGGAATTTGAATAGTCTTAAGTTTTTCTTTTGGAATCACTTTAGGGATGATTGGCTTCACATTCCATTATTAATACATTTTCGAACAGTTTTTATTTTCATACATCTAAAGAATCCACGATACCTCTATAAAAGTGTTTCGAAAGGTACACTTTTATAAATAATTAAATGTTCTTTCTATTTATCATCATTTATCTGATTTTTCAGGTGAATATATTTCAAATCCAGTTCTGCTGTGAAAATCATTTAATAGGAATACCACCACATCTCTATTAAGCTAATAATAAAAAAATGATATCATTCAAATTTTTCAGTTAACTATTATAAAAATTTTGATATTTGGACAGATTGTAACTCCTAGCATTTATCGTCTGAAAGTTGAAACAAAACATACTGATGATAAAATAGGAATATTTTACACTGATCCAATCGAATTGAAGAATAGGGATTGGTGGAACAATAAAGACAAAAAAGCAACTAATTGAAATTGGTCGCTTTTTTGTCTACTATTTACTTGGCCTCTTATAGGGAACAGCCGAGATACGTGTAAAAATAGGTCATAGACTTACTTTTATGGTTCTGGTGCAAAAACTATATGACTTATGTAACTAATCTCTGAAACTTGGACATACTGATACTAGTACTCTAAAAAAGACGTGATTAGTATGGAAAAGCAAAACCTATTCAAGTGGAAACATTATCAGCCTGGACTAATCTTATTAACATTAAGATGGTACCTGCGGTACAACTTAAGCTTTCGAAGAAAATGGGTAAATTGCGATAAACTCAATAATATAAAGGTTTCAAATGTGAACTGATATTTAAAAGTTTACATCGAGATTTATTTTATTCATCAAGGTTTACTTTAGTAAATGAAAAGGATAGTTAGCCCTCATAATGGACTAACTATCCTTTTCATTATTTTTTTCTTGACTTAGAGTTTACTCTAATCACTATAATCAACTCATAGTTCATCCACAATAAAATCAATTGGAGAAAATTCAGGAGGGATTGGAAAAGCTAAAATCAAAAGTGGCTGACATTAACGCAGACCTGGATGTTGTCATTCGAACTGTTGATTTATCTGTTACTACAATTGTACGTTAAGGTACTATTTGAATAAAAATCACCGATTTCCTGTACGTTAAAAAGTCAGTGATTCTTGTTATTTTTGCCTTATTTTGTTTTCTCTTAATGGTCGTAAATCTTCTATTATATTTTTAGTGCATATAAAGAGACGGAATCGTAAAATCAGAAAATTAGAAAATAAAACAGGATGGGAGTCAGTTATTATGGAGCAATTAAATAATGCGTTTAGCGAGGCATTAGTAAAATCGTTAAGAGGAGAACGAGGACATCTTCCCATCAAGAATGCTTTGTCGGATATAGACGCGGCGCTTGCGGGAAAACGCAAAGAGGAACAGCCTTATTCTATTTATCAATTAGTGAAACACATGACCTACTGGCAAGATTTTCTCTTATTATCCGCTCAGGGGAAGAAGCCTGCATTGCCTGCCCATGTAAAAGAGAGCTGGCCTGAAGAAGAATGTCCTGGCAGTGAGGAAGAGTGGAAACAGATTATTCAGTATTTTCTTCAGGGGATTGAACAGGCATGCACGATTGCCCAAACTGTTCAATTGGACAAAACATTGGAGGAATGGCCTGGTGAAACCCCGGGCGGTGTACTACGCAATATTGCATCTCACAACTCCTACCATTTAGGAGAAATTGTGCTGATTCGCAGATTATTTAGTGCTTGGCCATCGCCAACAGGCGGATATCCGGCCTAAACAAGGAAAGGGTCCCACCCATCCCCATCAACTTAAGAAAAATAAACGCCCCCAAAACGAAATAAATGAGCTGACTTCTCAAAGTAACTACCTGTAGAGAAAGTGAATTTTCGTTTTGGTGGTACTTCAAAACCTTAGCTTGATGGCGATGTGATGGTACCCCTAAAACATCTGGACTTTAATAGCCAACTAAAAAAATGGAAACAAAACGACCTTTAATCAGTCGTTTTGTTTCCATTTCCTTTTTCTAAAATCACAGAAAAGATAAGTACTATAGTTAACACCATAATAAACCTTACTTCACTTCCATCGCTTACAAAAAATGAATACAAAGTATACATTAAAATTAATATTCCATACATAATTTTGTGCAATGAACTCCCCCCTTTTTGCCGTATATATTTTAGTATAAAAGTTTAATTCAAGTCCTATATCAAAATGAAAATAAAAAGCACCTGTGATATACACAAAGTGCTTTTCTCTTGTCAATTTATATATTTTCACTTTATGTATCTATTTTCTTTTTATAACTCAAACCTCTTCGAATCGTACTCTTCTAAAGTTTGCTGCAATTCATTTTCTTCATATGGAATATGTTTATCTGTCTGTACATCTTCAACATTTGCTCCACCTGCTAATAATCTCCTGTACTTAAAAGAGTGCCCTGTTAATACTGTTGTAATCATTTTGCATTGCCCTCCTTTTGTTTGATTACTTGTATCATAAAACAAGTATCTGAAGTTAATATGTAGTCTATCTAGAGTGTATGTAAATTTAAAAAATCTCTAATAAAATGTTTGTGTTCTAACGTTACCACCAAAACTATTGCTCCAAACACCATGCTCTAGCCTCAATTCCTGCTACAGTTCTATATTCAGTAAAACTAGTTGATCCCTATCATATAAAAAGAGCACCATTTTTTGGATGCTCTTCGTTATGACTATATATTATTTAATTTCCTTCTTTTGTTGGTACCATTTTTCCTTCTTGAGAGTCTGTACCTTCTGTTCTTTCAACAGTTTTTGCATGTTCTGGTTTTTCAGGGGCTCCCATTTTAAATCCAGGTTGAGAATCTGTACCTTCTTTTGTTGGTACCATTTTTCCTTCTTGAGAACCTGTACCTTCTGTTCTTTCAACAGTTTTTGCATCTCCTTTAGGAGTTGCTGGCACTGCATCTTTAGGTGCATCAAAGTTTTGTGAGAAAGACGTTGTTCCATCTGCACTCTGTGTAATTACTTGATTTGAACTATCTTCATTTGATTTTAAATTGTCCATTTTCGCATCATCTGCACCTACTGCACCTCCCGCTACTAATCCTGTACTTAAAAGTGCTCCTGCTAATAATGTTTTAATCATTTTTCATTACCTCCTGTTTATTTGTAATATTCATCAAAAAAGTATCTAGAGTTAATGTTTTAGTCATTATCTTTATCTACTTGCTTTTTGATTACATTTAGCATAAGACAAGAATCTATAGTTGATATGGACTGTATCTGGAGATTATGTAAAGAAAAATAGATGATCAGTTGTATATCCTAATGGGTGTTTAGACAAGATTAAAACTTTATATGAGTTTGATAATTGAGTTACCCTTTATTTTTGGGTGGGGTGAAGTGAGGAGCTAACCTTTTCTAATATGAAAGTAAACTTTTGAATAAGAGTTTACTTAACGTACTTTTTTGTTTTGAAGTCTGTATCCCTATTAACAATTTATATTTTTTTTTACTTCCTGACATAATTTAAAATTAAGATGGTTCAAGTCGGAGGAAGGCATCTTAGGGTGTCTTTTCTTTATTTTCAAAAGGACCTGCTCAATTAATACGTAAAAACATAAGGTAAAGTGAATCCATTAAAATACATGAGTGACCTTAATTTTCCCTTCCTACTCAAAGGAGAGATTAAAATGGGCTTTGGTGGTAGTTGCAGTAGTTGTGGCGGCGACTTTGCTTTATTAGTTGTATTATTTATTCTATTAATCATAGTTGGAGCTTCTTGCTTCTGCTAAAAAACTATCGAAAAAGACACTCTTATATGAGTGTTTTTTCTTTATAAAATTTACATTAAATTAACTAAACTTTATAAAGAGATGTAGTAAAATATAAATTGGGTGGGAACCCAGATATATTTGTGCTGTAAGAAAAGTTTTATGTAGATTAAGTAGAGAGAGACACTTCAAGAGGAGTGTCTTTTCTTTATGCGTTAAAGAGCCCACCTATTTCCGTAGGTGGGCCTTATCTTTATTACACAATATCAAAGTATACTCTCTTTTTCTCATAAACTTTATGTAATTATACATATTCATAAAAATTAAACTAAATAAATATTATATGAAGTAAAATATAAATCGTGGACACGTTCTATAAAGCAGATTCTCGGATTAGAAGGCGTAACACATCTCAACCATATAGATGTGGCGTTGCTTTAATCTAGCAAAACAAACGATCTCGATTCTCTTGTATTTGTACACTAACAATCTGGTAAAAATAAATGATTCTGTTTTATAGGACTTGTTTACTTGATGTCCAAATGCATATTATTAAACATAAAAATAACATTGAAACCCATTATCTACTCTTTAACTGGTTCAATCATTACTTAATTTAAACCATTAATCAACGTTCTTTTACTGCAATAACACGAAATATTGTTTTGATGCTAATCTGTTCCGTTAGTTTAATAAGAAAAAATCGAGATACATATAGATCTCGGTTCATAAACCCCTATAGTCTATATTTCATTTGTTTAAGTGTTCATGCATTCTTGGTCAACAACCTGAGAATCAAATAAATGAGCTCTATTTTCAAGTTCACAAGACTTATTCCTTCTTAATTAGCTCTTTTTAGAGGTAATTTCACATTTTGCTTCCGAGTTCCAAACCCTAATGCAATAGCAGCGCCAATACAGCTAGAAAAGCAACCAGCAAACAAATACAATGATGGATCTGACTCACCGATTAAAACGGAAGCTATCCCTCCAATTACCGGGAAAAGTGCAACCATATAGCCACTTTGAGCTCCTCCAATTTTTTCTACAAGCTTCAAATAGAATAACCATGCTAGAAATGAAGCAACCAGAGTTAAATATAGCAACACAGATAAGTATGAAAACGATGTTGGAAATATAAATTTTTGCCCTTGAAATAATACAATTATTCCCATCAACATACTGCCCACTGTAAATCCAATGGCATTTGCATAGATAGGATTCACCTTGTGACTTGCATTTCGTGCCGAGCTGGCATCACCTACTGCGGTAAGAAGCGTACCTACGATCGCAACCATTATTCCTTTTATGTCATTGGACCCTTGAAAGTTGCTCAAATTCGGATAGATGAGAATACATACGCCTAATACACCAAAAATCCCCCCAAACAAAATGCGTGAATGTAACTTTTCTTTTAAAAAAACCCGGAGAGCAATCGGGGTCAAAATCACCTTTAATGAAAAAACCAATGTTACGATTGCTGCAGAACTCAAAATTGTGGCGTAATAAAGGCATAAATAGCTTAATGCAAAGTTACATACACCAAAAACTATTACAAATGGGATATCTTTTCTTGTTGGCATCCCTCTTGGTCGAAGGAACCATACAAGAATCAAAAATAAAAAGGCTGTCATAACTAAACGATAAGTTAAGGATAATTCCAAGCTGACAGGAGTTCCTTGAATTTTTACTGCAATAAAGTTAAGTCCCCATACAATCAAGCAAAATATGTACATAAATATTGTCATAAGTTATCTCCCAGATCAAAATATTTTCTAAATTCATTATTCATTTATACTGTCATTTCTAAAAGGTACAGTTTACAATAAACACAAATGACAGATGAGGTATTTCAATGATGAATGAACTAATATTTAATATCAATCGAGAAAGTAACACTTCTATGTACCACCAAGTTTATCAATACATACGTACTCAGATTTTATCTGGTAAATTAGAAAGGAATACAAAGTTGCCATCGATTAGGCAACTTGCCCTCCAATTAGAGGTTAGCAGAAACACAACTCAGGTAGCCTATGAACAATTGCGATCGGAAGGATATATTCGAAGTGAGAACAAAAAGGGATTTTTTGTAGAGGCCACTATATCGGATGAGATGCTTAATTATGAACCCATTAGAGAACAGCATCATAAAAAAAATCAAACTGCCATGAAAACTATTGACTTTAAGATTGGAACAGTGGATCAAGAGAACTTCCCCTTAAAAAAATGGAGAATGCTTACAAACAAAATCGTTAAAGACTCTAGCATGTTTTCATACGGAGAAAAACAAGGCGATGTTAAATTAAGAAAGGTACTAGCAGATTACTTGTTTCAATCAAGAGGGGTCAATACTTCTGCTGAACAGATTATTATTGGCAGTAGCACACAACACTTGTTATTACTTTTGTCGCTGTTGCTAAAGCAAGACTATCATTATCTAGCAGTAGAAGACCCTGGATATAATGTGGCAAGGGAGCTATTTGCTCTTCAGTCATTTATCATTGATCCGATCCCGGTAAAAGAGCAAGGCATCCAAGTCGATCGCCTTTTGACGTCGCCTTCTAGACTTTTATATGTCACTCCTACTCACCACTTTCCATTTGGAGTGACTATCCCCGTCAATGAAAGATTAAAGTTAATTCAATGGGCAAAAAGGGTGGAAGGATATATTATTGAGGATGATTACGATAGTGAATTTCGATACATCCATCAACCTGTACCGTCTCTTCAAAGTTTAGATTCTAATGATAGGGTGGTTTATTTAGGAACTTTTTCAAAAGCACTGCTACCCTCTATCCGTGTCAGTTATATGGTTTTGCCTAGGAGGCTAGTAAGTGAATATAAAAAGATACTCCCTTTGCTTGAGCAAACCTCTTCATCTATTCATCAGAGAACACTGGCGACCTTTATGAATGAAGGATATTGGTACCCACACTTAAGGAAGATGAAAACTTTGTATAAACGTAAAATGAATCTATTGAATAGGGAATTACTAAAACACTTTAAGAATTATGTTGAAATAAAAGGTGGTAGCTCCGGAATTTTCGTTATTATTGAAGTTAAAACAAAAATGAGTGAAAAAATGCTAATTGAAAGAGCATATGAACACGGAATTGCAGTTTATCCTTGCTCAATATATTTCTCGAAACATATACCAAAATATCCACATATTCAACTTGGATTGGGTAATTTATGTGAAGAAAAGATAATAAAAGGAGTATCTCAACTAGCAAAAATTTGGTTGAAATCTTAATTTCCCCCCTAAAAAAAGTCCCTTTAGATCTTTGAAGTGACCCCTAAAAGTTAGACATGGTTATTTCATTAGGCAGCGTTTTGGGCGTGGGTCCGGTATTGTATCGGACTCATACCCTTTAATTTTGCCTTAATTCTCTTATGATTATAGTAAGATATATATTTTGCTAGTTCTTGTTCAAAATGTTCCATATTCTTAAAGTCTTTTCGATATAAAAATTCAGATTTCATAATACCAAAGAAATTTTCGATAACTGCGTTATCGTAACAGTTCCCTTTCCGAGACATACTTTGTGTAATACCACGTTTATGAAGAGAATCACGGTATTTTTTCATTTGATAGTGCCAACCTTGATCGGAATGAATAAGGAGGGCATCCTCATCTGTTAAGCGTTCAAAGGATTGGTCTAACATATTAGAAACAAGGGCGTAGGTTGGCCTTGAACCAATTGTATACGTGATAATTTCACCATTAAACAAGTCCAACATTGGCGATACATATAATTTCTCTCCAAATAATTTAAACTCCGTAATATCCGTGACCCATTTTTCGTTTGGCCTTTCTGCTTTGAAATTACGTTCTAAAATATTAGGGGCAATCTTTCCAACAGTTCCTTTATAAGAGCGATATTTCTTCATACGGACCAAACACTTTAATCCTAATTCTTTCATAATGCGTTGTATCTTTTTGTGATTTATTTTATGTCCACGATTAGTAAGTTCATCACGAATACGGCGATAACCATAACGGCCTTCATGTTCATGATAAACAGCTTGAATTAATACTTTCAAATCTGCATCTGGATCCGGACGTTTGGCATTTTTTAACCAATAATAATATGTGCTACGTGGAATATTGGCAAGCACTAAAAGTGATTGTACCGGAAATTGATGCCTTAATTCATAAACTACTTGCGCTTTGTCTTTTTTTGTGACTTCTGTTTGTTTTGAACTAAGGCATTCAACTTTTTTAAATACGCATTCTCCATACGTAACCTTTCTAACTCCTCTTGGAGTTCTTCAATGGAGCCTTCGACTGGTAATTGCTTTTTCACTATTTTGTGATTTTTATTATTCATAGACGGATGCCTCTTTTCTTTAAGTTGTAGGGCATCCAATCCTTCTGTTTCATAAGCTACTTTCCATTTACGAACCGTTTCATAAGATGGAATATTAAAAATTGCCGCTGTTTCCCTAATAGACGTCCTATTTTCAATCATATAGTTAAGTACGTCTAGTTTAAATTGCGTAGAGTAAGATGTATAGCGTTTTTCAAAAGCTTTTTCACCGGAATATTCATATCGGCTAATCCAGTGATAAAATACCCGCTGATCCACGCCTATAGATTTAGCAATGCTTGTCCCGCCTTCTGGGCCTTCTAAATATCGTTTTACTGCTTGTATTTTTTCTTTTGAAGAAAATTTAGCCATAAAAAAACTGCACCTCCAATTGTTAGTCGTGTCTAACAATTGGGGTGCAGTTCACTTCTAAAGAGACTTTTCATTCACATAATCCTATCTATAGTTAAACAATTTATTAAATAAATCTTATTTGTCTTGTTTTATTTAATAAATTGTTTAGGCATTTCTTTAACGTGCTTATCATCATCACGCCAATCATAAGTTTCTTTCTGTGAAATATCTAAAATTTGATCTCCAATTTTAACACTATGCTTATTTACCCATTCAATATATGGATCCGTATCTGGATAGTTCCAATATATATTTTCCTCTGAATCTGTATCAAGGTTAACTAATTCACCTCTAACAGCATCCGCACTTAATGATCCTGCATTATGAAAATAAGTCTTAATGAGATATTTTCCATCGGGGGATTTCACTGTTCGAATTAATTCACCTTTTGGAACACCTTGCAAACTAAAGAATTTCCAATATCCAAATCCAATTATAATTACTAACATGGAAAGTACAATTATTAATACTTTTCTTTTTGTTTTTTTAATTTTACCTTTTGTATTTATATTACTCATTCAACTCCAGTCCATAAAATATAAACCATATTATACCATTAAATACAAATCCTTTCTTATAGTTATTATAAAAAGAGCATATTTCACATAATTATCGTTATCGGAAGACAGCTATTTTTATAAATACAAAGAAGAGAAAATCATCTAGATTCTACAGAACATCTTGATTGTGATACATTTATAGAATCTCTTGTTTTGCAATTGATATCTTAGTGGAGGGAATCCGATGAAAAAATTTGTTTTGATATTTGGGGCACAAGCAGTTGGGAAAATGACAGTTGGACAAGAACTAGCAAAGTTAACTGATTTAAAATTATTTCATAACCATATGACAATTGATTTATTGGAGCCACTGTATGGGTTCTCTTCGGAAATGTGGCGATTAACACATCTTTTTCGAAAAGAAATATTTCAATCATTTTCAAAAAGTGACCATTATGGAATGATTTTTACATACGTATGGGCGTTTAATGAAAAGCAAGATTGGGATGATGTTGAAAGCATATGTAATATTTTTCGTTCTCAAGGAGTTGATATTTATTTCGTTGAACTAGAAGCTGATATAGAAGAAAGACTTCAACGGAATAAAACACCTAATCGACTTGAACATAAGCCAACGAAAAGAAATATTGAACAATCTGAACAAAATTTATTAAGCACATTTGAAAGTCTTAGATTGAATTCAAAAGAAGGAGAAATTACAGAGAAAAATTATATAAGAATCAATAATACGAATATAAACGCTACAGAAGTAGCTCAGATTATAAAGAAAGAATTTCAACTATAATTTTTTAATCATAACAAATTGAGCAGTCCGGGTTTTATGAATATCGCATACATTTCCAGTTAACATAACGCTCTATTATTGGTAGCAAGGACAAGGAGGAACCCCTACTCTCATAAGGGAACCTCCTTTTTTATTCTATGGATCTATGCATTTTTTTATACATTCCTATTTTGGCGTGCCTTTTGGCCCCCCATAGTTCCCTATGTCTCCCGATTTTTTACATACAATCTTGCATGCTCTTAGCGCGGGGTTTTTCCGAAATGCTGGCGGTACCCATTGCCATCAGCCTAAGAAAACAGATCACCCCCAAAACGATAAATAAGCTTTTTCATTACAAGAAAGCCTAAAAATTTCGTTCTGAGGGTGTAATGAAACCTTAGCTTGATAGGCATGGCGTACCGCCCACGTTTTAACGATTTTATAAGCCAAGAGATTCTGATTTAAATGATGCGTTCTGAGACACTATTCTTCTTCTAAAATAGAGTAATAATATTCATCCCACCATTCATTACCATGTGGTATACACTTCCTGAAATAGCCTTCTCTTCTCATTCCAATCTTCTCCATCACTCGATATGATGGGGTATTCTGTGGCTGACATGTAGCTATAATTCTATGTAATTTCATTTCCTTAAACCCATATTTCAAAGTAGCTTTTGCTGCTTCAGAAGCATATCCTTTATTGAAATATTTAGGATTGAACACCCAACCAATCTCATAAGTATGTTCACCAAAATATTTATGAAAAACAATATGACCAATTAGGGTATTGTCATCTATTAATATCACAGGAAAGTTCTTTGCATTTTCACCAATGTTTTCATTCACAAAGTTTCTTGTATCTTCTTCAGTAAAAACCCCTTCGGGTATGTATTTCATAACATTGATATCTGATGTATACTCATGGGCAGCTTGCCAATCTTCCAACTCAAATTTTCGTATCAATAATCGTTCTGTCTTTACAAACATTTACTTTTCCCCCTCAAAAAATCGTAACTTTATTTCGAATCCACATTTAACCCCAAAAACAAAAAGAACTTGTAGGAATCACTACAAGTTCTTTTTCAGATAGTGTAAAAAAGGGCAAAACAAACTAATTCAACATACAAAACAGGGAAACCATTTAGATTATTGCCTAGCTATATTATATAACAAATATTAACAAACAAAGATTTTAATTTTGAAAATTATGTGAATTATAAAAAAGAATAGTTCATTGTGTTTTATGCCCCAAAAAATCCATTTATTCATTTTATATAAAACATATTAAATCAACATTGATATCATAATAAATTAGTGAAAATATAGGTATAGGTAAACAGAGAAGAATATAGCATTCTTACAGACAGACATATACTTATAATCAGCAATAATTTACATATAAAAAATGAAGGTATAGTTATGTTCACCTATAAATTATAAAAACAGACATTTGTTAGCTATTTCTATTTTCGTTTATTTTGTTACCCTTTATCATCCCTTAACAACAAATAAGACGCTAAATCGAACACAACAGCGCCTAATACAGTAATTCCTATATACATGTTATAACCTCATCAAATGTCCATTTTGGCCATTAATGTGTAATTTCTATATAGCAAAGAAAAAACACCCGTTTTGGATGCTTTTAAATCTTTTCTATAACATAAACCATTGTCTTTTTTGATGGTGCTTGATAAGAGTGACCTTGATTTTTATGAACATATATTTCATATTTACCCATCACTTGAAATCTTTCTTTTTCAGATTCACCGAACTTTTTTACAGAATCGCATAAAATAGTTAATTCCTTTCTATTATTGCATAACAAATTAGAAATCTGTTTTTCGGTATATATTCCCCCTTCGGCTAATTCTTTCAACATCTCTCCATATTGCATAAATTCTCCACCTTTCCCAATCTATTCATTCAACAGAAAACATAATTATCCTTTTATTCAAATGAACAAAAAGCGATTACTGAAGTGATGGCTCTAAAGAGGATTGGAGAAGACATAGCATCTTCCTAGTTTCTTTTCTAATCGTTCTAACGCTTCAACACAATCCTTAGCTACAGAAGTTAATACCTTAATATTTTCGTTAGCTTCTTTTGTATCTACATCAACTTTCACTGAAACTACATTCCATATCATTTCGAGAAAATTGTACGCTAAGAAGTTAATAAAGGTTGTAATCACTTAACAAGCGTTTATAAATGTTTTCGATTATAAAATAGAGTACTAAACTTTTGATATGAAAGCATACACCTCTGAATCATAATTTTTTTGGAAGTGAAAAGTGAAGCCCTAAAGCAGCAAATGTATAATAAATGAAATTCACTACTTATGTTTTGTTAGACCATCTGATAAACATTCAATCATTTTTTTCATCATCTTCGAAAAAGTCGGTTCTCCAATCTCTTGTCGATGTAATGGAATAAGTATGGTTGTTCGAAAAAGGCCAATAAGTACTTCAGGATCATCCTCTGTAACGCCTTTTTCCTGTAGAAATTTAACAAATGCTAAAGAACTATCTAAATCTTCCTTTGCATGTTTATCTAGAAGTTCCTTAGGAAGTCTTTTCACAATTCGATCATATTCGCCTCTTTGATAAAGACTTTGTAAAAATGGGTTTTGTTCTATAGTTTTAAAAGATAATTCAAAGAAACGAATTAAAAGTTCTTTTGGAGGTAGAGACTCACACATAATTTCTGAAATAATTGTATTTTTTACTTCTTCCTCTTTTCGCAATACTGCGTAAAACAACTCTTCTTTTGATGAATAATATGAATAAAAAGAACCCTTTGCAATTCCACATGCATTTACTATGTCATCAATACTAGTTTTAGAGAATCCATATTGAATAAACAGTTCTTTACTCTTAAAGAGAAGATTTTCATGTATCTGTTTTCTCTGCTCAGATGAAATTCTTGCCATAATGTATCCCCGCCTTTTTTTATTTGACTATTTATAGACATTTAGTCGAATATCTGATAGGTTTATTTTATTGAATTATTCGTATTTTGTAAATACATAAATGTTAGCTGTGATAAAAGACCAGATTATACTAAATAAAGGGGGAAAGACATGGCAACAAAAAATAATATATTAATTCATGGGTTTGTTGCACCGGGATTTGAACTGGTAAAGAATGAGTTCATTAGAAACTTTAGTGAGAGAGGGGAAGTTGGGGCGGCCTTTTCTGTATATATTAATAATGAAGCAGTCGTTGATTTATGGGGTGGATATCGAGATCGACAAACTCGTGCGGAATGGGAAAAAGATACACTTGTTCAAGTGTTTTCAGCTACAAAAGGTTTTGCTGCATTGGCTTTAAGTTTAGCGCATTCTAGAGGTTACATTAACTATGATGAAAAAGTGTGTTTATATTGGCCTGAGTTTGCTCAGAATGGAAAAGAAAACATAACCGTTAGACAGCTTCTAGCACATCAAGCTGGATTGTCACCTCTCAATGAACTTAAAATTGATATGTTAGAAGACTTAGATACCTCTCGTCTGTCAAATTCCCTTGCTGCAAGCAAACCTGCTTGGGAGGTTGGGAAAATTCAAGGATATCATGCCTGGACAATTGGAACCTTAATTGGAGAAATGATTAAAAGAACAGACCCTAAACATCGGACCCTAAAAGATTTCTTTCAAGAAGAAATAGCAGAACCACTAAAAGCAGAATTTTATATGGGTCTTCCTAAAGATATTTCTGAAGAGAAAATAACAACTATTGAAGGAATAAATCACCCCATTCAGTTACTTAAGGGGATGACAAAGCTACCTATAAAAATGTTACTTGGTTTTCTTAATAAAAAGTCATTAGTAGCTAGAAGTTTAGTAGATCCAAAAAAATTCGTAGCAAATAATAATTTTAATCATCGTCCTATTTTATCTATAGAATTCCCTTCAGGAAATGGTGTGGGACAAGTAAGAGCAATGGCAAAAATTTATGGTGCTTTTGCTAGTGGTGCAAAAACTCTCGGATTAAGGGAAGAAACAATAAATGAATTAAGGAAAAGAGCTATCCCTCCGACATCAGGGTATTATGATCATGTGAATTGTATAAACATAGCCTATTCTTTGGGATTTTGGAAACACTTTTCAGATATGAAATTCGGGCGAAGCGAAAGCTCTTTTGGTCACCCAGGCGCAGGAGGATCATTCTGTTTTGCCGATCCAGATGAAAAGTTAGGTTATGCTTATGCGATGAACAAACATGGATTTGGCATGGCCAATGAACCAAGAGAACTTGCACTAAGAAAAGCCTTATACAGTTGCCTCTGAAAAAATAAAAATACGTGAAAATAGTTAGGGATATTTTCATTTTGTACGGTTGTTGGCTATGAATAGTGGAATAAATATTAAGTATTCAGCAGTTTAAATAGAACGAGTCATCTTTTTATTTTAAGAAAAAAGATGACTCGTTCTATGCTGAAATTCGCTTAGCGTATATTTTCGTTAAAATGTGGGCGCGACCCCATGCCCATCAAGCTAAGCTTATATAAGTTTAATTTCATGTGAAATCCTTTCTTTTTTCTAAAAATCCAGTGTAAGCTCTTTAAAGACTTGCATACCAAATAAACCCTAACGGGTTTCATTTTTTTAATTAAGCTACATGATTATGAGTAACGAAACAAGTGTATATGACACCCAATATATCAAAGACTGTTTTCTTCTCGTATCGATGAGATTTCCTTCCGTTTTTCTGCAAAAAATTAAACAAACGAAGCAAGATTTTTGATAGTTCTTGAGTATCTTTTTGTAGAGCTTGATAAAGAAGTAGAAAGTAATCTTTAATCATATATATGGCCTTATATTCACTCAGCTCTCGTTTCTTCTTGGTGAGGCGTAATTGACGCATTTGAAACATGGTGGAGGAACAAAGAAGGATACTAATTAATTGTCCATATAAATGACATTCTAGCCGTTCTAATTTTACAGAATTACAATGATGAATACGAAAAAATGATTTCCATGTTTTAAATATCAATTCAATTTGCCATCGTAAGGAGTAAAAATCATATACTTGTTCCCTTGGTAGGTATTCCGAAGGGATATTTGTAATGTAGAAGTTGATTTCACTAAGTCGCTTACTGCGTTCTTTATAGGTGATTTGCTTCTTGTGTTCTTTAGAAGCTAAGTTCTTTTGTCTACGTTTCATTTGCGTTTCAGTTAATTTATACAGAATAAGTCTTGCAGGAAGTTTTTGATACATTCCAATATAAATCTCAGGAATCTCATATGTTTCACCAGACTGTAATTGGTCAATAAATTGCTCCATATCTAGTTGGACGTACTCAGAGTGTTTTTTTATTGTTCCATTTTGAAAGTATTTAGGCTCTCTATTCTTCTGATATATACGAGTATTGAGCTTTAATCGGGAAATAAAATAAGCACCACACTCGTCTATCGTATGCAGATCTTTCAAATCAAAATATCCTAAATCACGTATACATACATCGTGCGGTTGAAGAGACGTTAAGCAAGTAGAACCATAATTTTTATCATTGTGCTTTCCAGACCCTACATGAACATGTAAAAACTGACCACTAAGTAAATCGTACTCTAGTTGAATTTTTACACCAGCACTATGACCACTACCTCCTGAACCTTGATATGTAGAAGCAAATTTATCTGGAATCTGAAAATGTGTAGAATCCAATACACGAATACTGCGAAAATGGTTTGTATATAGAGTTGAAATCTTATTAGATGTACAGAGTTGTTGGTGGAGTAAATAGGTTAATATTTGTTGTAAAAACTGCACAGCCTGAGAATTAAATCGTTGATTGAGTCCTTCTGGACTCATAGAAATACCTGTATTCGTTTCTAAGCGACTACATAATTGTGTCAATGAAGTATGAGCTATATTTTGACTTAACCAAACACATAAAGCCACTAAATCTTGAGCACGGTATTTACTTTTTCGTTGAACAAACCCTATCTCTCTAGCTAACTGTTCTAAAACATGAGGTGACATATATCGTTGTAATTCTTTAGAAAACAATTCTAGTTCATCTAAAATCGATAATTTCATACAAAAACGCCATCCTTTCTGTATATTTCTACAAAAAGAATAACGTTTTCTGTGAATTATGGATATAAATTTATCTTAGGTTGATAGTGATGTGGCGGGACCCCAATTATATTTCAACCTCTGTTTCTGATAAATTCAATGCTTTTCCGCCTACCTTTACCTCAATAATTTCTTTCCCTTGAGTGGTTAACGCTATAACTATTTCCGAAGGTTTTTTCATAGAGTAACCTTGCTCAACAGATATATTAATAACATGTTCAGGTTTGATTTTACCATATTTATATAGATAACATGAAAGGGCACCATTGGATGTACCAGTTGCAGATTCTTCGGGAACTCCATATAAAGGTGCCAAATTTCTACAGTGAGCATTTGAACCCTTTAGTGATTCAAGGGTAAAAATATGATAACCAATGGTATTATATTTACTGCTGATATTTGTTACTTTTTCAAAATCTGGCTTTATAGAATTTAATATATCTAAGTTTTTAATCGGTACAAGTATATCCCTAAGGCCAGTAGATACAATTTGCACTGGTAGATCCCCCAACATTTCATCTATAGTAATATTTAAGGAATCTGCAATTTCCTCCTTATCTATTATTTCATAATAGCTTGGAGCATTTTGATCCATCATAATTGATAGGTCTTCCATTACTTCTACATTTAAAATTCCAGCCTTTGTTTCTTGAGAATATTTTCCTGGTTTAATATATCCTTGGCTTGAAAGTGTATAGAACGCTGCTATCGTTGCATGGCCACAAAGATCAACCTCTTCATTAGGTGTAAAGAATCTAACCTTGAAGTCAGCAAGGTCTGACTTCATGACAAAAGCAGTCTCACTAAAACCGATGATACCTGCTATTTTTTTCATGTCCTCATCTGATAGATAATCAGCGCTAAGTACCACTCCGGCAGGGTTCCCTCCCTCAATGGATTTTGCAAATGAATTTAATGTATAAACTTTTAACTTCATAATATGATCCCTCCAAATTGTATATCGCTTTTATATTTGCACGATTGTCCCAACATTCATTTCTTCTGCTTTTGATACAATATATTTTGAAACTGCAAGATCCTGCAATGCTATGCCAGTACTATCAAAAATCGTAATTTCTTCATCACTTGTACGTCCTTTCGCATTTCCAAGTATGAATTGTCCGATTTCAGTCAAATTGTTTTTGCCTAATATACCAGCCCTTATAGCACTTTGTGTTTCTCCGACTGTCGATGCTTGTGTAATATCATCTACATATACAGAAGCTACCTCAAAGATCTTTTCATCTATTTCCTGTTTTCCAGTCATGTCTGCCCCCACACAGCTGAAATGTATGCCTGGCTTAATCCACTCCTTAAAAATCAGTGGTTTTCGCGAAGGCGTTATCGTAATTACTGCATCGATTTCTTCCAAAGCTTTCACTGGATTTTCTACAGCTACAAACTGAACTGACTCAATTCTTTGTTTCCAGCTCTTATTATAAGTATCGTTGATATCATTTATAATTTTTTCTAGTTCCGTCTTTATTGAATACTGGAAGTTTGATGCATTTTCATATTTTATGGGGTCATATATATATACCTTGGTTATTGTCTGAACTTGAGACAGAGTGGCTGCTATTTGAAAAATCGCCTGAACCCCTGTCCCAACAATCATTAGTGTTTTTGAATCTTGTTTTGACAGGTGTTTCACGCCTATTGAACCTGCTGCTCCAGTACGCATTCCTATCAAATAACTTGCGTTGATCATTGCCTTAGGAAATCCATTCTTTAAATCAAATAACATAGTCATCCCTGTTATAGCTGGAAGTCCTTGATTTTTATTATCACCAAACCATGAAACGAGTTTTAATCCAAACACATCTTCTTCATTAAGCATCCCTGATTTAATATCCATTTCTGCCCTACCCTCAAAAATCACCTCAGATACCATGGAGAATAGTCTCGCCTGATTGTTGGCTTTAAGCGCATAGGCTTTTTCTACACATGCTACTGTATTCTTGATATCAAGAATGTTCTTAACATCATTATCACTTAGAATTCTTATTGGTACCATAGTTATCATTCTCCTTTAAAATTTTAATATCTGTTAATGTAATTGTATTTGAACAACAACAAAAAGTCTCCAACCATCCTTGGTTGTTATTTAACCAACCAAATGATATGGTAAAAGTACTATGATTTTGGAGGAATTTCATGTTAGATATCAACTGGAGACCTGATAGAAATAATCCTACTCGATTGAATATACAGATTGTTAACTTCATAAAGGACAAAATAGCAACTGGAGAATGGCCGGTTGGTTTCAAATTGCCAAGTCAGCGGACACTTTCTGAAATTTTCAGTGTAAACAGAAGTACCGTAGTATCTGCCCTTGAAGAGCTGGCAGCTGAAGGCCTTATTAACGGTAACGCTGGTGGAGGTACAAAAGTAATAAACAATACATGGACATTAATGTCCATTAATCATTCACATAATTGGCTTCCCTATATTTCTTCGGGATTACATCAAACAAATCAAAAGATAATGCAGCAGATCAATCAGGCTGAATTCCAACCTGATATCATCCGAATGGGGTCCTGCGAACCTTCCCCTGAATTAATACCTAACAAAATGATTCAGGGAGTACTAAAAAAACTGTCTAAGTCTATGGGATCGCTAGGTTATGAAGAACCAAACGGAAATATCCATCTAAGAAGAGAGGTATGCACATACCTTAAAACAATAGGAATAGAAGCTGATCCATCCTCAGTTTTGATTACCTCTGGTGTTTTGCAGGCACTGCAGCTTATTTCCCTTGGCCTTTTGCACACGAACTCAGTAGTATATGTTGAAAAGCCATCCTACCTATACTCTCTTAGAACCTTTCAATCCTTCGGAATGCAGCCTTCGGGAATTAAGCTGGATGAAGAAGGTATAGAAATAAAAGAATTGATTGATCGACATAGGCGGAGAAAAGGAGCAATGCTTTTTACAATACCTACTTTTCAAAATCCTACCGGAAGCGTCATGTCACTTGAAAGAAGAAAAACGCTTGTTGATGCGTGTGGTAGGGAACGTTTGCCCATTATCGAGGATGATGTATATAGGGAGCTTTGGTTTGATGAACAACCTCCACAGCCAATAAAGGCATTTGATAACAATGGACTTGTATTATATATTGGTGGAATATCGAAGAATTTAAGTCCTGGTCTTAGGATTGGATGGATTGTTGGATCAGAAAAAGTCATTGAAAGATTGGCAGATATAAAAATGCAAACTGATTATGGAACCAGCTCACTCTCCCAGAATGTAATCACAGAACTATTTTCTAGTGGTCTTTATTATCAGCATAACGATATAATGAGGAAAAATGTTAAGCTCCGAAGAGATGTTGCTCTTGAAGCATTAAAGAAATATTTTACCAGCATCGGTACATGGAATATCCCTAGGGGCGGATATTTCATCTGGCTTAAGTTAAATAAAAGTATATCCATGTACCAGCTTTTTACTAAAGCCTTAAGTCGGAAAATACTTGTTCACCCTGGAGATTTGTATGAGTTTCACTCTGATCAATATTTAAGAATTTCTTATTCTTATGCATCCTTAAATGAAATTGACTACGGAATTAAAACTCTTTCAGAATTGGTAGCAGAACAAATTTTTTAAGTTTTATATAGAGATTTAAATATTGCAGATAATTATAAAAATGAGTATTGAATAACCACTGTATGAGATTCGAAAGCATCATCAACTCCTATAGTTCCTGTAGTTTTGAATCATTAATCTAGCTAATTTTCTAAAAAACCAATTGTCTTATAACTCAAATAAACTATGCCCAGAACCCGAACTTTAACACAAATATCCATAGTTCTGCGTATTTGTTCGGCCCCCATGCCCATCAACTTAAGAACTTTATAACGCCCCGAAACAAAAGACTTGTACTTTTTTACCTGGGATGTCAATTTTCTCGTTTTGGGGTATTTGCTTTTCTTAGCTTGATGGCGATGTGGTGCTACCCCATGCCCATCAAGCTAAGATTTTAAAGTATCCCCTAAACGGAAATTCTATATTTTTTATAGTACAAAAGTTTAATTTTATCGTTTTGGGGAAGAATATGTTTCTTAAGTTGATAGCGATGGGGACGGCCCCTCTAACCCTTTAACTGAAAGAAAACTTGTTCAATATTGCCTCAGTACCAAGTATGACCGTGTTAAGCTCATTCCCTCGGCTATCTTGTCCCCTTCTGAAATAGAGACTGCGTAAAAAATTCTTGCTGTTCACGCGAGCAATCACCTGACTGCGACTTCTCGGCAAATTGCAGCATTGCGCTAAGCCGCTAATCCAATTAGCGATTTCTTGATGTGGAAGTAACTCTTTGTCAATCATCGTATCCACGATGTTTACCAACCGCTCATCATCCTCATCGCTAAAAATGTGTCTACCATTATGAAGCATGCCAGAAATAGCGACAAGAACCTCACGCAGCATTGCGACGCTGCTCTCCTCGCACTGCACCAGCTCAACAAAAACATCCGCACCATGAGACGCGCTGTGAGCCCAGCCTCCTACTGAAAGGTAACCTCGCAGATCCTTCTCCTCTTTATAATAACGGAGCATCACATGCATTAATTGCTCAATTTCCGCTTGATTAAAAAATGGATTCTGTCTGTGGCGTTGCACAATCAAAGCGATAGGTAAGGCAGAGAACGTCCTTGTAAAAACTGACTGATCATCCTCGCTACCAATACTATAGAACAAATGGTTCTCATCAGTCAGAACAGTTAAGAGGCTTCGTAACTCCTCTTCACTGAATCTATTCTCTTCCTTAATCCACATATAAAACATCGAATAAATCAGGTTATCCCGTAATTCTGGCTGAGGATCGCCAATATATTGAAGTAACAAAGGTAAGAAATCTTGATGCTGCTCACCTTCGCGTAACTGATACTCATCCTTCTCAATTCTTTGTAAATCCAGCATCAATTTAATCCTTGTATCGCTCATTTCCCCATCTCCTTCAACATTAACATAATTTCCTCTATAACAACTCCTGGCTCATCATGATGAATATAATGTCCACTTCGACTAGCAATCCGGTACTTGCTTGACGTTGATAGCCATTGGAATTCTGCTTGGAGTTTTTGCTCAATTTTCAATATTTCTTGAGATGGCCATCCCTCTTCAACATTGTCAGGTAAACCTCTTGTAATAATTGTAAGAGGGAGGTTACTTTGATTTGAATGATCAACGATTTGCTTATAACTTTGTATTTTATCAATCTTCTCACTATTCAACATAGGATTCTCGTAATATTCCCTATTTCTTGCACGCAGATTTTCGGGTAGAACCTTTTCATAGGCAAGTTCTTTATATTCCGGTGCAGCGTCAACCAAAACCATACCACAGATGTTCAGTGGATAAAGGCTGGCATATAATCTAGCGACCAAACCACCAAAAGAATGCCCCACCAATATATAGGGCTTCTCCACTTCAAGCGCTAGCAACAATTCGTTGAGCTCCTCGACTAGATCATAGCAAGTCGTGGGGACGGATGCGACTTGACTCCTGCCAATACCCGACCTGTTATAGGAAAAGGTTGATGCTTTTTGCGATATTCGATCTTGGACTTTTTTCCATGTCTCATAGCTATCGCCTAACCCTGCTATGAAGATTACGCTTGGAATACTGTTACGTGAATATTTATTTAATAGTCTGCGATTATCACAGATATCAATTATCTTTTCATTTTGTATAGTCACTTTTAATCACCCAGTTCAATTATAAGCTTCACACTATCATTATTTCTATAATAATTTGATTATTGTATTTTTTGCGAATTTTCCTGTTTTTTATTTTGTAACTTCAGCTGAAACTGAAGAAGAACAAGTAAATGCCTTAAGAAAAATTTTAATTGCATTTCATGATCGATTAACTAGAGAAGAAGTTTCGATTTTTGCCCAAAAAGATCATTTATTTTCTAAATTTAAACTTCCTTTAGATATGCTATACAGCCCAGAAAAGCCTAATTTAGATGAGTTTAAACTATATATCACTAAGATTTTTTATCAAGAATTTGAATTGAAATACTTATTATTAAGTTAAAAAAACAATGTATTTTTGTGAATGTCTGTGATTATCTTTTAGAGCAATTAAAAATGAGTACTAACGTTTGATTATATAGATAGATAAAGGTAGCATAAATAATTATTAAACGGCTATTTGGTACCGCTACATCGCTATAAAACTAAGGTTTTGCACTATCCATAAAGCGAAAAAGGCGTTATCCTTTCTGTAGAATTATAGGAAAGGATGGCGTTTTTTATGTCTGTTTCTGTGTCTGATGAATTACAACTATTTGCTCAAGAGATTCAAAGTTTTTTATCTCCAAATACCTTACGGGATCTTGCTAGAGATGTTGGTTTTGTACAGCGAACTAGTAAATACCAAGCAAAAGATTTAGTCGCTTTATGTATATGGATGAGTCAAAATATCGCTACAACCTCTTTAGCTCAGTTATCTAGCTGTTTAGAAGCATCCACAGAAGGACTGAATCAACGGTTTAATACATCAGCCGTTCAGTTTTTACAACATATATTGACTAACCTTCTAAATAAAAAATTAACTTCATCTATGCCACTTTCTTCTCCATACACCTCTGTTTTCAAGCGTATTCGCATTTTAGATTCCACTGCATTTCAGCTTCCAGATATATTTTCAACCATTTATCCTGGGGCTGGAGGATGTAGCCATACTGCTGGGATGAAAATTCAACTTGAATATGACCTATTAAGCGGACAATTCCTACATATCCATACAGGTCCAGGGAAACAACATGATCGAACCTATGGTTCTCTGTGTGTTCCAACTGTAACACCAAATGATTTATGTATCCGTGATTTAGGGTATTTTCATTTAAAAGATCTTCAACATATACAAGATAAAAAGGCTTACTATATCTCTCGTATTAAATCCAATACACGTATTTATCAAAAAAATCTCACACCTGATTATTTTCAGGATGGAAGAATCAAAAAAGGTACAGAGTATATACAGATAGATATGGAGGCATTAATGAACTCTCTCCAACCAGGGCAAACCTATGAAATATCCGATGCTTATGTAGGAATGACTGATAAAGTACCAACTCGTGTAATTGTTCATCGACTTACAGATGAACAACAACAAAAACGATTGCAAGATCAAGCTGTAAGAGAGAAAAAGAAAGGAATAAAGTATTCCCCTCGTAGTAAACGTCTCAGTGGTATCAATGTATATATGACAAACACCTCTACAGATACTGTCCCGATGGGACAAGTACATGATTGGTACTCTTTACGTTGGCAAATCGAGATTTTATTTAAAACATGGAAATCATTCTTTCATATTCACCATTGTAAAAAGATAAAACGAGAAAGATTAGAATGCCATTTGTATGGACAACTGATCGCTATTCTCCTCTGTTCTTCTACTATGTTTCAAATGCGTCAATTACTTCTTATGAAAAAGAAACGAGAGCTGAGTGAATATAAGGCCATATATATGATTAGAGATTATTTTTTTCTTATTTATCAAGCCATACAGAAAGACATCCAAGAATTATCAAAGATTCTCATTCGCCTGTTCAACCTCCTACAGCAAAATGGGCGAAAATCTCACAGATATGAGAAGAAAACAGTCTTTGATATATTAGGTGTCGTTTACAATTATACCATTTCTGAAGATCAAGCGGCCTAATTCAAAAAATGAAACCCGATAGGGTTTATTTCGCATGCAAACCTTTAAATTCTCTAAGCCTGGCTTTTAGAAAAAAGAAATAATCTCTACTATACTTGACATTGTATAATCTTAGCTTGATAGCGATGTGGTGCTACCCCATCGCTATCAAGCTAAGGTCTTGAGGTACCCCCTAAACGAAATTTTTACTTTTCTACATATTATTATCTTATTATAAGCGTTGATGACATAATATTCGAAAACAGAAGCCAACATAAACTTACTAACCAAGGTTTACATACATAAAAAGGCTCGCTATTGTTAAGCAAGCAATCTGATTAATCATCATCAGCATTCTTATAAGAAGTATAAAAAAGCTAGTAAAATACTAACCTTTTTATACATAAATAAATATTGAATATGAGAATTTAATTACATTTACATGAATACTGTCCTTAAAATTGTTTATGACGGCAATTTTATTTCATAATGTGATAGTTGTTTTCCTTGGTAATCTTTATCATAAGAAAATTGGAATCCTAAGGTCTCTAATACCTTTTTTGATTTATCATTTGTAATTTTAATTCTCGCAATTAGTTTTTTAATTTCCATCGAGTTAGTAGCATACTGTATAGATGCTTTTGCAGCTTCTGTTGCATAACCTCTTCCCCAAAATTCTGGATCTAAAAGATACATAATTTCAACTTCCTCTTCTTTTTGATCTACATATCTTAAGCCACAATGCCCTATAATTTCCCCTGTACATTTATTTAAAACTGCCCATACACCAAAGCCATATTGATTCCAATGATCTATGAACTTTTCAACATATATTTTTGCTTCTTCTATTGTCATTCCTCTAGATGCTGCAAGCCATTTACCGACGGTATCATTTTTTACGATATTATAAATATCATTAATATCTTCTAAACTTATTTTCCTCAAATATAGCCGATCTGTTGTAATTGTTTTTTCGTCTATTTTAACATTCATACAACGCTCTCCTTTAGACAGTAATCAATATTTTTTATTTTATTACGTTCCCCTGTTTTTCCCACAACAACTATTACTGTTGATTCGAAATAAAGTTTAATCAAATTAGTACTAATCCCCTTAATAAATGAACAAATAGAAAGAGCAGATTTTGAAAAAAGGCTGCTCAAAACCTGTTATAAATATATACATATAAAATTACTATTTAAAAAAGTTTAATCATTTTTCAGGCTGTCTTATTCTCAAATCTAAATTAATTAAATTAGCTATTAACAAATGGTGAGAACTTATCTGCATACTTAGTTGGCGTAAATTTAATTAATTCATATTCAGCAACTTGATTTTTATAAAAAGGGTCTTCTGTTAACATTTTTTGAACAGTAACCTCATCATCCGAATTAACTAAAATAACTCCACCAATTCTAGGATCACGTCTTCCGGAGAAAATGAAGTCGCCTCCTTTGTAATGTTTATCTAAGAAATCTACATGTTCTTCCAGAAAATCTTCGACTTCACTTAATGGTTTCACATATTTTAATAGAACTATAAACATAACCCCATCCACCTTTCCGTATACATCATTTTTCTATATTTACCATTATAAACCTATAATCTTGGGAATCATTGTAGTAAAACATAAGAATAAATAAAATTTGTTCAAAAATAAAAGAAATAAGTTTCCAGCTAAACTTTTTTTAAAATCTACAATTACTTATATCTTTCCTCCAGATTATTAAGTAGCGGAGCACAACACACCCTCATCAAATTAAAATAAATTTATATCCATATAACTAAAAAAACGCCATCCTTTCCTATGATTCTACAGAAAGAATAGCGTATTTTTCTTTTTATGGATACATTTTTTTAGCTCGATAGCGATGTGGTGTTACCACAAATATAATTATTTTATTTGAAGGTCTCTTTTAAATTTGTTTCAAATCTTTTCATAGGTTGGTATACAAGAACGTGTAGTGATAAACCTATCACTGCAGTAATGTTTAAAATAATACTTATAATCATTAAAGACCATTCTATAACTGGAGAAAAGTATCCATTCATACTTAATGTAGAAGAACTTACACCAAGTATTAAAATAACTATTAGTAAAGGTAAGTTTTTAACCAATTTGAATCCCCCCTTTAAACACGATATCCTTATATCATTATATTATATAATAATTATATGATTAATTATAAGATAGTTATCTATGGGAATTTAACTTATTTTTTCGTTTTTGGGGGTATTTTGTCTTGTTAGTTTGATCACGATGTGGTGCTAGCCCTAAATAAATCTTAGATACTAGTACTAATTAGTCTGTTCATTTTGCTTAACCAATACAGATAATCATATTAACTCAAGCCGGTTCTGGTGCAAGAAATCTATAAAACTTGGACATACTGATACTAGTACTCTAAAAAAAGGATGTGATCAGCATGGAAAAGCAAATCAAGCGCTAAAAGAGGAAAAACATATGCTCGAAGGCATAAAGCTAAGACAAGTTAAATATCTCAATAATATAGTGGAACAAGATCATCGTTTTATTAAAAAACGTGTGCGTTCTATGTTAGGGTTCAAGTCTTTTAGCACAGCTACATCCATTCTTGCAGGAGTAGAAGCCATGCATATGATTAAAAAAGAACAGATTGATTTACAGGATCAGTCTGTTCAAAAACAGAAAAAATTTATCCATCAATTATTCGGGCTAACAGCATAAAATACAATTCCGCTAGAAATATATGTGCTATATTCTCTTTTAGTTTATCTTTGCACCAGAGCCTAAAAGAAGAGCCTTACTACATTTGAAATGTAGTAAGGCTTTTTAAATTACAATTAGATTTTCCGAGTTGAATTCAATTTCTGACTGACAGGTTCCTAACAATTAATCATCTAAAAATAAAAAACTCCTAATTATCCCACCCAAACATCTTTAACATAATACTGCTTTTCTTCTAATTTTTGTAGCCATGCACGTGCTTCTGGTTCACTCACATTGTAAATATCAGAATAACCTTTTATAAGCGTATTTTCTACATCAGGCGCCATCTTTCTTCCATCCCCGCATATATAGATGTGTGCACCTTGATTAAGTAAATTAATCACCTTTTCAGCGTCTTGTTTTATTAGGTGTTGAACGTATATCTTCTGCTGATTGTTCATTCGAGAGAAAGCTGTGTGAAGAGCCACGATTCCTTCTTTCTGTGTTTGCTCAAGTTCTTCTTGATATAGATAATCCTCTTTAGGTGAACGACATCCAAAGTAGAGATGCGCTTCACCTAATGATTCACCATTAATTTTCATTGATTTTCGAGCTTGCAGAAAACCTCTAAACGGTGCAATTCCCGTTCCTGGCCCCACCATAATAATCGGTGTTTTAGGACTTTTCGGAAGTTCGAAGCCAGACTGTGAATTTGAAATAAAACATGTAATCGAATCACCTTTTTTAAGCTGGGCTAAATAGGTAGAAGCAATACCTTTGTATGTTCCATTCCCACTCCATGCATTGTCTGCAACCACACTAACTGTAATACTTACTTTTTTCTCAGTAACTCTTGGCGAAGAAGAAATCGAATAATATCGTGGACGCAATGCAGGAAGTAATTCTATAAAATTACTAAATTCCATTTCACATGCTGGGTATCTCTCTAATAATTCAAGCATAGTTAATCGTCGGGATAAAACTTGCTCTTTATATACCTGTTTTTCTAATAGTGCTTCTAGCTCCATTTTATGTGGCGGGCAAACCGTTTTTGCTATCATTGCACGTAATTGATTTCTTGTGACTGGCTCTTGAAGTTCTACAAATTGCAGTAACTCCTTTATTAAAATTGTGCGATTTAAAGGAAGGTGTGCTAAATTTGCATTATCACCAGTTAAATGAATATAATCAGCTCCATTTAATTGAAAACGGGATAGTACACGATTTACTAGTTCTGGATAGTTTCTCGGAATCACTCCTAAATGATCCCCTTCTTTGTAAGTTACATTATTCGGTAAAGAAAGTTCAAGATGCCTTGTACTTCTTAAGCTACATGGTTGTTGCAATTCTTCATTCTTAATAATTTTCGTTGTAAAAGTAGGGTGCATTTTTGCTAAAGTCGTTTCCGCTTCACTGCCTACAAATTTAATAGAAAGAGTATAGTCACTTGTTTCACTTTCTTCTATGTCAAGTCTAAAGTGATCGGCTATATCGTTCCATAATTGTTCACGCCACTCTTCATAAACTTCACCATAATCATCACTTGCATCTCCTTCTCCACGTCCTGTTAAACCCACAGCTCCTTTTTTAGCCAGTAGTTCATCAATCAAAGAAGGTACTTTTTGATATGTTGTGTTCCAGTTCTTATCACCACAACCAAATACTGCATACTGAACACCTTCCAATTCATGATTAGATGCGTTCTCCAACCACTCTACAAACTTTTTCGCATTATCAGGAGGATTACCGTTGTAAGAAGCACAAATTATCAATACAGCTCCTTCTTTTGGTAGACACCCCGCATAAGAATCTAATGGAGCAGCTTGTGCTGCAAATCCTTTAGAAAGAGCAATATCTACTAAATCACGTGCTATCCCTTCTGCTGTTCCCATATTAGATCCATACAGTGCAAGTAATGGCGTTTTATGATCATTATTAATTACTTTACTAACATTTTTTTCTGACTGCTCACTGGAAGGAGCAGGGATACTACCAAGAGGAATTCTTTTCGATACTGCTTTTACCGTAAACCCTTCCGGCTTTAGTGTTAAAGTTTCTTTAATATTTAACTCATAATCTGTATGATCATAAAAGTTAAAATGCTTTAAAATCATTCCAAGTACAAGGGCCGCTTCATGAAGTGCAAACTGCTGCCCTATACATGCACGTTGTCCGTTTCCAAAAGGCTTGAACGCATGCTCTGGAATCGTACTCATACTTTCAAATCTTTCTGGTCGGAACTCTTCTATATCTTGCCCCCAAATTGTCTTATCCCGATGAAGCTGAGGAATAAGCACTGTAACCTCATCCCCTTGCTTTAACGGATATTCCCCTCCAAGAATAGTGTCTTCTTTAGAATATAAAGAAAAAGCAGGCGCTGTAGGCCATAAACGAAGCGTTTCATTTAATACCATACTAATATATTTCAACTGTTTTACTTGTCTATAGGTTGGAACAGGATCAACCAATACACGGGTTGCCTCTTCTTCCGCCTTATGTAAAATGTGTCTATTTTTCACTAGGAAATAAAGCGCAAACGCCAATAGACCACTCGTCGTTTCATGACCTGCAATTAAAAATGTAATAATTTGATAGCGGATATTTTCATCATCTAACGATTTTCCTGTTTCCTGGTCTTTCCCATTTAACATATGAGTAAGTAGATCGTTCCCTTTCTCACCACTTATTCTCCGATCCTCGATAATTTTATCCACTAATTCATTCATGAACTGAATATCTTCTTGAAGTTGAAGGTTTTCCTTTTCGTATGATGGATCATTTGGATTCGTACGCTGTAATCGATTCATTGAATCTTCTAGCGAACGCACCATACTCATTATAAATGGATGAGGCTGCTCACGATAAAAACTGTTAAATCGGTAATTAAAACCACACAGTCCAATTGTATCAAGTGTCAGCCGTGTCATATCTTCTGGCACATCAATATGCTCATCTGCATTTAAACGTTCCCATTTTTGAATCAACTGCACAGCAATATCTACCATCATCGCATGATATCCCTTCATTGCTTGTTGACTAAAACTTGGCAATAATATATTATGAGCTTTTTTCCAATTTTTTTCGTGTGACCAACTTGTAAAAAGACCATCACCAGTAAACCTTCGTACATTTTTAAGCGACTGGCTTAGATTCTTATCAAATCGAGATTCATCACATACTTCTTTAACTAATCGCTGACTAGATACATAGTGAGTATCTCGAGTAGGTGTTTTGATATTAAAAATTTCACCCATTTGATTGCTAATTTTCAATATAGATTGAAGTGGTTTCTCTTTATTAAATAGTGGTAAATCCCCAAAATCCCCATCTGTTTTAAGTTGCGGTATTTCCTTTATTTCCACGTGTAACACTCTCCTTTTTCTGTAACCCTATGAATCAATGCTTATAGCCGTCCATATAATATCCTCTATATCCCGAATCAACTTATCAATTAATTCTAAGCGCTTACTTTTAATCAACAGACAAATCTCTATACAGCCTCCAATCTTATATAAGCAGAGACGCAAATTTCAAATAAACTTTGTCTTTTGACGTACAATGAATAACATCGATTTCCGATGGCCGTATTATATGCAGCCATACGCGCTTACCTATTTTTATCCTTTGCAACAGAGCCTTCTTCATGAATCTATAAGTAATTTATTTGTACTTAAATATGATCATTGATACTACAGTTGTGTATATACAGTAACCTAAATTAAAGAAGTTTAATTTCTTGATAATTATAGATTTCATCATTAAATATTAGAGCTATTGTAGCACTCCATCTTTATATAGCATCGATTGGAGACCATCCCCCGAATTCATGCAGCCGAGTCGGCAATGACTAAATGTAGCACGTTCATCGCGAAACAAAAGCCCCCTACCTCTGGTCCGTGATGAACGATGGCATCCATAATAGTTTTTAAAGTCTATTATTAATTAGTGAGACCCATAGGCCAACCGACTCTCGTTACTATTTCACACGTATCATATGCCTACAGTCACTAGATTTATAATCAGCTATAGAATTATTTTGTTATTACAAAAAGAGTAAACAAAAAACTGTTTTAAGTTTTATGGCTCATGTTTATTTAAAAGATGCATATCCCTGATCAACCATAACAACACTACCATTTACTGCGCTTGCTTCTTCTAATGAAAGTAAGTAAACAGAATCCGCTATTTGTTGAGGGTGTGTTAGGTTATTACCCATTATCTTTGCTTTCATGGCCTCGATTTGACCTAGATCCTTATACCCCTGAATAATTGGTGTATCAACAATACCGGGTGCAATCGCTATTACACGTATGCCATATTTAGCTAACTCTAACGCGGCTGATTTCGTCATCATAATAACAGCACCTTTTGTAGCATGATAAGCAAAAGTACCTGAAGAGGCTAGAATACCAAAAACAGAGGCAGTATTGATAATCACCCCTTTAATTCCTAATTCCCGCATTTTTTTACCCGCAGCAATAATACCGTGTGTAACGCCGTGCTGGTTGACATTAATAATACGATGATACTCACGCAAGTCTTGATCTAAAACAGGAGTCGGGCATCCGATGCCAGCATTATTAAACATAACATCAATTCTTCCAAAGACATGAATGGTCGTTTCTACTAATGCCTCAACATCTTCGTATTTCGAGACGTCTGTTTTAACGAAGATTGCCTCACCACCATTTTCTTGAATGGATGCAACCGTTTCATATCCTAGCTCCTCATTAAAGTCAGCAACTACAACTTGATCACCTTTTTCAGCAAATTTTAAAGCTGCTTCTCTTCCTATTCCACTTGCTCCACCTGTAATAACAGCGACTCTTCTCATACTCATCGTTATTCCACTCCTTTGTTTTTCAAATAACAAAATTAGAATTTTACGACGAAAGTTACTATTTTAAAAAATAATAATTAACTGTATTGTAACTTTATTTTAAATTTATTAAAATTTATATATATTTACTAATAATTAAGTAATACTTAATAAGGAGATACCACAATGAATCTTGAACAAATGGAATACATCGTTGAAGTAGCAAAAAACGGATCTTTCACGAAAGCAGCTCAAAAATCTCATGTTACTTTATCTGCAATAAGTCAATCTATTTCTCTCCTTGAAACAGAGCTTGGAGTGATGCTTTTTACTCGTTCACGTGGTTTAGGTGCGGTTCCAACTGCAGAAGGAAAGACGATTATTCGGAAAGCAAACGATATTTTGCTACAAGTGAAGGAATTAAAGGAAGAAGCGCAAATTTATAACAATACATTAAGTGGGGAATTAAAAATTGCAACGATACCAGGGCCTATGCATGTCTTAATAAATCTCGTGGCGAAGTTTAAAAAGGATCATCCGTACGTAAACATAAAAATTTATGAAAAGGGAAATAAAGAAATCTTAGATGATCTTCAACAAGGTAAGATTGATATTGGATTTATCGCATTATCAGAAAAGTTGAGGGAAAAGTATACCTGTTTTTCATTTGAAAAATTATTAGATATAAAGATTGTTATTGGTGTAAATAAGAATTCACCACTTGCATTAGAAAAAACAATTACACCAGAACAATTGGTGAACCAGACTTTAGTCCTATATGATGATGAATATATTCGGGATAGTATTAATGACTTACTTTCTAAGTATGGAAAAGCGAACATTCTTTTTATTTCAAATAATACACAGGCTATACAAAATGCGGTACATCAAGAGTTAGCCATTACGATTGGCGTAGATTACTCTTTCGCAAATAACCTAGTAGATGCCCAAAAAGAAATTATCTCTATTGAACTTGTAGTCCCCAACCTTCCCCCACTTTCGTATGGATGGGTACTTGGTAAGGACAAGCATCCATCACAAATTTTAAAACAGTTTATTAATAGGCTTTATTTTGAATAACAATGGATTGTGGTGTTTTGACATTTTCGCACCAGAACCCTTATTTATGATTTATCCTGTGTATTTATAATGGTTAATTATTTGCAAATAAATTGCTTTGTGATTTTATACCTCAACTCTCTTAATCCCCATCATTGATGGTGCATTCTGGAAAGTAGTCATGTATATAAATTAACCGGTTCCTTGTATGTTAGGGAACCGGCTGTTGACTTATTTTAAGAAGTTATATTTTATTAATTACTTCCTTGGTGTTTAGATTCCATTTCGTTTTCATTATATTCTTTAGTAGTACCGTATCCTAGATTCACACCTTCAATTAATGAGGGTTGTCTTTAATTTGAGTTTATCCCATCTTGGAAAGTATTTACTTGATCATGGTTAGATTTACTTATGTCTTCTTGAATAAAAACATGTGTTACATATCCTATTAAAACACCAATTATAACAAGGCTGCTATCCGTTATCTCCAGCACCAGATTCTGAAATAAAAGCTATAGCGAGTATTTATCAGCCTGTAAATCAGCCGTTACAATAATTTAAGAAATAGTAAGATGTAAAATAAATTGTAATGGATAAAGCTGAACAGTTTAATTACTCCTGTTCAGCTTTATTTTTTAATTTTCTAGTTTGTTTTTCAAATTAAAAAAGATAAGATTTTGGAATTTAATCTTATCTTTAGCATTAAAAATAACTGATTAGAAAGAACCTTAGTATTAAGGTTTTAGAATAACTTTTATACAATTATCTTCTCGGTTATTAAAAATTTGATAACCATAGCTCGCTTCTTCAAGCGGAATTTTGTGTGTAATAATCTCCCTTGGATTAAACTCATTCTTTGTTATTTTTTCAAACAGTTCAGGCATAAAATGAATAACAGGTGCTTGGCCCATTCTAAGATTAATATTCCTAACCCAAAATGCACCTAGTGGAAAAGCATTATAGTTACCACCATAAACACCTGTCATTTGGACAGTTCCATATTTTCGTACGGCTTTTGTAGCAATTTGAATAGGACCGAGGGTTCCACCTTGTAATTTTAATTTTTGTTCAAGAAACTCCAAAGGTGATTTCTTTCCATCCATGCCTACACAATCAATGACCACATCCGCTCCTCCATGTGTAATTTCTTTTAAATGTTCCCCCATATCGGGATATTTTGTAAACTCAAATACCTCAACATTGTTAATCTTTTTTGCATAATTGATTCGATAATCTAAGTAATCAACCGCAATTACGCGTTTAGCACCTTTCATCCAAGCAAATTTTTGGGTCATCAATCCAACAGGCCCACAACCAAGTACGATAACAGTATCCCCTGACTTTACACCTGCATTTATTACACTCCAATAGGCGGTCGGTAAAACATCAGATAAAAAAAGGAGGGACTCATCCTCAAGTTCGCAAGATTCCGGTATAACAAATGGAGTGAAATTTCCAAAAGGTACTTTTAAATACTCAGCTTGCCCGCATGAAACATTAAAGGGGATAACAACACGATCTCCTTTCTTTACTTTAGTGACATCAGGACCTACTTCTTCAACAATTCCCATTGGTTCATGACCAATAATTTAACCTTGAGGTAAGGGCATATTACCTTGATATAAATGTAAATCGGAACCGCAAATAGCGGTTGAAGTAATCTTTACAATAATATCATCTTTTTTTTCTAATCTTGCATCGTCAACTTGTTTAACCTGTACTTGATTTGGCCCTTGATAGGTTACAGCTTTCATAATCACATGTCTCCTCTTTTAACATTTTCTCAAAATATACTTTTTATTTATCTCTTGGTAATAAAACAATCATTTGGGGTTATCAAAAAGAGGCCAAAAGAAAATTAGGAATTAAACATAACATTATTATGAAAGTATTATATAGTACCTGTTCTTTCTTATGCCTTCTAGCCCTATTTTGAGAAAAAAATCATTATTTATACATAACCAAAACTTTTTCTATAAAAAGGAATTACTATTTTTCCATGATTCGTAACATATTAAAAACATAGGAGGTGATACAATATGGCAAACAATAATAGCGGAAGTCGTAACGAATTATTAGTTCACGGCGCTGAGAGGGCAATCGATCAAATGAAATATGAAATCGCACAAGCGTTTGGCGTACAACTTGGTGCAGACGCAACAGCTCGTTCAAACGGTTCTGTTGGTGGTGAAATCACAAAACGTCTAGTAGCAATGGCTGAACAACAACTTGGCGGTGGAGTTAATCGCTAACTTTAAATATGCATGGATAAAAAGAATCAAAGGGGGAGGGAATTATTTTTATGGAACGATAGAGCATTTCAGATACTGTTACACATTCATAATCGTTTCTGTATAAATATCTCATGATACTTTCTAATGCTTCAACTGTCTGAGATGTCTGAGAAAATTCGCTCCCATTCCAATCATGGAGTAGAATGATATTGCCGGGTTTAATACCTTTTGTTATATATTTAGAAATTTTGCTAGCTGCTGGATTTCTCCAATCCTGAGGATCCTGATGCCATGACCATAGAATAACAAGTTTCCCATTCTGTATAGCTGTATTAATAATTAAATCATTGTGAAGGCCTCCAACTGGACGATAGAGCGTTGGTTTATAGCCAGTGATTTGCTTGATAATTTTATCCGTTTGATCTAATTCTGCATTTAATTTAGCGGCGGTAATATTTTTATCATAAATATGATTATAAGTATGATTAGCAATTTCGTGTCCTTCGTTTACTTGCCTTTTTAAAATAGCAGGAAACCTTTTAACTTTGTTACCTGCTACGAAAAAGGTTGCTTTCGCATTGTATTTAGCTAAGATATCAAGTATTTGAGGGGTGAAAACAGGATGAGGTCCATCATCAAATGTTATTGCAACTATTTTTTCCTTTGTATCTACTTCCCAAATTACCTTCCCTGTTTTTTCATACGCCTTACGACTATCTGTAAAAGCATATATAGATATTGGTGTGGAACAAAAAGAAATGATTAGAAAAATGAGGAATATCCAAATTTTTTTCACGAATAATACACTCCTATGAGATACAAGTAAGTTTAGTTTATGGAGTTATTATCAAATTATTTAATAAGAAATAAAAAAGTAGAAAGAAGAGCAACTCAGAGGGAAATTAAAAGTAGCTTACGCAGATGTTTACAAAAAGTTATGAGGGAGAACAACGTTCTCAATTTCTTCTTGAACTAACAAAGTAGAGTATTAAAAGAGTCTTTAAATGATGAAGAAAGACTTGATTATGTCTTCTTGCAATTCTAAATCACCTGAAATTACATACGATGATGATTATAAATACCTATACTTTTATAAAAATGAAGAAATGAACTGTTATATCCATGACCCTGTCTATATTTCAAAAATAAAGCCATTCATTAATGTAGACCTACAAAATTCAAAGCGAGTAACATCCTCTGACGTCAATCCATTATCTATAAAGGAAAAAATGAAAGAAAAGTTTGCAAAAATGTTTGAGTATTATTTGTAAAAACAAAGGAGTTAGGTGGGAGGTTAACTGCCCGTAAAAGCCCGATTGGTGAAGGCTAATAAACAGTGGGGGATGAATAAAACCTCCAATGATTAAAGTTTCACTTTATCATATTTTAAATGTATACTTTTCTTCCTAATTTTGAGGATATTAGGAAAATTGGGTTAAGCCTAATGTTTATGAGGATTTGAATGAAAACTAATGGCTAAAAGTTTACATTCGATATTTGAAACATTTACAACTAAATTTGTAATAAATTTCTCAATATAGATATACTTGTTAATTATGGTTTTGATATTCAAAATTAACAAAAAATATAATATTATAAATATTAAGATGGTGTTTGCCTTTTGTTTTTCCCTTATGTTAAAGATAAGATCGTGCTCGTCGATCTTATCTTTTTTATTTGTAGATTTTTGATACAAAAAAAGAACCCTTATAATAAGGGTCACGATATCATACTGGGAAAATTGTACGCTAAGGACTACAAAATCTTATACTTACAGTATTTTTAAAGATAAATACATGTCCACCAAGCTAAGGTTTTGAAGTAACCCCTAAATGAAAATTCTCTTTCTCTACAGTTTGTTATTTTGAGAATTCAGCTCATTTTTTCTTTTTGGGGTGTTTACTTTTCTTAAGTTGATGGGCATGTTGCCTTACCCCTACTAGATATACGATTTGTGGCGAAAAATCCATTTCAGCTTTATATCATCTGCATCTCATCTTTACAGGATTCAATTATATTTGTACTTGTAACACATATTAAAACAAGGAAAAGAGGAAATAATATGGCAAAATTTAATGCAAAATTATTAACGACACTAGGTATTTCAACAGCATTATTAGTAGGAGCTGGTAGTACCTATGCAGCTCAAAAAGAAAAAAATGATTCAGTAACAACAAAAGCCTCAACTGAAAATGTTTCGGTAGAAAAAACAATAAAAGCACCAACTTCTGAAGAAATTGAATCAGTATTACAAGGAGAACCTACACCTCCAAGTATTAAAGTAGAAGGTTTATTTTCTACAAATGGGAAGCCTGATTATACTGCTGATTTCTATTTAAACGATGCAAAACTATTTTCTTTATTAAAAATTAGCGCAACAGATTTAAAACAAGAATTAGCTAAAGGTAAAACTGTTGTAGAGATTGCGGCAGATAAAAATGTTTCTAAACAACAAGTGATTGATGTGATTTCAAACACACAGATTGACGTACAAATTGAAGGTGAACAAAATGGAGAAACTCCTAAAAGCAACCGTTCAAAGGAAGAAATGTTAAAGGATATTGAGCCCAACGTATTACAAGTTATTGAGCATAAAACAGAAACACCGTGGAAGTAGTAAGCGTTTTGGTGCAAAAAAGAATAAAATGCATATATTCCTAAGGGACTTGTATCTTATGCTACAAGTTCAAACAATTGATGGGTGAATTCTTTTTGATTTTGGACCGACTGGTACCATAAATCAATCTGTTCTTTTTTAAAGTACTAGTATCAGTATATCCTAGTTTAGGAGATTACTTGCAAGAGGCTTTGTTTTTTGGACCAGAGCCATCAATCCTTCATTGTACGTTTAGATACACGTAATGATTATCAAACGCAACTGGTATTTAACATGGACCATGTACATTTCTTTGATGCTGAAGCACAACTACGTATTAAGTAAAATAGCATCTTTTTGCACCAGAACTCACCAGATTATTTCGAAAATTTTGTACATTTAGACACAAATGAAGCTATTCTCTTTATGTTAAGGAAAAGGTAAAGATACCATCAAAATAAATGAAAAAAGTGTAGAACCACCGTTCTACACTTTTTTCTGTAAATAGAAATAAAACAACACGCCATCAACTGTATTATGCACCCCATACTTAGCTCCATGAAGTTCTAAAATATTTTTTGAAATGGAAAGTCCAAGACCTGTTCCACCTTGTGAGCGTTGACGAGCTGTATCAACCCGGTAAAAACGATCCCAAATTTTATCTAATTGATCTTCTTCAATATGGGCACCTTTATTTTCGATACAAACTTTTATGCGACTTGGCTCATCTATTGTAGAAATAATAATATTTTCTTTTTCTGGCGTGTAACGAATAGCATTTGTGATAAAGTTTGTGAGTACTTGTTCTATACGATGGTAATTTGCAATGACTTCAATTGCAGAAAGATGTGTGTGAACATGTAATTGCTTTTTTGTTATCTCCATAGATAATTGTTCACAAATATGCTGAATGGCTTGGTCAATATAAAAAACATCCATCTGCATTTTATACGTACCAGATTCAAATTTTGCTAACTCAAGCATATCCACAATCAACACATCCATCTTATCTACTTCTTTTTCCATTGCTTTAAAGTAATACTCTTTCTTATGACTTGCAACACCATCTTTTAAAATAGAAATACAACTTTTCATAATACTTAGGGGAGTCTTTAACTCATGCGATACTCCTGAAATAAATTCTTTTCTTGTATGTTCCAATTGTTTTTCTTTCTCGATGTCTCGCTGTAACTGCTCAATATGTGAATGTAATGTATTTGAAAGTAAATTAATATTTTGAGATAAATCACCAATTTCATCTTTTGACATGACTGGAACCCTTTCCGAGAAATCTAAGTTTGCAATTTTTTGGGTTGTCTTGTTTATTTGTAATAAGGGCCTTGCAATCTTTTTTGAATAGTAAAAAGAAGCTATAAAAATAAGAAGCAACACAAACATAATAATATAGACATAATACTCTTTTATCATTTGTACAGCTTCATCAACTGGCTGCAACGAAGTCATTGAAAAGATGTATGTTATTGCACCGCTTTTATCCTTTATCGGTTTTATTATGAGCTTATATTTAATATCATTCTGCTCATAATCGATTTCTTGTAATGAATCATAGTTAGTATTCTTTTCATTTAGCAATAAGTCTGCCTGAAACTCTTGTATCTTTTCCATAAACAATTTATTTGTATAAATAAAATTCGATTGTTCCTTCTCATCTAAAAGTTGAACCTTTGTAATTTTTCCTTCCAGAATTTTTTTAGGTGATTTTTCTTCATATTCTTTTCTATATTCAGATTCCTCTTTTTCAAGTTTATATTTATATTTAAGTTTTTCCATAAGTTCATTTATTTTTTTATCTATTGACACATTTACCAAATTAGGAGTTTTCGTTCTGAAGAATAAAAGATATGGAATAAATTCAGCATTTTTTTCTATACCATGTAAAGTAACTGTTTCTCCTAAAGGGAATTTTTCATTTGAAATATCCCTAGCATGATTGTCCTCAACCTTGAAATTATACAGCGGTATGGTAATTGTAGAATTAGCAAATTGGTTTTCTTTATTTTTAGCCTGATTTAATGTTACTTCTATATAAAAATCATTTACATTCTTTAAATTCCCATTACTATCTAATGTTGTAATCCATGTATTATATTCTCGATAGAAATCTTGTTCTAATTTTTGAATGGCTTGTGAATTTCCGTTACTATTCAAATAATCTGTTTCAAAAGATCTCATGTTTGTTTTGATATCATCCACTTTTTTATTCGCATAAAATTGTTTAAAGAATATTGTTTGTCCAACAAAAATGGTTGCCAAGATCAACATACATAGTAGTGTAGTTAACATAAATAATTTTAATACAATTCCTGTTTTCATACTTGATCCTCCAATATACAAACTGCTCGAACAATGATTATAACACTCTTGGATTTATCTCCCCATTTATTTCACAATTAACAAATATGACTATTTACTATGCGATCATCACCAATAAATTCATAGCCCTATATTTTTGTAATTAACTGCTCCCTCGTAATGACTATACCTTGATGTGTCATTTCCTATATTAATATGTCAAATTCCGTATGAGTCAAGTTAATGCCTTCTCCTTCTATTATGGCTATAGGTAATAGGAAGTGTACATGAATACCAGTATTAGATAACATATAATTAAATAATTCATTTTAAACAATCAGATTGTCGAATGGTTGTTTCGTTCGGGCTAGTAAGAATGGGGGATATAAGGTTTTGTTGCGTAATTATCTAACCCCTAACTTAAATCTGAGTAACGTATCAGCTTCATCAAAGCGGCCGTCAACGTAATGATAGAAACATTTGATATTTTACGGATTCATCGATAAAAAGACCAATCATCTGTTCTGGAAACATGATATCAAAAATAACTATATGAAATTTGTTTTCTTCACATAAAGACAATGCTTCCTTCTCATCTATTGCTTCTACTACTTCATATCCTAACTCTAATTAAAATGACTACTGAATAAAAAAGCCAAATTGTTCCTGATAATCAAGAACAATTTGGCTTTTAAGATTCGGACTGTAAAAAACTACCCCCGAGAAATACAATTCATTTTTTACAATCAATTTATTTTTTGCCTTCTTTAATATTAATATTTGCTTGTTTATAAAAAGCTAATTTGTTTTGATTATACTCATTCGTGTATGTATTAAATTTATCTTGATCCGAATGAATTTGTTCATAAGACTGATTGACCGTTTTTACTTTCTCATGAATTGATTTAAGTTTTTCATCTTTTTCTTGTAGCATTTTGTACAGTTCTTGTTCTAATTGTAATGAGTTTTTATAGTCATCATGCAATTTCTTGAAAGATTTAGCACGATTTTTATACATATCTTGAACTTTTTCAGCCTGTTCTTGTACTTTCTTATCTTCTAATTTTTTTATATAGTTATCAACAGACTTCACTTCATTTTGTGCATTTTCTAAGGTAGCTTTTTCCTTCTCTAATACTTTTTCACGATCATTTATGTTTGTTACAGCTTGATCTAACTTTTCTTTCACTACTTGATTGTTCTCTTTTCCTTCAAGTGTAATTTGAGTATATAACTCTTGTCCTTGCTTTTCTAATTCTGCTAATTTTTTCGTATCTTCATACATTGTCTTTTCTTGCTTTGCAGCATTTTCAAATGCTACATACAAATTTGCTTCTGGTTTTTGTCCTAAACAGCCTGACAACAAGGTTACAGATAGGGCTGTTATAAGGGATAGTTTTCTATATATCAACTGCAATTCCTCCTACTTAGATGCGATCATCTTTCCAAAAATTTAATGGGAAATGAGAGGCTTCATCATACACTTCAAATTCATAACCTTTACTACGAAGATTATCAATAATTTTTTGCAATGCCTGAACTGTTTGTGATTTTTCATGCATTAAAATTACTTCGCGATTTTTACCAACCTGAGAAATTGTTTTTTGAACCACAGCATCTGGATTTCCCGGGAACGTATAATCCAATGAATCTACTGTCCAGTCCCATTCCTTCATTCCGACATTTACCATTTTATCTCGTAACTCCTGTTTAAGTCCGGGCATACTCCCATATGGACAACGAACAAGATTTGGATGAATTCCAGTTACTTCTTTCATGATATTCTGCGCTTGTTGCATTTCCTCAACAAATTTTCCTTGCGTATACAGTTTCCCAAAATTGTGTGTCATACTATGAACACCGGGATAGTGCCCTTCATTTACTAAGCGTTTTACGCTTTCTTTATGAGCTGGAATATTTCCACCAATCATAAAGAAAGTTCCTTTTATATTATTGCTCTTTAAAATATCTAAAATTTCTTTTTGAAATTGACTTGGTCCATCATCAAATGTTAAATATGCTACTTTCCGAACCTGACCATTATATTTATCGGGTGCTGTTTTTTTTATTTCTCCTTTTGTTTGCTCACTTGCCAGTTGAACAGTATTTTCTTGGTTCATTACCCCTTTGGCAGGTGATGTGAAGAATTGAAACATAAAAATGCCTAGTGTGATACAAGCAACTATTGATATAATCACCGTTGTTTTTAGTCCTTTTGTAAACATTCTAGTATGTCCTTTCTAGTAACCTTTAGTTATATATTTTCTACTGAATGAATTTATTCAGTAAAATTGAAATCTTTAATTATATACTGAACTTTATTTTTAGTAGTCTAATTTAACTAGACTACTATTTTTAAAAATATTCTATAACACCATTAACAATTCCAGAGGCTATATCTGTTTGGAATTGTTGTGAATTCATTCGTTCCTCCGTGTCCTGGATCTATGATTATAACTTTTTCTGAATTTCAATTTTTATTAAGATTTCCTTTTAATTTTGGACCTAATAAAAAATAAACTGATACAAAACCTATAAATATCAGGATAAGATATAAAATTATTTTTTTTCAAAAAAAAAAACTTCCTAGGTCAACTTATTTTTAGTGAATATGTTAACAATTTATAGACTTGGTTAAACCGTGAGTGTTATAAAACCCCTACAAATATAAAAATGCATGCGGTATATTGATAAAATTCTCTTTGGTTAACCTTCTGAAATTCTGTCATACCTTTTGGGTACGACTATATGATAAAAGTTTAATGTAAAGATAAAGTGCAGATAACATGCAGATAACATGCATTTTTTTAAAGGTTGTTATCTGCAAAAGGGGGCATCGCACACAAAACGGTTGGGATGATTGCTGCTAAATGTTATGTATCTTTTGTTATTTTTTGCATTTTTTATACGAGGGGTACCGCCACATGCCCATCAATTTAAGATTTTAATGCTTGGGCATAGTGAATATTTTTAACTTGATGGGCATGCGGCTGAACCCAAATGATTGTGAGAGTATCAAAATGTCCAAGTTTTATAGATTTCTTGTACCAGAACCACAAAAAGGTCCAATGCTAAGAGCTTCGGACCTAAGGTTGCTTTTTTATCGGATATCTTCCAACTTCTTAATAATCATATTTGGTGTTGCCCACTCATCACGATCGAAATCAGAAATAGACACTTCAATATTTAGACGTTCTTGGAATTCTACTAGTAAAGATACTGTAGCAAAAGAATCAAGGATACCTTCTTCAAATAATTGCACATCAGGATTTTCTTTTATAATATCATTTTCACATACTTCTTCTAAAATATCTAATACTTGATTTTTGAATTCTACCATTAAAAAAATCTCCTTTATATCTGAAATGTATTATTAGTAACTTCTTAGTTACAAGAAAAGAAATTACTTATTAAAAATAATTATTTAGGTGACCAGAGAAAATTAGGAAACCGAAACATACGAAATGGAATGTAATCACAATTGCAAGGACATGCATGAACGTATTGTTGGGCCAAAATTTATACTTCTTGTTTTTTCGTTCGAAAATATCAAATAAAATAAACAGAGCAATATGATATAGAGCATAAATCATATATTGAGCAATATGATGACCTGTAATATGCCAAATTCCCATGATAAAAAAGTTCAAAAAGACGCCAATATATGAAATCATATAGCGATTTTTTATGAGCTTTTTCTTTGTGGCAAAAAAGACAAAGCGCATGTAAATAAAATCACGGAGCCAGAATGATAAGCTCATATGCCAACGATTCCAGAAATCTTTAATATTACGACTGATAAACGGTTTATTAAAGTTTTCTGGTGTTTTAATACCCATCATATAACTGACACCGATTACGAATGAGCTATAACCTGCGAAGTCAAAAAATAGATATAAACTATAGCTATACATATAAATCATATTTGATAAAATTGTGTTTTGGTGAGCTATTGTTGCATCCATAATATTTTCTTTTATTAAGTAAGCAAGTATAAATTTATACAGAAAACCTTGAAAAATACGGTTAATACCCATGTATAGTAGATTTTGATATTCTTCAGCACTTGGTGGTTTTTGAATATCTTTTTGGAACCTGCGATACCGATCGATAGGTCCGGTCGAAATGGCAGGGAAGAACAAAATGAATTCCCAGAAATTAAAAAATGAGCATTCTTTAATTAAGCCATCGCGAATTTCAAATACCATTTGTACTGCCCTGAATGTTACATAAGATATACCAGTAAAAACAATGAGTTTTAATTCAGGTACAAATGGTGCGATTTTTGCCAAAATCAGTGGCAAAATCGACAAAATAACAGCCATGTAAAACATGAATGTATTATTATTTTGTTTTCTTAGTAGTAAATAGCCTTTAATAAGGACATATTGCCAAATAATAAATACTGCTAACATCATTGCTTGATTTGGTTTATCCGAGAAGATAATAGCAAGCATAATTAGCGTTAGGACAGCATTATATTTGCGCAATATTTTACCTCTTAATCCAGCTATGATAGTAGGTATCAATAAAATCCCCACTATAGCGAAAAAATAAAATGATCCATATGCGGTCATGCTGTAACCTCACTTTATAATGTTCTACAATCCTACATTCCATTTGGTCTCATGGAATAATGGATTGGCACATGAATTATCTCGGGATTATAGAGTTTAGTAATCACTCATTGCTTCTTTTGGAGGGCAAATTCTGATATAAATGCTTTTTCTATAATCGCATATGCCGGAGCAATTTGTTCCTCTGAAGCCCCATGCATAACTTGTAACGCTAATCCATTCACTGAAGCCAATAAGGCCCTTGAAAATGCTGCTAAGTCAATGATTTCTACATTGGAAGTTTGAACATATTCTTGAATTATGTCTATCAATTGGTTCTGTAGAACTTGAATTTCTTCCATAATTTTCGGTGACCAAGCTGCTGCTGCTAATAAAGTAAAATACACCTTTCTCCATTCAGAACTTTTGAATTGGTGATGTACTACAAATATAAGTTTTTTCAATTTCTCTGAAAAATCTTGTATGTTTGAGAGTTCCTTCTGAATTTCTTTAATTTGTTTTTGCATGACATAAGAGGTAGCGTTAACTAATAAACCCTCCTTTGTTGGAAAATAATAGTGAATTAAACTTAAAGTAATTCCCGCTTTTGTAGCAATATCTCGTAATGTAATAGCGGTTGTACCTTTTTCAGCTAAGCATTCAAACGTTGCCATTAGTATTTGATCCCGAGTAGCTGTTTTTTTTGGACTAGACATTGTATTTCACCATCTTATTTTTTATTTGGTCAACCGACCAATTTATACAAACCTATAATAACTTATTAGAGCATTCTTTACAATACTAAGTACCATCCCGTATCCACCAATCTAAGGTTTTAAAGTAACCCCTAAATGAAGATTTTCTTTCTCTATAGTTAGTTATTTTGAGAATTCAGCTCTTTTTTTCTTTTTTGGGGTAGCACGCCATGCCCATCAACCTAAGAATTTTATAACACCCCCAAAACAAAAAAATTGTACATTTTCACCTGGAGATGTCATTTTTTTTCGTTTTGGAGTATTTGCTTTTCTTACCTTGATGGGCATCTGGTGCTCCCCCATGTATAGGGATAAGAATTGTATGTGGACTAGTATTTTGTTCTATATATTTTTTATTAATAAATACGGTACGTGAAATTATTATAGGTTCTAATTAAAAGCCCCCATAGACCATAAATCTATGAGAGCTGCCTAAGGGTATTTTACATTCGACTTGATTCTATTGTAGCAAGCTTTCACCAAATATCAAGAACATAACAATCCAAAACCAAATAATCAAACTAAATGCACTCTTGAATCCTCCCCACAGAGAAAATGTTTCCTCTTGCATTATTATCCCCCTTTCCTACTTGTCTTTTGGTTCTCCAAACCATTCATACATTGCCTGTCGGCTTATAATCCATTCCTTACGCTTCCCTTCAGGATGCAAAAAATACTTCACTAAACCTTCTTGTAACATGCGCTCTAAATCATTTATTTGCTTCTCGTTCATTAGAGACGGGCTATATTTATTCTTAATTGTCTCACGAGGAATCCCCCAATAAAAAGCTGCTTCAGATGGTGTCATGTATTTATCAATTTCTTTCATGGGAATTCTCCTTTGTTTGTGCTTTTCCTTTTATGTTACAATAAATAAAGAAGGAAATGGACGAGATTTCCTTCTACTTCAGTCACTCATTAACTAAGCCCTTTGTTTGCTGTTAAGCAAATGAAGGGTTTTTATTTTGCTTGTTTATATTTACTATCTATGACAGCCAAACGGATCAACTTCAGCTTAATATCCTTACTAAGAGAAAGCCATTCAGATGTACCAATTTTCATATCTTTTTCCTCCCCATTCCCTTTTTATACTTCAAGAAAATTAACCCCTTAAAACATTTGTATTTTACACTAATTTAACAACTAGGGAGTCCTCATCATATTCGTGAATGTGTAAATCATAGCGCATTTCTATTGCATCCAGTACTTTACAAAACCTCTGATAGTAAGCCGGATTACTTACTTCCATGCCAATTTCTCCATTCTTGAACAGATACTCTAAATCATCAATGATTTCTTTTACTGTATTCTCCAATATTCTCACTCCTTACCTTTATAAAATAACCTTGTAAGGTTATTTTATAACAAAGCAATAAACCTTACAAGGTTATTTGTTTATTTTTCAGATGTTTTATAAAAAATTCTTTATAACATCCCTAACTCACTTTAAACTGCTTATTTTCGCTTACAACGCATCCTTTGTTATTTAGTTCTTATGTCATTATCTTTCAAATAAACATTGGTTATATCGAAATCTGAGAAGCCGTTTTTTGATGAGAGTATGATTTTTTCAAGTTAATTCCTAAAAATAACAAAAGAGCCGGATTTTCATCACAGCTCATGTATTAATTGATTCTGTATGTGTACATGTTGGATATTAAGAACAACCAAAAAACTTATTTCCTGTTTTATTTGAATTCCAAAAGTCAGCTACTCTACCCATTGATATAGAAAGAAAATGAGTTGTAAACTCACTTTCTTTCTTTTTTTGTTTGAAATCGATAACTTTTACCCCACTTGGACTAACATTATAAGTTATTGTTACAACATGATTAGGTGGATTGTGAGCGTTAGTATACGTTCTATATTTAGCTACTACAATAAAGGTGAAGGTATATTTTTGAGAACGCTCAATTTTTATAATTTTTGCATCCGTTAAACTATACTGGTGTTCTGGTCCAAGTTTACTTCGGATAGTCTCACTTGCGTAAGGAGCTAATAGGGGTCACCATACATCGCCATCAAGTTAAGGGCGCTAAGAGGATATATGTGAGGGTTATTTTCAAAAATTTCTACGGCTGTACTAAAGGTGGTCATAACAAATAAACCTATTAAATAGGTATTTTAAAAAATATTATGCAACTTTGAAGCTTTGTGACAATGTATAATCATACACAACACCTAAGATATCAAAGACGGTTTTCTTTTCGTACCGATGAGATTTTCTACCGTTTTTCTCTAAAAAATAAAACAAGCGCAGTAAAACTTTTAATAATTCATGGATGTCCTTTTGTAATCCTTCATAAAACAATAGATAATAATTTTTTATCATATAAATGGATTTGTATTCACTTAACTCTTTCTTTTTCTTATCCAAGAGTAACTGACGCATTTTGAACATCGTCGATGAACAGAGTAGGATACTAATGAGTTGCCCATATAAATGACATTCTAAGCGTTCTTTCTTGATTCCTTTGCACTTGTCAATTTGAAAGAAAGATTTCCATGTTTTAAATAAAATTTCAATTTGCCAACGTAATGAATAGAAGTCATGGATATGTTCCGTTGGAACATTTTCTGCAGAAATGTTCGTAATATACACGTTGATTCCACTCAGCCTTTTACTCCATTCTTTGTAGATAATACCTTTCTTTTTTTCTCTTTTGGCTTGTTCTTTCAACCTTTTTTCGGTTTGTTCCTTTGTTAATCGATGAATAATAACACGAGCTGGCAATTTTTGATATTGTCCAATGTATGCCTCTGAAATTTCCATAGTTTGACCAGGCGGCAATTGATTCATGAGTTCTTCCATATCTAACTGAATATAGAGTGTTCCTTTTTTCACGGTCCCACTTCGAAAATACTCTGGCTCATCATTCTTACGATAGATTCGAGTATTTAATTTCAAACGTGAGAAATAGTAAGCTCTTTTATCATGGATCTTCTGTAAGTCATGTAAGTCAAAATAGCCTAAATCTCTTATGTACAAGTCTTTTGGTTGAATGGTCTGTAGACTTGTCGTACCAAAGGTTTTATCATTTTCTCTTCCCTCTCCTACATAAACGTGCAGGAACTTTCCACTCAATAGGTCATACTCCAATTGAATTTTAACTCCTGCCGTATGGCTACTTCCACCGGAGCCTTGGTAATGTGAAGAGAACTTATCTGGAAGCTGAAATGTTGTAGAATCTAGAATACGAATGTGTTTAAAGGTCGTGGTATATTGATGAATTATTTCTTGTGTTGAATAAATCCTTTGAGTTAGAAGGTTAGCTAGAACTTGTTCAAGAAACTGTACTGCGGAAGCATTAAATCGTTGGTTAAGCCCTTCAGGACTGATAAGAACACCTGTAGATACTTCCAAACAGCTACATAATTGTGTGAGTGATGTACTTGCGACCTGTTGACTAAGCCATACACATAAAGCAACTAACTCCTGTGCTTGATATTTACTCTTTCGCTGAACGAATCCTTTTTCTTTGGCTAGGTGTTCTAAAACATGAGGAGACATATGTCGTTGTAATTCTTCAGCGATCGGTTGAAGTTCGTCAAGAATCGAAAGATTCATAAAGAAACGCCATCCTTTCCTATAATTATACAGAAAGGATAACGTCTTTTTTGCTTTATGGATAGTGCAAAACCTTAGTTCCTTTTATATATTTACATAATTAGCGAAGGAGGATCTATACTTTCTCTAAAAAACCGCTCCTATTTTATAGGGAAGCGGTTTTTTAAATGAATACAACTATGAATTAAATTTAACGGTTCTGTTTATATATTTTTTCATTTTTGTTTTCTACGCGATGTATAATGCTTTCTCCTTCAACATCAATGTTAGGCAAAATTTTATCCAGCCATTTTGGCAAGTACCAGGCTGAATTACCCATGAGAATCATGACTGCAGGTACGATTGTCATTCTCACGATGAATGCGTCAAAGAAAACACCGAATGTAAGAGCCATGCCTATGGATTTAATGATGGTATCAGGCGCCAACATGAATCCAATAAATACAGACATCATAATTAATCCCGCTGCGACTACGACTCTCCCGCTCTCCCGCATTCCTTCTACAATAGCTCTCTTCGGATCACCTGTATGCGTATATACTTCCCGCATTTTGCTCACTAGGAACACCTCATAGTCCATGGCGAGTCCGAACAAGATGCCAATCAGAATGACAGGCAAGAAGGCTAAGATCGGACCGGCAGCCGGGAACCCAAATATATTTTGGAAATGTCCATCCTGCACGAAAAATACCACGGCTCCCAACGTAGCGCCAAGAGAAAGTAGAAACCCTAATACTGCTTTTAATGGAATGAGCAGAGATCTAAACACTAGAACTAAGAGTACATACGCAAGTCCCACAATAAGGGCAGCAAAAACTGGCAAGGCGTCACTCAGCTTTTGCACGATATCAATATTCATCGCTGCTGTGCCCGTTACCATTAGTTCAATTTCATTTTTTTTCTCGGTTTGGTTCGATTTGTCCCTGATTGCTTTTACCAAATCCTTTGTCTTTGTATCGTCAGGTCCAGTTTTCGGTGTAATAGAAATCATATAAATCTTTCCAGAAGGCCCAGGGATAGCTGGTGTCACACTTTTCACGTCAGGTAGGTTACCCAATTCTTTTGCGATGGTGTTCATAGCATTTTGCGTTTCAGCTGTTGCTTCTTCTGATTTTGCTACTACCATTAAAGAAGCATGAAATCCTTCCCCATACGCTTCCGTCAACAAATCATATGCTCTTCTTTCTGTCGTTTCTGTGGACTTTGTTGTTCCATCAGAAGGCAAGCCAAGGTTCATATGGAAAAACGGAATTGAAATCAATGCAAGTAGTCCGATTGCAAAAATCGTGACAATCAGAGGACGTCTTATGACAAATTCTCCCCATTTATTTGAACCAGCATGTTTCTTACCTGCCCCAGTCATCTTTTGCAAGAATCGATTTTGTTTAGATGGGGCAATCTTATGGCCGACAAGTCCCAAAATGGCTGGTAATATGATGACGGAAACCAACACAGCTGCAAGCACAGTAAAGGCAGCTGATACGCCCATCGCTGTCAGGAATGGAATCTTTGTAACAGACAGTCCCAAAAGACCTATAATAACAGTTAATCCTGCGAAGATTACGGCACTTCCCGCTGTTCCCGTTGCGATGGCAACAGATTCTGGAACAGAATCTCCTTGTGCAAGCTGCTGTCTAAAACGATTGATAATGAAGAGTGCATAGTCTATGCCTACTGCGAGTCCCAGCATGGCAGCTAATGATAAGGAAACTGATTGGATTTCCACATAATTGGTTCCAATCATGATTCCTAGCATTCCAATTGCTAATCCGATTATCGCAGTGAGAATCGGCAGTCCAGCTACTAGAAAAGACACAAAGGTAAATGCCAGGACTACGAAGGCAACAAGAACTCCGACAATTTCAGTCATACCTGAAGTCTCTGAGTCAGAAAACGTAACATCGCCTCCTGATAACTCCGTTTGAATGCCGGCATCCCTTGTTGTTTCAATACTATCTAAAATCTTATCTTTAGAAGCTTCTGTAACCTTTTCTGCTTTTACTTTGTACGTAACAACTGCATATCCAATTGTCTTATCTTCACTGAGGTTCTGCAGTTGCATCGGTGCTGCCACAGAATCAACAGCTGAGTCTTTTTTTATCTCTTCAAGAACTCCTGCAATTTTCTGTTGTACTTCCGCTGACTCCAAGGTTTCGTTTTTTGGTGCTTTAAATGCCACTTTTACTTGGGCACCTGCTGGTTGCATCGCTTTAAACTCTTTTTCAATTACTTTTCCTGCTTTATCTGCTGGTGTATTCGGAATACTCAGCTCGTCCTTGAAAGAGGAACCCATGTTGACTGCAAAAAGCACTAATGCAATAAGAATTGCGAGTGCGCTGAATACAACCTTCTTCCTATGATTTACTGCCCAATATCCTAACTTATACAGATGTTTTGCCAATTAAATCTCACCCTATTCTTGTCAAAAATTATTCTTCTTACGTTGTAATCTAGAAACGTACAAATACCTAAATTACATATCATTCATATAATAAGATTTTAAAATACTTATTATAGATTGTATCTGAATATCCCTCCCTATTTATAGCTTGCAAAATGGCGACAAATTGCCAGTAAAAAACAAAGAAAATGGGACACATTGACAGCGATAATGTCCTTTTATACAATGAAATTATCACCGTACTAACAATTGTACTTACAAGTGTAAGTATAACAGTGAATTTTCATCTTTCAAGCAATATGTGATTATTTACACTTAAAACGAACAGAATGAAGGGATGTGTTAGCTTTGAGGAAGTCAAGAGAAGACAGTATACACTCTCAAACATACATTATGGAGGCATTGAGCGCACTGTTGCATGAACATAAATTGCAAGATATAACCGTAACAGCTATTTGTAAAAAGGCTGGAGTTGCCAGAGTCACATTCTATAAATACTACCGCAACGTTTACGACGTCGTGCAAGCATCTGTGGATGAAATTGTTCAACAATTCTTGAAAGAGGTTGATAGTTTGGATCCGTATGAAAGTATGCAGCTAATTATTGAATATATCATAGAGGGATTTGTCTCTGCACAGAAGCCGTCAGGAAAGTTAATTGATTCAAATATATCTAATATGATGCTTGATTACTTGAATTACACAATGGAAAAGGTCTTTCAAGCGGATATTACACACGATCATGACATGAGCAGAATGCAAATCCTGTTTTTAGCAGGCGGTATCTTCAATATTGTTACCGATTGGATTAAAAGAGGGTCAAGGGAGTCTCCTCAGGCACTTGCTGCAAAAATATACGAGATTCTTCCATATGGGACAACAGATACAAGGAATTTGGCAAATTCCTGATACAACTATTCTACCTTTTATTACATCTTAAAAAATGGGCACCACATAAAAAGCTGTAAGTATTTCATCTAACCATAAACGACCGTTTTTGGTTAAAAGAGCAAAACTTTCTTTCATATAGTCTCGCCACACATCCATCAACTTAAGATTTCATAATACCCTCAGAACGAAAAACGTGTACATTTCGCCCGCTTTTTATTGTTTTGGGGTAACTCGTTCTTTTTAGCTTGATGGGCATGGGGCGCGACCCCATGCCCATCAACCTAAGCTTATATAAGTTTAATTTCAGGAGAGATTTTTTTTCTAAAGATTCAGTGTAGGTTATTTAAAGATTTGCATACCAAATAAACCTATCGGATCTCATTTTTTTTGGAAACAAATCCTAGAAGAATGGACCCTAAACCGATCCCTAAATCAAAAGCAGTAAAAAATGTAGCGTTCGCTATTCCTCTTTTCTCTGGTGAAGCTAATCGTATCATGGCTAATTGAAGAGCAGGTTGTGCTGATCCGAATCCAATCCCATACAAAATAGCTGTAATAACTAGTCCAACAATCCCATTTGTCATTGCTAGAACTAATTGTGCGGCTATCAGTGTAAACAGCGCAGGAATAATAATGATTCCTTCTCCATATTTATCGGATACCTTCCCTGCAAATGGTCTAACTACTGTAAGTGTGACAGCATAAACTAAGAAAAAAGTACCAGCATTAACTTGAATTTTTGCCGCAAAAAGTGGTAAAAATGTTGTAATGCCACCAAAAGTAAGAGATAGGAAAAATGTAACAATAGCGATTGGTAAGAGTGTTTTTTTAAAAAATGATTTTGGTTTTTTTGATGCATGTTGAATTGCTGGTATTTTTGTACCAAGTGCAAGTATGAATGCAACAAGTGCTAATCCTGTACATAGAAGAAATAGATAATGGAATGAAAATGATTTTATTACCCAAAGACCTAATACTGGTCCTAAAGCCATACCTAAAGTCATGGCAAGTCCATACCATCCCATTCCTTCTCCACGACGAGATTGTGGAATAACATCAGTCACAGCCGTTCCTATCGAAGTTGTAGCAACTGCCCAGCTGATTCCATGGAGAATACGTAAGACCACTAAAAATATAACCCCTGTTACCCAATCATAAAAATACATTGTAATTGCGAAGAATAGTAGTCCGCTTATTATAAATACCATTCAACCATATCGATCCATTAATCCTCCAACAATAGGACGAAAAATGACTGCCGATATTGTAAACACCCCAATAATAAATCCAACTTGAGATTCACTTCCACCTAATTGTTTAATAAACATAGGTAGTGTTGGCATGAGCAAATAAAAAAGCAGTACCACCCGCTATAAAAGTGTTGGTACTGCCATATAGAGTGACAAGTGTTTTGTTAATTAGAACTTACTTGCTACTTTAATCGCTTTTTCAAGCCCTACAGCAATAATTTCTTCTGCTTTATCTGGGAATTGGTTGTGACCTTCAATTACTATTTTTTCTATATCTTTTGCACCGAAGAAGCCCATCATACTTGCTACATATTTAACCGCCATTTCCATTGGGGATTTTGGTCCTTCAGAATATACACCGCCACTTGCGTTTAATAATGCAATTTTTTTATTTCCAATAAGACCTACTGGACCTTCTGACGTATATTTAAATGTTTTTCCCGCGCGGTTTAAGTAATCAATATATGTGTGTAATACAGCTGGGATTGTTAGATTCCATAATGGGAAACCAAAAACAACTTTATCAGCTGCAAGGAATTGATCTAAATATTTATCCGCAACAGCTACTGCTTTTGCTTCTTCTGCTGTTAAATCCAATTCTCTACTAGACTTAAATGTGCCGTTAATCATATCTACTCCTACATATGGCAATTCCTCGTTGTATAAATCAAGCTCTACTACCGTCTCATTTGGATGAGATTCTTTATAACTTGCTAAAAAAGCATAATATAATTTTACGCTAACTGATTGATTTGCTGGACGATTGTTTGCTTTTACAAATAAAACTGTTGTCATTCTCTTTTCCTCCTGTTACTCACTCTTTGACGTTGTTATATATTTATTTAATAAAAAGGGTAGTATATTGTTCTTTATAATATCTTTTTAAAACTATACTCCATGTCTCCACCTAGAGCTTCAGCTGTATCACCAGTTTCTCTGAAGTCATGTGTATGAATTTTCTCAAACAGACCAAAATTTACTTGCTTATAAAATTCATAACAAGGGAATCCATCATGTGCACCTTCAATATCGACAGTACCATCTTTTTGGACATGTACAGTTAATAGGTAGTCAACAGGAGGTGCATTTACATTTAATGGGTTGCTAGCACTTGCAGTCATTTTAAATTTGACGTCATTTGACTTCCATACAACATCAGTGCACAAAATATTTTCCGTACTAGCTTTTCCTGTTCTCTTATTAACGGAACCATCAGGAGTTGTGATTCTTTCTGTTGTTATGCCGGTATTCGCATATGTGAAAATTTCTTTTTTATAAAAATCTACAACTATTTCTTGTTCAATTCTGGAACGCATAGTGTTTACAGCATATGGTGTAAATTCACGTGAGTCACCTTCGAATTGAATCACGTTTCCTGTTTGAATATCCTTCTTAGGTTCAGTCCAAGACATTGGAATAAATACACTTGCTCTAACTTTAACGATATTAGTCATGAGACACACCTCTGCAATTCTTAATTTTATTTTGGGTAATAATATTGACACATTGAGCAAAACAGATTGCAATTTCTTTCGTATAAATAATTTTGCTGCTTGTAAACTTCTATTCAGTATTTATATCTAGATTGTCGTTTTAAAACTGTATTCCATTTCCCCAGCTAGTGCTGCTGGAGTGTCACCAGTTTTTCTGAAATCATGTGTATATATTAATTCAAATGGACCAAAATCTGTTTGTTTATAAAATTCATAGCAGGGGAACCCATCATGTGCACCTTCAATTTGTGCAACCCCACTTTTGTTAACGTGTATAGTTAATACATAGTCAGCTGCAGGTGCTGCTGTATTTAAAGGATTGCTGGCACTTGCACTCATTTTAAAAGAAACTTCATCAGTACCCCACACAACATTAGTGCATACAATATTTTCTGTGCTTGTTCTCCCTTTTTTATACTCGATAGAACCATCTGGATTTGTAATTTTCACAGTTACGATACAAGCATTTGCATGTGAAAAAATTTCTTTTTTATAAAAATCAATAATCACTTCTTGCTCTAATCTTGACCGCATTGTGTTTACAGCATAAGGTGTAAATTCACGTGCATCACCAGTATATTCAAAAAGTTTTCCTGTTATAGGATCTTTAATAGGTTCTAACCATGCATACGGTGCAAACACACTTCCTCTAATTTTCACGATGTTAGCCATGAGAAACCTCCATAATTTATTAATTTTCGTTTCGTTGAATCCCTTATTTCTCTTATAACTAATTATAGTAAACTTGATTGACTATATGCCATATAGTACAATAGAAATCAGATGTAGTCAACCGAGTTGACTTTATTTAAGGAGGTTTTATGTATGAGTCATCCAGTATTTAGTGAATTGGACCTTACGTCACTTTTGTCATTATCCTTTAGCGCATCAATCAATGAACTACATGACAAATTGAGTGAATTGGGATTCGGAGATATTAGACCTGTACACGGTTTTATGTTTAAATGCATCACTCCTAATGGAGCGACAGGTATAGAACTAGCCGAATATTTAGGAATTACAAAGCAAGCTGTGAGTAAAATGGTGGATTATCTTGAGAAAAGTGGTTATGTAATGCGCGAAGCTCATCCAACTGATAAGAGAGGGAAAATTATTGTTTTGACCGAAAAAGGTTGGCTAGTAGTGCAAGCAAAAGAGAAGATACTAACTGAAATTGAACAACGTTGGATCGAAAACATAGGCGATGAAAGAATGCAAATGCTCAAGGAAGATTTAACAAAGTTAGTTTATGAAGCAAATGAGGGTAAAACATCATCGAGGTTAAGACCTGTCTGGTAAATAATGAGTTTATAAAAGGGGACTAACCGTGCACCTATCAAGTTAAGATATCATAATACCCCCAGAACGAAAAATCTTTGCATGTTTATCGTTTTTATCGTTTTGGGGTAACTCGTCCTTGTTAGCTTGATGGGTATGGGGCGCGACCCCAATCTGTAGTCGTATATTCGTTACTTCGAACAACAACATTCCCTACATAATAAAAAATAGATGACTCAATTAGTTTCATTTCTGAAACATTTTAAGTCATCTATTTATCAATTCCAGTTTTGATTTCTTGTTGCTCTACATGAGTGAATTTCCTTGCCTCATACTTTTACATTTATTCATAGCTTTTTGTAAAAAATTAATTTGGAATCATAGTAGTTTAAGAATTACTGCTACCAATTATTAAAATCAGTGTAATTTTTATATACATTTTCTATAACATTATCTTGCCAGACATTTTTATATTCATCTCTATCCACTTTAACATTATATTCACTAATATCACCATTGGCATTTAACCATCCAGGATTTTCGAGAGCATGTTTGTAGGTAAACGTTCTTACCTGTTTCAATGTTTTAAATGTAATCGGAAAAGATTTTTTTTCACCATCTTTGTAACCAAACACTCTATATGCCTTTTTTCGTCCACCAACAGTTTTAAAATATGGTTCTGTAAAACATTCTATTTGTTTGATATGAAGCTCCCACCTTTTTAGACACCTTAAGTAATTAGTTTATATATTGGAAGAAAGATAAACTGCTACTGTAAGGTTGGACTACCAAAACAGCTCAGGGCTGTTTTTAATGTACTTCCGTATTCTTTTATTACTTTGTAGAAACTATTTTTCATCAGTTCAAATATTGAATAAATTGCACACTAATTATTTCTCTATTTGCCAAACTAGAATAGGTCTCTTTAATTATTATTGATAACGTTCTTAAAATTAGCTTCTCTTTAGCAATCTTTTTTCTCTGATGGTTTATGTTTTACTCTATAAGAGAGAGCGGTAACTTGTTGGGAATATTTAAAACCTTTTTCGGATTTTTCGGAAACCCATTTTGAAACAGGTCTTAGTAAACTATTTATGCTGACAATAAGAATGGTTCCCGTTATAGCTATAAGTAAGTAGCCACTACCTGCTAATGTTCCTACAGCAGCAGAACACCATAAGGTTGCTGCTGTATCCAGTCCTCGAACTGTCAATCCATCTTTCATAATAACTCCAGCACCTAAAAAACCAATCCCGCTTACAATTTGAGAAGCTATTCTTGTAGGTGTATTATCAGTTGGAGTGAGTACACTTAATAGTACAAAAAGTGCAGCACCAACGGAAACAAGTACATTTGTACGTAATCCAGCAATGCAATTATGCCATTGACGCTCTAATCCAATTATTGCTCCAACAAGTATTGCTACAAGTAACCTGAGTAGAATGTCTAGTTCCATATTTCTGTCTCCTTAATTTCCATTCTTAATGATCATCATGCTCTAAATTGACTTGTTGTAATGGAATCACCTTTGTTTTTTTTATAATTTTATAGCCGAACCAAAATACAAGAAAAAGCAGTAAACCAATATAAGTAGCAAGTACTTCATACCAATCGACATGTGATCCTATAAAGACTGAATAATTCTGTCCTAAAATAATAATAGTACATATTACAAATGCCAAAATAGGACCGATAGGATACCACTTTGCTTGATACGGGAGCTTATTTAAATTCTTTTGTTGATGTAAAAAAGCCTGACGAAAACGATAATGGCTTATAGCAATCCCTAACCATGCAATAAATCCACAAAGTCCCGAAGCATTCAAAAGCCATATAAATGCTTGCCCTTCTCCAAATAAAGAAGCTGCAAACGCTACGATTGCCACAGTCGTTGTCATAAGTAAAGCATTAATAGGAACACCTTGTTTATTTACTTTTTTTAAGCAATTTGGAGCTTTCCCTTCTTTTGCCATTACCCATAACATTCGGGTTGCAACATACATTCCAGAATTACCAGCTGATAGAACAGATACCAAGATAACTGCATTCATAATAGAAGCTGCAAATGCGAAGCCAATTTTTTCAAATACTAGTGTGAAGGGACTCATTGTAATATTACTAATGTCATTGTTAACTAGATTCGGATCTGTGTAGGGAACTATGACTCCAATTACGCAAATGGTAAGTATGTAAAATAAAAGAATTCTCCAAAAGATTTGCCGCACAGCTTTTGGAATATGCTTTTCAGGATCCTTACTTTCTCCAGCTACAATTCCGACCATTTCTGTACCTTGAAAGGAAAATCCCGCAATCATAAACACACTAAGAATAGAAAGAAAACCTCCATGAAACGGTGCGTCTCCAATTGTTAGATTGTGAAATCCAATAGGATTCCCTTTGAAAATTCCAAATATCGTGGCTATTCCTAACATAATAAACACGACTATAGTAATAACTTTTACAAGTGAAAGCCAAAACTCCATTTCTCCATAATGTTTCACTGAAAGAATATTAATTCCAAACATAAACAGTATGAATAACGCACTCCAAAAAATAGATGGACTGTATGGAAACCAATATTTCATAAGAATAGCTCCTGATGAAATTTCAACTGCAAGAGTAATAGTCCAGCTAAACCAGTAATTCCAACCAATTGCAAAACCAAATGCAGGATCTACAAATTTAGAAGCATACGTACTAAAAGAACCCGATGTAGGCATATACGCTGCCATCTCTCCCAAGCTGGTCATCAACAGGTAAACAATACACCCCATCAACAAATAAGCTATAATTGATCCACCAGGCCCTGCTGTATGAATCGTATTTCCGCTTGCTATAAATAACCCAGTCCCAATGCTTCCGCCTATAGAAATCATTGTTAAATGTCTCATCCCTAATTCTCTTCTTAATTTAGAAGGTTGGGAATTAGAAGGGAAAGAAAAAAGTGGATTTTTCGTTTTTATGGGTTTCTCTTTCAAGTGTCTCATCCTTTTTTTGAATTATTTTCCATAAAAAAGTATAAAAAAAGACACCAAAGTTCACCCAGTGTTTTTAAAAGTCACCATAGTATCCCCTCTCGAAACGCTTACGAGGTTAGCTGTCGGATTCGGGCCTTGAGAGTAGCCCTACCTTCATTTAAGAAGGATTCACCCCGAGTGCAATCGCACAAAATTTGGTTCCCCCGCTCCATATGGATTCAGCGAATAGTGATATGAATTTATGTACAATATATTACTCCTATGCCCTCTTGTTTGTAAACAAGAAAATTAACGTTTTTTCAGGGGCAGAATTTTCGCACTGTACACTCCATTTATAATTTGAATTCTTAAATTAAGTCACATACTAAAAAAAGTGAGAATTACAAGTAAAGTAATACATGAAAAAGAGTTTGAATTAAATAAAAATAATAGACCTAATTTTTATTAGGTCTATTATCTGCTAGTGTCTTTACTACTTTTAATAACATGGACTACTGATAAGTGGTGTTATGTTAATTAACACCACTTCTTGTTTTATAATGTGAGGTTTGTAATAAAATAGCCAAATTCATAACCTGTTCTTATTACTCCGGCTCCTAATATTATATATAAAGAATATTTAATAAAAGGGTTCTCTTTTAAGAAGTTTTTTAGATTGTTCATGTTTAATCCTCCATGTTAATATTTATTAATTAAAATATTAACATGGATATGTAATGATTGATGAATTTAATTTTATTAATAAGGGTACAGACCACATCACCATCAAGCTAAGAAAAGCAAATACCCCAAAACGATAAAAATGATTAGAGACCCTGATTTTTTTATACAGGTCAGAAAAATCAGGGCTATTTTTAAAGGATTATTGAGTAAGCAATAGTTAATTGATTAGGCCTGTATTTTTATTCTTCACTAATAAAGGGAGCAATTATTTTTTTTTCATAAGAAGATAATACAATATTCGTTGAAGGCGTACCATATTGCATTGTATCATCAATAAATTGTTCTAAACTTTCTACAGAATATGTTGCTAATTTGACAATATAGCTAATTTCCCCTGCTACTCTGTAACATTCAAGTACATCTGGATGATTATAGCAAAAGTTAGCTAATGATTTACAATCCTTTGATTTAAACAATATAAGTGCAGAAATTGGACGGTTTATTTTTTTTAGAGAAACATGTGCATGGTAACCTTCAATAATTTGTTGTTCCTCTAACTTCCGTACTCGCTCAGTTACTGACGGAGAAGATAAGTGAACGGATTCTGCTAAATCCTTCATTGAAATTTTTGCATTTGACTGTAATAATCCCACGATTTTTTTATCAATTTGATCCATAAATCACCCAACCTTTTTTTATAAACTATAATAAACTAAACTCTTTATATAATAAAGCCAAACAATCAAATATCCTTATTAAACTTATTTATCAGCCTTCTATGTTTGTATAAAATAAGGATATTAGGAGGCGGTTTACGATATGAAAAAGATTTTATTATTATTAGCTGACGGATTTGAAGCAGTGGAAGCTAGTGTATTTACAGACGTACTAGGTTGGAATAAATGGGAGGGAGATGGATCAACCGAGGTCGTAACAGTTGGTCTTCGGAATAAATTAACCTGTACTTGGAATTTTACTGTCATACCCGAAAAAACGGTTGATGATATTCAATTAGATGAGTTTGATGCACTAGCTATTCCAGGAGGGTTTGAAGAAGCTGGTTTTTATCGTGATGCATACAGTAGAGAATTCTTAAATGTTATTCAACATTTTTTTGCCAAGCAGAAGCCTATTGCCAGTATCTGTGTTGCATCATTAGCGCTTGGTAAAAGTGGAATTCTTACAGACAAAAAAGCCACCACATACAGTCATCCAACGAGTAAACGAAAAGAGCAGTTAAAGAATTTCGGTGCAATAGTACAAAATGATTTAATTGTTCAAGATGGAAATATTATTACATCTTCAAATCCAGGTACAGCTTTTGATGTTGCATTTTTATTACTTGAAAAACTAACATCTAAAAAGAACGCTAAACATGTAAAGGGTCTTATGGGATTATAGGCATTAATCTTCAACAAAGGGGTACTTTATGAGTTTTTTGAGATTGCTAGAAGTAATGTGAAAAATCGCAACGCTCTAGTTTTATTTGTTTAACCAAGTGAAAAGAATAGTAATTAACTAAAATAGGAGAATTTTTATGATTGTAACACTTTTTACGTATATTTTGTTAGGTTTATCTTTATCAATACCTGCAGGTGCTATGACTGTCCAAATGACCAAACAAGGAATGAGAAATGGTTTCGTACATGGTTGGTTTGTAGGTATAGGAGGAATGACTGTAGATTTATCTTTAATTGTTCTGATTTATCTAGGGTTCTCTAGTGTATTAACCAATCCATGGGTAGAAGCAGTTATGTGGTTACTAGGTTTTGGGTTTTTAATGTTTATTGGAATAGAAAGTATTAAAGAAGCAAAGTCAGAAGTTAACATAGAGGGAGAAGATCCTAATAAATCTTTATTAACAGCTTATTTATCTGGTTTTATGATAGCTATATCACCGGCTAATATTGTATTTTGGATAGGGGTCTTTGGTCCGGTTCTGGTCTCTTCATTAGGTAATGCAAGTACATCTACATTTATATTAATAGCTGTAGGTATTTTATTAGGTATCTTTATGCATGATATGGTCTTATTAGGCTTTGTTCATTTTACTAGACGTTTTCTAAATCCAACCTTTATTAAACGGGTATCTATATCTGCCGCAATAGTACTATTCGGATTTAGTGGTTATTTTGGTTACGAGTTTATAAAACAAGTAATTACTTTTATCTCAAAAGCATAACTTTTATAAACTTAAATAGGGTGGTTATAATGTAAATGAAAAAGATACGCATTTTAAACCCAAACGCAACGTAATTGTAAATATGTTATATTACGCAGGTACCCTCTTAGGCATTCGTTGATCCCTAGGGGTTTTTTTAAATTCCCTACACGTAGCCTTTAGAAAAAAGAAACAATCTCGCCTAAAATTGACTTTGCATAAGCTTAGCTAGATGGCGATGGTACTGAACCCCTAATACTTTATTTTAATAATGACTCTTTTCATGAAATAAAACTCAGTTATCAGTCTAAACCATTTTTTAGATCTAACAATAACAAGTGTGCTTCTTTACCTTTCAGATAGTCTCTATTATTCTAATTTCTTCATTTCTTTCAGCCGTGCTATCTCCTTTTCTGAAGCATTTTCTATTTTATACAGTTCATATCTACCTTTTATCTCATCTATCACTACAAATTCAACTTCATTTCGAACATAGCTTTTAGTTTTCCCCTTTTTATAACCAATAACATTATCTAATATAGTTTCTCCACTATCTTTTTTATATAAATTATAGCTAACAGGTGGACAGCCAATTACATACTTATTATCAGAAAATCCGACTATATCATCCCTCCCTAATCCTTTCGAAACACTCCAGACAAAAATAATCTGAAATATAGAATAAACAACAATACCGCATAAGAAAAAAAATAGGATTGATTTAAAAAATAACTTTAAAGGTATCCTGCCCAAAAACATTCCCTCCCATTTCACCTCGGGATAGCAAGAACAAAACGTGAATTTTGTACGCTAAGGAACCGAATTTTTTAGATTGTTGAAATCAATCCCCCGTCAGTGCCATAAAAAAAAGAGTTACCGCAGTAACCCTATTGCTTATAATACACGTCATTGAGAGAAGCTATGGATGAATAAAGTCAATCTATGAAATTTTCCACAATCTTTTAACCTCCACCAATTCCTTTCCATTGAATTCCATTCTATATATATCTGGTTTTGATGTCTGTAGTAAAAAATTCAAATCATACTTACTGTCATAATACCCCATCATCAAAGTCATAACAGCTCCATGAGTGCCTACTACTACTTTCTGTCCTCGATAGGTGTTTAATAATTCTTTTAAGACTTTTATAGCACGTTTCTGACAGTCGACATTAGACTCTCCTCCCATTAAAGCAAAGTCGGGGTCTAAGAATGACTTTTTTATCAAAGGGAATAATTCTTTATCCGACATTCGTTCCTCTTCAGCAATAAAAATTCTCTCTTTTAAGTCCTCAAATACTAAAACTTCTTGTCCTATTTGCTTCGCTAACTGCTGAACAGTTAGAATTGAACGTTTGTATGGACTTGAGATAACAACGTCGATTCCCTCATCTTGTAATGCATCTGTTATTCGTTGAACATCTAATTTTCCTTTTTCAGTTAATCCTCTCGTTTGTTCTTTCCCAGATTTTGGTGAATCCCCGTGTCTCACCATATATATGAAAGTTTTCATAATTACCTCCAACTTTATAGGTTTCTTTATTCCATATATAGCTTATATTAATTTAAAAAAATTTTCCCGATGACCATAACTAATACTCACTATAAAGCCTTCTACATGCGATATCTTAAATACGTTTCTTTACAATTCCGTGAACGAAAATGTATTATGTTATAAAATAAAAGAGCATGTAAAAAGGAGAGCTAAAGCAGACGCATTCTGTTGTAGCTCTTTTTTCATTTTCTAATTAATAATTCGTTTACATATTCACGAGCCCAACGATCGGCGTCTAATACTGTTTCTAAATCTGGATTTGCAGTGCTGTGATGAGCTTCAAGAGTAGAATAAATTATTTTTTCAATATCAAAAAATGAAATTTCATTTTGTAAATATAGCGCATTTGCAATTTCGTTCGCTGCATTTAAGACAGCAGGTGTTGTACCACCAATTTCCCCTGATTCATACGCATAATGTAAGCAAGGGAATTTTTTGAAATCTGGTTTTTCAAAGTGCAGGCTAGCTATCTCTAGTAGGTTTAATTTTTTATAGTTCGATTGTAATCTAGTTGGATAATGGAATGCATATTGAATCGGCATTCTCATGTCAGGGGCACCGAGCTGTGCCATGATAGAGCCGTCTATAAATTCAACTAAAGAATGAATAACACTTTCTTTATGAATTAAAACATCAATTTTCTCATAAGGGATATCAAATAACCAACGTGCTTCCATGACTTCAAAGCCTTTGTTCATTAATGTAGCTGAATCAATAGTTAGTTTTGCTCCCATTAACCAGTTGGGATGCTTTAAGGCATCTTTAGCTTGTAAGATTTCCATTTCTTCGCGCGTTTTATCTCGAAATGCACCGCCTGAAGCAGTAACAATAAGCCTCTCGATTTCTTGAGTATTTTCCCCATTTAAACATTGAAAAATGGCAGAGTGTTCACTGTCTACTGGAATTAAGCGGCAGCCGTTTTGTTTCGCTAAATCTGTCACAATATGCCCTGCCGCAACTAATGTTTCTTTGTTAGCAATTGCTATATCTTTTTTCGCTTTTAATGCTTCAATTGTTGGAAGGAGACCAGAGACACCGACAACTGAAGATAATACAAGATTAGAATCAGGGTGAGTTGCAACTTCAATTAATCCATCTGTTCCATATGTGACTTTTGTGTCCGCAGGAATTCGCTTCCGAAGAGCATCTGCTAATTCTTTTGTACTTACACTTACAATTCGAGGGTGAAATGTATATATTTGTTTTTCGAGAAGGTCAATATTGTGATTTGCTGTTAAACCAATAATTTTAAAATGTTCCGGATGAGAAGTGATTACATCTAATGCAGACGTACCAACTGAACCGGTTGAACCAAGAATTGAAATATATTTTACCATAATACTTCCTCCAAAGTTGTATAATCCCTTTTTACAAATCTATCCTACGATTCTATAGAAAGAATAGCGTATTTTTCATTTTAAGTATTATATTATGATGACATTTTATTCAATCTTTCCTGAGACTGACTATTAGTTCTAACGAACAAGCCATTATATAGGAAAAATGCCCCTATTATTACAATGATACTAATGTAAACAGACATCATCGTAGGAACCAAGAATGCACCGACGATAATAGTCATTCTTGCAATTAGATCCGCACCAATATCTGATAGACTCGCAAAAGCTGAATACGATCCTCTTTTATCAGCCGGAATCATATTAGCTTGTTCTGCATTTCTGATTGGGGAGTAGACAAGTTCACCAACAGTGGCAATAAAATTAAAAATAATCAGTACGTACCAAGTGTTTGCAGATGTTACTGTCACATAGCCTACACCATAGAGCACAAGACCTAAAAGTAACGCTTTTTTTCCACTTAGATGATCTGTAAATTTATTTACAATAAACGTTAAACATACTACTAAAAGCATATTTTGTATGTTAAGAATACTTAGCATCCTCACTCCTACTATTTCAAAGCTCCCAATGCTTATTGGATTGAATGTTTCTGAAAGTCGTACACCAATATAACTGTTTAAAGAAAACTCTGCCGCAAATATGCAGGTAGACCCTATTACAACTCTTAAAAATGCTCTATCTCGAATAGCAACTTTATAGTTTTGAATTAGATCAAGTACTATATTTCCATGCCTTTTTTCTAAGCTCTCTTTAACTTCTTCGACTAGCCAAATTTTATAAGCAATCGGTAATGTAGCAGAAACAAAAGTCAGTAATATAAACAACTCTTTTTGGTGATTAATGTATAAAAAACCACCTAGTGCTGCACCAATTGCCATAGAAAGATTCATAAGCCAATAGTCAATTGTATAAACAGCCTTTCGATTTTCTGGTGTAGTTGAGTCTATGATGATAGCTTGCATGGATGGGCGCCCAAGACTGCTAGATATTATATAACCTACATAAGCAATTGCAAATAACCAAATCATTTTATCTGTAGGATATAAGCTTAATGTCATGAATAAAAACATCAAAGTACTAGAAAAAGAAGTTGACAATAAGATTTTCTTTCGTTGAAAGCGATCAGAAATGTAACCTCCAATTAAATTTGAAAAAAAACTTAAAATAACCGTTAAGATTAAAAATAACCCAGCCCATACTTTATTTATTTCTTGAGCAAAAAACAATGCCATGAAAGGCATTACTGCTGATGCAACAGCACGATTAAAAAAAGATGTAATTAAGCGTACTTTTATATTTTGCTCAAAGTCTTTCCAATTCATCGTATCTCCTCCCTTTGTCTAATGTTATATTAAACTAGACTTATCAAACTAAAAATGGACATATTCAGAAAAACATGTCCACTTATAAAAGGAGATAGGAAAATGGATAAAAATTTACTGCATCTATGGCAATCATTTTCTTCAGGAAATATAAAAATACAAGACCTAGCAGATTTTTTAAATTTAAGTACAAAGCAAACAGTACGTTACTTACATAAATGGATGGATGAAGGTTGGCTGACTTTTATTTCTGGAAAAGGTAGAGGAAATTCCTCCTCTCTCCAATGGTTGAAAAATATAGAACAAATCTATGAGTCACAAGTAATGGAAATTATGGATCAACAACCTGTTGAAAAAAGTAGTAAATATTTACTATATAATTGGTCTCCAAACAGTAAACTACGCTTGATGACTAAGTTTCATTCAAAATTTGGCTATATACATAATTCGGATGATAAATTAATTATTCCTAGAAGAAAGCCCTTTTTAACAACACACCCGCTCGAGGCTACCGATGTACATAGTGCACATATTGTCGCGAACGTTTTCAATCGACTCGTTTATATGGATCAAAAGGGGAACATATTCCCTGAAATAGCTCACAGTTGGGATTTAACTCAATCTAAGCTTAGACTATATTTAAAAAAGTCTATAAAATTTCATGATGGATCCATCTTAACAGCGGCTGACGTGAAACTATGTCTCTCAAAACTACGTAGTCATAAATACTATAAAGACTTATGGGCACCCATAGTAAAAATAGAGATTGTATCACCATTAATTATTGATATACATTATCCAGATAGTTGTAGTTATTGTTTACAAATGTTATGCATGATAAATACAAGCATTTATAAAGAAAATAACGGCCAAATCATAGGAACCGGTGGTTTTTATATAGGAGAGAATAACCTGGAGAAAACATCATTGATAGCATTTCATGATTATTTTCAAGAAAGACCTTTGGTAGATACAGTAGAATTCATTCAGGTCCCTCTAGAATTTGATGCTATTTATCAATCTTCCAAACACCATAAATGTAATTCTACCTTTCAAGTAGAAAGGAATTCAGGTTTCGGTGTTATAATTATGAATGCTTGGCGTAATTCCTTAATTCAACACATAGATGTTCGTAATTACTTACATTCTATTATCGCTAACAATATGAATCATATTCATGAATATGATTCTCAAAAAATCCCAAATATTAAAAGCTGTTTGAAAGACATAGATCATCAAGTCAATATTCCAAAAAGAAAACGTCCCGAATTTAAAGAACCACTTATTATAAAAGCTACTCAGTATACAGAAGCGACAACAAAATGGTTAATGAATATCTTAGAAAAAGAAAATATACCTTTTCAAGTTAAATGGGTTCCATTTGAAAACTATCTTAGGGATGAAAAACTTAATGAACAAGTCGATCTCTTTATTCATGGTGAAGTATTCGAGATGAATCAAGAGATATCATTTTATTATTTTTTAACAGCTAGATATTCACCATTGGCTAAGGTTTTAAAAACAAATAAATCACTAAGAAAACACCTTCCTAAATACAAACATACACATTTTGAGGAGTGGGCTTCATTAAATAAGAATCTTGAAAAAGAACTGATAGAATCCTCTATTATGATTCCCTTATACTATGATACACGTCAAATTCCTTTTTCATCAGATTTAACGAATATTAAGATGAAATATTTTGGATATGTGGATTTTTCTCAACTTTGGATAAGACCTTTAATTTAAAATTCATAAGAAACCTAATCCACTTGTAATAATTATCACCCTATTTAATTTCCCTGATGCCAAAGGTAAATTTTTTAGGAGTACGGATACATCGCTATCAGGTCAATTAAACTAGTATCTTAGAGTCATCAACTTAAACAATAAATAACACCATCTCTATCTTTTCAATATTTTTAAGGACTCACAAAACAAAATTATTATCTCTCCACAGTTAACTATGAGAAGTTAGCTCGTTTTTTCGTTTTGGGGAACCATTGATTTCTAAGCTTGATGACGATGTGGCGAGACTTCTTAATATAACACCAATTTATCAGTAGTCGTATCTAGAAACCTAAAAAAGTCCATTTAGAAGATCTAAATGGGCTTTTCATTCACATAATCCTATCTATAGTTAAACAAATAAGATTGAATAGATCTTATTTGTCTTGTTTTATTTAATAAATTGTTTAGACATTTCTTTAACGTGCTTATCATCATCACGCCAATCATAAGTTTCTTTCTGTGAAATATCTAAAATTTGATCTCCAATTTTAACACTATGCTTATTTACCCATTCAATATATGGATCCGTATCTGGATAGTTCCAATATATATTTTCCTCTGAATCTGTATCAAGGTTAACTAATTCACCTCTAACAGCATCCGCACTTAATGATCCTGCATTATGAAAATAAGTCTTAATGAGATATTTTCCATCGGGGGATTTCACTGTTCGAATTAATCCACCTTTTGGAACACCTTGCAAACTAAAGAATTTCCAATATCCAAATCCAATTATAATTACTAACATGGAAAGTATAATTATTAATACTTTTCTTTTTGTTTTTTTAATTTTACCTTCTGTATTTATATTAATCATTCATTCAACTCCAGTCCATAAAATACGAACCATATTATACCATTAAATACAAATCCTATCTTATAGTTATTATAAAAAGAGCATATTTCACATAATTATCGTTAGCGGAAGTCATTTTAAAATTCTATGTGTCGATTTTTTCTTTGCCCTTACGGATAAACCACCATATCAAAGCCACAAATAGCACAAAAATCGGTATTATTTGAATAAAGAAAAATCCTTTCCAAAAATAAAGTGGATTATTATATGTAAATTCTGTTGACGCCTCATGTGTATAAGAAACCAACGAACCTACCAAATAAGCCATTGGAATTGTAATTAGATTTATCCCTAGAAAGACCATTATCAATGATAGGTTTTTATCTTTAATTTTTGGTGAACCAGACTTCATAAATAAAAATGTTGCAGTGCCAAATATAAGAAAAAGTGCTATTACATAAAAAATCCCCATAATCCCCCTCCATGATTTTAATTGTATCATCAGCAAAGACAAATTTGAACAAATAGGATATTTATGTAAGTCAGGTATAGTATCTCATTATCGGTAGCAAGAAAAAGCGGATCCTTAATCTCACCAAAATACCTACCATATTTTTACACTCGCACCTAACAACGGTCTTTAGCTGTACTATACTCTTGGTAACAATATTCCATAGGAGGGTGATTATCATTAACATACTTTTAGGTATTATTGGAGCAATTGTTGTACTCGTTTTTGTTGTCCATCCAGGTGTCCCAGATAAACGTATTCCTCTAAAAAATAAACTTGCAGTAATCCTTCCATTGATTGTTATAGCTGGTCTAATTTCTCTATTCATATAGTTGCATATCGTACACAACAGTAAAATAGGTAGAAATGCATTTTACCTATGCATAGTTTGTTCCTGGGCCAGTACGAACACGAAATACATCTGCTGTAATTGTCACTACACCCATTGATCGCCACCAAGGTTTAGCCAACCATTTGACTCTCCCCATACTTTATAAGACTCTCTTTTTTGCAATTGGTGAACCACTCCATATCCAGTACCCGGTCCTTTGCGTAAATTCACATTATTACCGTTAATATAAGCAACCCCTGTACTATCATTTGAAGGTGGAGGAGAAGGAATATTCTGAGCACCTTTCCCAAAAATATCAGTTCCATACCCTTTGTAGTTATATTGTAAGTGTGGACTATCAACAAAGCCTTTCCAATCACCACCCCACTCGAATCAGATATTTTTCGCATAACGAATTGCCGATGCCCATGGTTCTTTATTATATCCATTCCAATCTTCTGTCCCATTTGATTTAATTGATACAAAATCTAAAGCTTGTCCTACTAAGTGATACGAGCGCATCGTTTGTGATGCTCCTTTACGAACATTTTCACGTTGTTGCTCCACTGTACGAATTGTTTCATAAATTAATACTTCAATCCCATTATCTACACAGTATTGATACCACTTGAATGCTGCAGCTTTTGTATTATCCACTAACTGATTTAAATTACGAACGTTTCTCTCATGATATTTCATTATTCAACATCTCCTCTTAGTGTAAGTTATTTTTTTCTAATACATCTTTTTGTTGTACCCCTTTGTTGCTCAAATAGTTGTTCTTCCAAGCCATATACAGGGTAAATGCTCCTGTAATTACGGCTACTAAATCGTTTGTGATTTTGTCATCAATCGTTTGGTATCCCACAAGATTTAAGACACTTGTAGCTTTAGAATAAAGATTGATTAAAAAGTTTCCTGCAACCTTTATTTAACAGAAAATGCAAAAACTCCATTTTGAAAGAAGTTTAATCAAAATGGAGTTAATCTTTCTAACTAAGTATAAGAGTTTTATAAAAAAGATTGATCAAAACCCATGGACATGTCTATTACAAAAGTTTATTTTTACCTAACCTATTCTTCAAACCAAAACAGAACCTCAATAGGTGCTTTCAAAACCTTCGCAATATCATAAGTAAGTTTGAATGAAGGATTATACTTTCCATTTTCGAGATTCCCAATTGTTTCTCTTCTGACCCCAACCTTGTTAGCTAAATCTTCTTGAGACATATTTAGCCTTACCCTATATTCTTTCATTCGAGTCTTAATTGGCATCTTGCATCCCTTCCTTTTCTCTATGTTCAAATATTTCAAGACTAATTAGGAATGTAGCGAATGGTATGAAAAGCGAAATTGTAACAAGGAATCTAATTACCTCTAAACTTTCCAAAATCAAAACACTTAATGTTACTATAATGCCCAGTATGAGTGCTACGAAAAATGCTCTTGTAGCGGCGATACGAACATGCTGTATAAAGAGCTCATCGGGCACAACCTTTACATACAAAAAGAAGAAAAAGAAACCGAAAAAATAACCTACAAGTGGTGCATAATCACCTAAAAATGAGAACGGGCTTAAAAAGCCAAAAAAACCAAGAAACCCCAAATAAGATAATTTATTTTTCATATAATCCCCCCTATGTGATATATTTCGCGCTATATGATAAAAATATATCACATTGATTAAGAAATAAAAAGAGCCCATGATTGGGGTACAGCCGAGATACGTGTAAAAACAGGTCATAGACTTACTTTTATTTCCATCTATGACCTATTTTATTTATAGGGGTATCGCTTCTTCTATTGGATGAGGAATCTTTTGTAAGTCAATTACATAATCACCGAATCGTTTTATATGTCTAGTGATATAAGGGTACCGCCAGCGAAACGGAAATAAACCACGCTAAGAATTTTTAAGTTGTTTTAGCACTAATTTAAATTAGTGTTGTATGCGAAATTGGATAACAATGTCTAAAACTTTATTATTCGAATCCTATACTAAGCTTTTTTCCCCCTCATTTTATGACAAAGAGACATGATAAGCCAAATAGCAGTTGGAAGTGCGATTGCTCCAATAATCATAGACGCTAACATGTTAACTGCACTGCCAGAGGCGTATAACAATATAAAAATAGCTATTAAGAAGAGAAGGGCTCGTATAGTTTTCAAAAGATTAGCTAAGCCTTTTTTTTCTTGTACCTTCCATTTGTTACTATATGTTGTGATTACAGTCCAAACTATTGGAAGTGCAGTGGCAGTGGAAATAACTGCTATTGTCAACAGTATGGATTGTAATGTACCAGAGCTTATCATTGCTCCAAACCATACGAGTACTGTTATTAAAACGAACGGAATGGCAAAATAATTCATAGAACGGGCTAAATTCCCATACTTTTCTACGGATGTGTCACGGTCACTATAAATTGGTTTTGTATTAGGTTGTGCTCGAAATAAATGAATGTTTCCTTGTGAGGCAATATGCGACCATCCAGAGAATGAAAAAAAGTCCAAGTATTCCTCTGCTTCACCCTCTTTTAATGAACGATAATCTACACTGTAGATATAATCTGAGCATTCTCCTTTTTCAAGCGTATACCCCATAAACTTAAAATCACTAACATGCCAACCCTTTAAAGAAAATCGGTGTAATTTTTCCATGTCCTTTTCCTCAGAAAAAGCTAACCCACCTGACGTAATATACTTTGTTTTTCTCATTCTTTAACCTCCTTCAATCCCGTTTCTGCTAATTGAATCATCAGTTTTCTTACCTTCACATCTTCTTCTAATACTTCTCTGCCCTTGTCAGTAAGCAGATATGTTTTACGCCTTGAATCCGAACCATCATTCAAATAAATCCATTCTTGTTTTAATAACTTTTTTATAATCGTGTACATGGAAGCAGGACCTATAGTAATTGCCCCTTTTGTTGTTTCTTCAATTAAGTTCATAATTGAGTAACCATGCCTTGGTTTCGTTAAAGCAGCCATAATATAAAACACTGAATCCGTTAATTGCTCAGTTTTTTTCAACCCATCACCTTCTATATCTCTTTAATATGTATCACAAAATGATATATCCAAAAATAATATATCATTTTGTGATACAATTGTCTAGAATTCTCTATGATTTTTGAACCAATTATCATACACCCTAATTATACAATTGAAACGAAGTGTTTTCAGTAGCTAACTAATGGATACTTAGGGTTAACCCATAATAGACAATTTACTTAATAAAAATAGACGAAGCAACAGAAACAATATTTATAAGCTCAATAAATTTCATTTGGAAATAAAAGTAAGGCTATGACCTATTTTTACACGTATCTCGGCTGTACCCCTGATTCGGGGGACAGTTCATTCTATAGAACAGTACGACTTTTTTATAACCAGTTAATCTATTTTCAAAACGGTTAAACTTTATTATAAACGGTGCAACTTTATTTCAAATCTACAACACTATTAATCACAGCAATTACTAATACGACATAGCGACTAATTGAAGCTGCATCAAAACTTTTCATGCTAGCACCTCCTTTCACTTTAGGAAATTTAAAATGTAAAATAATAAAAGGACTGCCAATGACAGTCCTGAAATCCACATCGATATGTTTGCTTTTTTGTCACTCTCCAGCTTTTCTTGCGCTTGTTTCAAGTCACGTATTTCTCGATCACGAAACTTAAACATTTCTTCTACTTCTGACCGCTGCATGTAGTTTTTTTGGTTGTAATCTAATTTTTCTTCAATACGGATTAAAGTCTCATTCATTGATTGCAGCTGTACTTCTAATTTCGCAATTCGCTCGTACTCTTTTTGTTCCAAAACTATCACCCCTTTCAAAATAAAAAGAGAGACATTAATTTGTCCCTCTTTTGTTATAAAAGCCGTATTTTTAGGAAGAAACTCGTTATAACTCCTCCTTATGGTAATTCCTTTTTGAGACTCCCACGGCTAAAGCCGCAAGCCCTACACCTAACGGTGTGACGGGTGGGATTCTTGAATGACTAAACGTTCGCAGTCCATTTCTGTTTTGAACAGCCTTCAAGATGAGGGCATCTCATTGCCCCTCCTAAGACAGTGCATATAGCATCTTAGGCTGATTGACTATTACCATCAATCACAGGTGCATATCGAATATTCATAGCACCGACTAAATCACGATGCTTTTCAAATCCGCACTTACACTTGTATTTTCTGTCTTGTGCCTTGTTCTTTTTAGAACAGTTTGGACATGTTTGACTTGTGTATGCAGGATTTACATACTCAACTTTAATACCTTCTAAATTCGCTTTGTATTCAATGAATTGAGATAGACGATAAAATGACCAAGTATGCAAATTCTTTTCGTTTTTACGACTTGTTCTTGTCGTCTGTCTAATGTTCGCCAATTGTTCTAAGCGAATGACAGAAATCTTATTTTCTTTAGCAAAATTTACAATTGCACGACTTATTTTATGGTCTTGGTCTTTCATATATCGCTGTTCTTTATCATCAAAATTACGAATCGCACTCAATTTCTTCGATTCACCCAATTTCTTACGTTTAGATTTAAACATGCGTCTGACATATTTGTTTTGCCTGCCATTACCAAAGAATCGAGTTTTTTCATCATCCGTCACTGCCACAGCAGGAACTTTCAATCCTAAGTCTACACCCATAATTTTTGTTCCTGTTTTTTCAGTCGTAGGAATGGTGACAGAAATTTGAGCAATCCATTTGTTTGATTTTTTCGTGATGCGAAGCGTGCCTAATTTGTGTTTTAACAAATCTAAATTACGGTTGTGTTTATCAATCACTAAGGCACGAACAGACACTCTCTTTGTTTTGCCCTCTATCGTTAAAGGTCGGCTGATATGGGTAAAATCAAACGAATAGTTTTGATTGTTCCACACACAAATAGGTTTCTTTGACACTGGTATTATTTCACATTTTCCCTTCTTTACTTTTTGAAACACACTCTTAGCGTCTTTGATAGCCTGATTCTTCACTGCACTTGGAAGGTTTACAGGAACATCTTTTGTAGTCTTTTTAGTTGTTTTCTTTTCCGCGACCATTTCAGATACAAGTGCATTGATTGTAGAGATATATTCTCTCCCCATAGCATTTAAGATGGAAGCCTGTTCTTTTGTAGGAAGTAGCTTGATTTTTACTGTTACAGCTTGGTACATTTTTCTTCACCTAAATCCTTAAGAAATCTGGCTCTTTTAAGACTTTTGTATTCGTCTAAAGTTATATCTCTCACAATTGACCACGAACCAAGCCACATCATTTCTCTGATATAACCATTCGGAATTTTAATTTGGGAAGTATCACAAGTATTTCTCTCACACAGAACAAACAAGGCTTTATTGTAGTCATCTTTATATTCTCTGTTAAATTTATGGTCTTTCATAAATTGTTCAAATCCGCAATTACTACATTTAATTTGCACCTTTCTCAGCCCCTTGTCTTTTGTTGTTCCACATATCGTTTAATAGTCGCATTCGATACATTTCCTGCGGTAGATACAAAATAGCTACGTGTCCATAAACTCGGCAAATGTTTAAGGTGAGGAAATTCCTCTCTCAATTTTTTTGAAGTCACTCCTTTGATTTTTGCCATAATATCAGCAGGACTAAATGTTGGCAGTGTGTTTAAAAACATATGTGTATGGTCTTTGTCACACTCTAAAGCGACAATGACAATTTCTAATTCGTCGCATATTTCTTGTACCAACTCTTTAAAGCGCTCTTCTACATCTGTACAAAGGAATATTTTCCTCCTATATCGAGGACAAAACACAAAATGATAGTTAACTAAGGATACGGTTGTATTTGTTCTTCTATATTCATTCATATATCAAATGTATCAGTTTTTATAACAAACTGCTACAGGGAAGTATACAAAAATGAGAAAACACTTTTGTATACTTAAAGTACCACGAACCTAACGGTTTTCAGTGGTACTCCGCATCCAACCTCACTATCACCCCACCCCTAAAAGGGGTTGCTATCGCACCGTAGTGGGCTTTCCCGTTCGGAAAATCTGTAAACCTTTTTATTTAAATGTATAATTGTGTTAAAAGTCTAAAATTTCAGAATTGGAGGCAGCATCATGAAAAGTTTTGGTACGTTAGTAATCTCTACCGTCATTTCAGCAGGCTTAGCATATTATAATGTCGATTCCTTTTATAATAAATTTACATCAGGGAATACATATTACTGGGTAAACGGTATCCTAACTGCTGGATTCCTTATATCCTTAATTATCAATATAAAAGATATCCTCAAGAAAAACTACACAACTTCTGAATCGAATTAAGGAGCCTATTATGGTTCCTTTTTCTATTCAAAATAAAAAAGCACCCTAATCAGATGCTCTTTGCTTATCCTTTAATATAATTCCACTATTAAAATAGTCACACCAAATACGATACATGCCAATCCTATAAATATGAAAAACAATCGAAAACCCCATAAATCACTAATTATTTCTACAATGTACATCAGCCCTATTATTATAAAATCCTTAAACCCACTGTACTTATTTTCTTTCGCCTCTCTGACTCCATCAATTACAGCTAAACAAACAATAAAAATACCTAAGCCAATCAACATAAAACCCAATACAAGCATTCATATATCCTCTTTTTTTCTTTTATATTAACATGAAAGGATATAGAGTATCATAGTTGCTTCTTTATAAAATAAAAAAGTAGCAGATTCGCTACTGTAATTGTTTAACTATCTCATTAAATAACTGTCGTCCTTTTTCCGGATATCTTTCTAATCCGCCCTCAGCAAAGTATTCACCTTCACTATTTATCATCTCAATCAGTACTTCTCCCTTTTCCCAAACCTGTAAAGAGAACGCTACACATGATTCGAATTCTTTTAATGCTTCTTCTCTGTCTGTGGTAGCTAACATAATATCTGTATCAGCATTGTCCCACATCACAACTGTATAGATCAGCACGAAATCACCTCAAAAGAATCTTATTTTTAAAAACACAAAATGACTACCGATAAGATGCATTATGTTGACAAGATAAATGGTAAATACCGCAGTATCAGTGTTTTCTTAATTCCCGATGAATAAGAGTTATTCATAATTTTATACATCGGCTTAAAAACGCCATTTTCAGCACCTAACCACCGTTATTTCCTGCATAAACTTCACCTTGTTAACTATCTCTATTTTCGTTCGTTGTGTTCGTTTGTTTTGTTAAGAAAAAATAAAAAACAATTAATTTATTTAATTGTTTTTCCTAAGCAAAGTCTTAATTTTTATTTTTCTGAAGTAACCTATAATATTCGAAAAAATGAGTTCCTCAAACGCAAGTGGTATATATATGAACCATATCTTTAATATTGCCTTTGTTTCTTTATGATCAGAATCCCTCATTTAAATCAACCCCATCCCTTTATTTGTATATATTTTCTTTTTAATTTTAATAATATGAAAATTATACCATTTGAAAGGTTAAAAATCTTTATTTTCTAAAAATCACTAAAACCTCTTCCTTAACAACAAACAAGACACCACCAAGATCACGGCAGCGCCTACGATAATTGCTATTGGTTTAATCATGATTTTTGCTATTTCTAATTACACTTAAAATATCATTAATGATAAACGTTATTATTACACTAGCTAATACGACTACTGTTATCCCGAACCATACCAATCCATCATCCTCCTAACCAAATGTCCATTTTGTTCAAACTCTCGTTTAACATGTACCAATTTATGTTTCCTCTTCTATATAGACCAACGATATATTATAATCCTCTATATACCCAAGGAGGTTTACCATGCTTAAATTTCATAAAACATTCCCCGTCTTAGGATTCTTTTGGTTTTTATACGGTTTCATCGGTCTCATCTTTTTGTTACTGTTCCTTAGCGTGTCGTAACAGCGCTTATAAATATATGTTTAATGTGTAATTTCTATATAACAAAGAAAAAAGCACCCGTTTTGGATGCCTTTCTGTTTTTTATCATGGTTAATGGTTAATTATTAATTTCACTTACGTTTACTGATAATACGTTATCAAGATTAACCAAATCTTCACCAATTTTAATAAAACGTTGTCTACTGTTTTCGATAAACAGTTCAACATCATCTACTGTAACTTCATTACTACTGAAAGAAGTCACATATTCATAATATTCCCCGTTAAACCATTGCACCACAACTGAAAATTCTTTCATAATTATTCCCTCCTCTCTCATTCTATCTATTTGATAGAATGATAGAACTCCACACAAACAAAAAGCCATCACCGAAGTGACAGCTTTCAAGGGGATGGGAGAAAAGAGAGAAAACAAATGGCAATAAGTATCTCTTCATTCCAGATTGAGGTGAGTTACTCTCAACCTTCTCCAAGCCACCGCATCATGTAATTTTTTAGCTCTTATTAGCTACGCGCTTTACGTTCGGTGACTGGGAGAAGACTAAGAATCGTCCTCTCGTTTATACTCCGTGGAGTCGGTATACGAAACCTTTTTTTGTTATATTTCGTCCCGTGACAGATGAAATAACAACGTGATATATAAAGGGAATCAATCTTTATAATCAAATCAAGACGGTACTACCTTTTTCCACCGCCTTACTACAACCAATATCAGTGACACGGAAAGGGGGTTAACCGCTAATATTGGCTGTAGTAAAGAGGTGACTAGTCTCTTTACACCCTGTTTTATCCCGATAGTAAAAATCGTGAGTAATTACTATAGGTGATAATTCAAGTTACGTATACAACCATTTTATAACGTGTGACTTTTTAGAACGAGTTCACTCAATCATGAGCAACCCCCCATTCTAGAAATAGACACATACAGGAATACTGATTTTTATATCAATATTCAATACAGAAGGTGGATTCTGTACTGATCGATTGATACAAATTAGAAACAGCATGACGAATGCGAGTTATCTCACACCCGCCGTGCTGGAATATGTCATTGTTATACATTCATTGGTCTTTTCGTCTTAACGCGGGTTCGTACCGCCTTGCCCGCCCTACTATGCGGTATACGTTACCGTGACATTCTCGCATAAGAACGTTTCACTAATAGGAGTGTTAATCCTCTTCGTTATGCGGTTGTCAAAGGGCTTGTACATATAATTTATAATTTTTGACATTTTATTTAGTCCCCCAAAAAGTTCGCATTTTGACCGCGTTTTGTTCGCTATTTTTAGATGATTCCTAGCGCTGTAGCAATCAATTTAACCGCACTCTGCTTCTTCTCATAGAAATATGTCTTCTTGAGTAATAGATCATGATAAACATCTGAATCTTTTACTCTCTCATTTGTCAGAAACTTACGTTCAACGATTTTGCGTTCATCCTCATCTAATAAATCCTTTTGTACTTTCTTATCATCGATAGCCGGTAATAAAGTTAATTGTCTCTCCATGAAGGAATCCCCCTATTTCGAATTTGTCTTTTTAACATCACGTAAGGTACATGAAATTTTACGATCTCTTTGTTGAATAAGGGAAACATGCATAGCGAGTAGCCCCCACCATCCACTCTGCATGGTTTCGTTATCCATTAAGCCTTTAATAATTTACGTTTCTTGTTGACCATCTTCTCTTTTGCTGCTTCAATGTTATTTGCTACCTTTTTATGGTCCTGATCAAATTGAATCATCCCATCAAACATAACTGGAGCTACTGCCTCGTCTATGTATTGTAAGTAATCAACTGGAGCTCGTTCTGTCTGTTCTACTAAGTATCCATAAATATCAAAGTCTGCTCTCGGCATAGACTTCTTGCCTTTTGGCTGTTGCGACATCCTTACGTAGGATTGAATGACTGATAGTGGTACCGCAAATACTGATTGGTCCTTACTAAATCCAATAAGGAAGAAACATATTGCTCCCATCTTCTCTGCTGTCTCTAGATAATCCAATTGGTGCTGCGCGATGTTCTTTAAATCAAATCGATTTATCTCATTTGTAGACTTCGCTTCAAACGCTATAGCTCGTCCTTTATACACGCCGTCATAATCTACTGTACTTTTAGATTCGTAATATCCATCTTTCACACGGCCATAAACCATTTTTAATACCTTTACAGGAATCGGACGCTTGTTTATCAGCGCGACTCCCTCGCGTTGATACATTTCGTTCGATAGATTAATAAGCTTCTCAAAAGCCATTCCACGGTTACCTTGTCCCATTTTTATTCCTCCATTTCTTTCTTGCACTCTTCAAGAAAATCAATAACTTCCTGAACATGCTCCTTTGTTGTCATGCTTTCCATTACGTATCCTTCATCGTTATAAACATTAACCTTATTTCCTATAAACTCCATTCCACACATTCCGTCTGCACCTAATAGTCTTACGTTACCTTCCATTCTTTTAACCTCACTTTCTATTAAAAGGATTATTTTGTTAAGTTTTTCACAAGCTATATCTTTGAATTTTCAAACTTAAATGAACCTCTAGACACATACACCATATACTAATTTAAATACTTCCTAAGAAAGTAGGTGAAAACTATGCCAGCTATTCTTGGAAACCTTGTCGTACAAACTAGTAACGTTTCTCCAAAAGAAAATACAAAATCTTATAATGGTTCAGGTTCATCGAATAATGCTTTTATTACCAATAACTTTAGCGGTGTTAGTGCAACAAACACCTTCGATTCTGATGTTGCAGATCAAGATCAAATAGTATCAAACTAAGATTCTTCACTCCACTCTCTCTCTCCTGAATAAAACTCAATATTCCGTCAATACTGTAGACACATGGTTATCTTTCTCCGATTTTCTTACATGAGCAGTTAGCTTTTGCTAGCTGCTCTTTTTAATTCCCGTCTCTCACATCTTTTTTTAGCTCTTTCAGCGAACCATCTAGAACACATCCAACCTATCCATACTGTTGAACTTTCTTGACATTCTATAGTGAAATTACGATGCAATTTGCGTTTTCGATTACGCTCTTTAAGTTTTTTGAGACGCTCATGTTCTCCACCTGCAGTTAATGTAGCCCTCCATCTATACATCCTCATGACATATACCCATTATCTTCTTCAATAAATCCCTGTGCTTTACTTAATTCATGCCGCAAATATCGGTTAGCTTGATCTAAGCCTTTGACCATATCAATAATTTCATCGTAATAACTCTCTTCAACAAGAAGAACTTTCCCTACACCTTCAATGTGCATCTTCTCCCAAAGTGATTTATCTTCCTTAATATCCTGTGCCTTCATATCCATTCCCCTTTTCTACAAAATGAAATTTTTATAACATTTTTGCTATCTCATACACAACATCTACAGTTACGCCATTCCCGGCCTGTTTATATAATTGATTTTTCGAAGTAACTGCAGCAGCCTTTTCGAAATATGAATCTGGTATTCCTTGCAAACGCCATGATTCTCTTTCAGTGAGCCACCTCAACTTATCATCACTAGTTAAGACGGCTTGTTCTCTAGATGTGAGAAGAGTATTTGCTACTCCCTTACCAACACGACCGCTTCTTGTTTTTCTCTTCGGATGCGCTAAATTCACCGTGTCACCGCGATAAGCAACGTTGTATCCTTGCTTTGTAGCTTCACGAACAAATACTTTCCCTTCACAGATACCAATCACACAATCTTTTACTCTATCTAGATCAACTAAATACTCTTCTGAGGTTTCGCTCTCTAAGATTTTCAACAATGAAAAGTCTCGTTCTATTATGTGGAACTCCACTCTCTGTTGAGGTAATAGTTTACCATTCTGCATCATACCCGACCTCGTCCAGGCTATCGAGAATACGGAAGAGGTCCCATCCTTTATTGACTGATAACAAGTTCTCAACGTTTTCAAAGAGTAATCGTGAGGGTTTTTTAGCTTCATCTGCTTCCCTAATGATTCGTATAACTTCTCTGAAGAGTCCTGATTTTTCTCCTGCAAGCCCTTTTTGTCTTCCATTCTTTGAAATGTCTTGGCAAGGGAATCCGGCGCACCAAATATCTGCTGCTGGTATTCTTGATCCGGTAACGTTTCTAATGTCATTTTCGGTCCATTCTCCCTTCGTATCATGCATAGCTTCATATGTAGCTCTAGCACCCTTGTTCCATTCAACCCAACCAATGCATTTATGTCCGGCTTTCTCCATTCCTATCCGGAACATTCCGATTCCTGCGAATAAGTCTATAAAAGTAAGACTCATCTTCTCACCTCGCTTTCTACTAAAATGAAGTTTTTGTTTAGTTTTCTTTGTTCAAATGCATCTCTAAAACTCGTTTTTCATTACGAACCATTTCTAATGCTAATTCCAGATTGTGCTCCAACCTCTTTAAATCATCTATTCTATTTTCAACCTGAACAGTTGAAACGAAATTATATACATTTGCACCCATAGTACCGAAGGATAATTTTACTTTTGCTTTCGGATAGAAACCGCTCATATGATTCATCCTTTCTAATAAAATAGCGTTTTTGTTTAGTTTCACTCTAAAAGTAAAATTTTCATTTTTTCATTCAACCAAGTTCATAACATATTCTTTTCCTCCAATAAAATAATGATTAGGTGCCCCATGCGCATTTTATCCACTGGAAATAATACCTTTCACGTACTTACGTATTAGAAACTTCATTTCTGTTTCTTCTGCAATAGCAATTTTGTTCACTTTTTCGATACATTTATGAAACATTCATACGTTATCTTCAATATGTTCTATTCTTTTAAAAAAACCATGTGAGAATACCAAAACAAAAAGCCCTAGAGCCCTAACTCTAGGGCTTCTTGTTTTTGTTGCGATAGGTAAGACTTTGAAGTTATCTCCATCTTTTCCACCGCTTAGCACTGTACGTGCGACTTTCATCGCATACAGCGCCCCATCTTATTCTTCTATACTAAAGCAACTAGATTACAAACAATGTTGTACTCACCAACGTGTTAATTCCCTTTTCTTACGAAAAGTCACATCATCTTACTCGATCCTGTGAGTTACATCTAATTGATTTAGTTTTCAAAGAACAAGACTAAGGACTATCCCTCCACATTCGTTACATGCTTCTTCGGTACTATGTCCCTACCTTCACAAGAATGAAGCAATTTCGGTTCGTTAGAACCTTATATGCATCTGTCCGCTAGTAGACGTTGGTGACGGTTTCTTGCTTACCACGTTCCGATTGACTTAGCTATACATATATCCTTAGGTGCTTGCTTTAAGCCTGTTATCTTTACATCCTCATCGTTAGATGTTCCGAATTTCATATCATTTACTCTTACTTTTCGGTAGATAACGTCGTCATTAACGTCATACATATTTCTAATGTATTAAGCGTTTAGACCCGTACATTCGCAAGTTCGCCAGTCCATTTGGACATTCTCACCATAGATATTTTGTAGCATCCCGACCTATCCATTACCATATGATTTCTCACTTAGGTTTTGTTCAGCCGACTTCACCTAGCTTCATACAATTTGTGACTACTATCACGCTTTGCATGTAGGAGTATCAGATAAGTAGTTTCAGCTCAACCTGACGGCTTTCATTCCTACTTTCAGTCAATCAGTTGTTGTTATCAAATTGATAACCCTCCTATTTCGTGTTTGCACACTTATGAGGAAACGTGTCGCACAAATAACGCTTTTGTTTAATTTAATACGTGTCCTTTTCGATGCAGTATCCTATTACAATTAATTTTTATGTTATAATTATCTACGACACATATTTTAATAGGCACAATAAATCTCATACATATAGGAGGACCTTAATGATCCTAACTCAAGAAAAGAACATAAAATTAATTATGCATTTTCTTACCGTATTATCTTTTTTTATTCTTATTTTCTTTAGTGTCACAATTTTTTATATACCATTGATTTTTTATTTCATATGTAAATCACAAGACATTCGAAAAAACATTCTTGAAGCTGTTTTTTACCAACTATTCATTTGGATAATTACAATGATTTGGAATCTTTTCGTAATAAGAATCTTAATGTTATCTTTATCTAATTTAGACTTAGCTTCAAACAACGCTTTGATTATTTTCGGAATAGCTCCTTTATATCTAATACTGCTTCTTTTGTTAATTTTCGGACCTATAAAAGGAATTTTATATGTGCTACAAGAAAAAGACTTTCATTATCCTATTATTTCCAAATGGATTAAAAAATAAAAATACATGTAGAAGAATTCAGAGTTTTACTGAATTCTTTTTTTATGGACCTTTCAAAGTCTTTTACATATTCCTCCGTTCCTTCTTTTTAATAAAATTCAAATTTGGTCTTACTTCACGCCTGTAGATCCAAACCCACCAACGCGTCATGGGTGACGTCATTCTTTTCAGCGACTTCATAACCTGCTTTTTCTAGCCATTTATTTATCGTCATAACGGTATGCCCCCTAATCTAAATTCATTATTTCCTCTAAGGTTCTATCCGAAATATAGGTAGTAATAATTTGTATCTTTCCGTATTCCTTTTTAGCCATTTCTATAGCTTCGCTCTTTGACTTTGCTTCAAACCAACGAAGCTTCCATTTGTCGTCCTTGTCGTAAAACTCTATTTAGTACGTCATAACGCTATTACGCTTCAAGAACTTTTCCACTGTACTTGTTGTGGTATAATCAAAGCTTCCCACTACATCCTCAAGTGTTAGTTGTTTCATGCCCCTAACCCCGCTGGGCGAGATTTAATCTTGTTCTTATCCGCCTGATCCATGATTAAGGCTGCAATTTCTAACTGATGCCTTCCCAACTCTACTGCAATTTCTATGAAGCTTTTATCTTCTTCCCACATTTCTTGGAATCGAATTACTTCACTCTCATCGAATAACAAGTCCAAATCTTCTAACGCCACATACATGTTACGACGCGATTTCTTCATGTACTTCCTTTGCTGTGCTGCGATTGTGTAATTCTCTTTTTCCAAATCCGTTCCAAGTCTTGGCATCCCATTTCCCCTCCAGTTGTAATTGATGAATTTCTCTTAGTTCCGCCATAACGGCATGACGTCTTCTATCCACTTCTTCAGGCGTAATATTCGCCGCTTCGCAAATACATGGTCCGAATTGATACATACCCATTCCAATATCGTTTCTGATTACTCCCGTTCCGTTACATGCACACATTGTTATTCCCCCTTAGAATGGTAGTGCTTTTCTTCTGAAATCCTTTGTATCTTTGAAAACAATCGCTCTGAAGTTATTGAAAATACGCGATACAATCCTCTCGTCATATGCACCCTCTAAACGCTCACCTGTAAGGTTTGTAGTGAATATAGTAGAATTTACCTTGTCTACCATCGAAAACATCGAATAGCACTCTATTAATGAAGTTTGTCGCTTTTGTATTGGCATCCAATGCTCCTAATTCTGCTCCTAAATCATCAACTATTAACACATCTCCGCTATTACCAATGTTCGAATGATTGAATCCTCAGTTAAGGAGGAATCTTTATTGAACGTACTTTTAATCTTTCGTAGCAATTCACCAACCGTGACAAAAACAACTGACATCCCTGCACCTGCAAGCTGATCTGCGATAGCATAAGCAAGATGCGTTTTCCCTGCTCCACAATTCCCGGCCATAATTGTATTGAACACTTTCCGATTAGACTCTATTGGGATAAAGTCAATAATACGGAAAATAAGGCTTAATAGTGTCCCATATGACTTGTCTCAAAACACTTATCGTTGTTAAATTAGTCCTTTTTCCTTCTCGAAGTTACTTAACGTTGTAAATGTGCATAATGCTGACACTACCCCATGCCCATCAAGATAACCAAGTAAATTACTAGGTACGAAATGATCCTTGTTTCAAAACTAGCAAGTGATAGAAAAGTAGACATGCTAAAGAAGCCTATTAAAACGCGATTTTTTCGCTAGGCAGCCTGTCTATGCTTCACCGTCGTTTTATACACAACCCCTAGAATATCAAAGACGGTCATCTTCTTATATCTATGACATTTACGACCGTTCTTTTTAAGCAGCTGATAAAAGCGATGCAGAATTTTCAAAAGTTCCTCTGTTCCAACGGCTATCGCTTGAAACAGTAATGGAAAATAATCTTTAATCATATAAATCGCTTTGTATTCACTCAGCTCCTGCTTTTTCTTTTCAAGCAGAAGCTGTCGCATTTGAAACATCGTAGAAGAACAGAGGAGAATGCCGATGAGTTATCCATATAAATGGCACTCTAGGCGTTCTCTTTTAATATTTTTACATTCATCAATTTCAAAGAATGACTTCCGCTAACGAAATATCCTAAACCACTCATCTAATATGGGCATTTTTTACATAAAGAAAAGACACCCTAAGGTGCCTCTCTCCGACTTAAACCACTTTAATTTTTATAATATATATTTGGACTTCCATCCAAATATGATTTTACCATATTTATCTATATATTATCATTTTTGTCGAAAAATTTAAAAATTTATAAGAATTCGATGTTATCGAAGTTTGATTGTAATTCTTTCGCTCGTCCCATGGGAGTTTGTCAAATCATTGTTTTATATCTAATATAGGGGAACAAAAACATACTAATCTTGGCATATTTTCAATATTCTAAAGGTGCATATTCAACCATAATTAGTGATTGAGTATGCATCTTCAATTTTTTGGTTATCTTTTTTTTAATTATATTTTTGTACATATGCGCTTTATATAGTGATCTCTAATAATAAGGAAGTAAATAATTTGCATACAGATAAAGCTTACTAATACAACAGTTGAACTTTGAATAACGGACATTTCCTTACTTACTCTTTGTCCTAATTGGTGAAAAGTTAGAAATGCAAAACTGCTGTGAACCATAGCCACTACAATCGGTAAGAAAAATAGAAATATCATTTGTCTTGTCACAATTTGTTTTAACTCTTTTTGGCTTAAACCTAATTTTGAAAGCATCTGATATTGCTCTTGATCACGTTCTAAATCAGTAAATAGACGGAAATATAAAAAGCTTAGCGTAAATACGAAAAATACAATCCCCACCAATACACTTGAAATAGAAAGTAATCCATTTTGTTGTTTCAGTTCAAGCCATTTTAAATACAAAGATGAAAAGATATAAAAATCATCTTGACTCGTACCAATGGACTTCATAAGTTTTGTAGAAACTTCACTTGTTTCAGACCAATTTTTAACGATAAAACCGTATATAGTGTAATCTCGGAGTACACTTTCTTGTTGAACATTTAGGACCTTATTGTAAACAGCATCAGAGACAATAAAAGGCTTGTCAATCTCGGCGAATTCTGGGATATAAATTGTTTTTTGAACAGAAAGTGGTACTTCTAGTTCACCATGTTTTAATTCCAATGTTTTTTGATCCTCTGCACTTGTGGGATTTTTCTTTGGTAGTATAGCGATACTTTCAGTTTCATTTGTTAATTTTTCTATTTCATACCCTAATTTTTTAGCGTATTCATTATACGTAGAAAGATTAATTAACACCGGACCGTTTTGTGCCCTTTTAAATTTTGTTGCTACAAGTTTATAAGAAAATCCAGATTCTTTTAATTGTTTCTTTATCTCTTCAATATGGGATTTCTCTTGTGTATTTCCATTATCCGATCGATAGGTAAATGCATATGGCGTCGCACTTTTTGCCAATTCAGGATTTGCGATTGCCGTACAAACTCCAATTGCTGTAAAAGATACAGCCGATATAATTGTAACTATAAAGAACGTTCTCGCATTATCTTTCATTCGGAACGCTAATTCTGAAATAACAAGGAGATTGGTTCTTTTAAAGAATGTAGTTTCTCTATTTTTTAAAGTGTATATCACATATACACACAATTGAGTAAAGAAAAAATAGGTTCCACATACAATTAATAAGACACCTACTACTACGAGTAGAAGTAATTGTTTTAAACTCATGAAATCGACCGCGACGATACAGTAGTGGACGGCGGAGTAACCTGCTCCAATTAAGATTATTGCCAACAAGGATATCCAAACGGACGCTTTCGGCTCAGGTTTTGGTTTTTCCTCTGATTTTATGAGTTCTACAAGTTCATTCATTTTTACCATTTTTGATGTAAATAATGAAATGAGTAGGAATAAAACAAAAAAGGAAATAGCTGTTACTCCCATAGACTTTAATGGAAAGTAAAATGCTAACGTATTCTCTATTCCCAATAAAGACCCACTAATTAGTAAAACTAATTTAGAAAAAATCATCCCAATCCCAATGCCTGCTAGTATAGAAGGAACTCCAATCAACATGTTTTCGAAAAAAATTAATCGATGAAGCTGTTGATGAGACATTCCATGTAACAGTAATAATCCAAACTCTTTTTTTCTATTTTTTAAAAATGCGCTAACAGAATAGAAAATAAATAAGAAAGAGAAGACAAAGATTAAGTAATACGATAGTTGAAATCCTATTTTCCCAAATGTATTCATTATGGTACTTACATGAGTCAGTTCGCCTTGTAGATTCGGATGAAAGACAAGTAGCCCATAAGTAAAGAAAATCATTACCGCAAATGTGCTACTAAAAAAATGACCAAGATATATTCGTTTATTCCGTATAACATTATTGAATGCGAGCTGTCGAAAAGTCATGTTTATTCCCCCCTAACATAGAAAGACTATCCATAATATTTTTATAAAATAATGGGCGATCATCATTGTAGCAAACTTCATGGTATAACTGTCCATCTTTAATAAAAATAATGCGGTCACAGTAACTTGCAGCAACTGGATCGTGCGTTACTAACATCATTGTTGCCTTTTCCTCTTTATTTAATTGTGTTAATATCTCCATTACATCTTGGGAAGCTTTAGAATCTAAGTTTCCTGTTGGCTCATCGGCAAGAACCAATTTAGGATAATGAATGAGTGCACGGGCAATCGCTGTTCGCTGTGCTTGTCCTCCTGATATTTCATATGTTCGTTTATTTAAAATTTCACTGATTCCTAATTTTTTTGAAATAGATTCTACTCGTTTATTTATTCTTTTCACATTCATGCCATCTAATACGAGCGGAAGAACCATATTCTCTTTTACTGTTAATGTATGCAACAGGTTAAAGGATTGAAAGACGAACCCTAATTCCTGTCTGCGAAATACGGCCAAATCATTGGGTGATAGTTGATAAGGATTTTTACTATTAATGAATACACTGCCTGATGTTGGCGAGTCAATAGTAGAAATCATATTCAATAACGTTGTTTTCCCACTACCAGAAGGACCCATAATCCCAACAAATTCTCCTTCTGTAATTGTTAAATTAATATTTGAAAGTGCTGTATGTGAAACTTTTCCTGTGTATTCTTTACTAAGATCTTTTACTTTTACTATTTTCATATGAGAAATCCCCTCCAAATTTACAAACTAAGTATGAGCGTTGATAGATGATGCCTGCCGACATTTTTCCTTTTTTTAAAATACGAATAATTTTCTATTAATTGATGGTCTAGTTTCGTATTTCCTTATTTAACCTGTAATTCTTAATCGAATGTTTTAAGTACTAAAATAACTTGATATCGTACCTCAGAATTTTTATGAATGTTTCTGTTTTCATTGTAGTATTAAGATTGTTATTCTCATATTGAATTACCTTTCATTTTTCTTACACGCTTGCAATGTTTCTGAAAATACAGTTTATAGAGTCTACAGCCAAGATTCTTTTTTGGGAGATAGCAAAGAGGGATTTATCATATGCACTTTACTATACGGAACTAGATTTCTGTATAGTTTTTATTTGCAATTCATTGTGTTTTTATTTACCAAGCACGTATCAAAATCAATATTATGAAAGTAAACTACTGGCTAAAAGTTTACTTTCGATTTTTTGATCATTTATAGTTAATTTTGTAATAAATTTCTCAATATAGATATACTTGTTAATTATGATTCCAATATTCAAAATTAACAAAAAATAAATTATAATAAAAATATGATGGTTATCCTTTTGTTTACTCCTTGTGCTAAAGATAAGATCGTGTTCACCGATCTTATCTTTTTTTATTTGTGATTTTTGATATAAAAAAGAATCCCTATCATAAGGATTCTGCAACAGGAAATAACAAAATATAAACAATTGTAGCTCTGGTGTACAAGATAATTGAGATAGAAGAGAATTTACATTATATATTTGTAAAAGGTATTTTACCGCATTGGGATTATATGTGGAAAGATAGAGCCAGAAATAGATGTATGGGAATGGTTATTTATCCAGAGAAATGAATATGTTTAACAAAAATACTACCTTTCCATCTTGTTCCGCCACTAAACAGTTTTCATAGTTCAAATAATAAAGCAATATCGCTTGTAAAATAATGAAAATGAAATTAAGGTATAGCAACAGGGAAAATTTACAGTAGTTGACCTATAAAAGATACACTAAAATATTGCATAGAGGTGAAATACATGGATGAACAATTGGGGTCACCATATCAAAAAAGAAAATTGTACTTTCAGGCACAAAATTGAAATGTTTTGCTTATCTTCCTTTACATTAAGGGATTAGTTTGTATATTTGAGGAGATGTGCGAGACAGGTGTATATTTAGGATAATCTAATATTTCCCATTCGAATATGATAGAATAGAAGTATATCCAAAATGGAGGAATGGCAAATGAACTCAAACACAAAACAGTTTATTTATGATATCCAGCAAAGAAAGAACAATTATATAGAAAATGTATTAATAGCAATACAACATCCTAAAAAAGAGCAATCTGAACAAGTCATTCAAAATATAGTAGAGAAGATGGATATGATGATTAGTCTAGTTACTACGTACATGAGGATTGAATCAGGATCTACGGAAGAATTAAAAGAACTTCAGAAAGAAATTATCCATGCTCAAGCATATATCCAAAAAAGAAAATTTGAAGAAACACAGAGATAAAACCCTGTGTTTTTATTTGGACGTCTATGAAACCAATTTGTTATAAATTAAATTAGATGTAATTTAATCATTGTTTTGGCATAATCCATACAATTTGTTGAATTCGTACAATATACGGTACCGTATCTTCAATTAGCAAATGATCTGGTTTCACATCCTTTAACTTTCCTCTTACATTACCTCTTACAGTTTCAATAACCACATGTTTACCAATTACTGATTGTAATGTCTGATATACGTAGGGATTCGGTACACTTACCATATTTTGTTCACTCAAGTCATTTCCCTCCAAATAACTCAATCTATAAAACTCCTTTCTAACCTACATTCTTTCTCTTAATATATGATATAAATCTTATAAATATGCTAGAAGGATAATTCATTATAGAAACAAAAATAACATTTTAATAAGGTACATTTAGGTTGTTCTTTTCAAGATATGTGTCATTTTAAATACGCCCTTTGTTAGCATACTGCTCATACTTTTTTTGAGATTCTTTCGTAATACGTGCGTTAAGTAAAATTGCCAACAATAAAAACACTCCATATTTTCCTCCTGTAGCTCCTATGATAATCACACTACTACAAACAAGTACAATTAATAGGATAAACGAAACTAAATAAATACAATTATAATTCTTTGACATCTTCTCGTATTTTATGCGTTCTTTCCTTGCATCCATCTAAATTCCTCCTTTAAATTATCCGTTTCACCATAAGATAAATCCCGCTCTTAAAAAGAAAACAATCTATCGTTTCAAATACTTAGTTTGTTTTTGATCAACTAATGTATATAAAATAAAAAGAAATCCTACCAATATTAAGCTTTCCACTATGATAATCCCGACCCTCTCCTTCCTTTGAACCCCATCACATCAGATGGAATATATGTATATCCTGTTATTAGCCGTAGCAAACAAAAAGGATCTTCCCTTCTCGTAAAGGCTGATCCTTTTCTTCGTTCATTCAACTATTTTTAGCTATTCTTGATTAATTAGAATCACAGCTGGTCCATCTACACGAATTCCACCAACTTCGATTTTTTCATAAGGCTCAACTGTAATAGAAATAATCCCTTCTCGCTTCTTTAATTCATTACTTAATTCTTTTGTTAACATTTTTTTCATGTGTGCACTCCTTCTTACTGCTTCATTTACTATTGTTATGTAAATAAGATTAAAAATGGTTTCCTGGTCTGGAAACCATTTTTTGTAGTTGACCATATGGTGTTATCAGTTCGTTTATCAATTTTACGTAAAGAAGATAAACAATTACTATCCACTGTCTCAGTAGATGTAAAGAACTCTTAAAGAGATAGCGGTGAGATTGATTGTTTTTTCTTCTAGAAATAATGACTTAGATAATATATTACCTAAAACAATGAAAGCCCTACCTCTCTTTCATCCTTACGGATCCTTGTCCGTGCCAGTGTGAATCAGGATTGCAAAAATCAAGTGACTATTTAATCGAGTTATTTGATGAAAATTTGAACGTTCGTAAAAGAAATTTAAAAATAAAAATGGATAAGATTGAAGTAATAACAAAAGAGGTTCCTACTCTAAAAGTGAGTTGAAGAAGTTGAATGTCTTTGAAATGATTTACTTTTAATAATCATCATATTCCCGAAAAATTCAGGATATTTTCGGGGGATTTAATGCATTATCTATAATGAATCTTAACAGAAACTTTTTATTTGATTTTCAGTGATCCCTTTAATTAATCCTAGTTCACTAATCAAAAATTCATGTGCGTTATCCAACATTTTTTTTTCGCTTGTATTCAGTGCCTTTTCTTTCTTCATACGCATTAAATCACGTACAACTTCAGCACCTTCTTGTATTTCACCCGTTTTTATTTTGTCCGTGTTCACTTTATACCTTTGTTTCCACGGCAATGATTTATCTGATTCTCCATGCTGAAAAATGTGTATAATGTGTTTTAATGCAAGTATATCAGTAACTGGGCGTATACTCGAACTTAGTATTTTACCCATAGGAATCATGACTTGCATATTACTGATTGACATTTTTATAACATAATACTGTTGTTTTTTTCCTGAGAATTCTTTTTCTTCTATGGCTTCAATTATACCTGCTCCGTGCATTGGATAAACAATGTTATCGCCAATTTGAAACATATAATCCACCTCCATATATGGTAACCTTCTTAACCTTAACATATATTTTATTTTTTATCAAATATTTTATAATATCATAAAATCATTTTTATCGTCAATAACTTTTTTAACAAAAATTAAATTAAGTAAAAAACACCCCAAAAACAATAGGGAGTGTGTCAGATTTCACATAAAAAGAAGGGGAATTTCCCCGCTTATATTCTGAAATCTCTACTCATTAACGTAGATCAGTTTTCCCTTGAAAACGACCAAATCGATCACGTATTTTTTTCAATCTTGTGTGGTATTCCAAAATCTCAATTCTTGCTTTTTCTGCTAAAGGTGCAATTGGTCGTAAGTCTTTTAACCCCCAATAATCAACCACTAATTCCCTTATATTATCGTATTACTGATAAAGCGGGTAATACTAGCGACCATACAGAATAAAAAAACAAAAAGAACTTGTAGAAATTACTACAAGTTCTTTTTGTGATAATGGAAATAATACAGCTGGTTCGTATCAATTTGCTATTTTCATACTTTTGTAAAACTCGTTTTCACTAAATAAATATTATAAAATTCTACTTTCGAATTTTGTTTAAATTTTGAAATTGTAATTTAACCCCAGAGTGGCCCCTCATTCCCTGAATCGTTTCGGTACCCCATTAAGGAAAGTACCCAAAACGACCGTTGTCAGTGATTTGAAAGTAAACTACTGGATATTAGTTTACATTCGGTTTTTATTAGAAAAACAAAGAGAACTTGTAGGAATGTCTACAAGTTCTCTTTGAGATAATGTAACTACAAGGGCAAAACAAACCATCTTAACAGAAATGACAGGGTAAACTATTTAGAAACTGCTTTGACAAATTTATTATATAACAAATATTGCCTTTTAAGGGTCACCATACATGCCCATCAACTTAAGAGCCAAAACAAAATGTACTTTCGTTCATATGAACGGAAAAACTCTTAAAATACTTTGTGTCCTTAAAAATGAGCATACCAAATAAACCTCAATCAACCCAATTTTAAAAATCCTGTGATTTTTTTTGTTTTTCCAATCCACTATACTTATAAATAACACCCAAGATATCAAAGACTGTTTTCTTCTCATATCGGTGAGATTTTCGTCCATTTTTCAGTAATAGGTTGAATAGACGGCATAAGATTTTTGTTATTTCTTGGGTGTTTTGTTGTATAGCTTGATACAAGATGTATAGATGATCTTGTATCATTCCAATGGCTTTATATTCGCTTAATTCTTTTTGTTTCTTTTGTAAAATCAACTGTCGCATTTTGAACATAGTAGAAGAACATAGAAAAATAGCAATTAGTTTTCCATAAATGTGACATTCTAATCGCTCTTGTTTGATATTTTGCCAATGATGGATTTGAAAAAGTGATTTCCAAGTTTTAAAGATAATTTCGATTTGCCAGCGAAGAGAGTAAAAATCATGTATTTGTTCCATCGGAACAATCTCCCAAGGTATATTGGTAACATATATGTTAATACCAGCTAATCTTTTGCTTTTATCTGAATATGTAATGCCCTTTTTACTTTCCGTATACATTTGTTTTTTCATACGCTCACGAAGTTGTTTTTCAGTTAATCGATACATAATAACTCGTGTGAATAGTTTTTTATCCTTTCCAATATAACCGTCTGTTATTTCATGGACCTGTCCTGGTTTTAAGGTATTCATAATCTGTTCTAAATCAACTTTGATGTACTGAGACTCTTTTTTTACTGTCCCATTTCGAAAGTATTCAGGAAACTCATTTTTGATATACACCATATTGTTTAGTTTAAGCCGCGATATATAATACACGCCTCGTTGGTCCATTTGATCTAAATCGTCTAGTGAATAATAGCCTAAATCCCGAATACATAGATCGCCAGGGCGTAATGTCGCTAAACATTCTGTTCCAAAGGTCTTATCATTATTCTTCCCTGGTTCAACTTGAAAATTTAAAAACTGTCCGCTATGTAAATCATATTCTAGTTGAATCTTTATACCCGCTGTTTGTGCACAACCACCTGATCCAGGATACACACTAGCTAAATGTTTTGGCACTTGGAAAATCGTTGCATCTAAAATACGAATCCGTTGAAAATAGGTGATTGAAGAGCTTGGAATCACTGATGTATCAGAAATTTTCTTTTTTAATAATGTGGAGAAAATATATTTTAAAAAGCAAACAGCCTTCTTATTGAAACGTTTATTTAGTCCTTCTGGACTCATAAAAGTTCCGGTAACAGCATGAAGTTGACTACACAGTCGAACTAAGGAATCACTCGCTACACGTTGACTAATCCAGACACAGATAATAGCTAAGTCACGTCCTGAAAACTTACGCTTTCGTTGTACAAAAGCTAGTTCTCTAGAAAGTTTTTCTAAAAATGAAGGGGTAAGATGTTGATGTAATTCTTCAGCAAATAATTGTAGCTCACTTTGAATCGAAAGATTCATAAAAAACGCCATCCTTTCTGTATATTTCTACAAATAGAATAGCGTTCATTTCATTATATATATAAGTTGAATTAAAAGATTACAATCGAATGCATAATCGATCGATCACTTTTTCAGGTGTGCGATTTAATTCCTGAATAAAAGCCTGTACATTTTTTTGAATTTCATAAATCGATGAATAAAAAACATTATGAATGATGTCTGATTTGAGCCATTTCCATACCCCTTCAATTAAATTTAAATCGGGACTGTAGGGAGGTAAAAACACTAATTCTAAGCGATGACAGTGTTTCCTTAAAAGTGGTTGGATGAGCTTCGCATGATGAATACGCGCATTATCTAGAATAAGAGCTATTTTCCCGTTGGGATACAGTTCAAGTACATGCTGAAGAAAACGAAGAAATGCTTCGGCATCATACCGCTCCTCTTCTACACAAACTAACTCACCTGTTTCATAATTAAGTGTACCAATAAGTTTAACACCTTGGTGTTTCCCATAAGTAGGAATACTGCGTTGTTTTCCTTTTAAAAACCATGTATGCTGCAGTGCTTGGTAATCGCGGATCATGGACTCATCTTGAAACAGAAGATGGTCAATCTCCTCGTTTAAAAGTTTTTTTTTTATAGGCGGGGAAGGTAACTTCCCTAAACTCTTGTTGTTTCACCGGGTCTGCTTTCGCTAATGTATACGTCGGTTTTGTGTAACTAAGCCCTAAATCATGTAAAAGTCGAGACACCCCGCGAAGTGTGTAACTTACGTTCCATTCTCTTTTAATGAAAGAAGCGATAATGGATAAAGTCCAATTATGTTTAGCTGGAAATCCAACATCAACGGGTAGATGAGATGCAATCACTTGAACTAACTCCTGTTCTTGTTCAGGGGCTAATTTACGTGGTGCTCCTGTTGATTGTCCCATGAGTAAGCCATGCAATCCTTTTTCTTTGTAAGCATTCACATAATTATAGATTGTTTTTTCAGAACGACCAATCATGTTCATTATTTCTTTTATAGAAAAGCCTTGTACATAGAAATAGATCGTTTGATAACGTTCATACATTCGTTTCGTTTTAGTCGTTTTCATTGCTACAAGTAGGCTTTCTTTTTCGTTTTGGTGTACATGTGTCATTTTGCTCCGCTCCATTTGTCAATATATGTTACTTATTATATTTCGACAAACAGTAGCTGTAACCTTTTAATTCAACTTATATAGATACAAATTTATTTTATCTTGATGAACATGTACGGTACTTCTGAAAATCGCACTCTGTTTTTATCGTAACTTTAAACATATCATTTACTTCTACTTAAAAATTCCAGAACTTTGTTGAAGGTTTCTAGACCCGCTGGGGTATTCATTTTAAATTGAAATTCATGTACTAACTCACCAGAAACATTTTTATCAAAGAAAAGACTATCTACAGACACTCCTTTACTTTGTAAAGCAGAAGCCAATGCTTTACCTTGATCTTCAAATGATCCAGTGTTCCCATCTGTGATAAATGCTGGTGGATATTTTTTTGTAACATGATTTAAAATTGAAGCTATTTTTACTTCTGATGATCCTTCCCAATTTTTTTTACCCAAATAAGCCCAACCAGTGGTACGCATGAAATCTTGTATTTCTTTAGTTGATTCTATCTTAGCTAATTCAGGCATATTATATGGACCGCAAAATAGCAGTACACCTTTTATTGTAGAAGGATTAACAATAGCGTCAATCTTTGCTAATTTTGCATACTCTTCAGATGTTTGAATATTAACGAATTGACCAGATATTTGTGCTCCAGCAGAATCTCCTGCAAAATAAACATGATTCAGATTTAAGTCATATTTTTTGGCATTTTCTTTTATGTATTCATAAGCCTCACCTAGTTGGAGTACTGGCGTTGGATATTCTCTTTTAGGAGCAAGAGCATAGTTTATATTCACCACTATATAGCCACGAGCAGCTAATTCTACCGCATACCCAGTAATATCTGATTTATCTCCCCCCACAAATCCACCTCCATGTACCCAAAAAATAATAGGAGATTTTTCTGTACGATTTTTCGGATAAATGAGGTCTAATTTGCCATCTGGGAATTTAGAATTATAATTGATATCCTTAACGATTTTTGTTTCGTTTAGAGCATGGTCATAATCAGCTGACGGAACGAAGGTTCCGCCTTCAAATGCTTTTTTAATCAAAAATGCTTTTGGAACTGGTGAAAGGTTCCAATAACTAATTCCCGCAAGAGCCAATCCAAAAACTACCATGAGAGATATAAGCATTCTTTTTTTCCATACTCCTTTAGGCTTTGCTATTTTCATTATAAATTTATCTCCGTTCCTTATTTAGTTATTACTTTTACTTACCTCTTAACAAAAAGAGTATAACAAACTTATCAAAAAACAATTAGAACTATTTTCAGATAAATTTTTGTCAAAAACTAAAATAGAACACTATAAAATTTATATATAGTATGGATTGAAACATGATATAAAATTCTTGTTGAATAATTAATGAGTTTATATGAGGAGAATACATAGAATGAGATAAATAAATGATTTATAACAGGCCGTCACATTACTATCAGGTTAAAAAATATATTGCTTCTCAAAATAAAAAAATGAACTGAATTCTCATAATTAACTGTAGAGAGATAAAAACGCTGTTATGAATCCCCCAGAACGAAGATTTTTGTATCTTTTATGGTAATAAGCCTCATTTTTATCGTTTTGGGGTAACTTATTTTCTTAAGTTGATAGGCATGGGGTCACCATACATGCCCATCAACTTAAGGATGGATACAAAATTAACTTTTGTTCAATTGAACTAAAATCTCCCAAAATGGGGACAAGTTATTAAAAATAAGCACACGAAATAAACCCTAACGGGTTTCATTTTTTTCTTATGCAGCTTTCTTTTGCTTGCTACATCCACTATACTCATAGATAACACCCATGATATCAAAGACAGTTTTCTTCTCATATCGATGAGATTTCCGCCCGTTTTTCTCTAGAAGGTGGAACAGGCGGATCAGAAGCTTTGTTATCTCTTGGGTGCTTTTCCCTATGGCTTGATAGAGGAGAAACAGATGATCTTGGATCATTCCAATCGCTTTATATTCACTTAATTCTTTTTGCTTCTTTTGTAACACAAGTTGGCGCATTTTAAACATCGTAGAAGAACATAAAAAAATAGCGATGAGTTTCCCGTATAAATGGCACTCTATTCTTTCTTGTTTGACGGTACGACAATGATTAATATCAAACAATGATTTCCACGTTTTAAAAACAATTTCTATCTGCCAACGCAATGTATATAATTCATGTACTTGTTCCATCGGAACCCATTCCCAAGGTGCATTTGTCACATATACATTTAATCCCGCTGCTAATTTACTTTTATCTGAATAGGTTTTGTGTTTTGACTTTTCTTTTTCTGCAATTTTCTCTAGACGTTTTTTTAATTGTGCCTCTGTTAAACGATGAAAAATGAGACGTGAAAATAGCTGCTGTTTATCCCCAATATAAGCTTGCTGATATTCTATCGTTTCGCCTGGTTGGAGTTGATTCAAAATCTGTATGACATTGATTTGTATGTATTCTGATTGTTTTTTAATGGAACCATTTTTAAAATATTCCGGATTTGGATTTTTTACATATACGTTCGTATTTAACTTTAACCTCGAAATATAATACGTACCACGTTGATCCATTTGATCTAAATCCTCTAATGAAAAATACCCTAAATCACGAATACATAAATCGCCTGGCCGTAACGTATCTAAACATTCTGTTCCGAATGTTTTATCATTATTTTTTCCAGGTCCCACTTGAAAATTAAGAAATTGCCCACTATGTAAATCATATTCTAATTGAATTTTGATCCCAGCTGTTTGAGCGCAGCCACCTGAACCAGGATATATATGTTCCAAAGTATGGGGTACTTGAAACATAGTGGCATCCATGATGCGAATGCGTTTAAAATGAGCAAAAAGTTGGTTAGAAATGTGAGTCTGCTCACAGATTTTTTGTTGTAACAATAACGAAAAGACATGCTTTAAAAATAACACTGATTTTGCAGTAAATCGTTTATTTAAGCCCTCTGGGCTGAGTAAAGTACCTGTAGCTGCATGAAGTCTACTACATAATCGGACTAAAGGATCACTGGCCACCCGTTGGCTAATCCAAATACAAATGGTAGCTAAATCTGATCCTGAAAACTTGCGTTTTCGCTTTATAAACTTAATCTCTCTTGCTAGTTCTTCCAAAAATCCAGGTGTGATATAGCGCTGTAATTCTTCTGCAAATGGTTGTAACTCCTCTTGAATCGAGAGATTCATAAAAAACGTCACCCTTTCTCATAGATTATTAAGAAAGAATAACGTTTTTTTGTACTTGGGGGTAGTAAAAAGTCTTAAGTTGATGGGCATGGGGTCACCATATCATTTCGGGAAAATTGTACGTTTAGACACAATTTGGACGCATTTAAGTGATTCTTGTACGTTATCATTTAGTAATCTTGTTTATATGGATTAGAAGAAATTGTGTTAGGAAGTGCAAAATAAATAAGAAAAGTGAAATTTTCATCAATATAGATTCTTTATATATCTATAAACTAAAAAAGAATCCCCTTCAGTAAGCTTTCCAAAGGAAATTCTTTTTCATATTACATTTCTTTACTGCCCCACAGAGCTACTTATTCCAACTAATTTTCTCCCTTGTTCTAAAAGAATCTCATAATTGTTGCTCTCTTTAATTTCCTTTATTCTGCTTTCATTTATAGAAGGATCATTTATTTTAAAGTATTCATTTAAAATTTCATATTGTGTTTTCCCTCGTTTAGTTGAACTATCCTCAATGGCTTCTTTCCATGGAACATTCGCTTTATCCATAATTAATTCTAGAGCTGAGCCAGTCTCATATCGAATATCCCTTTCTAAGAAGCTTGGAGATTCCGCCTGTCCATTGGCAATAAAATTGAATGCCTCCATAAAAGTAACATGATAAGGCTTTTCTTTCTTTGCAAGTACCATAAGGGTTCCACCAGTTAATTTGCTATAACGATATTCTAAGTACCGTGCTGAGCCTTCTATCGCTTCTGCCTTTGTTTCACCAACTAGTTGTGGCCATTTTTTATAGCGGTAATTACGTACAATAGTCCAGTCATATAAAACTTGTTTTAATGTTTCTGGATTATTATCCATCATAGCTCTATCTAATAGCTTAAATTCCAATCCCATTAACGCATAATTTTCTTTTTTTACAGGATAATCATCAATATATTCTCCGCCATTTGCATCATATGTCCAATCTTTTTGTTTATAAGCATGAAAAGATTCATGTAATAAAAAGGAAGGGAAATCAAAATATAAATCTGGATTACTAAACATTTTAGGATAATATTTCAAATAAAAGATCTGATTATTTGAAATATCTACTGCTCCAAAATTTGAAGGAAACCATGTAGAAAGCGTTCCAAGATCAAAACGACTTAAACGATATACCTTAGGTAAATGTAAGGATTTAGGGACTTGTATCTCCTTTGCGAATACACTGTCTTCGATTTGCTTCACATTTATAGCATAAGCTTCTTTACGTATCATTCCTCCATCTTTATTAGTACGTATTAGAATTAACGGTTTTTTTTCAAAATGATACTTGCCATCCCAAAGCTTATCACTAGATTCTTCAAAGTTTTTATATATAGTTGATAATTCTTGCAACATTCGTTGGTCAGTTTCATTCAACGATTCAAACTTTGTATGATAATTCTTATTGAAGACGATGGCTACTAAAATAATCACTACAAATGTTATGAATAAAACCGCAAATATTTTTAAAAATCTTTTCATGCTACTCTCCTTTATGAATATACATTATTTAACTATTTCAATGGGTGAAATTTAATTATTATCGTTAATATATGGAAACATAATATTACCTTTAGTGATACCCTAAATTTATATAGTAACTCAAAAAACAGTTATGTTGCTATTTTATTCCGTAAGATTATCAAACTATTAGGAAGGAAGTTGTCACATAAAAAATAGTCAAGATTATTTTCAAAGCATTATTTAGTTAAAAAACATAAAATAAAGTAAGTTTCCTCGTATTATTTTTCTTATCCCATCCATTAAATTGGTTCTTTATCATGTCCTCGATAAAATTACCTATGTAGGAGTCTCGCCACATCGCTATCAAACTAATATTTTGAAATACCCCCAAAGCGAAAATCTCACCTTTCCATAGCTATCTATAAGGATTCAGCCCATCGTTTTGAGGAACAATGAATTTCTTAGCCTGATGGCGATGGGGCGGTATCCTTTAATGAAAAGAGAAACTAAGAAGACCAATGATTTAAAGACTCAGTTTATTTCAATATCCATAAAATCTACTTAATTAAGAAAAAGGTACATCACAAGGGGGATTTAAATTTTTATAGGGGATGGCTGAAAAGAAATGAATCTGTACGATACTACATATATTTCCTTTAACAACTATCCCCATTATATTTAAAATTTAATTATAAATCCTTTTTTGCATATATTTTCAGAGATATTACCATTGATATAAGACAAATAGCTATTGAAATAAAACAAGGCATCCATGCCAGAACAATTGATGAAAATGGAAAGGTGGTTGTAAAACCAATGTTAATCGATTCACCTCCCTTTATAAGAGTAGGAGCGACAAAAGGTATTAAAAAGACAGTGAAAAATGATATAAGTTTTGTTTTATCATAACCGAATTTAAATTGAACAGGAAGTAGTATACCAAATAAAATACTGAAAATTAAAAATGTTATTCCAAGAGCGTTTACGCTGAGTTTTTCTATACCTGATGGTATGATAACTGACGTAATAATACGGATGATGGAGACACAAATGAAAATTACAAAGAGAAAGATATATTTTGCTTTTACAAATGCATTTCGTGTATATGGAGTTGCACAAAGCAAAGCGGCCCCCTTGTACTGATCCTCAAATTTGGATAACGTACTAAACAAAATAAGCTCCATCACAATTACTGTTAAAAGAAAGCTAACAAGACCGCCATCGTTTAAATGTAGTTGTGTAGAAATGTAAATAGGAGCGATAGTAGCATAGACGAGTAAAATTAGAAAATATTTTTTGACTAGTATAAAGTCTTTCCTTACAAGGTTAATTAACATGGTTATTACCCCCGATATATGAAAGCATAATATCCTCTAAAGTTGGTCTTTCCATCAATACATCAGGCATGAGTCGGCGTACATCATCTTTTTTATGAGTAATCCCCTCAAATCCGTAGTGAGATTGATGTAAATTTAAAAAAAGTTTTTTTGTTTGTTCATTAATTAATTGATTGTCTCCCTTTACCAATGCATGTGTGTCTACTAACACATCTTTTTCCTCATTAACTAAAATTTTTCCATCATCGATTAAAATGATCATATCGGCAATTTTATCTAAATCAGAGGTAATATGAGTGGAAAAAAAGACGCTTTTCCCGGGTTCCTTCATAAAATCTAGGAGAATATCCATTAATTCACTTCGTACCAATGGATCCAAACCACTTGTTGGTTCATCCATTATTAATAGGTCTGCGTGGTGGGATAGAGCCAATGCAACTGCAAATTTCATCCGCATACCTTTGGATAGGGTAGAAATTTTCTGTTCTAGATTTAAATTAAACTGTTTAATATAAGCTAAGAAAACCGACTCATCCCAATCAGTATAGGAAGGTGCAATCACATTTTTCATTTCTTTCAATGTTAATTCATCATAGAAATATCCCTCATCCAGCACGATGCCAATGTTGTTTTTGGACTTTCTTTCATTTTTATCCATATCTTTTCCTAAAAAATTAATTTTTCCGGAATCTTTTAAAATGAGGCCAAGGATTACTTTAATTGTTGTGGTTTTCCCGGAACCATTAGTTCCAATAAAACCTGTTATACAGTCTTTGCTAAGTGAGAAAGTAATATCTTTTAATGAAAAATTTTCGTAAGTTTTATTTAGATTATTCACTTCTAACACAGCGTTCATTTTTCATTCTCCTCCTCTAAAATTAAGTCCAATATTGAATGGAGATCATCTGCATGAATTCCTATACTCCGAGCCATCTGACAAACCTCTGCGAGCTTGACTTCCACCATGCGACGCTTAGATTCCATTAACAGCTCTAGGTTTGTAGGTGCTACATAGGTACCTTTGCCAATCCTAGTAATAATAAAACCTTCTGCTTCTAGTTCTGCATAGACTCTTTTTGTGGTAAGTACACTTACATGTAAGTCGTTAGCTAATAAGCGGATTGATGGCAATTGTTCGCCTTCTTTCAACTCATTGTTAAATATTGATTCTTTAATCTGTTCCTTTATCTGTTGATATAAAGGTTGATTTGATACATTACTTAAGATTATTTTCATTAAACAACCTCTCAATCGATAAGTGTTATGTTATATGATACACAATATACACACCATACACAGTTAATATTATAAATTATAAAAAATGAATTAACAAGATATATTGTTACAAAAATCACCTGAATTTTAATTTTTGGGATACCCTTAACGAAGTCTTATAGGGGGGCATCGCATCGCTAGCAAGCTAATAAAAAGAAATGCCCCCTAAAATGAAAAAATACGCTATTCTTACTGTAGAATCATAGGAAAGGATGGCGTTTTTTATGTCTGTTTCTGTGTATGACGAATTACAACTATTTGCTCAAGAGATTCAAAGTTTTTTATCTCCAAATACCTTACGGAATCTTGCTAGAGATGTTGGTTTTGTACAACGAACCAGTAAGTATCAAGCAAAAGATTTAATAGCTTTATGTGTATGGGTGAGCCAAAATGTAGCTATGACTTCTTTAACTCAATTATCTAGCTGTTTAGAAGCATCAACAGCAGTACTTATCAGTCCTGAGGGACTGAATCAACGATTTAATAAGGCGGCCGTCCAACTTTTACAACACCTACTAGCTGAACTATTAAGCAAAAAATTGGCCGCATCTATGCCAATTTCTTCTCCATACACTTCTGTTTTCAAGCGTATTCGTATTTTAGATTCAACTGCATTTCAACTCCCGAATGTATTTTCATCGGTTTATCCAGGTGCAGGAGGATGCAGCCATACAGCTGGGATAAAAATTCAACTTGAGTATGATTTGTTAAGTGGACAGTTCCTACATATTCATACAGGTCCAGGTAAACAACATGATCGCACTTACGGCTCTCTGTGTGCCCCAACTGTGACAGCGAATGATTTATGTATCCGAGATTTAGGTTATTTTCATTTAAAAGACCTTCAATATATACAAGATAAAGAGGCCTACTATATCTCTCGTATCAAGTCGAATACATGTATTTATCAAAAAAATCCTAACCCTGATTATTTTCAAGATGGAAGAATTAAGAAAGGTACAGAGTATATACAGATAGATATGGAGACGGTAATGAACTCTCTTCAACCAGGACAAACATGTGAAATAGCTGATGCTTATGTAGGTATGATTGATAAAATGCCAGCTCGTGTAATTGTTCATCGATTAACAAAACAACAGCAACGAAAACGATTACAAGATCAAGCTGTAAGAGAAAAAAAGAAAGGAATGAAGTATTCTCCTCGTAGTAAACGACTCAGTGGTATCAATGTATATATGACAAACACCCCTATAGATATTGTCCCGATGGGACAGGTACATGACTGGTATTCTTTGCGTTGGCAAATCGAAATTTTATTTAAAACGTGGAAGTCATTCTTTCAAATTCATCATTGTAAAAAGATAAAACCAGAACGATTGGAGTGCCATTTATATGGTCAATTGATTGCCATTCTACTCTGTTCTTCTATCATGTTTCAAATGCGCCAATTGCTCCTCATGAAGAAAAAACGAGAGCTTAGTGAGTATAAAGCTATATATATGATTAAAGACTATTTTCTTCTTCTATTCCAAACTATACAAAAAAACACCCAAGAGCTATCAAAGGTGTTACTTCGTCTGTTCAATCTCCTACAGCAAAACGGGCGGAAATCTCATCGATATGAGAAAAAAACGGTCTTTGATATATTAGGTGTCGTTTACAATTGTACCCTGTCTGATAATCAAGCCGCTTAATTCAAAAAAGTGAAACCCGTTAGGGTTTATTTCGTATGTAAATCTTTCAATCACCTACACTTTCCCTTTAGAAAAAAGAAACAATCTCGCCTAAAATTGACTTTGCATAAGCTTAGCTTGATAGCGATGTGGTGGTACCCCATCGCTATCAAGCTAAGATTTTAGAGTACCCAAAAAAACAAAAAAAATTAATCCTACTAGTACAGGCAAGTTTAGAAAATTCTTTACAAGAATTTAGACCATTAAAATAGAAATTAGTTTATATTAAAATTAGTTACATAGATTGAATATTGGAGGTATAGAATTAAGTTGGAAAAAGAATTTATGGTAATCAATAGCTTTTCTGGTGAAAATTTAACTGGAAATCCCGCTGCTATTTTTTTTGACCCTAGTGGTTTAGACAATAATACTTTGCAAAACATTGCTAAACAGATAAACCTCGTGGAGACAGTATTTGTCTATCCCTCTTATAATGCGGATTTTCTATTTCGTTACTTTACTCCTAATAAAGAAGTATCGCTTGCTGGACATCCAACAATTGCAGCATTTATGGCACTAGTAAATTCCAAAAAGATTGATCTCAGTAAAAAAACAATATATCAAATTGAAACTCAAAATGGAATATGTGAAGTTGTTATTGAAAACGTTAGAAATCAAGTGCTTGTAAAAATGAAGCAAAGCTCTCCTAAGTTTATTTCACCAATAATAAACAAAAAGACAATCGCCAATACTTTGGGAATTAATGAAGCAGATATTGCTTTCAATCTTCCAATTCAAACGATTGATTTAGGTGTGAAATATTTAGTGATAGCAGTAAATTCTTTAAGTGCATTAATGTCAGTTAAACGCGATGTTCAATTGTTACAAGAGTTGTGTGAGAATTTGGGTGTTCGTGAAGTGCAAATATTCACATTTGATACTTATGGAGAGGATTTTGATTTCCACACTAGAAATCTGTGCCCCAGGGAAGGTATGGAAGATCCTGCTTGTGGAATGGGGAACGCTGCTGTTGGAGCATATCTTGCCAAGAATTATTATAATAAACAAAAGTGTATTCACCTTCGAGCTGAGCAAGGTACGATTGTAAAAATGCCTTGTTTAATAGAATTATTTATCTCTAGAAAAGAAAAAGATATAGAACTTTATATAGGTGGTACTGGTAAAAAAGTGGTTGAAGGTAAGTTCTTTATTTAATTTATAGTAGGGACATCAATCTAAGATGAATTCATATCTATAATTCCCTAAAAATGCCATTATTTTTGTAGAAATATACAGAAAGGATGGCGTTTTTGGTATGAATTTATCAATTTCTGATGAACTAGAATTGTTTTCTAAAGAACCGCAACATACAAATGGCGGTTCTTTTTCTTGGTTTTATATTCTATTTTATGTAAAATAAATCCATATAATATATAGATGAAAAGCTAAATATCAAAAAGTAAAGAGGGGAAAAAATGTCGCGTAAATTATACTTTGCACTCATTATGTTAAGCCTTATTTGGGGAGGATCTTTCTATTTTTTCAAGATTTTAGTTGCAGATTTCAATCCTTTGGTAGTAGCATTTTTACGATCAACTTTTGGAGCTATAACACTTATTGTACTTATACCATTTTTCCGCAAATCTTTTAGAGGGAAAATTCCTTTTATACCTTTGTTTGCTGTAGGAATACTAAATACTTTAATTCCATGGACACTTATTTGTTTTAGCGAACAAAAAATGACTAGTAATTTAGCTTCTGTTTTAAATGCAACCCAACCATTATGGACAATGGTTTTAGGAATTTTATTATTTGGTATACGTTCCAATCGTAACCAAATTATAGGTCTATGTATTGGATTCATAGGTATTTTAATACTCTCAGATATACATCTATCAAATGTTTTTTCAGTTGATTCATTAAATTTCGTCGCAATGTTGATAGCAACTTTTTGCTATGGTTTAGCAACTCATATAACAAAGCGTTATCTTAAAGAAATATCTATGTTCCAAATTTCTTTAGGTACATTATTAGTCGGTAGCATATGTAGTGGTGTCATAGTTCTATTTGTAGAAGAACCAATTCAAATTTTAACTAAAATATCATGGCATCATATAGGCGCATTAATTGGAATAGGTACATTTGGATCGGGTATAGCCTATTTACTTTATTTTTACTTAATTCAAAAAGGGAGCCCAAACTTCGCTTCCATATCTACATACTTAGTGCCAGTATCAGCTATTTTCTGGGGATATATTCTTTTAAATGAAAATATAAGTTGGAGATTAATCATTGGGTTAGTTTTTATACTTATGGGAGTTTATATAACTAGTCGTAAAATCAAATTAAATATTCCTGTTAAAGGTATACAAAAAGAGTCCTAACTACTTAGGGCTTTTTCTTATTTTCGAAAGTAAACTTTTGAATAGCAGCATTAGGGGTCACTATACATGCCCATCAACTCAGGAAATTTTAATACCCTCAAATACCAAAAAACGTTATCCTTTCTAAACAAGCTAAATTAGAAAGGATGACGTTTTCTTATGAATCTCTCGATTCAAGATGAACTACTACGATTTGCTGAAGAATTACAACGATATGTTACACCTGTATTCTTAGAAGAACTTGCAAGAGAAATCGGATTTATTAAACGAAAACGTAAGTTTTCTGGATCAGACTTAGCTACCATTTGTATTTGGATCAGTCAACGGGTGGCAAGTGATCCCTTAGTCCGATTATGTAGTAGGCTTCATGCAGCTACTGGTACTTTACTCAGCCCTGAAGGCCTAAATAAACGTTTAAATGCGAAAGCAGTTTTGTTTTTACAACATATTTTTTCTTTACTGTTACAACGGAAAATATGTGAACAAACGCAATTTTCTAATCATCTCTTCTCTTATTTTGGGCGAATCCGTATCCTAGATGCTACCTTATTCCAAGTGCCAAGTGCTTTGGAGAATGTATATCCAGGCTCTGGAGGGTGTGCCCAAACAGCCGGAATCAAAATTCAATTAGAATATGATCTGCACAGTGGGGAATTTCTTAACTTTCAAGTTGGACCAGGAAAAAATAATGATAAAACTTTTGGTACAGAATGCTTAGATACCTTACGACCAGGGGATTTATGTATTCGTGATTTGGGTTATTTTTCATTGGAAGACTTAGATCAAATGGATCAACGGGGTACATACTATATTTCTCGTTTAAAATTGAATACGAATGTATATGTGAAAAATCCAAACCCAGAATGCTTTAAAAATGGTGCAATTAAGAAACAATCAGAATACATACACATTGATGTGAAACAAATTTTAAATCAACTACAGCCCGGAGAAACATTTGAATTAAAACATGCTTATATCGGTGATAAACAACAGCTGTTTGCACGTGTTATTTTTAACCGATTAACAGAAAAGCAACTTCAAAAACGACAAGCAAAAATCGCAGAAAAAGAAAAATCACAAAATAGAACGTACTCAGAGAAAAGTAAAGTGGTAGCTGGATTAAATGTGTACGTGACGAATATACCTTGGGAATGGGTTCCGATGGAACAGGTACATGAGTTATATACTTTGCGTTGGCAAATAGAGATTGTCTTTAAAATGTGGAAATCACTCTTCAAAATAGACCATTATCGTAATGTAAAACAGGAACGGTTAGAATGCCAACTATATGGAAAGCTAATCGCTATTTTCCTGTGCTCCTCTACTATGTTTAAAATGCGTCAACTGCTTTTACAAAAGAAGAAAAGAGAATTAAGCGAATATAAAGCAATAGGGATGATTCAAGATTATTTATATCTTCTGTATCAAGCTATACAGAAAAATATCCAAGAAATAACAAAGATTCTAATCCGCCTATTCCACCTATTACAGAAAAACGGACGGAAATCTCATCGATATGAGAAGAAAACAGTCTTTGATATTATGGGTGTTATCTATGAGTATAGTAGATTTAGAAAACAAAAGAAAACTGCATAATCTTTAAAAATAATACCTATTTAGGTTTATTTGGCATGCTCATTTTTAAGGGGAGAAAGTGTTTTAAAAGTTTTTATTTTATTTGAACGAAAGTTCATTTTGTTTCTGTTCTTAAGTTGATGGGCATGGGTCTCACCATACATGCCCATCAACTTAAGACTTTTTACTACCCCCAAGTACAAAAAAACGTTATTCTTTCTTAATAATCTATGAGAAAGGGTGACGTTTTTTATGAATCTCTCGATTCAAGAGGAGTTACAACCATTTGCAGAAGAATTACAGCGCTATATCACACCTGGATTTTTGGAAGAACTAGCAAGAGAGATTAAGTTTATAAAGCGAAAACGCAAGTTTTCAGGATCAGATTTAGCTACCATTTGTATTTGGATTAGCCAACGGGTGGCCAGTGATCCTTTAGTCCGATTATGTAGTAGACTTCATGCAGCTACAGGTACTTTACTCAGCCCAGAGGGCTTAAATAAACGATTTACTGCAAAATCAGTGTTATTTTTAAAGCATGTCTTTTCGTTATTGTTACAACAAAAAATCTGTGAGCAGACTCACATTTCTAACCAACTTTTTGCTCATTTTAAACGCATTCGCATCATGGATGCCACTATGTTTCAAGTACCCCATACTTTGGAACATATATATCCTGGTTCAGGTGGCTGCGCTCAAACAGCTGGGATCAAAATTCAATTAGAATATGATTTACATAGTGGGCAATTTCTTAATTTTCAAGTGGGACCTGGAAAAAATAATGATAAAACATTCGGAACAGAATGTTTAGATACGTTACGGCCAGGCGATTTATGTATTCGTGATTTAGGGTATTTTTCATTAGAGGATTTAGATCAAATGGATCAACGTGGTACGTATTATATTTCGAGGTTAAAGTTAAATACGAACGTATATGTAAAAAATCCAAATCCGGAATATTTTAAAAATGGTTCCATTAAAAAACAATCAGAATACATACAAATCAATGTCATACAGATTTTGAATCAACTCCAACCAGGCGAAACGATAGAATATCAGCAAGCTTATATTGGGGATAAACAGCAGCTATTTTCACGTCTCATTTTTCATCGTTTAACAGAGGCACAATTAAAAAAACGTCTAGAGAAAATTGCAGAAAAAGAAAAGTCAAAACACAAAACCTATTCAGATAAAAGTAAATTAGCAGCGGGATTAAATGTATATGTGACAAATGCACCTTGGGAATGGGTTCCGATGGAACAAGTACATGAATTATATACATTGCGTTGGCAGATAGAAATTGTTTTTAAAACGTGGAAATCATTGTTTGATATTAATCATTGTCGTACCGTCAAACAAGAAAGAATAGAGTGCCATTTATACGGGAAACTCATCGCTATTTTTTTATGTTCTTCTACGATGTTTAAAATGCGCCAACTTGTGTTACAAAAGAAGCAAAAAGAATTAAGTGAATATAAAGCGATTGGAATGATCCAAGATCATCTGTTTCTCCTCTATCAAGCCATAGGGAAAAGCACCCAAGAGATAACAAAGCTTCTGATCCGCCTGTTCCACCTTCTAGAGAAAAACGGGCGGAAATCTCATCGATATGAGAAGAAAACTGTCTTTGATATCATGGGTGTTATCTATGAGTATAGTGGATGTAGCAAGCAAAAGAAAGCTGCATAAGAAAAAAATGAAACCCGTTAGGGTTTATTTCGTGTACTTATTTTTAATAACTTGTCCCCATTTTGGGAGATTTTAGTTCAATTGAACAAAAGTTAATTTTGTATCCATCCTTAAGTTGATGGGCATGGTCTCACCATACCATTTCGGGAAAATTGTACGTTTAGACACAAACTGGACACATCTTAAGCGTTTTCTGTACGTTAAGAGACATCTGTCCAGAAAATCTTATGTTTATGAACAGAGGATAAAACTCAATAATAGAATATTAATATTCAATTTTTATATAAAAAAATAAGCTCCGAAGAGCTTATTTTAATAATAATATCAACGCAATTATCAATGATATTATCGAAAATGCAATCATAAATAATAAAGCTCAGTCATGAGTTATCGCCCTGTTACTGTCATTCCTGCTGTGTAAATTGTATCAATAGAACCAGCTGCGCTTACAACTTCAACTTTGTATCGGTATGTGCCATTTTCATAAACATCATCGCCATATCCTGTGAAAGTTGAAATTTCATCATATGAGCCAGCTGGAACCCACTGATTGTTCCATTTGAAATTAGTTTCAAATTCTCCCCAGCTATCTCCGTTTTTCTTTTCGATGCTGACATTGTAATGAATTTCTTCAGCTCGGTCATTCGTGATTCTTGCAATTAAGCTATTACCAAAAGTAACTTGTGTAGAATGTATTTTAACCGTAACATCGTTTACTGTTTCGCCAGGACCACAGATATAATGACAGCCATCCCATTCCTCAGCTTGTGCCTTTGGTGTATCTAAATTCATAACCGTTAAACCGCCTAAAGCTAACGCACCAGTCAACGCAATTGTAGCTAATTTTTTCATGATAATTCCTCCTATTAACCGTTATAAGTGAATGTTTTTGTTTTTACGTATTCATTGCCAGTATAAAAAGGTTTCTATGACTCATTTCTATCACCCTTCAGCTTATATAATTCGACAAATGGTGATAATTTCCTGCAAATAAAATGAATAAGCACTCCCGCAGGAATGCTTATTCAAATTCAATTTCTGTTTTATTGTCTGATGTGAAGTATCTTATGGTTTTGGGTTTGTTTTTTATTAATAAGTGCGGTACGTGAAATTATTATAAGTTGTAATTTATAGCCCCCGTAGACCCTGAATCTACGAGAGCTGCCTAAGGGTATTTCACATTCGACTTGGTTCTATTGTAGCAAGCTTTCACCAAATAGCAAAAACATAACGATCCAAAACCAAATAATCAAACGAAATGCACTCTTAAATCCTCCCCAGAGAGAAAATGTTTCCTCTTGCATTATTATCCCCCTTTCCTACTTGTCTTTTGGTTCTCCAAACCATTCATACATTGCCTGTCGGCTTATAATCCATTCCTTACGCTTCCCTTCAGGATGCAAAAAATACTTCACTAAACCTTCTTGTAACATGCGTTCTAAATCATTTATTTGCTTCTCGTTCATTAAAGAAGGGCTATATTTATTCTTAATTGTCTCACGAGGAATCCCCCAATAAAAAGCTGCTTCAGATGGTGTCATGTATTTATCAATTTCTTTCATGGGAATTCTCCTTTGTTTGTGCTTTTCCTTTTATGTTACAATAAATAAAGAAGGAAATGGACTAGATTTCCTTCTACTTCAGTCACTCATTAACTAAACTCTTTGTTTGCTGTTAAGCAAATGAAGGGTTTTTATTTTGCTTGTTTATATTTACTATCTATGACAGCCAAACGGATCAACTTCAGCTTAATATCCTTACTAAGAGAAAGCCATTCAGATGTACCAATTTTCATATCCTTTTCCTCCCCATTACCTTTTTATACTTCAAGAAATTAACCCCTTAAAACATTTGTATTTTACACTAATTTAACAACTAGAGAATCCTCATCATATTCATGAATATGTAAATCATAGCGCATATCTGTTGCATTCAGTACTTTACAAAACCTCTGATAGTAAGCCGGATTACTTACTTCCATGCCAACTTCTCCATTCCTGAACAGATACTCTAAATCATCAATGATTTCTTTTACTGTATTCTCCAATATTTTCACTCCTTACCTTTATAAAAACCCTATAAGGTTATTTTATAATAAAACAACCAACCTTACAAGGTTATTTATTTGTTTTTCAGATATTTTATAAAAAATTCTTATTAACATCCTTAACTCCCTTTAAACCGCTTATTTTTACTTACAACACATCCTTTGTTATTTAGGTCTTATGTCATTCGCTTTTAAATAAACATTGGTTATATCGAAATCTGAGAAGCTGTTTTTTGATGAAAGTATGATTTTTTAAAGTTAATTCCTAAAAATAACAAAAGAGCTGGATTTTTATCACAGCTCACGTATTGATTGGCTCTGTATGTGTACATGTAGGATATTGAGAACAGCCAAGAAACTTATTTCCTGTTTTATTCGAATTTCGAACGACTAAATGATTTTTACATGTTGGGCATTTCCTTTCTGCAGGTTTTACCCCTTGATATACGTCTTCAGCCGAATATTCGGGATTAATTTTATTAATCAGTTTCTGAAGTTCTACACGATCTATTAGTTTTACATGGCATGCCTCCGCTAATTCTTTCGCCTGCCTTGTATACACACTGTTTGTTACAACCCAACCCTCATGTGCCTTGTAATAAGCTTGCGCTGCATATATCTCTTGTACGGCACTGATGCCGACTCTATTTTTCATCCCGTAGCGTTTCGCCTGGATTACAATACGATTTTTTCCCTTCAATACAAGGTCCGCTCCGAAATCATTTGACTGCTTTGTGACTGTTGGAGAATAACCCAACTCTCGAAAGAGAGCTTTTAGGTATACTTCGAATTGACGTCCATCCATTTTGTCTATATAGCGAATACCGGACTTCGCCATTCGCTTCAGCATTCTACGCTCCTGGATCTTCCGGTACACAAATTTACAAATATGAAAAAGTACGTAAAGGATAAAACTATAAATCAAAATCTGTAGTATGTTTGGCATAGATGGTAGATTAGACACTTCTTTCCACCTCTTTGATTGGTTTTATTTTCTTTGGTTGAGCTGTTTCTTTTGGCTGTTGTTCACTCACTTGTTTCTTCCGGACATCGTTCCAATCTTTTTCATGTGTTGGAATGTCCTCTTTAAGATCTACAAAGCATTTCATCGTCTGAATGAAGTCTTTCCCAGCTTTATCATTATCAACTGCCATTATGACTTCTTTAATATCGTGCCCTTCTTTTTTCGCATCCATTAAAGATTGAATCACCGTTTTTGACTTCAATCCATGCATAGAGACCAGGCGAGCGTTTTGTATTTTATTTTGCTTGATACTCCAATGGGACAACATGTCGATTGGATCTTCATAAAAAATAATCTTATCCGGCTTGCCTACATCAACTGTAAAACCTGCATGAATCCTTTCGTAATTCGGGACAATTTGTTTAAAACTTCCTCGTTTATTCTCCATTTTGACCGTACCTTGACGGTTCATTCCAATTACTTGCCCTTTGCCTCCTTCTTCTCGCCATTTGAACACGACATTGTTTTTCTTATCCTGGGCGATGAGATCCTTTTTAATTAGCCAGTTCACTAAACGAGGATCTATTTTCCGCTCATCAATTAAGTACTGTTTGATCTCTGTTTGTTTCGGCACCTCTAAGTATTTTGGATAGTTGAAGGGCTGCTGCTCTTTTTTGCGTTCTTCTTCAGCATTTGAACGATCAAACTCTTTGTAGTCCCCCTTCTGAATGTCCATCACGGCTTGAGGGAATGTCATGTCATAGTACATCATGGCAAAGCTAATCGCTCCATAGCCTTTTTCCCCTCGACTATTCCAGGCGTATTGATTCCCTTTAATAATGAGACTGTCATGTTCCGTATGACGATAATAGTTTCCTTCTTTCTTAAACGTTTCTCCTTTTGCTTCCAGATATGAAATCAAGTCAACTTTTCTTGCTTTCATCGCATCCTCCGTACTGACATGTGCCATTACGGAATCCCCCCTTTACTCTATAAAATGAAATAAAAAAGAGGACTATTCCATTTCCTAGTCCTCTTTTACATACATTCAATTTTTATTTGCCGAATAAGAATTTTAATCGCTTCTCCTGTACGCTGTATGATAAACGAGCATCAAATTTCTTCCCGTTTTTGTTCGAGATAAACCCTTTGATCTGATCCGTTACATTCTTCTCTAATAATTTTTTCACATGGTTACTACTTAGATTTTTACCAGAGAATGTACCAAAAATAATGAAGTCACAGCCTTTTTTGTATTTCTCACATAAGTAGTTACTTTTCCCTACAAGAACTCTACTCTTACATAATGGACATTTGCCAATTGTACGATCTTCAGTCGTTGGAAAACGGAATTTCAAACTTCCGTCCGCTTCCATATAGATAGCTGCTGTAAATTCTCCCTTTTCCCCTTCAAAGCCATTTATAAAATCTGTTGTTTTATACTGAATCAGCTTTTTCATTTGATTACCAGGGATCGCTTTACCTTTCATCTTTGCTGGTAACATAAAATCACATCCATTTTTATGCTCCGTGCATCCATAAAACGTTTTACGATGAAGCATATCCCCTTTTTTACATTTTGGACATTTACCAAATGACAGCTCCTCTTGTGTTGGGAACTGAAATTTAACTTTCCCTTCATGTAACACTAGATAAGCGGAAAACTCCTTCTCATTGGACTTAAACCCTTTTAAAAGATCTGTTTTCTTATCCTCAAACAGCTTTTTCGCTTGCGCTTCCGGAATCGCTTTTTCTTTAATTTTTTTCGGTAAGGAGATTTCACATTCTGGATAATTACTGCACCCATAAAAATTGCCTTTATGAAGGATTTTTCCTTTTCTACAAGGGCATTTACACACCTCAATTTGCTGATTCCAAGTATTAATAATGCTATCCGACACTTTATCATCCATTGCGCCTAATTGTTCCACCGTATCTTTTACAAACGTATTTGTTTTCTCTACAAATTCCTCATATTTCATTTCTTTCTTTTCGATCATGTAGATCATCCCTTCCATTTCAGCCGTATAAGCTGGATTTTTGATTTCATCTACCGGAAAAGCATCTATAAACGCACGACCAATATTAGTGGTTCGAATCTGACTGTTGGTAACATCAATATAGCTTCGCTCTAACAGTTTCGGAATAAACGTTTCTTCCGTTGCGACTGTCCCAATCCGTTTTCCCTTCATAAGTTCTTTCAAATGTTCATCATCCAATTTACGTCCTGCCGTCTCCATAAAGGTTAAAATGGAACTTTCCGTATGAAAGGCTGGTTTCTTTGTTCGAGACTCAATCAAGTCATACTGAACGATTCTGAAAGAATCTCCTTCTCGTAAAATAGGTATCTGAAATGCTTCAACTGATCCCTCTTCTATATCCTCTTGAAACACACTTAGAAATCCTTTCTCTTGTAGGATCTTTTCTTTTGTACTGTATGTGTTGCCCTCTTGATCTATAAAATACACTTCTCTTACCAAGTAGATTGCTGGTTTCATAAAATTCCCGATAAATCGTTTTACAATTAAGTCATATAACTGTTTTTCTAATGGATTTCGGTTGGTTCCGGCATATAATTTTGTTGTTGGGATGATGGCAAAGTGACTACTGACTAACTCATTATTAAATGTAGTGTGTTTTTTTGTAATAGAAGATGGGGCTACTTGTTGTACCAGGTTTGCATAGTCACTCTTTTCTAATGCTGCCATTACTTCTTTTACCCGTTCCACTTGCTCAGTAGGTAAATGCCTGGATGAAGAACGAGGATAAGTAATAAAGCCTTCTTCATACAAACTCTGTATATATTTTTTTGCTGTTTCCGCATTTATCTTCAGTTTGGCGTGAGCATCTTTGTAGATATCCGTTAAGTTATATAATAATTTTGGTTTCTTTTTTCTCGTACTTTCTTTAAATTCCGTTACGATTACATTCGTTTCTTTCAAGCTATCTCCAAGCTTTTGTAGTGGTGATGGATCTATCAGTTGATCTTCTGTTTTCATTACTGGTGATAAACCGTTTTCCGTTAGTAGCTTTAAATTATAATAGGTTTGTTCTTTATAATTTTGGATAGCGATTTCCCTTTGACGGATTTCATTCAAGATACACATTTGAACACGACCAGAAGCCAATAAAAATTGGTTTTTTGCTAGTTTTGATGTACAGCCCCTTGTAACATTAATTCCTAGAATATAGTCCAGGTATTGCCTTGCTTTAGCGGATTGTGCAAGCCCGTCATAGTCTGTTCCTGGTTCTAATCGGTTTAATGCTCCTTCTAATTCTGCGGCCTCATAGGAAGAGATAAAAAGACGGGATTCTCGCTTGTTCACACCTGCATGTTCAACTATTTCACGATAGATAAGCTCACCTTCTCTATCTGCATCACAGGAGTTGACCACATGATCTACATCGGGACGGTTTAACAGCTTAACTAATATTTGAATTTGTTCAAGACTATCCGATTTCGCTTTATATTCTGGCTCTAAAATAATTGGCAAGTGATCAAATTTGAATTCTTTGTATCGCTCATCCATTTCTTCCGGATGTTTTAGCTCTAATAAATGCCCTCGGCACCAACTAATAATGTAATTTTCATTTTCATAGTAGCCATAATACGGCTTGCTCCCTGGATACCTTTGTGAGTTTCTAAATCTAGGTGATTTTAATAATTCAACAGCTACCTTCGGTTTCTCTGCAATAAACAATGTTTTTCCCATAAATAGTACCCCCTATTAATCTGCAATTTCATTTTCACGCTTCCATTTCTTATTTCTCCACGTTGTTATCATTCTGTAACCGAATAATAACAGCGTGTTCAAAAAGACTGCTACAAGGAGCATACAGCCTGCAAACAGCCATACATTCATGACATAACCTTCCATTCTAGTTCCTTCTGTAAGAACACATATAATTGTTTTTGTTCCGACAGCATTTCACGAACGGCTTGAATTTCTTCGGTAGATAACGAAATAAAAATAAGCTCTTTTGAATCTCCTTTTTCTGCCCAAACACCCTTGTAATCAATGTCTACAATTTCTACAATGTTTCCCATTCCCTTTCACTCCTTTCGTTCTCAAAACAAGAAAGAGGGCTTTACATGTACCCTCTTTCATTTCTAGGCATAAAAAAATCACTTTCCGTTTTCTCAAATGAGTAACAAAAAATGATTCAATCTGATTTTCCTGTTATAAAATTTTTCATCGTTCCATTTCCTTTGTTTCTTTTTTTCTACTTGATTTCTTTGTAGCCTTCGCCTGCTCTACATGACCTTGTGCAATAGGCTCACGTTCTATTCCTTTATTATTGTTTTGGTTTTGCTTATCATTCAATGGCTGATATTTTTTATCCATATTCATTTCCTTTGAAGTTGTAGACTGATTCACCGTTATTCCTTCTTTCCCAAGCTTCTCATCCACCTGGTTTTCTAATTTCACTACGTGTTCCTGGCTTACCAGCTCATTATCAATCGAAACATACTTTGTTGTATAATATCGCTCTTCAGCTTTTACACGAGTGACAATACTATCAATATTATCCGGTGTTTCTTCATATTGTGAACGTCTGTATGCTTCGTATTTCCGGCTTAAATCCTTATCTAGAGTAGCTGACTCTTTTTCTTTTGAAGGTTGAATTTGTTGATCTAAAGAAGCAATAGTTGCATATCCTTCCTTCTTCATCTCTTTATACAATTCCACTTCTTTTTCATTAAATGAGGGATCTTTTTGTTCTTCCGCTTTATCAACTAAGATTCCATATCGTTCATCTTTTACAATTTCATCTAGACTCATATTTGCATCCTTTTCATAAACAACAAATGACAAGTTTCCTCTCCCATCAAAGATAGAACTTTGAACCTTTTCATATAAATCTGGTTTCAAAATGTTATCTAAATAGACATTTTCTCGTTTCCCGTTCTTTTCCATTAGAGAAACATATAAATCGTCCCTATCTGTTTTATCTTGATTCCATACAGACAAATAATTTATATCTTTCGTAACAGCATCCATCATGTGGATTCTTGCCAGTTCTTCATCCTGTATACCGTTTGCTAATACTTCAATTGTAACTAAGTGGTTGGGTGTTTCTTTCAATCTTTCTAATGTATTTTCCTGTGCTTTTTCCAGCGGTATTTCTTTGTTATTTCTATGATTCACCACCTCATCTCGTAACGCTTGCTTCACTTCATCTGATAGATACCTTTTCTCGTTTAATACTTGTTCATACGGAGTCTTGTAGTCTCCATCTCCCATATCCAAACGATCCATACTCACAAGCTCCATTCTCCCAAAATCCCTATCTACTTCTTTAGGAATGGCGATATGGTAACGAGTTTTATCATATGGTACATATTCATCTCTTTCTCTTGCTTCCTCTTTTGCTTTTTCAATATTTGAAATGACTTCAGACATTTTTTCATTGGCTTCTCCAAATGGGATCAATTGATTACTTGTAAAATTTCCATTTTCACTCCATTGAATTAACATAGTTGGACGAGTAATGTCATTCTGATTTAGTGCTGCATACTTTTCTTGATTTGCCTCGTTAAACGCATCTATAAATTCTTTATCACTCAATTTTTCTCCACCTTCTACAGGCTCAAACACTCGATTTCTATCTACTTGCTCCCTTAACTCTGTAACGGAAACAAGCTCTTGTGTCGTCTTGCTTAAACTCATATATTCCACCAATAAAATATTTTTTTCATCCTGTTTTTCATTTTTATTTTCCATACCTTCCACCTCTTTTTCTTTTTCCTTTTCTAATTTGTTTTCAATTGTCTCAATAAATTCAATGGAAGTTTCATGTACTTCTTTCAACAACTTCGTTTTATCTTTCATTTCTTTTCCTTGTGTCCAGCTCGCCAAATATCCCAACGAATATTCACTTGTATCAATCCCAAAATAAGAAGAAACGGCGTAAGCGGTCATTTCTGCTTGAAACTCTTTTTCTGGTGCTGTGTAATTCATATGCGTCTCTGCTGTATGAAGTTTGGCATGTGCCAACTCGTGAAGAAGTGTTTTTACATTTTGTAATTCACTGTTCCGTGGATTCAAGGCGACCTCTTTTGTTAAGGTATAACTCACACCTTTTGCGACACCCAGCTCTGCTTTTGGCTCAATTATTTTCACACCGTTTTTTTCCGCAACAGCCTCCATCCCTCTGTACAAACTCTTGTAATCTTTTACGCTTCCTTCTAGCCAACGATTCGGAAAAATACGTGGTAGATCTTCAGCTTTTACATTCGTTTGAGACGCATCAAACACATGACCGACAGCAAAATATAAACGACTTGGTTTCACTTCTACACTTTTAGATTCAATTTGTTTTTTCTCTTCTTCATTTGCTTTAGTTACTGTTTTCCAAGTGCCTTCTTTGTCTTTAAATTTTGCTACAGTTCGGTTTGGAACAAGGATCTGGATTCCTTTCTCACCCTTCTTAACCGCAAACCCTTTTTCTTTCCAAAAAGAAAAGGAACCCACTGCACTGGCTCCCTCGAATTGATTCTGTATTAATGAAATATTAGATGGTGAATAGTGATAAAACTTTGCCATAAACGTTAAATACTCTTTCAAATCTCCCGGTGTACGAAAATAACCTTCTACGCTTTTTTCCATCTTTTTTGTTAAATCTTGCACCGCTTCTTTCTTTTCTTCTGGTGATTTCGTTTGATACTTTTTCTTATAATTCTTACTCATGATCTTCTCCTACACTTTCACTCGCTCTTTGCAATTCCTCCATGTCTTCTTCATTCCATCTTTCCGTTGTATCAAAGAAAAGCGCATGTGTTTTTAAGTTAACCGGAACTAACATATTCTCTTGATTCATAACATGAACTGCAAGTTCTTCCTCTTGTTCTCTTGTAATTTTAATTGTTAGTTCTTCATCTTTTACAAGTAAAACAAGTTCACCTTCTCCAATTTCTTTAATAACTCCTAATGCAATATCTTCATGAAATAACAACATCCTACTAACCTCCTATTTTTTTATAAAAAAGAACAATGTAGCTTATGTTACATTGTTCTTTGATGCCTCGTGATCTATACGTTTTTGTCTCGCATGACTAATTCGTTCCGCTACGACTTCCTTTGCCATTTTCACGCCACCGACTTCTATTTTATCCGTAGTAATAATACTCTCTAAATCTAAGTCATTGGCAAAAAAGTATCCATTCATTAATTCAATTAAAACTTGTGTATTTCGATCCGCACTATTTGCACCAAGACGAATTTTTGTTAACTCACTTTTTAATATGTCATGAAGATTTTTAGAAACAACTTCTGAAATATAATTCAATGACCATTCTGTATTTTTTGCTGCTTGATGTTCCATACAAATTTTAGATATGGCATCACCAGGATGTGTAATATTATTTTCCTCCATATACTCTTGAACATAATGATGGACGTTTTCACTCAATGATAACTTCATTCGTACTTTTTCATTCCCCATAATCTAACCCCTTTCGTTTTCATATGCATTTTCCCTTTGCATCCGCTCATAATACTTTTGGTTTTTCCAACTTTCATATTCACTTTTAAAAGCACGCTCCACTTTCTTCATGGAATACTGTATAGATACATTCTGTTGAAATTTTTGAAACGGCTTTGATTTTTTCATGGGATGGATTCTCTTTTGTTCTTTATCGTATGCCTTCATTTCTTGTAAAAAAGCGTTCCCCATTCTTTTATACAGGTCATTGATTTTATTCGTCTTATAATTTTCATATTGCTTCTTATCATACTTGCCTTCTCCGTATGCTTCTTTAAAAACTTGCACTTCTTTATCTAACTTTTGGAGAAACTGATCGTAATCTTTTTTATGATGATGTTGAATATATCGCCTGCTTAATTCATCAATTTCCGGCTTCAATGGCTGAATGGTATTGTAACTATATTGCCACTGTCTTTTATCACTTGGTAACTGTTTATAGATTTGTAAAAACAATGGTTTCAAATGTTGATTGCGCCAATCAAAAACGGAATCTTCTTTTTTACTTCCCACCATGTTGTTTCGAATCAAATCATTAATTTGTTTTTGTTCCTGCGTACGATCTAACAGATTATTTACAACTTTCCCCCTCATCGCATCCAATGTTTTTGGTTTTCTTTTTCCACGTTCTCTCGTTGGAAATGGTTCAACAGTTGCCACATGAATATGAATATTATTCGTATTAAAATGAATGGCTGCTGACCAGGTAGAACTTTTTTCTAGCCCCTCCCTTTTTTGCATTTCCTTCATCGCAAGCCGTGTCACATCCATTAACTTTTTTTCATCCAATGTTTTAGTTTTCCCATCATATATGCCTTGTTCCTCAAGCCAAGGATTATGAAAAGAAATGACATCTTGCCACATAATACTTCCATTTTCATGAGCGGTTTTAAACATTTCCTTTAAGGCTTTTTTCTCACTTTCTGTTAAGCGATTTGCGTGTTCCGTAAACAGTGCCGATGTCTTTTCTGGATTCCCCATATAGTCTTGATACGTTTCAAACATTTTCGGATTCAGCTTCACTTCACTTTTTGCTTCTTCTCGATCTACATACTCAATATAGTTCTGAAAGGCATCCGAACTCGGCAATACAAATTTTGTTTTTAAAACAACACCTGGCGTGACTGAAGAGTGAACAGGAACCCCATTACTCATTTTCATCATCCTGCATCATCATTTGAATAAACTCATTCATTTTTTTCATTTCGCCATAACAATCATTCATCATACGGATGTTCTTTTGGATGATATTTTCTAATTCCATTTCTCTTTTATGTTGTTGCTGAAAAAATGCCAGCATTTCAATTTGGTCTTTCAAAAATTTCTGCCTGGATAATCCTTTCCTCTTTGCAATTTCATCTATTTTCTTTACGGCAATTGGATCTACTTCTCTAATTCTGATTTCCACTTTTCCCTCTCCTTTCTGCAAATCTGGGTAGAGATCAAAAAATAGTGAGAAGAGCATAAGGGGTTTTTGCCCCCACCGAGGGTGTGGGGCTAGGCGGAGCCTAGCGAAACGATGGGGGCAAGAAAAGCTTCTAGGTGTAGACTCACTCACGACCCAAAATCCCCTAATGTAGACTCACTCACGACTCATTTTTTCGTGATGTGGACTCACTCACGATACAAAATCCCCTGATGTAGACTCACTCACGACACTACTTTTTTCACTTTTTATTAATTTCTTGTTCCTTTTCTTCTAATTTTTTGTTCCCCTTTAAACAATTCCACGTTCTTTTCTGATGATTTTATTTTAGATTCTAAGGATGCTATTTTCGATTGCGTTTCCGTTTTTTCCGCTTCGGTTTGGTACTTCATTTCATCTTGTAGTTCTTTTACTTTCTCATATACTGTCTTCGCACTTTCTTCTTCCAGTTTGATTGCTTTCCCAAAATTTTTGATCTTTGTTTCAATATCTTTTTTGTCTCTTTCTATAAAATCTATCTCATATGTTTTTTTATCTTCAGCTAACAATTCATCATTCACTTTTGTTTTTCTTTGATCGGTAAAAATCGTCTGAACAATTTTATTAGGGCTCTTTGTACTTGTATTTTCTTCTTCGTATTCGTTAACATCTTGTGTAAACTTCCGAATATCCATTTGTTCTTTTTCACTGTTTTTTTTGTAAATATCTAAAGCTAAAGCTCCCCAATTTGGATATAATTCTTTAACTTCTATCACGTAATTTCCGTTCTCTTCATACAACACTTTGACAGGTAATTGAGCACCTGGCTTTCCTTTTTCTTGTGCCTTAAACGTAAATCCAGTTTCCTCATATCCTTCTATCCGAAATCGAATTTCTATGAAATTTTTATGTGGATTATATTCCCTTTTTTCTACAATCAATTTGCCCATCCCCGACAACTTGATTACTTTATTTGTTTCCGTATGGAATAGTTTTTCATCGTTTGGCATGTAAATTTTAGATGTCAAGAAAGCGAAAAAACCGATAAATAGAAAGCTGATAATTGCTAGGTAGATCCATGACTTATTTCTTCTTAAATTGATTCTTTCACTCTTCTTACTGATTGCACCTATCACACTCTCACCTCATCTTTTTTTGTTATAAAACTTTCACATTGAGTTCTTCTACACTTGTAACTCGCCATGTTTCCTTTTCCTTCTCGATTTTGCGTTGAATCCGTCGTGACATTTATAAATTCAGCTAACACATATACTTCCTCTTGATCGGGTTCATTTTCTTGTAAATAAAACTTCATTTCTATTGGTTTCGTCTGTCGATAAGTACGCCCTTCTCTGCTGTTCTTGTGCGAAAGGAAGTACCTTATCCAGCCGTTTCTTTAAATCTTCATTCTGTCTTGTTAGTAATTCATTTGAAAGCTTTAGCTGTTTTTCTTTACCATCACTCATTGATTTTTTACTCAAATAGACATTAAAAGCTGTCACATCCACGACTAAAATTACAAACACAATAAACAAAAATTTCCGTTTATCTTTCATTCTTTCAGTCTCCTATTCTTTTGATTTTTAGAACCTTCTTACATGACCATTAAATACTTCTTTCCAATACGGATTATTTAAATCTTCGATAGCTACCCCTTTATTTGTTTGGCAACCAATAAAATGATCTTTATCTATAACAAAACCCTGCCACCTGATATCGATCGCTACACAAGATGGGATTTTGAAGAATGTGTGCAATGGTTTCAGTTTAATAGAGCTGAAAACAGCAATCCTGCGCATTTCATAAAGATGTTTAATCAAAAATCTAAACAGAATCAAGAACGTAGAAAACGTAATACCCAAAGGACAAGCTCGCTTTTGGGTTCAAATAATAATCGTAAGTTTGTATTCTTTAATTTTTTAGAAGAGAACAGCTAAATTCCCCCCAAAAAAACCATGACAAATAACCTTGCTCAAAATAATCATATACAGCAAGGTTATTTGTCATGTCCTCTTATAGTTTTCTAGAATCTTAGTATTTTTTAACACAGAAATCTTCAATAGCCGTACTCGTTTTTTGTGAACTGTTATCAGTTTCCAGGTAACTCTACTATAGAAATTACATTTAATAGATACTGAATATTCATTTATTTACCAATGGATTAACTTTGAAATTTACTAAGCTTAAATCTTCGATAGCTTGCTGCAGTAAGTATGCAAGATCAAAAATTGATTCTAATGTTTTTATTTATTTTAATTTCTAAAGAAAGCTTTGCATATTTTCAATATACAAAGGGAATCTTGTAAACTTCAAATGGTTTCCATAATTTTTATAATTTAATTTTGGATGGTTCTGATACAAAATTAAATTATAAAAACATAGAGTAGAAATTTTTTCTACATTTCTAGCTTATGAATCTAAACCAAACACTTTATTGATAAAGTGTTTTTGATCTTAGACAGACTTGTTCGACCAAATAAGTTTTCTTTTTACTCTAATATAGGTTTTATCGACTCCTCATGAGTTGTTTGTTCATTTAAGATGATATTGTATTGTCTCTTCTAATTTAGGCTTATATGGATAAACTGAGCGTATAATTGTTGTCTGAGCAATTAATACATCTCTTCCCTTTAGTTTATACTGATTACACATCTTGTATAAAATAATACCATCAGTATCTTCAAGTATTTAAATTTGTTTTTTACTTAGTGAAAGACTATTACCTTTTAGATAATCAAGAGATGCGCATTTTTCGGATAGTACTTTAAAACCTAATATAATATATATCTTTTATATAAAAAGAATATAAAGATAAAACTATTATACTGATGAAAAATGGCTTACAAACTCAGTAATAACAGTGTCTGCAAAGTTATAGAACCATAAAAAATCGAAAAAAACACTTATTGGAAATGTATTTATTACGTTTTACGTCGCTCTAAATATACAAAATATCATAAAGTTGAATTACTTAACCTACATATAATCAGCATCATTTTGATACGTAGAAGTGTATATAAGATTAATGGTAGTCTAGCTTAAATTAACAACATGATTTCCACATACGCTATAAAATAACCCACATTTTATTAACAGTTAGAAGTAAGTTATAGACATAATTCAGTAAATCAACATTATTAACAAAAAACATTCTGATTTTAAGTAGATTTTTACATGAAACGTTTATAAATGAAGCTTTGAGCTATTTTATTGTACACATTTGGACAATATTATTAAGATATCCACTGAATTTATATATATATTTACGATTTTTAGTAGATTAAACCCTAATAAGAGATTGAATATTCAGAAAAAATGTAAAATGAAATTGTGAATTACTGATTATATTTTAGGAATTTTGTATGGAAGTGTATAAAAAAAGAGAGGTATTCTAACTCAAATTTAAGAATCTCTCTCTTTTATGTTTGGATAGTACGAATATAATTTCTAATTTCAGCACGAATAGCCCTCCGTCTTTGAGTTTTCAAAAAAGGAGAGCATGTAATTTTACATTGCAGGAAGCAGCTGATCTACCGTGCATGGTGTTTCACTATTTTTACGGTAATAAGCTTCTAAGGAATGAAGAAAATCGATTAGATTAAAGTCTTTAGGAACTTCAATTACGCGGATTTTTTCCTTAGGCAATCTATCTATTTTTTCAATGAACAGTTCGCGAATATCACTTGGAATATGATGTTCTTTCTGGCCATGAGATTTTAATAATTCACGAATTTTAATTTCTAATGCAATATATGCGTTAACATTTACTCCTTGCTCAAAAGCATACTTCCTAAATAGTGTTTCTTCTTGATACTGCATATAATTGCGATGGTATGATTCTTCAGTCACAGGAACCGCATATGTAGAATGAAGAAGGTCATGCGCTTTACAGAATAACTTCTTAACATTTTGTAATGAATATATAGCAAAGTGAGTACCAAATTTAAATACCGCATCTTCTTGCTTTTCTTTCGGTACATTATGTGTAATCAGAGAATAAATACCTGTTTTAGCAGCGGTATCTAATACGCGATATTGAGAAGACTGCTTTAATAATTTGCTTAGTGTATAAACAAGATTTTTAGGGAAACCCTCTTGTCTATCAATCATTTCTCGTAATCCACGAATCACTTGGCGGATTTGACGATGACAGGAATGTTTTAAGACATTTACAAATTGGTTTATATCTTTTGCAAATTCTGCAATATTCATTTCAACTAACGATTCTTCAATGAACTTAGCTTTACGTTTATATGTAAGTCTTGGTGTAAATGGATCGCGATACTCTTCCCCTATTTCCTTATTACACAAGAAATCAGGGTGTACAGATAAATACAGTGTTGTATACTGCTTTTTATTCTTTTTCCCTTTTTCTAATTTGCAAATTTTAAACAAAGAAGATCCAGTAGCAGTAGATTTAGTTGTTAATTCAGCCATTACAGAACGTATCTGATGTGGATATTTCTTATGTAAGAAGCGATACATACCGCCAAAATGAGTCTGTTGTCCTTGTTCATCAAATTTGTATAGTGAACGTTTCAAAGTAGTTTCTCGTTTTTGCTGCATTGCGATATCAATAAATAGCTTTTTAGCAGCAATGGATAAATCGAAGAATTCTTTTGTAAATACAATTGGGCTGATAAACGTGTAAGGATTCGCTTTATTCGTTTCCTTGTTCATAAAATCAGTTAATGTAATTTTATATTTACCACTGTACTCATTCTCAATTTCAATGATGTTGTGTAAGCTAAGCTTTTTCAACGCAACATAGAATTGTGAATGATGAATATGTGAAAATGCTTCTTTATAGTTTTTGTAGTCCTCCCAAAGCATGTGAATGGAAACATGAGAAAGTTCACCATAGGTATTACATTTTTTGTGTAGAAATAGAAATACTTCTAGATCTGCATTAGTAATACCATATAGCTTATGCTTTCTACCATTTGCTTTAGTGAAGAGATTTTTCATTTGAAGTGAAAAAGATGGTTTGGCTTTTTCAACAAACCCTTCTTCATCTGCAATTCGTTCCTCGTAAGACATTGAATTTACGATATCTTCTAGATATGTATCTTTAAAGCTATAGTATTTGCCTTCTAAAGCTTCCACTAATTTTTGCCATGCTTTAATTGTTACTAATACTGGAGTTGTTGTTTCACCATTTAAACTACGTTTGTTCTTTATAACGAAAGGTTTAGCCATCTTTTTCACCTCCTCTTATTATGAGTTTCAGTTTTTACCTAAATAGGATATAAAAATTCAATTTTGATTATATCAAATCGAATCTTGGTGAAATGTGTCTCTTTAAGAGGAAAATCAAAAATGTGAAACGCCGCCTTAGCCTTAGAGGCACAAGGGATTCAACGTTTCACAAAAAAAATCTTTTGGCCACCATAAAGCTATAAGTTATTTTGAATATGAAACGTATCTGAAATTAATGAAACAGCACCTAAACCTTGATATAATAGGTTTTTTAGTGCTTTGGGTTAAAAGTTGTTGCCACCATATAGCTATAACGTTTCAAGTTTTGAAATGACTAAATAATGTGTAGAATTCATTCATAAATGTTGTGGTATAGCGTTTTCATGTTAATTTGCGTCAAGGTACTATTGCCATCATATAGCTATATACGTTTCATGTTTTTTTTAGATTGTTGCCATCATAAAGCTATGCCGTTTCATGTTTGAAATCAATGTTTCATTGCGCTTGAAATGTACCTAAACCCTTGTTACATATGGATTCATAGGTTTTTTTTAAAAAAAGTTGTTGCCATCATATAGCTATAGCATTTCATTGGGATTTTTTAGTTTTTTTAAAGAATGGCTTTATATCAATGTTTAGCATTAATTTAAATAAAAAATATTTTTTTTATATGAACAGATTTTAGTGCGTTTATGTTTCATATTTAAAGAGTTGTTGCCACCATATAGCTATAACGTTTCAAGTTTTCAATAGTAACTGCCACAATGTAGCTATAGGGTTTCATAAAAGTAGAAGTATTTGTGATGATATATGGAATAACGTTAATTCTTGTTAAATGAAATCCCAAAATTCATTGGTATTTCTTGTTCAGGATATACTTGCCATCATAAAGCTAAAGCGTTTCAAGTTTTCAATAGTAACTGCCACAATGTAGCTATAGGGTTTCATAAAAGTAGAAGTATTTGTGATGATATATGGAATAACGTTAATTCTTGTTAAATGAAATCCCAAAATTCATTGGTATTTCTTGTTCAGGATATACTTGCCATCATAAAGCTAAAGCGTTTCAAGTTTTCAATAGTAACTGCCACAATGTAGCTATAGGGTTTCATAAAAGTAGAGGTATATTTGTCGAAGTAAGAAATAACGTTAATGCTTGTTAAGTGGAAATCAACAGTTTATCGGTATTTTTTGTTTCGAATATACTTGCCATCATAAAGCTAAAACGTTTCAAGTTCTAAGGAGTACTTGCCACAATGTAGCTATGACGTTTCATAAAAGTAAGGATATACGTATCATTGTATAGAATGATACGTATAATTTTTTAGATGAAACTAGCAAATCATCGATGTTTCTTGGTAAGAAAGTAATTGTTATCATATCGCTACAATGTTTTATTTCATTTGTAAGAAAAGGGACAATTACGTTTCACTTTAAAAGTATGATTTACACTATTTAATGCCAAATGGGTTTCCCGCATGGAGATTGTGGTGTAAAGTAGTAATTTTACAAATAAGTACAGTCTTATATAATACAAGTACAAGAATGTTTACTTGATGGGACAAATACTGTTCGATAAATCATTTCTCGATATAGATTATTCTGATAATGTTTCAACTTATATGCTATGTTGCCACCATATAGCTATAACGTCTCAAGTTCTATAATTTATATTTCTAATTGGTGGGAATTTAGTAAGGAGGTTTTTAATATGGAGAAAGTATTAGTGTTGTTTAGCGATGCTCTTTTACTTGCTGCACCAATGTATGAAAAGAACACGCAGCTATGGGAAAAGTGGAATAGATATTATGAGGAAGTACAGGGGAATCATGACAAAGTAGTAACTTCAGCTAATATATCTCCTTCGTTTTCAGCTCTTGTCTCTTGGTTAGGCCAGAAACAAGAACAAGGGATTTCATTATTGCATATATACGCAAATCTAGATAAATATAAAATTGAGATTCGAAATGTACTCGATAAAATAATAGAGCAAGAATTTGGAAGTACATCTGAAGAAGTTGAAACGGCTATAATATCTAATACAACAGATGAAAAGTTAAAAGAGCATTCAAGTGATCTACAAGAGGATTACTATCCTGTAAGTAATGATGCGGTATATTATCAACTACGAGATGGTATAGCCAAGAATCACTTTGAAGAAGATGAAGTAGGAGCAGTACCTGTTTTACCATTAGAAACTAAAAATACAAGCGGAGTTGCTCAGCTATCATCACACAAGGATGAAGATTTAAGGCTAGTAAACACCAATGAAGCAGAAAGATGGTCAATACTAGTCGATGGTGTTATTAGTAACATGGATGATCTTACCGCAGACTGTTTAGATACAATTACAATACAGTGGCTGAATCAAGCGAAATCTCCAGATGATTTTATTGATTTCAGCTATGAAAATGTACTAGATATGTGTAATATTCCAAAAGCATCAGCAAACGGTATTGAGTATTATCGCGCAGAAGATAAAATAAAAATTGCACAGCGTATAGCTGCCTTGGCAAGTATCTTTATTTATTTAAATGATGATAATGAGGTCGTAGTTTTAAATGATCGTGCAGAAACTGGTGAGCAATTTGAAATGAAGCGTGAAATAATTAAAAGACTTTTCGTTTTAGATTCTGTAGTTCTTTGGAGAGATAAAAATACCAATGATTACGTAGGTATTGAATCTTGTAGAATAAAGCCAGGTAGCTTTTTGTCAATGTATTTATACGGATCTAGTAGCACAACAGCGTTATTATCTAAAAAAGCATTGGAGTATAATAGTTATCGACATAAATTCCATAAGAGACTAATTCGCTATTTATCTTGGCAGTGGAGAATTCGACAACAGTACAGTAATTTAAAAAGACCATATTCAATTGGTGGAGAAAAAGGATTACTGTCTGTTATGGGGATTAATATAGCTAAGGGACGCCCCCACCGTATTCGTGAGCAATTAGAAAATGTATTAATAGATTTAGAAAAAGAAAAAGTTATTTCACATTGGGAGTACGCTGAGGAAATTGATGAATCAAGAATTGGAGAACGGAACTGGTTTAAGAATTATTACTCAAAATTAGGAATTATCATTTTACCACCAAAAGAGTTAATGGATAATATCGGGAGTTTGGCAAAGAAAAAGGTAACTGATACTCCGGATAAGCAAGAAAATAATTTGATTACAAATACGATAACTCATAGTACAGTAAGTACTGAGGAGCTAATTAGAGAGAAGATTATGCAGCAACATATGCATCAAAATAGAACAATGCGCGAAATAGCAGATGAGTTAGGCTTATCCCCTGCTACACTATCGAGATTCTGTAATAAGAAAATGAAACGGATTTCAAACAGTGTTAATGATAAGTTAACAAAATGGTATGAGAGACAAATGATAATCGAGTCTATGTAAGCAAAAAAGAGGAAACCACTTTGAAAATGGTTTCCTCTTTTTTAATGAATGTTATTGACGGAAAATTCAAACACGTTATATAATTTTTGGTATTACCAATATCTTTAACATGTATTACCAAAAAATAAAGGGGACGATGGCTTGAAAGAAAAGGAACGCTCCTCAGATAAAATTGAGAATGAATTAATTAGATCCATATTGGCTGGTGTTTATTCTGTAGGAAGTACTTTACCGCCGGAAAGAGAGCTTGCGAAAGAATTTGGTGTTGGTCGCCCAACTATTCGGGAGGCGCTTCAACGTTTAGAAAGGAGTGGATGGATAACAGGAAGAAAAGGAATGCCATCGATTATTAATGATTATTGGAGCAATGGGAATCTAACGACACTTATTAATATTGTTGAGAATCATCATACCATTACAGATGAATTTATTATGTATTTATTAGAATTTAGAAGTTCGTTGACTCCGACTTATATTCGTGATGCTGTTACGTTTAATCAACCTAAAGTGGTTGCTCTCCTTGCCAATCTTGAGCAGCTTGAAGATAGTGCAGAAAGCTATGCAGCATTTGATTGGTATTTGCAAAAAAGGTGTGCTGGGCTTGCTGCCAATCCGATCTTTCTACTCATTTTAAATAGCTTCGATTCCATTTATGTAGATATGGCGAAAAGATATTTTTCTGTAAAAGATCATCGTGGGTTGTCCTTCAACTATTATCACGATTTATTAAAAGCTGCATTAAAGGGAGATGCAATTGAAGCGGAAAGATTGTGTAGGACAACATTGGAGAAAAGCTTGGCTCTCTGGAAAGATAGAAAAAAATAAAGAAAGCTGGAGGCGTGATAAATGAAACTAAAATATTTTAAAGAGTATTTTTCTTATCCTGATATTTTGATCATGAGCTGTCTTTTCCTCATTAGCTTTGGATTTATGATTTTACATTTAACCTCTATCGGAATTTTGGGTGCTTTTATTTTGGGAATGATTATGTATTCCTTAGCTGAGTACGCTACTCACAGGTTTATATTTCATCTAAAGCCACCAAAGAATGCATTTTTATTAAAAATGCTTAAGCGCCTACATTATGACCACCATACAAATCCGAATGAATTACATTTATTATTTTTACCCTTATGGTATAGTGTGCCAAACATTGCAATTTCAGGAGCAATGTTTTATTTTCTTTCATCCAGCTTGGTCATGACAAACGCATTTATTGCAGGTATTATGCTCTTTTTATTATTTTATGAGTGGAAGCATTATATCGCGCATCGCCCTCTTCAACCAATATCACCATGGGGGCGATGGATGAAAAAGGTTCATTTATGGCATCACTTCAAAAATGAAAATTACTGGTATGGTGTCACGAACCCAGCCTATGATTTTCTCATGGGCACCTTTAAAGACCAAAAGGATGTTGCCCAAAGTAAAACTGCTAAAAATCTAGAAAAACGTGGTGACCAGAAAATAGAATTATGAAAAATAATCCATTGTCATTATCCTGGAAATGTCGAATGAATTTTGCAGCTTCGACATTTCTCAGGGAGTGACAGGCATTTTTTCCTATATAATATTGTAAAATATATTGTCTTGAATGGTTCCGTCTGCCTTTACTCTATATTTACGAAAAGTTCCCTCTTTTGTGCTCCTATTCGTTCAACAGCTTGTTGAGAACGTATATTCTCTACGTTAACTGAAAATTGGATAAAATATACTTTTAACTCTTCAAACTAAAACTTAATAACCATTGCTAGATTCACAGGTTCCAATGTACAAAATTAGTCCATTTAACATTTCTTCACTTTCCACCTTGTCAGCAATCCCCCCTTCCCCTTTCTTGCCAGAATATACAACAGGTCCAATTTCTTGAAAAGAACTAATCGTCATTTAATGTATCTATTGCTTTGTTAAGTTGGTAGCTTACGGTAATATGTATAATTCAATTAGTAAATCTATACTTACACAAAAATATAATAAATTTATTAACATTGACTCTATATGTTAATTATAAAAATGGTGTACATATGAGATTAACAAGTGAATGTGTAGAGCCTAACACTTGAGATATTGAACTTGCAATTATGTGAGTTAATAACTGAGAGGAGAATTTATAACATGACATTGACAGATCTCCTTTATCAATGGTTTTAAATAGTAGAAAAATCGTTAATAAATCTAGCTGAATACGAAGATTTATTTATTAAACTAAAATGTTCATATCAAACCATATGATATGAAAAGAGCAATGATTTTTGCATGTTTTATACACGCTGTATATATACATCTTATATATAGGTTTTATATATAAGATGTATAGAAATGAAGTATGTTAAATATGTTGATATGAAATTGATATAGCAGCCACAAAACCTTTATTTTAAAGGGTTTATATATACAGTGTATATATACGGTTTATGAATAGAGCGTATGGATGATTTGTGAAGTGTTTTAACATGAAATGTTTGTAATTTTATATTTTTTATAAAGGATTATTCAGAAGAATGTCAAATTAAATATTAAATTTATAGTTTTATAGAAGGTGTTGTTAATTACATGAAACCTGAAATTGATATATATATTATATACGGCGTGCATGTACGCTGTATAAATCCATGTTTATATATCAACATTTTAACTAACTTTAATACTTACACGCTTTATATGTAAGTTCTATATATAATCACTTGATATACGTCTTATATTAATGTAATATATTCGTAGGAATAATTAACCAACGTTTTAAGGGGGAGGCAACTTGAACGAGGTATTGAGCGAAAAGTATAAAGTAATTAAATTTCCTGATGAAGTTGTGAACATGTTTGCAGACATTCTTGAAGAGGACGAAATACTTTATAATGTATTTCATTACATAGGATCTGAGGTAAATAAACAATACCAAGAGACGAAATATATGAGAGGCATCTCAATAAATGAAATAGTAGGTAATGTTGTAATTGATAGGAGAGTTAAGAAATTAAAGGGAAAATCATACTCATTAGAGGTTGAACGAACCAATATATCAAGAAGATCAGCTGAAGTAAGTGTTAGTACATTATCTTCAATGTCATTAATAACTGAAAAAATTATGCACCCTTATAAATTTTTAATCTCAACAATTAGAGGGCAGCAGGTGTTAATTGAACTTGGAAAACGTAAAGAAACGAATAGATAAGAAAAAGGAGAGATAAAATAATGGCGAAGAACTTTCTTAAAAACGAAGTAGCAGTAAAAATGACAATGGTTGGTTTTGGTCAGGCTGGAACTAGAATGGTAGATAAATTTGCTGAATATAAGCATACGGATGGAACATCTGTGTACAACTGTCTTGCCCTAAATAGTAACGATGGTGATTTAGCCGAATTAAAAAACGTACCAACAAGTAACCAAGTATCACTAAAATTAGGGGGATTAGGGAAGAACCCAGAACGTGCTGTAAAAGTACTAGAATCAAATGATGAAGCGAAAGAAAAGCTAAAAGAATTCATCACAGAGCGTGTAAGACCAACAGATGAATTGGTACTATTTTTTGCTGGTTTAGGCGGTGGAACAGGTACTTCTACAATCATTAAAGCAATTGAAGAATTCTCGGCTTTTCATAATAAACCTATAATCGCTGAAGAACTTAAAAGTATGGCAATGAAAATTCCTAGAGAGGAATTAATAGCAAATCAACAAAGGTATGCGAAAATTGCATTCAATAATGCAATTGAACGTAAAGATTTTATTAAAATGGGTATTGTTGTAACACTACCTGTAAGAGCTGATGGGCCTGATGTACTAAGACAAGTAAATAAATTCTCTCAAGAGATTTGGAAGTTAGCAAATGACCCAGCAAAAGGTGTTGCATTCGTTGTTTTCGCTGATAACCAACATTTCTATGATGAATTTAAGGGATTAAACGAAAATGAGAAAAAAGGTATTGCTAATTCACGAGACTATGCAAATCAGCGCATTGGTGAAATCATCCATGAATTAAATACAGCTTCTAATGGCGCAGGAACATCTGTTATTTTAGATTCACAGGACTTTAAACGTATTTTATTAGAGAAAACTGGTTGTCTAGTTATTAATAAAATTTCTCGCAATATGAATCAAATTGAAAATAGTAAAGAAATAGTAGATATGTTCTCAGAATCGTTGAAAGGAAGCTCTTTCCACCATCCTATAGAATTAGTGAAGAAGAACGATGATGGTGAGTTGGAGGCCTCTAAGGTGCATCATTTTGGAATGCTTGCAATTCTAGACGAACAAAAGAATATTGATGATTCATTTATGGATGATGCAAAAGTAGAAGTTACGAATACATTACCAATCAACGGTACGGTATTTAATGGGTATTTAATTAGTAAAAATGATTTTATGGGCAGTGTGTATACATTCTATAAAACTGATGCATTACCGTCCCGTTTGTCTAAGGGGTTAGTTGAAGAATTCAATGAATTTAAAGAGAAGCAAAATCAAATTCAGTTTAAAAAATCCCAAATTAGTACAATTGAAATGCAAGATCAAGACGATGATTTCAGTATTAATTTCGGTGATTACATCGATATGGGAACAAGTAATGAAGAACCATCAGCAGATGCTGAGAATGATGAAGAATTAGCTGCATTTATGGATCCAGACAAAATGTTTGGTACATCAAAATAAAAAAAGAGGCCCGGGATATTCCCAGGCCTCTTTTTTATTCGGATGTCATAATAGATTTCATATACTCTATCATATTTTCGTTTAAATAATTCTCCATAAATAGGTGTTTTTTTGCTAAATCTTCCTCTTTTTTAAACCAACCAACTTTTTTCATGCGCTCTTCCTCAGGTTTTTCATTCCAGAGTTTTTCAGCTTGTCTTCTTAATTCTTTACGAGCTCTATGTTCAATTATTATGTTATCCAGTCTTTCTTGTCTTTGACGTTCTTTCATAGCAATTGGATCTTCAGGCTGAGGTAACGCTTTTAATACATTTTCAAATTTCTCTTGAAATTGTATTTCGATGTTTTGTAAATGTGCTTGAACCTTTTGTTCCACCAATTTTTCGATTGTCTCAGCTGCGTCCTGAAAATCAAATTGAGATAATATTTCGTTAGAGTGGTTTTCAGGAGATACTGGCCTTAGTTCGAATTGATGCGGTAAAAGTTCAATTATGGCATCTAATGACCACTTTTCATCCCTTTTCTGCTTTATGAAAAGAGCTATATTTAAATCTAATGAATTATATAGCTTTTCATTTGTATTATTGGTTCTAAGAGTCCCATGCAACCCCTTCTCTTCTAACGTATTAAACCAATTATAAACAGTATTATGGTGTCTACCTACTAACTTAGAAAACTCTGTTATTCGCCAGGCCTTTTCAAAAGCGTCTTCGTGTAATGAGTTCTCATCATCTACCATGGTTTGTTCTGAGTGATTTTCCTGCTTAATCATAGTATGACCTCCTTAGCAGTATGTAATTTCGCTGATAAATGACATTAACATGAAATATGAGATTGATATGTTAAGTGTTTTTCGACGGTACTAATAGGAATCCCTTTCTTATCTGGAATTAACATGAAAGATAAGATTAACATGTTATACTCAAAGTGTTAACAGGACATTAACAAGTCGCTATCTATCTTCGCCAAATATTAATGTTTTGTTAACTGGGACTTGAAATGCATCAATGTTATATAGGATTAATGAGGTACCTTTGTCACCCATATCCTTATAAATAGTTGCTATGAGATTGACAGTTTTATTCACATAACATTAATGATAAGTAAATATAACCGATTTGTAAATAAATTATGAGTATATAGCATTAAACTTTAAAAAAAATAGGTATAAATATGATTAAAAGGGTCCATATTATTAATAAGTGTAGTATGAGCCTTTTCCATAGATAACACTTGAGAACATATAACGGATAGCTGTTTGACTATTAGAGTGTAGTATCTCTTTTTAACTGATTCCAAGACTAGTAAAATAATATAGGTTCATATGATCGTTAAATTCTAATGGTTAGTCGAGTTATTGGCTATTAGTAGTTTGAAACACTACAAGGTCCCATTCGCTTTGTTGTTGAATAGCTGTAATGCTTAATTTCTATGTGTTTGCGATGAAGAAAAAAGTTTTTATAGAAGGATCTATTCAGTATCTAATTATAAGCAATAAAGACTGATGTGAATCTTGGTTTATTAACGTTTTTATTAATAAGGACATATGCCCATCGATGTTTTGTTAATGTCTTGTTATCATAATAATCAAGAATAGTTGATATGAGATTAACAATATTATCGTTCTGAGGATTAACATGTTAATGTTTATTGACATGTTAATCTCATTAATGATGAGTATTTTGATCCAATTATGCACAATGTCAATCTTATGTTAATACTTACAGAAAGGATTTCTACATTTAAAATAATGATCTTTTAATTATTCGCCCAAGAATAGATTTGAGACCTCTAAGCCGTATATTACAAAGTAATTTTGCTCATATTAATATTATTTTATTGATTGAATTAACTATAATGAGAGCTGATTGGTTTGATAGTCTGTATTTCTTAGTGATTTTTCTACTCGAAATTTCTAGTGGTTTATAAAGCGCGATTCTTAACTAGTGTGGATTTTCGTATTTCAATTTTCGGCCTAATAAAGCCATGGTTTTATAGATGTTTTATTAATGTCTTGTTTTCATTATTGCTAAGTATAGTCAACATGAGATTAACATTCTTATTTATTTTTAGCTAATATGTTAATACCTATTGATATGTCAATCTCATTCCTGCTATGTATTTTGATCCAGCTTCACGAAATGTCAATCTCATATCAATACTCTGCGAGAAGAATATCTTTGTAAGAAGTATTAAATCTTTAATTGTATATCTAATAGTGGATTGAGAATCTCTAAGTTACATGTTACAAAAAACTATTTATTCCAAATATATTACTTTATCAAAATATAGAGAAACATTCTTTGTATTTTAATAGGGAATCATTGTATTTATTGACGTTTTTAACCTCTATAAATTATATATTTCAATTCTTGTTCTAATAAATTTATGGTTTATCCATGTAGTATTAGTTTCTTATTATCAAGGGGAGTTGACATAAAGTTAACATTTCTATTATTTCGAAGGTTAACATGTTAATGTCTGTTGATATATCAATCTCAGTTCAGGTCTGCATTTTGATACTTTTTGTGAAATATTAATCTCATGTCGACATCCTTTAAGAAGAATATCTTTGTAAGAAGTACAAATTCTTCAATATTTATGCCGATTGCGCATCTTTTTAGAGTAACAGTATCAGTATGTCCAAGATTTAGAGATTACTTACATGTATTTTGAATTTTTTGCACCTGAACCGTTTGTATTTTTTGTAGGAATTTTTGATTTTTTGTCGAATACACTTAATGCAAGGAGGGACATTACATGATTATTAAAGACTATTTCATCAATCTATCTATTTTTTCTTTATTAGTTAGCGCAGCAATATTCATTCAAGTAGTCACAATTCATTCCAGGCGGTATTTCGAAAAATTCTATGGAGGGATTATCGCAATTACTTTGATGTTCTTTTCTTTTCCGTACATGGGATTTTCCTACGATCTTCGAGTTGTTCCTCTTATTCTATCTTTTATTTACTTTGGTCGTATTGCTGGTTGGATTACGTTAAGTAGCATTATTATAATGCGTATCTTTTACATTGGTGGGTATTGGGAACCACCTGTGATCGCTTATTTAGGTATGGGTATCCTATTTACTACTTTTAAAACATATTTTAAAAACCTTCATCCTTTTAAAAGTGCATCTTTATATTTTTCTGTTTTTGCCGGAATAAAGTGGTTAGTTGGTGTATTCTTTAATACTACATTGCTTTACACTGAAGGCCTATTATATATATCTTTAGGACTTTTAATTGGGCTATTTCTTATGGGAGCTTACCAGAAATTGTATTATTTAACACAGGACTTATCTAAAATGAATCGGGAATTAAAAAAATCGAAGCAAGAACTCACAGATACCGTACATGAGCTTCAAGGGGGGATTTTTAAATTTAAAAAAGTGGGTAAGCACTTTATACACACTTTATGTGATGGACAGTTCTATTATCAAAACGGATTCTATTCTGAACAGGTGGTAGGAAAAAGCCTACGCACTATTGATGCTTCTATTGTTCCTCCACATTTAGTTCCACAATTGATGAAGTATTATCTTCAGGCATGGGAAGGGAAAGAAATTATATTTGAATTACCCTGGCCAAATGATAAAACAATTATTCTTATTGCGCTTAGGCCGATTAAACGGAATGGACAAGTTATTGAAGTTGTTGGTTCTACAGTCGATATAACCGAAAGGAAAAAGGTAGAATCAGAATTAAGAGCTACCAAAGAATTACTAGAATCATTTATAAAGCATAATGTAGATGCTATTACTATATCTGATCGAGAAGGGCATATTTTACAAGCCAATAAAGCTTATGAAAATATATTTGGGTGGTCATCACAAGAAATTATAGGTAAGAGATTACCTTGCGTACCAGATTTCTTAATGGATGAATCACTCAGAAACATCCAGAAAATTCTAACGAAGGAATCCGTAGTTACTAGATTAGAAACTGTTAGACAACGTAACGATGGAAGTCTTCTTGATGTCAGTCTGACAGTTTCTCCTATACTAGATGTAAGAGGAAATGTGATAGCTTTATCAGCAATATGTAGAGACATCTCTGAGAGAAAACAAGCAGAAAGAGAACGGCATCGATTACACCAACAATTAAGAGACAGTGAAATGAAGTACCGTGCACTAATAGAACAAGCAACTGACGCAGTATATGTAGTAGAGCTGAATGAGGATCATGTTCCAAGTCGATTTATTGAGGTAAACCCTGTTGGTTGTAAAAGATTTGGATATAGTAGAGAAGAGCTGCTCTCGTTGCCATTTCCAAATGCTGTACCACAAGATTCTCCAATAATCGTAAGGTTGTTAGAAAAAATTAGAGAGGGCCAGACTTCCTTCACTTTGCAAGATGAATATGCTTTTCCAACAGGAAAAATAATAACAACCGAGTTTAGTGTCCGTGTTTTTGACTTAAATGGTAAAAAAGTTTTCCTAAGCATTTCTCGTGATATCACTGAACGGTTAAAAACAGAAGAATTACTACGAAAATCTGAAAAACTTGCTGTCGTAGGACAATTAGCGACTGCAATGGCTCATGAAATCAATAATCCATTAACCGCAATGAAAGGGTTTATGCAATTACTAAAATCAACGGAAAATGAGAATAATCAGGGGTATATAAATATAGTATCATCAGAGATTGAGCGTATAGAAAGTATTACAAATGAATTTATGGCGGTAGCCAAACCACAGGTGGTAAAGATACAACCTAATGATATTAGTGTGCTAATGGATCAAGTTTTAATGCTAATGCAACCTCAAGCAATGATGAATAATATACAAATTAGAATCGATTTTACACCTGGTATTCCATTGATTTCATGTGAGGGAAATCAATTAAAACAAGTATTTGTTAATATTTTAAAAAATGCAATTGAATCCATGTCAACAGGGGGAGAAATATTGATTCAAATTGATAAACTTGATAATGATCAAATAAGCATTCGCTTTATCGATCAAGGATGTGGGATTCCAAAAGAACGTATACCATATCTAGGAGAACCTTTTTACAGTATTAAAGAAGAGGGGATTGGCTTAGGATTAATGGTCTGTTATAAAATTATCGAAACACATCAAGGAAAGGTATTTATTGAGAGTGAAGTGAATAAGGGAACTATAGTTGAAGTCACGCTTCCTATTTGTACATTTCAAAATTAATAGATTATTTTACTGAAATTTCATAAGAAACCATATAATGGAATTGTGAATATAAATGAGTAATGAGCAACAAAAGAGTTCTGCTACGGTAAACACTTTAGAAGATTATCGAGTTAAGGACATATCTAAAAACTAAATTTATTTTTAGTGAGCAGTTAGCTTTGGCTAGCTGCTTTTTTGTATATAGTGTAATCGATTGTTTATTTTACTGCTTTTTTGATGTTTTATATACAGATTATATAGCCTTACAAAGCTCTGTAAGTGTTTTGTAATATTTACGAGAGACTTTTTTAACAGTTATGAGAGAGAAATGAAAGATTTGTTATATATGATGAAATTAATCTTACTAGTAGGTGTTCTAACTCATCTAGAAATCAAGGAGGAAAAATAACAATGAAAAAATTGAAGCCAGCACTTAGTGTATTAGGTAGCGTATCGATGGCACTGACTTTAGCATCTCCTGCTTTAGCAGATGTAAAACAGCCGGATCCAGGAAGTACAGTTGAAATTTTCAAAGAGAATGCAAATGCAAAAAAAGAAGATAAGAATTTCACGCTCGGGTCTGATGGAGAAATAGGTTCGCTCATTACACAAAATATTGAAATGGCAAACAACGATTGGGACAAAGATGGCATTTCTAACGACTTAGAGATTAATGGATATAAAATTGAATTCAATTCACAAACTGGGAAAAATGAAGCGAAAGCATGGGATCCCGAGAAGGATAAAGGGAAACCAAAATTTATATCCAATCCTATGAATGCAAATACGGATGGTGATCCTTTTACTGATATGTATGAGGTTGAGAATTATAACAATGATTCTGATACTAATTTCAATCCGATAGTTGCAAATATGCCAAATTTACAAATTGGTGTCAAACGAATTGAAGTAATTCCTATTGCAAGCATTACGGATAATAATGGTGGATCAGTTAGCAGAGGATGGGAAAAAAGCGTATCTACACAACATTCATTTAATGTAGGTCTAAGTGGTTCAGGTGGTGTAGAAGGCTCAGCAGCCGGTCCTGTTCCTTCCGGAAGTATTTCAGCAAACGTGGGATATGGATATTCAAAAACAACTACTGAAACGGAGAGCTATACAAATAATTTTGATTGGTCTACCGCAACAACTGTGGATACAGCGAACGCAGCAAAATTACGGGTACATCTGGAATATAAGAATGTAGGCACAGCATCCGCTGAAAATGTTTCGCCTCATTTTAATATTCGTTTAGGAAACAAAATTATTAATACTGTAAAGGCCACACAAGATCGTTATAAGGCAAACTATTTAAGTACAGAAAAAGGTGGACGGAATAAAACAGAAGTAGTAATTGACAGTTTAGAGGGACAAGCAGATGCGAATATTGTCTTATCATTGGATGAATTGAAAGCTGTTGAACAAGGGGAAATTCTTTCGATTGAAGTTTTACCTACAAGTACAATGGATTTATCCATCGAAAAAGGTGAAGAAGTTATGCATTTGGGGGATTCAGGGAGATATGAATCTAGAGTAAATGCAGCTACAGAACAATTAGAAACAGATATGGGGAATATACCAAAGTTTAGGATATATACTCCTAAAGACAAATCTCTTGCTGATAAGCCAGCCTTATCCTATAACGAAGTTTTTCAACATATTAATATAGATACGAATAAAGTAAAGCATATTGTAAACAAGGCTAAAAGTAATAATCAAGTATCAGTGGTTTCAGATAATAATGGAACTGATGCATTGAACGCATTAAAAGCGGGACAGGGGGATCGCAGTTATTTACATAAAGACTCTGTACACGGCGCTTTTGCAAAACTACAACAACCAACATTAGTAGAGGGTAGTTATGATCCTGTTACACAAAAGATTCGGGCATCAATCTTACCTGGTTTATTTGGTGTGAGCAAAGAAATTCCTACTACTTATAGCAAGAAATGGAATGCTCCTTCACAAACAGTAACACTAGTTAAACGTGAGAATGGATATACATATGAATCTAGAGAAAATATACACCCCATTAAATCTGAAATTGCAGCGCACAGAAAAGTTACATTTGAAATTAATGACGCACACAATCTAACGCCTACACAAAAGATTGATGCAGAGATTAAAGCTAATAAAGAATTCGAAGATTATGTAGTAGATAATTCAGGTGAATTTGTTACAGAAGGAGTACCTTATACTGTAGCTTCATATGGAAATACAACTTATTGGGGAAGTCATCACGCCGGGAATAAATGGGAGTATCTTTGGGCTGAGAAATCTAGCGATGAAAAAGTGAATGTAATTATTGAAAGAGTAGGTCAACCTAAACCTGGAAAACCAATTAAAAAGGATGAAGAGGTATTAATTAAATTCCAAAGTCCTATTTATTCAGATTATGCATATTTAAAACTTCAAGATAGTTATATCCATTTAGATCAAAAACAGAACGCAAGTACTTTTAAATTTAATCATGCATATCCAAAGAACTTTACTGGACACCATAAGCAATGGAACATACTATCTAATGGTAACAAGTTAAAGGTGGGATATTTAATCGATTATATGAAATATGGTAATGGAGAGAATGGAACTGATACTATAGCATGGAACCTATCAAGAGCTCAGTAATAGGTAACAGTTCTGTTGCTAAGTTTGAAAAAAGAACCGGTAATGAACTGAATCCGAAAAGTTAGATACAAAAAATTTAGGCTACTAATAGGGAATGAGTTCGATATTGAATCGGACTCATTCCTTTTAATTTATATGATTTAGATACTACTATTTTAAATGCTTATCTAGTCATATAAGTAATCAAATGTTAAGATTACTATCTGAATTACATAAACATTATTCTGAATTTTCGTTCGTTTAGAGACCGAAATCTGGAATTCTGATTTATTGATGCGATCAGTTTTTACATCTTTACCTATAAAGATATATTTATAGAATTACAGAAAAAAAGAAATTTTTTTGTTATTGGTGAAAAAAAGAGAGGATAGTATATGAAGAAAAGAATTTTAATCGTAGAAGATGAAACAAATATTCGAGAAGTATGCAAACGGTATTTAGAAAGAGAAGAATATGAAGTATATACCGCTGTAAATGGCAAAGAAGGTTGGGATTTATTTCTTACGCATCAACCAGATTTAATTATATTAGATTTGATGATGCCGAAAAAAGATGGATGGGAATTATGCGAGGAAATTCGTCAAGAATCAAATGTCCCTATTATTATGTTAACTGCTAAGGGAGAAGAAAGGGATCGGATTTTAGGCTTAACAATGGGGGCAGATGATTATTTAACAAAGCCATTTTCCCCTCGTGAATTAGTATTAAGAGTCCAAATTATACTAAGAAGGGGAAGCCAGGTACCGATACAAGCGAAAGAATCTCTATTGGAAGTGATAGAATTTCCGGATTTAAAAATATATCCAAAGACAAGATATGTACTTGTTTGTGATAAGGAAGTGGAGTTAACGGTGAAAGAGTTTGAGGTACTTTATCTCATGGCAAAGCATCCAAAACAAGTATTTTCTCGCTCGCAGCTTCTTGAACTAATTTGGGATTTTGGACATGAAGGGGCATCAAATACAGTTACAGTGCTAGTGAGTCGTTTACGAGAAAAGCTCGAGAAGCATACAATAAAGAATCGTTGGATTCATACGGTTTGGGGTATAGGATATCGCTTTGAGCCAAATAGGGGAAATGAAGCGTGAGGTTACGTATTCAATTGTTACTGATGAATTTATTAAGTACCAGTATTATGGTAATTGCTATATGGTATAGTGAGACGAAAATGTTACTTGAACCGGAACAAACGCGGTTATTAACAGTAATCGCATTTGTGGCATTTATTATTTCAACGTTTATTTATTGGTTAATGACACGTCCTATCATGAGATCCATACAAAATTTAATAAAATTGACGAAACAATTTAGTGATAGACACTTTGAAACGATGTATATAATTGGGCAAGAACCACGGGAGTTTAAAGAATTAGCAACAGCCTTTCAACAAATGGCAAAAAAATTAGAAGAAGGGTTTACTAAGTTAGAGGAACAGGAAAAATCCCGTAAGGAGCTAATTACCAATATCTCACATGACTTACGAACACCTATGGCTAGCATGCAATTGATGATAGAAGCATTACAAGATAACCTGATTGAAGACCCTGAAATGAAAAAGCAATACTTAGCGACGATTTTAAAAGAAATAGAAAGATTAAGTGGATTAATTAACGACTTATTTGATCTTTCAAAGTTAGAGTTTGAGCAAGTAGATTTTCACCCAAGTTTCACACATTTAGATAAAGTTCTATTAGATGTATTAGAGTCACATTCTGTCTTATTAGGAGACAAACAAATCCATGTGCAATTGGATGTTCCAGATACATTACCTCGACTTTTGATTATGCCTTGTAAAATAGAAAGGGTCATAGGTAATTTATTACATAATGCAATTCGATATTCTCCTGTCTCTGGAACAATTGAATTGACTGTAGAGGAAAATAAAAAAACTCAACAGGTCCAATTCACTTTGCGTGATGAAGGAATGGGAATTTCTCCAAATGATCAATCACGCGTATTTGAACGTTTTTTTAGAACAGATCGATCAAGAAGTTCGCAATCTGGAGGATCCGGACTTGGATTAGCTATTGCAAAATCATTGATTGAAATGCACAAAGGGGAAATTGGTGTGAGGAATCGCGCAGACGGTAAGCAGGGAAGTGAATTTTGGTTTACTCTTCCCATCACATCAGAAAAAAATAAAACGGCTGAAAGACTTTTGTAACATTTACGTTAGAAAAATGAAAGACCTTCTTGTTAACATACTACACAGTATGTTACAGGAGGTTTTTTACTTTATGAAAAGAAAATATGTATGGTTTATAGGTGGTTTGATAATTGTATTGGGGATTTTATGGTCATTGTTCCGACCAGAGAAATTATTTATTGATAAGCACGTCAATGAAGCATTGCCACAAACAGAGGTACAGTCAACTGAAGTAAAGAAACAAAGTGATCGAGTAATAAGTGAAGGGCAGTTTCAAAACGGTGTCCATGAAACAACTGGAACGGTAAAAATTTATCAATTAGCAGATGGAAAACGTATTTTAAGACTTTCTAATTTTGCAACATCTAATGGGCCGGATGTGCGAGTTGTATTAGTTCCTACGAATCGTTTGAAAAATAATGAAGACGTGAAAAATTATCAGTATATTGAACTGGGAAAATTAAAGGGAAATAAAGGAGACCAAAACTACGAAATTCCTGAAGGGGTAGATGTAAGTGTATATGGTTCAGTTTCTATTTGGTGTAAGAGATTTAATGAAAATTTTGGTGCTGTTTATCTTAAAAAATAAATATGAACATAATAGTGAGTTCGTGTAACACAAGTATAATTCTATAGAGAAAGAAGGTAATTAATATAGATAAGAAGATTTTTCGTACCAATTCCATTATGCGGAATTGGTATTTTTATTGCTCATTATTTCCAGTTTGTTACCTTACAACTGTGATTATGGAATTTCTTTTCTAAACGGACCTCCAGAACTGTTTATAAACAGTTCTGGAGGTCCGTTTCAAATTAACTTTCTTATCATAATATGAACTTATTCATCAATATACACTGGGGAGTTGAAGAATATGGTTTTTTTAATTAAATCATATACGACGGCCGAATGATCACTATTCACAAGGTGCATTGAAAGATAGGAATGAAAAGCTGGATTTTTTGCTATCAAATTGGTATCAGTGAATTACCTATATGCGGTGCCATTCTGACATTGGCACTTATCCAAAAATGGGGAGAATTAGGGGCTTCACTATTTTGGCTTCCATGGGGAATTGCATTTGGGCTAGCGACTATCGCTTACTATCAAAGAAGGCGAGGACAGTGTAAATATTGTAGAAGGTTTTAGCATTATTACTTTTTAATAAAAGGAGTTGTTCATTCGCGATGTCAAATACTGAGAAAAAAAGCGAAACCGGAATTCATACTTTTAGATGGTTATCATTATGGCCCAAATGGATTGGGTATACGGCGGTTGTTTGGTCGTTGATGTATTTGATATTAGGTCAGTATTGGGCCTTGGGAGGAAAGGGTTTTCCATTTGGAATCGGAGATCCACAATCTGAATACTCAATGCTAGCTGGTCTGAGGCCTGAAACTGGTGCACCTATAATGGTTGGATTTGGATTAATGGGAGTCATTGTAGCTGTCATGATGATTCGTGGCTGGGGCAAGGGACTTTTACGAATAGTATTACTTATGTTTGTATATATGTTAATAGCAATTCTATTATTTGCAGTTATTGACTACCGTGTCTTGGCGTCAGCAGCATATGGATTTATTTTTTTGATTGGAGCGCCATTTGATTTTCCACATGGAGTGAAATTTTTTGAAAAGATGATGTACTGGACGATTGTAAATCAGTATATAAGTATGCTAGGCGCATTTCTATGGAGTGCGACTGCTTTAGTCTATCAACGTCAAACGCGAGATGCTTGTCCTTATTGTGGCCGAAATAGTAATCTCTCTAAATGGGCATCACAATCCTCAGCAGCATCTTGGGGGAAATTGTGCACTTACATTGCCATTATAATTCCTATCTGTTATTCCATAACAAGATGGTGTTGGGTGATAGGCATTCCACTGGGAACTACCAAAGAATTACTTGATTCCTTTGAACGTGATTCACCCGGAATTTGGTTAATGGGCGCGTCTTTGGCTACCGTAGCGCTCGGAGGGGCAATTCTTACGCTGGGTCTTATTCAGCCTTGGGGAGAAATTTTTCCACGTTGGTTTCCATTTATTGCTGGCAGGCGTGTACCTCTTTCATTAGCGATTATTCCTGCTTCACTGGTTTCCATTATGGTTACTTCAGCAGGTTTGATGTACATCCGGGGGTTTATTAATAAAGGGGGCCTAGATCATAGGGGATGGGCATGGGAAGGTCCAGAGTTATTATGGCCAATTTGGGGAGTGGCTCTGTTTGGTGCCACGATTGCTTACTATTATCGGAGGCGTGGTACGTGTAAATATTGCAAACAGGTTATAAAGTGAAACTTTAATCAGTACGGGAGCTTACGGATTGCGAATAGCAGGATAAATAATGTGTTACAGGAAAACAAAACTCTTTTATAACTTATTTTTGAAGGAGCAGATACTCTTTTCTTTTTATCGACTCGTGAAGAAGTATGAAAATCAGAATTTATAATTTAAAATTCAGCTTAAAGCAATTGCAATAAGCACTTTGAATAGTAATTTTTAGTAAATAAAAAAGAGAAGAACTCACCAATGTCCTTCTCTCTTTTTATATGTAATTAGGGTTTCCATAACTATAGATATGGATAGAGTAAATTAATGGATGAATAATTTACTCTTAAAATTATAACAGACGCAATAAAGATTTTTATATGTAATATTGCATAAGGAGGGTTAATCTTTAAACTACAATAATTTATGTCAATAAAAAGGAGCCACTGGTGAAATGATGAGTAACGCCTTTTCATATGGCAAGTTTGTTTCATAGTTAATCCTTATATTTTATACCATTCGCCAATCGTGTAAGGTTAAGGGAGATGACAGAAGAAAGGAAGATCTACAAATGAGCATAGTAAAAAATGGAACATTGCAAGTACCTGGAGCAAACATCTATTATGAGGTACGAGGTGCAGGTCCGCTCCTTCTTTTAATCCATGGTGGAGGTGGTGATGCTGATAAGTTTCATAATGTCGCCAATTATCTTGCTGACCGGTATACTGTTGTTACTTACGATCGACGTGGACATTCTCGTAGTAATCTAGCTAATCGAACTGAGGATTATCAAGTAGAGACACACAGTGATGATGCTCACCGCCTACTAGCTAAACTGACCGATGAACCAGCGTACGTATTTGGAAGTAGCTCTGGTGCTGTCATCGGACTCGATTTATGCATACGACATCCGGGACAGATTCGGATGATTATCCCACACGAACCGGTTTTATTGCAACTTTTATATGACAATGAGCTTGTACAGGCAAAACAATTCTTGGAATATCTTAAGGAGAATCATCGAAATGAGGTTGTAAAGTTACTATCAATTTCAGAAGTGGATACTAATAATTGTGGCCACTCGAAGGATGGGAGAACAGAACGTCTTTTAAGTAATTCGACGTACTTTGTTGAGCATGAAATTCCGGGGATAGCAAACTATTCGCTAGCTATTGATGCATTGAAGGCTAGATTAAAACTTTCACCCATGCAAGTGCTTCCAGCTGGCGGAAGTGCATCACGAGAATTTTTTGCTTACCGGTGCTCGGTTGTACTAACAGAACTATTAGGAACAAAGTTTTTGGAGTTTCCTGGGCATCATGGGGCCTACAATTCAGAGCTTCATCAAGATTTTGCTGAAAAACTATACAATATTTTGAAGGCTTAAAATACTTAATATGAATGTCTTAAATAATATCATTTGGTGTGGATTTCCCTTCTTGGAGTAAACATCACGGCAAAGAGATTACCGTTGGACTAAACTTAAGAGACGAAGCTATTCGTCTCTTAAACGTAGGAAATACGGAGAGAGTCTAATGAAATAGAGTTCAATAAGATTCTGTACTTAGTAATCTCCCACTTTAAGGCATGTCATTGGGGAAGTGTGGGTAGTTCAATCGATTCTGAATAAAGATAGTATCAGTTGTAATTTTTTTACGTTTAAGAACAATCCCAGCATGTCCACATGTATAAATATATCGTGTAGGTCTTTCCCAGGATTCCCACAAGTAGTCCGTATCCTCAGAATGCACATATAGATCATGCTTACCTGAAATTAATAAAATATTTTCTTTTTTTACTTTTGGTAATACTTGACTCGGTTCAGTGATTTTCCAATAATCTATTAAATCATCATAAGTTACACCATGGTGTTTCAAGTCTTCTCTAATAAACTTACCTGGATTTGTCTTCCAAATTGAATGAGAAAGCCGATTAGCGTAGAAAATGGATGCTAATACATCAATCTCTGGTTCAAAAAGAGCTGTTAGGTTAGTAAGAACCCCACCTAAACTGATTCCTATTAGAATTAGGGGACCATTTTTATTTGCTTTAATCCATTTGATCAAAGTTCGTAAATCAGCTACCGCTTGTCTAGTTGCTTGTACAGTACGTTCAATATTGGCGCTTACCATGTACTCTCCACTGAAAAGGGATTGTTTGGGTTCTCTTTCAAAATGATAGGGTAGAGTGAAATAATACATATTCCATCTCAAGCTGGTCATATGGTTGTGAAATATTTTTTTTACATGTTCGTTAGAATTCATTCGCCAACCATGAACAAAGATGACATGAGGTTTATCTTCATTTTTATGTAAGTATACTTCTCCAGTTACAGAGTCATTGCGTGAATCACCAGATTGAACCGAGCTTGCATATTTGAATTGTCCAACCAAGTATTCATTTTCCTGTTGTGAATGCTTAACGTCAAAACGAATGTCAGATGGTTTTACTTTATAAAAGGAATCTATGTCCTTTACATCTAGTGAAGTGTTAGAAAGAGAAGCATACTGAAACTCTACACTTCTTTTTTATGCAAATCATACAAAGCGTATCGATCAATGGGTTTTGAAAAAATCAAATTGGCCTCCTCCAAAATACATTTGGTTTAGAACATGGACAAAATTCATGTTTTATTTATGCTGTAAATTAATTGTAAAATATTAAAAGGATTATTCATTATGAATAATTTAAATGAATTTCTAGAAGAAAACCAATGTATAAAATATTCTCTTTTCCTAATATTAGGGGCTTGAATTATAAAAATAGGTGATAAATTTGGATATTATAAAGCTAACAATACAATAAAATTAAGATCACTTGTAAAAAATGTTAAATTTATAATTACACATAAAAAAAGAATTCCTTAAGATTCTGGAATTCTTTTTCTTGTTTAAAGTTTGCTCACACAAATGATCTGCACATCAATTCATCTTTGATATACAGATCATTTGTATGAAAAGTTATTCCTAATAATTGGGTAATAATGAACTTACATTACTGCTTTTAAAAGTTCTACTACGAATGGTAGAAATCCACTTACAAATTTTAAAATTGCCATTGCGATTTCCATGTTATTTCCTCTTCTACTTATGTGTTAAGATGTGATGCAGTTTTATGTTTTTTATTAGTGTGAGCGATTACATTGTTATCGATACATTTCTATATGCAATATTGCATCTTAAAACCATCCTTTATACTGTTATAATGATAGAGATAAATTCTACAGCATTTTTCGAAATACTAAACAACAAATGAACACGAAATTTCTCGTAAATAACAAAGGAAGAGGATTATAAAAATTCTCTTCCTTTGTTATTTGTTTATAGATTTAGTGATATAGGAGATATGTCCGGATTATATTTCAACTACATAATTCTTCCGATCACCCAGATAAAAGGAATCAAAAATACTACCACATTTAATATTATCCCGATTTTCGCTCCAATATTTTTATCTACTCGATAAGAAAAAATAGCTAGGATAAATCCAATTGGACAAAGAAATACTGGTAAAAGTATAGAGACTCCAAAAAATTCAGTTAAAATAATTTTGTATGCAACATTAACAATGGACAAAATCAATAAAACCGGTATTAAAATCGATATAATTGTACCTATTCTATTTTTTTTAATCATAATATCCTCTTTTTGGGTTAAATAAAATATATTGCTCGGTAGATTATAAAGGAAAATACACTGTCATTAAGCTAGTGTTTTTTCCTTGTTGATAAGAATCTTATAAAGAATAAATTATTGCTGGTAAGATAAATATAAATAATACATAGTTATATATTTTTGCTGTGCCATTCATTATTTTCACTACATTACTTCATAATCCAATTGTACAAAGACTGAATATTACCATTGTGGATCCTTTAAAATTAATTGATTATCATTAATATGTAAATTATTTTCGTATCAAGGGGTACACCTTTTGAAATGGTGTGATTTCTATGAAAAACAATGTGTCAAAAAGTTTGAGATAACATATTGAAGTAGGAATACCGCCATATGCCCATCAACCTAGCAAAAGAGCTTGCCCAAAAATGATATAAACGAACTTTGTTATTATAAAAGACATAAAACAGTAAACACGTACTTCATATTTATTTTTGTTGTGGACGATAAAAAGCATCTACCAATTGATTATACTCGCTTCTTGTAATTTCTTTATTATACAGTTTAATTAATAACTCCTTATGCGCTTTCGAAAAGGCTATTTTATCAATAAATTTTGGATACATACAATCATTTTCTCCCCGTCGGATAAATTATTCTGTTGAATTTCGTCTATTTCCCCTAAATATTTTTAAAAATAAACCTACAATGTTTTATGAAATATTACATATCGAAATGATTGGATATTTTATAAGCGCTTACTATTATGAAAATGACAACAACCCTTTATTTCTCCTATGAGGAGGGGGAAGCAAAAATATAAAACCATCATATTTAAAGTTTAATCTACATTAATCGACATGGAAAGACTTTTTTAGACGGAATATTACATAATTTCATGTAATAGTACATATCCAAATAAAGTGAAAATGTATTTAAGGTACCATTATATTACAATAAGGACTTTGAAACTATTTTACTGAAATGAGCATGGTGAACTTTAAAGTATTAATAAAGATGAAGACGTTGACTTTGTTTTCGATAGAAAAGTTAAGCGCCTATAACGGGTGCCTTTTTATTGTATATAAATTACAGAATAAATAGTAATGTGAATAAGATAGACAATTGGGTTAAAAAAGTGTATATATCTCTTGGGTGATTAATTCAATTCAAGGGGAACACAGTCCGATGCGAAAAAAAGATTTAATACGACAATGGAAAGCGGATTTACAGGAGATTGCTAAAGAAAAGGAGAGAGAGAAAAGAAAAAAGAAACGTAAGAAATACTATATTCCTGGTAGCTCATTTCACTTCATGACTAGCAAGGATACTTATCACAAGAAGAATGGGGTTTGGAAACAAAAAAGCAAGTAAATGTGAGTGTAAATTAGTATCGATTAAATTTACTATTACTATTTTAGGCGCTGCCGTGATCGGCTTAGCGTCTTATTTGTTGTTAAGAGAAGAGAAATAAAATAGTTAAAAGAGAGAGCCTTCCTTTGTAATGAGGAATGCTTTTTTTATTTTGTCTAAAATCAACAAAAAAATAATCTAAAAAGATATATATTTATTGATAATGGTAAGTAATTATTCACATTATATAATAATTACTTACTACATTATTAACTTGGTTATCTTACAAAAATGTAAGTTTTTTTTAATTGACACTCGTATATATAAGTAACTATGCTAGTTACACGATGTTGGTGAATATATCGAATAGTCTCTTACTATAAGTGTATGTCTGTGGATTTTTTTTCGAAATAATAGTTTAAATTAATTAAATATTATTTATATGTAATATATCGATGATAAAAAACCTAATCTATTCTTTAAACTAGGTCGTATTACTTATAAGTTTAGCTATAAATGATATATTTACCAACGTGTAATAATTTTTTAGAGGTGTTAAATTTTGAAATACAAATTAATTGCTACAGGAATTCTTGCTGGAAGTCTACTATCCTATTCATCTAGTGCATTTGCAAATACTCACAGATTCCCAGATGTTCCTGCATGGGCTGACAAATCCGTTAATTATTTAGTTGATAAAAAAGTATTAAGTGGTTATCCAGATGGAACTTTTGGTTCAAGCGATACATTAGATAGAGCTTCTGCAGCAACAATTATGACAAAAGCTCTAGGTATACAAGTTGATACAAATGCAAAACCTTCTTTTAAAGATTCTCAAAATCATTGGGCAACCCCTTATATTGCTGCTGCTGAAAAAGCAGGGATAGTTAAAGGTGAAGGAAATGGAGTATTCAATCCTTCTGGAAAAGTTACTCGTGCTGCTATGGCTACCATGCTAGTGAATGCATATAAACTACAAAATATAAACACTAGCAATAGGCAAAGTGAATTTGAAGATTTAAAAGGACATTGGGGTGAAAAGTTCGCAAATACTTTAATTGATTTAAAAATTTCAATTGGGACAGATAACGGTTGGCAACCAAATAGATTCATAACACGCGCTGAGGCCGCACAACTAACCGCAAAAACAGATATGCTTCAATATAGTCCAAATAACCCTTTAGAAAATAAAACGATTATTATTGATCCTGGACATGGTGGTGCAGATCCTGGAAAGCCTACAAAGGGATTGCCTGAAAGTAAAATCGTATTAGACACTTCCTTACGCCTACAACAATTGCTCGAAAAACATTCACCATTTACAGTTTTACTAACTCGTGAGTCTGATACTAGACCAGGGCATGATCAAAAAAGTTCTTTACAGGAACGTGTTAAATTTGCTAAGCAAAATCAGGGTGATATCTTTATCAGCATTCATGCAAATGCTTTTAATGGTAATGCAAAAGGGACAGAAACATACTACTATAAATCTTCTGAATCCGAAAAAACAAATCCTCATGTGGAAGAAAGTCATGTTTTAGCGGAAAAAATTCAAAAACGTTTAGTGGATGCTCTTCAAACACGTGATAGGGACGTTAAACATGGAGATCTTCACGTTATAAGAGAAAACGATATGCCAGCTGTGTTAACAGAGCTTGCTTTTATAGATAATGGTATCGATTACAGTAAACTATCTACGGCAAACGGCAGACAGATTGCAGCAGAAGCTATTTATGAAGGGATTTTAGATTATTATGAATGGAAAGGAAATAATGTATCTGAATATAGGTTGTAATTAGTAAAAGAAAATTTAGTAACTCTAGGAATAAGCAATTTATTTAAGAATACTATTGTGAGAACTACTCCACAATTAGCAGAAACTTTAAATGGGGATAAATGATTTCACTAGCCATTTATGTTTACCAAGTTAACAGGAGAAAACCACTAAAATGATATTTGTACATTGAACTTGTATATGCTAATTACTTCGCTTAGTTTTCGCACCCTATTTTCTTTTTGCTTGTTATCTAAAATGGTTTTTTAGTTTTATAGTGTATACTAGCGCCGACTTATTAAGGATTATAAATAAGTCGGTGTTTTAGTTAGCATCCTTAATGAATACTATAGAAAGTTATGAACAAAAACCAATAAATAGTTACTATTAGAAATTTTGTAGGTACTTTCATGTCTACATAGTTTAGATTTTCTTATCCTTGTTCAACATTTTAATAAATAGATAGAGGCAAACTTACATACATCATCTTTGCGTAAAATTTCAATGTAAAATTAGTTAAGCTATAGGATTCATATAGGCAGTATAAAATTAATTCAAAGAAAACATTCTTTGAATTAAATAGCTATTCAATCAACTTGTTACCTTTATTTTGAAAAAAATCTTTTGAAATGGTCATAATATGAATAATAATTAGAAACAAACTTAATAAAAAATGAAGAAAGACTTAAGAAGGTGAATATATTGATCAAACATTCGCATTTTATCTTATTAACAATAGCTCTAATATTCTATATAAGCTTTTGCTTTATATTTTTATTTGTTTTTCCGAATCATTATTTTGTATCTGATTTTAATATCCGACTATCATCCTTAGTTGTTGAAACTACCGTATTTATCTCATTACTTTATTCTATATTATTCAGAAAAATTAACTTTGGAGTCTTCTGGGTTTGCATTACAATTGCAGTAGGGTGTTTCTTGATAGGGAATTTTATATCCGCTTTTCAAGTACTTAATGTAGAATTACCAATACAAAATTTTAATATCTCTGATGTGTTTTTGTTGTTTTTCTTATTCTTCTTTCTCTTTGCGTTCTTTTATAAAATCTTTATGGAATGTAACAAGTGGGAAAAAGCGTATTTACTTTGTGATTTATGTATTGTTGTTACTGCTATTTTTACACTAGAGTGGTACCTATTTAATGAACCTTCTGCAAATATCTTATTCTTATCAGTCGGAGATTTTTTTCTTTCATTTATTTTTCCGATTATAGATTTATTGCTTCTCTTACTAGGTATTAGCCTTATCTTTCGGCCAGCTATTTTTAATGCAAAAAGTAAATTATATATTTTTATCCTAGTATTAACTGGATTGGCTATTACGGACTACTTGTATTTTTACTTACAAGATGATTTATCAGACCGTATAGTCATATTATTAAGATGTTTGTATAGGGTTTTTCTTTTATTCATCGCCATTGCTGCTACTATACCAAAAAATGCATCTTCTAGAAGGAATTATTTCATTATCAATCCGACATTCGGAAAAAAACTTCTTGTCATATTTCCTTATCTTGCAGTTGCAATCTTAATTGGTTTTACTTTTAAAGAGCAAACTTCTTCATCTACACTGATTACTGGAAATTGTATTGCATTTGTATTTGTACTGATTCGTCATACTATCGTACGAATGCAAAACAGAGATTTAACCGAAACATTAAAGGTGTTTAATACTCAACTAGAACAAAAAGTATCTCAAAGAACTGCTGATTTAATCACCAAATCTAATGATTTGGTCAAAAATCAAGAGAGATTTAAGTCTTTATATGAGTATCATCCAGATCCTATTTTAACGATTGATTCAAATGGCATCGTATTAAATATAAACCAGGTTGGAAGTATGTTATTAGGAAAAAGCAGTGCTGAATTAATAGGTAAAGAATGCGTCTCTATTTTTTTAGATGAAGATAAATCTGAATTGGAAGCAGCTCTAAAGCAAGGTAAACGATGTAGTTCGGCTTCGCTACAGTTACGTGTGAAAAATAATAATGAGAAGGACATACATTTTTGGTATGTCACCATTGTTCCTATTATGATAGAGGGACAAATTTTTGGGAGTTATGTAATGGTAAAAGACATCACGAAAATGAGGCAACAGCAGGATGAGATAAACTATCTAGCATTCCATGATACAGTGACGGAGATTGGAAATCGAATATTCTTCCAGAGAGAATTAGAAAAATCCATTAAGCGTGCACATAAAAATCAGGATGAATTTGGACTCTTATATATAGATTTAAATCGTTTTAAGACGATTAATGATACACTTGGACATTCAATTGGTGACAGTGTTTTAAAAGAAATTGCCAAACGTCTTAGGGCATGTCTATCACCGGCTATACCTCTAGCGAGAATAGGGGGAGATGAGTTTGCAATCATAGTCCATAACCATACAGAGCAACAGCTATTGGACTTGTGTGAAACTCTATTTCGTATAACTGAAGAACCATTTGTAGTAAATCAACATAGTTTTTACTTATCTCTTAGTATAGGAATAGCAGTATATCCGTTTGGAGGAATAAATACCACTACACTTTTACAGCATGCTGATATTGCTATGTATAGTGCTAAGAAAGAAGGTAACAATGCTGTTTGCATGTATGACGAGACATTATCCAAAAAAATAACAAGACGATTAAAATTAGAACAAGATTTACCAAATGCATTAGAAAATAATGAGTTGTTTTTATTATATCAACCACAAGTTGATAGTAAGACCAGTAAGGTTATTGGTGCAGAGGCTTTAATTCGTTGGCAACATCCAGAGCTGGGAGTTATTTCACCTTTTGAGTTCATACCTATTGCGGAAGAAACTTCGCAAATTATTCCAATTGGAAAATGGACGTTACAGGAAGCGTGTCAACAATTGAAAAAGTGGCATTCTGCGGGCTATGCAAATCTAAAAATGGGGATAAATTTATCAGCTATCGAGTTTGAACAGAAGAACTTTGTTCAAACAATCATATCTATCATAGAAGAAGTAGGGGTACCTGCTAGTTCGATCGATTTAGAATTAACGGAGCGGATAGCAATGGTAGATGAAAAAGAAACGTTAGCGAAGTTAAAAGCATTAAAATCATATGGTGTACATTTATCAATTGATGATTTTGGTACAGGATATTCTTCATTAGCATATCTTCCTTTGTATCCAATTGATACCTTAAAAATTCCAAGAGAATTTGTTAATAGGATTGGACATTCTACTGATGGAAATGAAATTATTCATACCATTATTTCACTGGCTCATACTTTAAGCATGAAAGTGATAGCAGAAGGGGTAGAAACGAAAGAACAATTAGAAGTATTACAAAATAATGCATGCTATCTAATTCAGGGCTATTACTACAGTAAACCTGTAAATGAAGATGAATTTATCAAGTATTTTAAGCACGATGTAGAATAAATAAGTGAAGGCTCTGTATATGTGTGAAGTAAAGTGAAAAGAAGTTTTACCCAAATAGAAGCCAGTTCTCTTAATTGAGACCGGCTTCTATTTTTATTTTTAATGGTCATATGGATGTTCGTTGGTGGTTATCTGGACTTGTAATTATTGTTTTTTGGCAATCATGGGTCACATACGAGGTTAATGGAGCTCGTTACCGTATGCCACTCGCACTTTCTTTTGTGCTCATCGGATTTTTTATATGGATAGCCGAAAATATCGCAACGTTCTTTGGAGCTTGGCAATACCCAAACCAAACCGATACATGGAGTCTCGTTCATCTAGGGAAGGTGAGTTCATGGCTCTTATTGGTGATTGTTAGCTTTCTAATAGTAGCGACGTTAAAGCAGGTTAAGGGAAGGGAATTCCAATAGGATAGATGCTAGTTAATTTTTATAACTGTTAAGATTTTTTTAGTAAGGTCCTTAGAAAAATTCTATTTTTCAGGTTAAAGTTCTCTTAACTTACGAAATACCGAATAAAATAAGGAGTTTCAAGATTACTGAGTTATGATGCTAACAAAATCGATTTCCTATTGAAAATTAACTTTAAAACTCTTCTTAAAGAAAAGCATCTGTTATTTTAATCACTAGAAATTTTGGTCATCTAAGAAAACAAAAGCCAGACCGTTTAATAAAAAGTAGGAATGACGTTGTTATTGAAAATACTAATGAAGAAGATGATGTTGCCTTTGTTCTTTATTATATATAAATTGATGAATGAATGATAATCTATTAAAATTAAACAAAAATGTATATGAAAAATTGTAGGTGAGAAACTTTGGATTTAATTCGAAGATTAACTCGTATTTATGGCTTAGGGATTTGCTGTGGGTTGTGGAGTAAAGCTGAAGTAATTCAATGGTGTGATAAATTGATTGAAGCAAGTGACAGTCCGCCATATGAAATAATTGAGATATCCTTAATGTCTAAAGCAAAGATAGATGATATTGAAGGGAAGTTATTTGAGTTTAGTAGCACAGTTGATGAAGAATCAATTAAATGTACCACTAGACTTTTAGTTAACAGGGGATTGTATTAGGAAGCTAAATATTTTGATTTATATAGTCGGGATGATAGCTATGACTTAGCTAAAGATGGTGTTCATTTTGATTTAAGCGAGGTTATTAATACATATATTGAAACGTTAGGCGTTTACAGTAAGTATTTTAGGGGATTTGAAAAGCTGTATTTTAAAGTAATGAAAAATAAGTGGGTTAGATAACAAGAATTAAAGAAACATTATTTAGTAACAAGAAGGCTTGTCCGTAATCATATTAATAATGTGATGTGTAGTGATTACAAAGAAAAGAAGTGCGTTTCGCCCTTCTTTTTGAGGTCTCGCCAACAAAACGTGGATTTTATACGCTAAGGATATACAGGATTTCATGCAGGCTACGAGAACGGTTTGAACTGCCAAATGCTGTTGTGGCAGGGCTGTATGAAATCTTGCATACAGCGGAAGGAACGGAATGCTGGAAAAATCTTGGCATAAATGGCTTTCGGGAATTTGATAACTGCTGATAATGAGACGTTATGTTAACCCTACATGAATAAGATATGCGAAAAGAAACTGTAATATATATCTAGTCTTTATGTATGGTAAAATTTTCTACAAAAAGGAGTTGTTATTAATGCTCGAATATGACCGTAACCTCCCTTTAGACTTTCAAGAAGTTTCATCTGTTGTTTATAACAGCCATACAGTTAAAGATATAAATTATTTAAGTCCATGTGGCAGGACAGTTCCTGCTTATTTAGTAGTTCCAAAAACAAGTACTCCTTCACCAGCAGTTATCTTTATGCATCCAGGACAAGGTAATAGAAAAACCTTTTTACCAGAAGCTGAGAAATTAGCTTTAAATGGTGTCTTTTCTCTTTTAATTGATGCACCTTTAGTACGTGATACAGCTCCAAAAGCCCCTTCCACAGAGCAAGAATTGCATTACATGGTAGAAGCAATGACTGATATTCAAAAATATATTCAAACAATACTCGATATTAGAAGAGGAATAGATTTACTATCTACTTTTAATAATGTTGATTCAAAACAAATTGCGTATATTGGGCATAGCTTAGGTGCTACTTGGGGAGGTGTCCTTGCGGGAGTTGAAAAACGTATTAAAACATATATTTTGATGGCAGGTTTCTCAAGTGTATCTATGTGGCATAAAACAAGTGACCACCCTCTAGCAGTATTAATTCGGAATATGTTATCAGAAGAAAAATTCCATTCATTTATCTCAGCACTCGAACCCTTAGATGCTATCCACTACATAGACAAAGCTGTACCAGCATCTTTATTCTTTCAATTTGCTTATAATGACGAATTTGTATCAAGAGATCAAGCGAATAGTTTTTATACAAGTGCAAATCTACCTAAAGAAATTATCTGGTACGAGACAGATCATCTCTTTACAGCATGTGATACTGCTTCTGAAGATAGGATTAAATGGCTATTCAAAAATTTAAATTTAAAACTAAATAAACAATAATCTAACTTCCAATAACGAGAATTATGTAAATGAGCTGTCCATATGGGCAGCTTATTGTATTTTTTGCTTAGCGTGTTTTTTTCCAAAATGCTGGCGGTACCCCATCACCATCAAGCTAAGAAAACAGATCGACCCCAAAACGAAAAAATTTGTTAGGTAGTAGATGATATGAGTTTAGAAAGAACTAATTGATATAAAATGAATCATGAGATACAGACATTAAATAATAAAAAATAGTCCCAAATACTCCAGTAGTAAAAATAATAAATCCCATATTGCGTATGCTTTTAATCTTTGCCTGTAGTCCATTGAATCCTGCTAGTAACCCAGTTAAAGAGAATAGGATCCAGTATAGAATGGTTGGAATAGGGAAAATTTCATCCCAATCAATCCCCATACCCCAAAAAACAAAAGGTAATACAACAAAGAAAAGACTCAGTAATCCCATTACAATGACGAGTAATTTACGATATATAACCCCTGTAATGATTAGGAAAATCCTGCCAAAAAGTCCACATGATACAAGAATAGGCATAAAGTAAATCCAAAGAAGGCTCAAGATGTACATATATAATCTCCTTTTTGTTGATACGTTGTATTTCAACAATTGTTACATGGTACATAATCATAGGCAAAAGCCCTGCATCCTACTTCATAAGAACAATAGGACTTATAAATTTAGAATTGCGAGAAAAAAATTGATGAGTATACCAAACAACACGAGTGTTAGTACACCAATCAACATGAGTATCAAAACACCCCGTTTTAGATATTTAAAAAACACTACATATTTTTGTGTTGCATACTTTTGTATCACATATCTTAGACAATCAAAGAAAACTCCGTATATGAGAGCTGTCAATATACGAAGTGCGTATAGATGATGGTTATAAACCATATCTCTAAAAGGTTCCGCATCTATTACATGATTTACTAAAGGATCCAATCCGAAAACGAAAAAAATAAGACCTTGAGGGTCTAGCCCGCTCATGCGTAAATAACAAAGTAAGAAAGCAAGTACGAAAGATAAAAATGTATAACTTTTTACCATCTTTTTGATTCGTTTCATTATAGATTCCTTCACTTTTCCAGATCCCTTGTTAATGTAGCAAGTTGATCTAGTGCGTCTTCTCTATCAAACGAACTAAACCAACGGTAATCATGTTCGTCTAAAATACGATAATGCTGACTAATCAGATTTTGTTGTAAGCGAAAGTGCCCTTTTTCTTGAATTTGTTTCCACCAGACTTTTCCTCCCAACGTTTTTTCTTTGAAGTTGTTAATACTTTTGTGGGCCATTGTTTCGATTACTACTAATGGATCATCCCCTAGAGTGGACTGTAAAACCTCACTATCCCTAAACAATGCACAAATAGCAACGGAATTGGTCCAACCTGCATTAGATCTCCCCTTCTCGATTTGAACAAGCGTTTTCTTTGAAATGCCGAGAACTTCAGCCATTTTATCCTGTGTATACCCTTTTTCAGTGCGAATTAACTTTATTTTCGTTGAAATGAGTTCGATTATAAGCTCCTTATTCACTTTTATTCCTCCAAAAGTAACTTATGTGTTATTTAGTGTAATTTTACACTACAATTAATCCTTTTTCAACTCGATTTTTTCTTAAACCTTAAAGGGGTACCGCCCATTGCTATCAAGCTAAGATAAATTTGTATCCATAAAGCAAAAAAAACGCTATTCTTTTTGTAGAAATATACAGAAAGGATGGCGTTTTTGATGAATCCTATTATTTCAAATGAACTGAATCTTTTCGCACAAGAGCTACAATACTTTTTATCTTCAGAAGTCCTACAAGGTATCGCCAAACAAGTTGGTTTTGTACAGCGATCTAGTAAGTATCAAGCAAACGAACTCATTGCCCTTTGCGTATGGCTCAGTCAAGAAATTGCTAGCACATCACTTACACAATTGTGCAGTCAGTTAGAAGTTTCCACTGGGGTACTTATGAGTACAGAAGGACTGAATCAACGCTTTAATCCAGCAGCTGTCGCATTTCTTCGAAAAGTCTTTACTTCTCTTCTCACACAAAAACTTTGTTCAAATCACTCACTTTCTGCACACGTGATCGCTACTTTCAATCGTATCCGTATTTTAGATGCAACGGTGTTTCAACTGCCTGACCATTTCGCCACTGACTATCAAGGCTCAGGTGGGAGTAGTAATACCGCAGGCGTGAAAATCCAATTGGAATATGATTTACTTAGTGGTCAATTTCTTAACGTGCAGCTTGGACCAGGGAAGAATAATGATAAAACATATGGTACCATTTGCCTTGAAACAGTAGAAGCCGGTGATTTGTGTTTACGTGATCTTGGTTACTTCGATTTAGGAGACTTACAAACCATTCATGATAAAGAGGCCTACTATATCTCGCGGTTGAAGTTGAATACACGCATTTATATCAAGAACCCTGAACCAGAATACTTCAACAATGGTATGTTAAAAAAGCAAACAGAATACATCCAGCTTGATATGACACAAATGATGTCTGGTCTAATCCCTGGTGAAACGATAGAAATCCCCGAGGCATACATTGGCCAAAATCAGAAACTTCCAGCACGTGTTATTATCCATCGTTTAACCGATGATCAAACGCAAACACGTCTGAAAAACCAAGCGATACGTGAAAAGAAGAAAGGCATTGTCATGAAGGATAAAAGTAAACGTTTAATGGGCATGAATGTATATATCACGAACACGTCGCTAGAAGAAGTACCAACGAACTACGTGCATTCATTATATTCACTTCGTTGGCAGATTGAAATTTTGTTTAAAACGTGGAAGTCATTCTTTGAAATTGATGAATGTAAAAATATTAAAAGAGAACGCCTAGAGTGCCATTTATATGGACAACTCATCGGCATTCTCCTCTGTTCTTCTACGATGTTTCAAATGCGACAGTTTCTGCTTGAAAAGAAAAAGCAGGAGCTGAGTGAATACAAAGCGATTTATATGATTAAAGATTACTTTCCTTTACTGTTTCAAGCGATAGCCGTTGGCACAGAAGAACTTTTAAAAACTCTGCATCGCCTTTATCAGCTGCTTAAAAAGAACGGTCGTAAATGTCATAGGTATAAGAAGATGACCGTCTTTGATATTCTAGGAATTGTGTATAAAACGACGGTGAAGCATAGACAAGCTGCCTAGCGAAAAAATCGCATTTTAATAGGCTTCTTTAGCGTGCCTACTTTTTTATCACTTGCTAGTTTTGAAACAAGAATTATTTCGTATCTAGTAATTTACTTGGTTAGCTTGATGGGCATGTGGCGGTACCCCATTAAGGAATTCACTAAAGGTCAAGATCGACTACAAGAGATTTTTAAATATAATCGTTATATTGATGAAAGAGGGGATTAATGTGGCATTGATAGTTCCGAAACGCGTCTACTGTAAGGAAGATATTAAAAAGGACGAACAAGCATTAGTAATCGTACCCTATCCTAAGAGAAAAGGATTCACAGATCAGGAAGTCCAGTTAGAGAAATTTTCCCAGGCAGATAGATTTTTTAAATGGAATACAATAATGCAACGACTCTTAAGTGACGACATTGAAATTTATTTTGTAGGAAGTTCTAGACTTGTGAAACAGTGGGAAAAGCTGTTTGTTGGATGTTATTATTACCAGCATATGAAGAAGAGCATCTAACTCAAAATAGAATAAAAAAACCTGTACGGGGAGGCACAGGTGTCAAATAAGGGATGTTTCGTTATGTAATTCATATTTTATCAGAGCTTTATTGAGAATGACAGTAAAGTAGGTTGAATATTTAGTTAATTTGTTGAGAAATAAAAAACGTACCATTGGGAGATAGAACGTTTTAGAGAAGCAAATAAAAAAATCATCTACATTAATTCTATCATACTGATTCTCTCTATAAAAGGAACCCTAAGACTAGTGGTATAACAATATAGTGGATTGTTTAATGATTGCTGTTTTTTTGCTAGGCAAACGGGCCATATTCTGGAGTTGAAAGTAGATGGTTCAACTTGGAATTGTAAGTTAACTAATTACTACTGTATTATTAAATAAGGTTATAAGGATAAAAAATTTAAGTTTAATAGGAGAGGAATTTAATGAATAAAGAAATAGGAAAGAATGATGTAATGTTCGCAGGCTATAGAAGAGTGGAGCTTTTTGATGAACAATTAGATATAACATTTCCTATGTTTGTTATGTATCCAACAATTACTCCTGAAAAGTTAGAAAAAATTGGACCTTATCATTTGAATGTTTCGAGTAATGCTGTACCCCAAGAAGGTGTGTTTCGATTGGTCTTAATATCTCATGGTACTGGTGGTTCACCATTAGTTTATCGAACGATTGCTCGTCACTTGGCTCGTAACGGATTTGTTGTGGGAATGCTTGAGCATCCATACAATAATCGAAATGACAATACATTGGAAGGTACAATCGATAATCTAACTATTAGGCCAAAACATATTTCTATGGCGATTGATTGGTTCTTTAATAGTGAAGATTTTACAAAGTTTTTAAAACCTGATTCTGTTTCAGTCATCGGACATTCTATGGGTGGGTACACAGCATTGGCGGCATCAGGAGGAATACCATCCTCTTTCCCTTATGAGTCTTCGGATGAGAAATCTCATCTTATCAATGTTACACATGATTACAGAATAAAATCTTTAGTTCTTTTAGCGCCAGCTTCAGTTTGGTTTAAAACAAAAGGGGCTTTGGCAGGCATAAACATCCCCATTTTAATGCTTGTTGGGGAGAAAGATCAATTTACACCGTATTTTCATGCAGAAATTATATTTAACGGGATAACTGACAATACTAAAATCCAACATAGAATAGTTGAGAATGCAGGCCATTTTTCTTTTCTTAGCCCATTTCCAAAAGAAATGATGAATGCATCTTTTCTTCCATCACAAGATCCACCTAGCTTTAATCGCGAATATTTTCATCATGAACTAAATGAAGAGATTACAGAATTCTTATTAAAGAATATATAATAACAAGAGACATTTGATAAAGATTAGGACTCTGCATATGTGAAATAAGAAGAGGATCTTCCCAAGTATGGTAGACCCTCTATTTTTATTTTGCATCAACAACATTCATAAATTTAAGAGTAATCCTGTTATAAAAAGCATCTGTACATACAATAGAACAGTTCAATGGATCAATATCAGTCACGGTCATGTAGTTAGTAAGCAGATAGCCATCTTCGTAATATGTAATCAATATTTCTTCTTCGGAAAGCAATGAGCATAATAATAAGTTTTCAATAAGTTCTTTTTCTTCTGGTGTTAATATTGGACGCGTTATTTTATTTTTTTCTTTAATGATCTCACGGATACCAGCAAATTGTTCCGGCATCGCAGCAAATGGAGTCCATTTTACCATTCCTCTTCCTTTTGGCATATTAGTGTTGTTCATGATTTATGTCCTCCTAACAATGTGTTTCTATATCTTGCTGTAGCACTATTTGTATAAGAAACTCCTCGTAATATGCTGTTCTTGCCAAATTTAGTGCGTATTTCATCCATTACCTTAGTTAATTTTATTTCTTTTTCCCGTTGCATGATGTTATCGAAAAGAGAGATTTGTTCTTCGCCTTCATTGATTAAGTTGGTTAAAGAAACATTAATTGATCTAATAGGTTCACCCGTATATAACTCATGTAAAAAGTATGTACATATTCGATAAATATCCATTGTTAAATTGGTAGGTCGGTTTAAAGTGTGAGTTTTCCTGAAACCGCCAGCGTAATTTTTACTATAACCAATAGAAAATTGTATGGTTTGAGCAAGTTTATTATGTCTTCTTAGCCGATAACAAACTTCCTCGATATGTTCCAGAAGGATAATCGGAAATTCTTCTATTGTGTAATCACGCATGAGTATTTGACTTTTACCAATTGAAGTTGTTGCTGGTATGTATTTTTCTGCAATGCGGCTAAAATCAATGCCGTTACTATGTAAGTGTAATTCTTCGCCCAAAATTCCAAAACTTTGTTTTAAGTATTTGAGCGGGTATTGCGCTAAGTCTCCAATTGAATGTATTCCTTTTCGATTTAACTTAACTTCTGTTTTACTCGAAATTCCCCAAAATTTACTAAGTGGTCGTATCGGCCATAATTTTATGGGGACATCTTCGTACTTCCAATATGCGACGCAGTCTTTTGTCTTCTTCGCTTCCACATCTAAAGCGATCTTGCTCATTAAAGGATTAGGCCCAATCCCAATCGTGCATTCAATTCTTGTTTTCTCATATACTTCACGTTTGAATTTCAGCGCAAATTCATAAGGCTCATTCGCAAACAGATGGATACTATTTGTAATATCCATAAAGAATTCATCGATGCTGTATTGGTGAAAATCCTCAATCGGAACGTATTGTAAAGCTAATTTTGTTATATAATTTGAGCATTTGATATAAGTACCCATAATTGGGTTTACAACAAGAATGTCTTTACGCCGTGGTATTTCATACAACCTTGCCATTTTCTTAACACCTAATGCCTTTAATGGTGGCGTTGCAGCCAAAACAATGGAGCCACTCCTGTTCACATCTCCTACTACAGCTAATTTAGTATGTAGTGGGTCTAATCCCATCTTGATGCAACTAACTGAAGCATAAAAGCTTCGAAGATCTACACATAAAACAATTCGATTCGGCAAAATTGAGTAGTCATACACCTTTACGCCTCCTTAATAATAAGAACATTCGTTCTTATTATACACGAATATACGTTCTCTTATGAAGGGGTTTTTATAAAAAAATGAATCCGTTTTGATCAAACTTTATTATAAAGATACAATTAGGAGTGTTGGTTATGGCTCATGCAAAAGATGTTTTATCGGATCAGTTGTTGGCAAATGCTAATCACCCAAGTTGGTACCTACCATTTTCAGATTCAGTAGAAAGATTGTCTGAGGAACATGCATTTTGGACGCCAAACGAAGAAAGTAATAGTATTGCTGAAATTGTGCAGCATCTACTATATTGGAATCAAACATGGCAAACAAGGTACCAAAAATCTCACGTTGATGCTGTGCTTTCAATAGGAAATAATAACAGCTTTATTATTTCTGAAAATCATACTTTTGCTGCCTTAAAAAAATAACTATTAGAGGTGCTTTTACGTTGGCAAGAGTTATTATCTGAAGAAAAAGTTGAGAGAGAAGTTAATGGTTATCCTGGACACGTGAAATGGTAGGCAATACTTGGAAATGTGTCGACTCATAACGCATATCATATTGGCCAGATCATTTATATCCGGAAGTTGCAAAAAAGCTGGAAAATAGATGCAGGAGTAGATGAATAAATAAAAGTTGCACTTGTACTACTTGAACTAAAGGTTGTAATAGTTTAAGATCTAGCTGTCATTATGGCAGCTTTTCTTATTGTACAGCGTGAAGGATAGTGAAAATTACAAAGTTATAAGGACAGATTTAAACTTCACATAAATCTGTCCTTATAGGGCAAAATATGTAAGGTATTGTGCTGGAAAGCACTTGCCTATTCTAAATAAGGAGTGAGATGAATGGCTGATAAAAACGAACGTAACCGTGTCGATAATGATGCTGGCGAAGCGGTAGGAACTGGTGTCGGTGCTGTCGCTGGAGCTGCTTTGGGTTCTGTTCTTGGTCCACTTGGTACCGTTGCAGGAGCTGTTGCAGGAGGAGCGATGGGTAACAAGGTCGGCGAAGGTGCCGATGAGGCTAATGACAGTGTTGCGAACCGAGAAGATTAGAATTTAACCAAAGTGACACTGAATGAATTGGATTCCCAAAAAGGGAGTCCTTTTTTTATTAATTTAATTCAGCTTTTTTAGGTGAATTCCCAGTAAGATTGTGAATCAATTTACTTAAAGTAACGGGTGCGTTAGTTCAACAAGCTATAAGCAGCAATCATAATCATTTTTTTGATCTCCGCAATCGGGCGCTTTAATGGAGGAAAGATCACAAAAATGATCATATTTTTTTATGAAAGATAAATAATCAATCTCAAAAGTAGAGCATATCACCTTTTTTCAAAATGGATTCTTTTTCTTTATCATAAAATATGGGTTTGTGAGGTATTTTTAATCAAACTTTATTTCAAAGCTACAATTATCCTCGAGACAACCTTCATAAATTTCCGTAAGTAAGATAGACCTTAAAAAAATAGATAGTAAATAAGTCTAGATTCACTGATGAAAAGGATCAAAAGGGGAGGGGATTATTTTTATGGAACGATAGAGCATTTCAGATACTGTCACACATTCATAATCGTTTCTGTATAAATATCTCATGATACTTTCTAATGCTTCAACTGTCTGAGATGTCTGAGAAAATTCGCTGCCATTCCAATCATGGAGTAGAATGATATTGCCAGGCTTCACACCTTTTGTTATATATTTAGAAATTTTGCTAGCTGGTGGATTTCTCCAATCTTGAGGATCTTGATGCCATGACCATAGAATAACAAGTTTTCCATTCTGTATAGCTGTATTAATAATTAAATCATTGTGAAGGCCTCCAACTGGACGATAGAGAGTTGGTTTATAGCCAGTGATTTGCTTGATAATTTTATCCGTTTGATCTAATTCTGCTGTTAATTTAGCGGTAGTAATATTTTTGTCATATATATGATTATAAGTATGATTAGCAATTTCGTGTCCTTCTTTTACTTGCCTTTTTAAAATAGCAGGAAATCTTTTAACTTTATTACCTGTTACGAAAAAGGTTGCTTTCGCATTGTATTTAGCTAAAATATCAAGTATTTGAGGGGTAAAAACAGGATGAGGCCCATCATCAAATGTTATTGCAACTATTTTTTCCTTTGTATTTACTTCCCAAATTACCTTCCCTGTTTTTTCATACGCCTTACGACTATCTGTAAAAGCATATATGGATATTGGTGTGGAACAAAAAGGAATAATTAGAAAAATGAGGAATATCCAAGTTTTTTTCACGAATAATACACTCCTATGAGATACAAGTAAGTTTAGTTTATGGAGTTATTATCAAATTATTTAATAAGAAATAAAATTAGGTCTTGATAATTGTAGATTTTCTTTTTTTGATATGGTGAGGCCTAAAAGATTTATTTTAATCGTTTGGGGGCAACCTGTTCTGTTAGGTTGATAGGGATGGGGCAGAACCACACATCCATCAACTTAAAAGACTATTCTTGAAGTTGAAATCACGTTGCTATTTTCTCATGTTATTGAGAATAGCAACGTGATTTTTATGAAATATGTACCAAAAACTTTATAGTAATAATTCGCATGTTACCTCTCTAGTTAGTAGGATATTTTTTCTTAATATATGCATACTAAACATATCATAAAAGGTACATAGAAAGTGAGGGAATCATGGCTAAATTTTTGAAGCGTTTAAAATATAGAGACAATCCTAAGTCATTTTTAATACGAGACAATACTCATTTTCAGAAAAAAAATATTGAGGACTCCCTCTTAGGCGCTGATTTATCGAAAAACATAGCTGATATTCAGAATATATTCCGTCAAGCACCTGATTTAGTAATTCGTCGGTTTCAAATGAAAGTAGATGGATTAGAAGCAGCTTTAGTATATTTGTCTGGATTAACAGATAAAGAATTGATTCAAAATCATGTTCTAAGTCCTTTGATGAATAGTGATTTTGATACCAATAAAGAACTTCCAATTCCATTAGGACAAATTAAAATTATTGATACGTGGAGTCAGATTGAAAATGCTATTTTTGGAGGAGATAGTGTTTTATTAATCCACAGTCGAACAACAGCACATCAATTGGATACGAAAGGATGGCCACAAAGAAATGTTGAAGATGCTCATAACGAAATAGCTCTAAAAGGTGCGCATCAAGGATTTACAGAAATCGGAAGTCAAAATATCGCAATGATTCGAAGGTATATTCCTCATCGTGAATTAATGGTAAAAGAAATAGTGATTGGTGTACGAAGTAAAACGAGGATTTCTATTTTATATTTGAAAGATGTAGTTTCTGAAGATGTGCTGAAGGAATTAGAAACACGGATTCAAAAAATTACAGTCGACGCTGTTGCTAGTACTGGCGAACTTATAGAATTCATTGAAGATAACCCGTACTCACCGTTTCCGCAATTTATATTAACTGAAAGACCTGATTTGGCTGTATCTCACATTTTACAGGGCAGATTTGTAACTGTAATGGATCATTCACCTAATGTGTTAATTACTCCAACAAATTTTATTTCCTTTTTTCAAGGCGTGGATGATTACGGTACAAGGTGGTTAGTTGCTTCGTCTATTCGGTTGCTTCGTTTTATCGCCTTTATGGTTGCTTTATTTCTGCCTGCGAGTTATGTTGCGTTTATTTCCTTTAATTTTGAAGTTATTCCTGTAGAGCTGTATTTATCTATTGCAGAATCAAGAACGCGCGTACCCTTTTCTCCAGTTATGGAAGCATTACTTATGGAAATAACATTGGAAACGATGAGAGAAGGGGCTTTACGGATACCTACTCCGATCGGTCAGACAGTTGGAATTGTAGGTGGTATTGTTATTGGACAGGCGGCTGTTCAAGCGGGAATTGTAAGCAATATTATGATTATTGTTGTTGCTGTTACCGCCATCTCTTCCTTTGTTATCCCTAATTATGATATGGGGGCGGCAGTAAGACTATTACGCTTTCCGATGATGCTTGCAGCTGCCTTATTTGGAATTGTTGGACTTGTTATCGGTTGGATGACTTTAATTGGACATCTAATCAGTCTTGAATCGCTAGGTACTCCTTACGGAACGCCATTAGCACCATTTCGCTTTGCGGATATGAAAGATACTTTCATACGCCTACCTTTATGGGCATTAAGAAAGCGTTCTAAAGGTACCGGAGCCATTCAATCTATTCGACAAGGAAAGAATCAAAATAAAAGGTGAAACTATGAAAAAGTATGCCTATAATGACATTACGCTTATACAGTACATTCTTTTAATTAATGGAATGCAGGTAGGCACTGGCGTTTTATCGCTTCCACGCTTGCTTGCAGAAAAAGCTGGAACGGATGGATGGATAGCTATAATGATTGGCTGGATATTCTCCACAATATCAGGTGTTTTTATAGTGAAAACCGCTGCTAGATATCCCGAGGACACGATTTATGACATTCTTATACGATTATTTGGAAAAATAGTAGGCAAAGCATTCGTTGTTATTTACATGATGTACTTCGCTTTTTATTCTTGTAGCGTTCTTGTGAACGCTATGCTCTATCTTAAAGGATGGCTTCTTCCAAAAACGCCTGACTATGTCGTTATCTTTTTATTTTCGATTCCTACCTTCCTGGTTGCACGTAACGGTCCTCGTATTTTAGGGCGATACTCCGAACTTATTTTTTGTATGTTTCTTTGGATTCCGTTATTTTTTTTGATCCCTCTTAAAGGGAACGGAAGTTGGATGCCATTTTTCCCACTTTTAAAAGAAGGGTGGAAACCTGTATTCATGGCTGTACCGACCACTGTTTTTGCTTATTTAGGGTTTGATATTGCCTTCTTTTTATATCCCTTTTTACAAAAAAAACAGTATGCAGTCCATGGAATGGTTATTGCAAACACTTTAACAATGTTATTTTATTTATTTGCTACTATTGTTTGCTTTGCCTATTTTAGCCCTGAGAGCATTACGCAATATAATCAACCGGTACTAAATTTACTGAAAGTAATAGAATTTCGTTTTTTAGAACGTTTTGACATGATTTTATTGGCCCTTTACTTACCCGTTGTATCCACAGCATGGATTCCCGCTATATATTGCGCTGTATTTTGTTCAAGCCAATTAATTAGAAAACAAGATCACAGCTCGCATGTAGTTGTTCTCTTATTGTTCATTATCGGCCTCATATTTTGGACTCATCCTAGTTGGAATGAAGCTGAAACTTGGCAACAGACATTATCGAATGCTGGTTTGGGATTAACCTATATATCACCTATCGTTTTATGGCTGTATTGCTGTCTATATGAGAAGTTTCGTCAGGGGAGGATACATTGAAAAGAAAAGTACTATGTTGTATTTTGTTATCGGTGTTCATGATGACTGGATGTTTTGATCAAAGAAATGTTGAAGATGTTTCTCTAACTCTTGTTCTTGGTATTGATTTAGATCGTAATAATAATTTATTAGTGTATATGTCAAGCCCTGTTTTCAATAAAGAAGCAAAGGTAAAAGAAGAAATTACTGGCGTGAAATCTGTTACGATTCGAAATTCGAGAGACAAATTTGATGCTACGGTTATGGCGCTTACCTCGGGAAGTAAAACACAGGTTATTTTAGTTGGAAAACGACTACTGAAACAAAAAAATTGGGTAAAGTATCTGGATCCATTTTACCGAGATCCCAAAAATACGGTTACTACAAGGATTGTTGCTGTTGATGGACCTGTTTCGGACATCATCTTTTATAACCCAAAAGATAAGCCACGTCTTCCTTTATATTTAACAAAACTAGTTGATACGGCCGCATTAAGAAATATCACAGTAAAAACAACTCTTCAAGAATTACATGAACAAATAGCAGACAAAGGGGTAACGGCGAATATTACTGAGATGAAAAGAAACAATAAAATATTTGTGATAGGTACAGCTTTGTTAGATGAAAAAGGAAAGTATAAATTAACCTTACAGTCTGATGAAAACAAACTATTACGTATCTTGCAGCATGGAACTACAGGTGAGTTTTCATTTACAATTCCAATTAAACTAAAGCCAGATAGCCAGGAAAAAGATTGGATAAGCTTTACTACCTATAGTATTAAAGTAAAAACAAAGGTAAAATATGATAAAAAATTTATATTTAATACGGATATAAAGATGAGAGTCGGCATAACAGAACAGCTTTTTTCGTTCAATACAAGAAAAGATGCAGAGAAATTACAGAAGGCAATTGAAAAGAAGTTAGAAGAAGATTTCAAGCAAGTAATAAAGAAAATACAAGATGCTAATATTGACCCTATTGGGCTTGGGAGATACGCAAGAACTTACACATATCCAGAATGGAAAAAGGTCCAAAACAAATGGAATAATGCATTAGCAAAGGGCGATGTAAACGTCAAGGTAAATGTAGAAATTGGTGCGATGGGAACGATTAAGTAACATGAGTTCAATTGGAATTCGTACTAAAATTGAATGAGATAAATCGTTTTGCACTAATAGGTACAGTAACAGACAAAAACGGATGGCTAATTAATAATGGTATTTACTATGCTAGTCGCTTTGGCAAGTTTTATAGTACACCAACAAAAGGACAGCAAGTTGTTACAGAAGCAATGGGGGTATATCCATATTTAGGGCAACAATATTTTGTTGCAGCAGAACAAATTGCTACTAATTACGGCGGGATAGATGCAAATGGAAAAACGGTAAATTTAGATCAAATTCGAGAAGATGGTAAGAAACATTATTTGCCAAAAACGTATACATTTGATGATGGGGCTATTGTCTTTAAAGCGGGAGATAAAGTTAGCGAAGAAAAAATTAAACGTTTATATTGGGCGGCAAAAGAAGTACGATCTCAATTTTATCGTACAGTTGGTAGTGATAAACCACTCGAAAGTGGACATGCTGATGATGTGTTAACAATGGTTATTTATAATAGTCCGGATGAATATCAATTTAACCGTCAACTATACGGCTATGAAACGAATAATGGTGGAATTTATATTGAAGGAACAGGAACCTTCTTTACATATGAACGTACACCACAGCAGAGTATTTATAGTTTGGAAGAATTGTTTTGTCACGAATTTACACACTATTTACAGGGCAGATACGAAGTTCCAGGATTATGGGGTCAAGGAGAAATGTATCAAAATGAACGCTTAACATGGTTTGAAGAAGGAAATGTGGAGTTTTTTGCAGGCTCAACGCGATTAGACAGCGTAGTACCGCGAAAAAGTATCATTGGTGGATTGTCTAATGATCCTGCGAAACGTTACACAGCAGCGCAAACATTAAATGCAAAATACGGAACGTGGGATTTTTATAATTACTCGTTTGCATTGCAATCGTATATGTATAATAACCGTCCTGATATGTTCGATAAAGTGCATGATTTAATTCGTACAAATGCTGTTCCAGGTTACGATGCGTACCGTTCTACATTAAGTAAAGATAATAAATTAAATGAAGAATATCAAACTTACATGCAAATGCTGATAGATAATCGTGATAAGTATACAATTCCGCAAGTATCAGTTGATTATGTAGCACAGCACAATCCGAAACCACTTTCGGATGTTGCAGCAGATGTCACCAATGAAGCGAAGTTAAAAAATGTGAAGGTAACAAATAATAAATCACAATTCTTTAATACCTTCACACTACAAGGAACATATACAGGAAGTGCGGCAAAAGGGGAAAATGAGGATTGGAAAGTGATGAATCAAGCAACGAATGATATGCTGAAGCATCTTGCAGAAAAAGAGTGGAGCGGATACAAAACATTAACTGCTTATTTTGTAAATTACCGTGTCAATGCCGCTGGACAATTTGAATATGATGTTGTGTTTAGCGGAGTGAATACAGAAGAAGGTACTGCTGTAGAAAAAGAACCGAATAATTCATTTGATGCAGCGAATCCATTATCTTTGAACACGTTATTAAGAGGAAACTTAAGTGATCAAGATCAAGTTGACAGATTTGTTATCGATGTAAAGGACCCAAAAGATTTACAAATTACCGTTACGAACGAACAAAACCTTGGACTGAACTGGGTGTTATACTCTGAATCAGATCTAAATAATTATGTAACTTATGCAACAAAACGCGATGGAAACAAATTGCTTGGAAATTATAATGCGAAGCCAGGGAAATATTACTTAAGTGTATATAAATATGGCGGTGGAACAGGGAATTATACTGTAGAAGTAAGATAATTATAAGTAGTCGTTTTTAGACAAATAGATGCCCATAGGCATCTATTTGTCTTTTTTTAATGAAATGATGACGTATATACAAAAGATAAGCTCCAATACCTCTCTTAAGAAATCAAGAATTTTATACTAGGGTTTATTTCATATGCAAATTTTTAAATAGTTCATATCAAATCTTTAGTAAACAGAAAAAAATCTAGTTGAATGGATTCTTACTTAATCTTAGCTTGATGGCTATGGGGTTCCAGCAAATCACTTTCAGGATAAGAAATGTAAATACCCCCAAAACGAGAAAATTTACATTTTTTTGTTTTGGAGTAGCTTTTCGAAAAAACAACAGCAAAAATCTCTCGATATTTGAATGTCCCAAAAATAATCGGTTTTGGGATACTAATTTACAGCAATTTATAAATGATTCAAAAGGTCTATGTATTTTTTAAGTACTGCAAAATATTACCTCGAACTTTTTGACACATTGTTTTTCATAGAAATTACACCACATTAAAAGGTGTACCTTTTAGGACAGCTTTGATGATAGGTGAAAAATAAAAAATGATAAAAATACAGATTATTACAATATTATCCAATTTATTTAAATATTCCACTTGATAGAATGATATTACATTTTTGTTAAATATTAGTTAACATAAAAGCGTACCAAATATTATTAAAGGGGAGGAGAAAGATTATGAGAAATGTATTAAGAAAATTGGGCGTTTCTTCACTTGCTCTAACTTTAGGATTTGTTTCATTTGGTGTACTATCACCTAATGCAAATGCAGAAGAAACTAGCAACACAAAAGTAGTAGAGGTAAAACAACCAACTCTTACGAAAGACCAAATTATTGAGAGATTTGAAGAAATCAACCTAAAGTATCCTAATAATGTGGAGTTCTCAAAAGAAGATGCAGACTTTGTAAGAACATATGCAAAATCTACTGTATTTGGGGAATCCGAATCATCAACTCTCGCTAGAAAATCCGAATATTTTAACAAAGGTGGTGGCGGTTCTGGTATTTCGGCAACCATGAATGGTTATGTATGGGATGATATTGGTGTCGTTAATCACTCATTTGGAGCTTATTTCTCAACAAGAATAAATTCAGGACAAGCCAATAAGATAACAAATTCTGTTACAATTACTTCATATGGTGCTATTGGAAAAGGTGGAATTGGAAAAGTTGGAATTGGAAAAGTTTATAGTAATACTTTAAGTGATTCTATTAGTAATACTAATTATCTCTACTCAGATTTAAGTGAAGGTTACACGGCTTATGCAGTTGCTTATACTAGTAAGTATGCAAAAACAACTGTAAATGGACAATATGGAACATTTACGATTGCTACTTACTAAAATTAAATAATGAAGGCAGGTGAAAAACTTGTTTTCTAATTTCAGTTTAACAGGTGCAATAATTACAATTGTTATCATTGTAATTGTAGTGCTATTAATAAGGTTTATGTTTAAGAGTATCAAGCAAAAATAAAAAGAACCTATTGGGTTCTTTTTATTTTGTTAATAATTATTTATGTTACGCATTGTAATGGGGTAATGACATAACTTTTTAGTATTTGATTGTGTTAAATAGTTTCAATTACTTTATTTTCAATATTATCATGAATATAGATATAGTGATTAATGATTATGGATATTGTAAAAATTTTACATCTGATTGATTAAATCGTTGATTCAAGCCCTCAGGGCTGATGAGTACTTCTGTTGATGCTTCTAAACAGCTAAATAATTGAGTTAAAGAAGTCATAGCTACATTTTGGCTCATCCATACACATAAAGTTATTAAATCTTTGCTTGGTACTTACTGGTTAGTTGTACAAAAACAACATTTCTAGCAAGATTCCGTAAGGTATTTGGAGATAAAAAACTTTGAATCTCTTGAGCAAATAGTTGTAATTCGTCAGACACAGAAACAGACATAAAAAACGCCATCCTTTCCTATGATTCTGCAGAAAGAACAGCGTTTTTTTCCACTTTTAAATAGTCTATTAAGAGTTGTTTCTTGAAACGAATATATGACTTATTTGGTAAACGATAGGATATAAGAAAACCAGAAAGATTAACGGTTTATTATGCATATGGTTAAAATTCCATGTTCCTTCTGATAAAAATAAAGTACCTAAAGTTAATACATACATTACAAAACAACAAATTGATAAGCTTTTCTGTCTGATATGTAAAAACATTTCATCAATAAAATTCTCGCTCTCTTTTTTACCTTTCAAAATTCTCTTCATAAATAATGATTGCAAAATGATTGTTGCTACAAATAACGAAGTAATAGAAAGCTGTTGCTTCTCATACCATTCAAAAGCAAGTAAACCCATAATCACAATGTATAAACAAGTAAATAAGATATTAATTCCATTTTTCATTTGTTTCTTCTCCTTATCTAGCTTTAATAAATAATTGATCAACTGTTACACCAAGGGATTTAGCTAAATTAAAAGCAAGTTCCAATGTAGGATCATATTTGTTATTCTCAATCGCATTAATTGTTTGTCTTGAAACATGACATAATTTAGCTAAATCTTCTTGGGAAAGCTTTTGTTCTTTACGTAAAATACGAATTATGTTCTCCATTTTTATGAACATCACCTCTAGTTTTTTACATTTATAAAAGTAAAAAAAACGATAATCCTTCTACACTTTAGATAGAAAGAATATCATTTTTTCATTTTGGGGGTATATTTATTTGTTAGCTTGGTGGTGATCGGGTACCATCAGCATTTCGGAAAAAAACCACGCTAGGAGCATGCAAGATTTTATACAGTTTTTTGGCTAATCCAGTAACAAACGAGAACTCTAAAACCCATGCCAGGATAGGAATGTATAAAAAGATGAATAGAGTTATAGAAAATAAAAAAGGGGATTCCTTCTGAGAGTAAGGACCCGCCTTTTTATTTCTACCGATAATTGAGACGTTATGTTAACTTCCCTTGTATATAATATACAAGGGAAATTTTCTTATAAGCGTATTATCTAAGTGATACAATTAGGAAAAGGGAGGTATATGTATGAAAAAGGGTTCTATAAGAAGAATATTCCTGAAGGAATGGACGTTTACTCTAGTACTGATAGCAATTTTCCTTAATGTTTATATTCAAAAAACAGGTATAACACACATTTCCCTTCTCGAATTACTGTTTATTCCCATTATCTTTATCATTGCTCATTTCATAGATAAGAAATTTGCAAAGTATGCAAGTTAAAAATAGGAGGGGCCACCAAAATTTCGTAGGATTTTATAAGTACAGAAATCCACGAGGAATATTCTTTAAAGGAGAGTGATTACTTTATGTTAAGAGAATTGATAAATAAGGTAAAAGAACCTAAATGTATTCATAAATATAACTTTATTAAAACTCAAGATAGTGAAAACTTTAAAACAGGACAGATCGGTACAGCTAGTTTTTATAAGTGTGAAAAGTGTGGAAAAGAAAAGATTGAATATAAATATAACAGTGATATAAATAGTGACTATTGGAACATATAAGGTAAATTAGTTAATGAAATGGAGATTTACTAATATTAATTATTTACTATTAAAAAAATGAGAGAAAGATTGCTGCAATATGGGGTAGCATCACATCACCATCAAGCTAACAGAACAGGTTGCTCCCAAAACGATAAAAATGAACTTCATTGCTATAAAAGACTCTAATTTTTCGTTTTGGGGCAAATATTATATTAAATGATGTTGAAAATAATAGATATGTCTGAATCACTAGTTTCAAAAAAGCCTTCACGTAATGATGATTGCATGAAGGCTTTTGATGTTTTCTTATTTTTTTGTCTCATTGACCCATGTAATAATGTCCTGGATGACGTACTCGGGAACATTTGCAGGGATTTCGTACTCACTTGGAAGACTCAATTCCCCGTCACCCTCCGTGAAGAAATGATTCAATTTCGGATATTCTTTGAACTGAACATTCCCGCGGTTTGAAAGTCCTTCCTGCCATTTTGTATAATCTTCTTTTACTGTTACTTGATAATCACGTGCCCCTTGCAGAATCAGCAAAGGCTCTTTTCGTGATTTTGCCTCCTCAACTGGACGCCACCTAGTAACATCATACATAAAATGAGGAGACGGAAACGGAAAATTGTAGCCAGCTGGCGGATGGTCAGGATCGAAAGTAGGATCCAGGATAAAAGCGAACTGTCTTTTTAGTTCATCGATTACTTCCTTTGGCGCCCCAAGGTATTGACTCACATCAATTGCAGTGTCAGTCAAAGGGCGTGCAGGTGGTGCGAGTAAGATACTTCCTCGAACAAGTGAGGAAGGCGCTTTGCTCAGTATTCGCGGCATTGTACCAGCTCCTTGGCTATGTCCGAGAATGAAAATATTATTTGGATCAATGCCTTCCTGCTGCGCTGCTGACTTTGCTGCATATATGGCATCATCTGTAGTATCACGGTCCAACGTAACAGGTTCTGCACTCATCTTTAATGCATGTTCTAAGGTACGTTTTTCATAGCGTAACACTGCAATTCCGTTGGATGAAAGGCCCACCGCAAGGTCTCGTAAGATTTTTGTTCCCAAATAGGTAGCATCGCGATCATGGATGCCAGCACCATGAACAAGAACAACAACGGGTACCTTTTCACCAGGCTTATGTTTCGGAACTGTTAATGTGGCTGGTAATGGATAAGTAGAATTTCCAATGACGATTTCACGTTCTTGATAGGAAGCAGGTTGGTCATATCTAGGATGCGGAATGTAAGATTCCTGGGGCGGCCTTTCTCCAACTTCATCTACTTTCCCGCCAGGTGTGAATTTAATGAGTAGCGGTATGGTAGTTCCTTCAATAGCTCCTGGAATTTCCACCGTCTGATGGACCAAGTTTCGTTCTTTTATTACAGGTGTTCCCATGATTTTTATCCCACTTTGTGTCCACCAGTTTTGTAATGTGTTTGCTGTAAACTTGGATTGAAAAGCAGCAGACGTCAACTGAAGTGCCTCTGCATACTTACCTTGCTGGAGATATTCAAAAAATAATGATGTACGCTCCGTTAAAGAGATTTGTTTCTTTTCTGCAGATTTCTCCTCACGTGTATCTGCGTGAATAGCTGTTGTAAGCGGGAAAGATGAAACACCTAAAGAAAAGAGTAGGGTAAAGGTAAGTACTGATTTTTGTATTTTCTTTTTTTTATTCATGTTTTAACCTCCAATATGTGATGGTAAAAAACAGGTATGGTAATTAGGGTTCTGGTGCAAAAACTTCAAAATATTTGCAAGTAATCTCCAAAACTTTGACATACTGATATTATTACTCTAAAAACCGTAGATTTCTCCTTTTTCCACAAGCATATTAACCCCAGAAACAACCTTTCTTCCTTCACTTTATATTTTAATTATAAGAAACAAAGCTCTCGTTTTTCTTACTTGATACTTACAAATTCCTTAAGTGTTAAAAATCTTAGCTTGATGGATATGTGGTGCTACCCCATCGCTATCAAGCTAAGCTTATGCAAAGTCAATTTTAGACGAGATTGTTTCTTTTTTCTAAAGGGCAAGTGTAGTTGATTGAAAGATTTGCATACGAAATAAACCCTAGCGGGTTTCATTTTTTTGAATTAAGCGGCTTGATTATAAGACAGGGTACAATTGTAAACGACACCTAATATATCAAAGACCGTTTTTTTCTCATATCGATGAGATTTCCGCCCGTTTTGCTGTAGGAGATTGAACAGGCGAAGTAACACCTTTGATAACTCTTGGATGTTTTTTTGCATAGTTTGGAATAGAAGAAGAAAATAGTCTTTAATCATATATATGGCTTTATACTCACTAAGCTCTCGTTTTTTCCTCATGAGGAGCAATTGGCGCATCTGAAACATGATAGAAGAACAGAGTAGAATGGCAATCAACTGACCATATAAATGGCACTCCAATCGTTCTGGTTTTATCTTTTTACAATGATGAATTTGAAAGAATGACTTCCACGTTTTAAATAAAATTTCGATTTGCCAACGCAAAGAATACCAGTCATGTACCTGTCCCATCGGGACAATATCTGTAGGGGTGTTTGTCATATATACGTTGATACCACTGAGTCGTTTACTACGAGGAGAATACTTCATTCCTTTCTTTTTTTCTCTTACAGCTTGATCTTGTAATCGTTTTTGTTGCTGTTGTTTTGTTAATCGATGAACAATTACACGAGCTGGCACTTTATCATTCATTCCTACATAAGCATCAGCTATTTCACACGTTTGTCCTGGTTGAAGGGAGTTCATTAACGTCTCTATATCTATCTGTATATACTCTGTACCTTTCTTAATTCTTCCATCTTGAAAATAATCAGGGTTAGGATTTTTTTGATACATACGTGTGTTCGACTTGATACGAGAGATATAGTAGGCCTCTTTATTTTGTATATATTGAAGGTCTTTTAAATGAAAATAACCTAAATCTCGGATACATAAATCATTCGCTGTCACAGTTGGGGCACACAAAGAGCCGTAAGTGCGATCATGTTGTTTACCTGGACCTGTATGAATATGAAGGAACTGTCCACTTAACAAATCATACTCAAGTTGAATTTTTATCCCAGCTGTATGGCTGCAGCCTCCTGCACCTGGATAAACCGATGAAAATACATCCGGGAGTTGAAATGCAGTTGAATCTAAAATACGAATACGCTTGAAAACAGAAGTGTATGTAGAAGAAATCGGCATAGATACGGCCAATTTTTTGCTTAGTAGTTCGGCTAGTAGGTGTTGTAAAAGTTGGACGGCCGCCTTATTAAACCGTTGATTCAGTCCTTCAGGACTGATGAGTACTTCTGTTGATGCTTCTAAACAGCTAGATAACTGAGTTAAAGAAGTCATAGCTACATTTTGGCTCACCCATACACATAAAGCTACTAAATCTTTTGCTTGGTACTTACTGGTTCGTTGTACAAAACCAACATCTCTGGCAAGATTCCGTAAGGTATTTGGAGATAAAAAGCTTTGAATCTCTTGAGCAAATAGTTGTAATTCGTCAGACACAGAAACAGACATAAAAAACGCCATCCTTTCCTATGATTCTACAGAAAGAATAACGTATTTTTTCATTTTAGTGGGCTTTTCTTTTTATTAGGTTGATAGCGATGTGGTGCTACCCCAATATTAAAAATTAGCTTCCCATAACGATAATTATGTAAATGAGCTGTCCAAATGGATGGCTTATTTTATTTTTTGCTTAGCGTGGGTTTTTTCCAAAATGCTGGCGGTGCCCCATTGCTATCAAGCTAGTAATTTCAAGTATCCCAAAAACGGAAATTTTATTATTTTACAGCAATGTATGAGTGTAAACTTTGATAAATTTAAGACTGAATATTTCTAATAATTAAACTAATATTTCTATAAATTCTAAATATTTTCTTTTTTGCAAAAAATGATACATTTGAGGTATGAGTTACAAAACTATTAAAGGGGGATTATTTATGTTCAAGAAATTAGTAGTCGGGGCATTAGCAACAGGTATTGCATTAACTGGGGGGATTGGTGCAGCATCAGCTGATACAGTAAAACCTATTTCAGATAGAATTGAAAGTATAGTTGAAAATACAAATGAAGTCGAAAGACCATTTGTACCAAATTTTTCTGATAAAAATAATCTTATTGGAGAAAAAGCAGCTGCAGCATTTGATTGGGGATATTCCGGTAGTTATAATTTTTCTACATCAATTCAAGTGAAAAAAACTGTATCTGTAGCAGACAACGGAACTATTGGAGTAGCTATTCAAAATAATAAAAATTTTAATTTTAAAGTTGTAGTAAAAAGTTTATCATCAGGAAACACCGTAACCCATAATGTAACAGGAGGGCCAATGAGTGGTGGTGATTATGTTTATAATTACTTTGGTCCTATGAAAGCAGGAAGCTATGTTGTAACTCTAGTAAATACAGATGGTTCATGGCACCAAGGCACTGTTTGGCTTGGATGGTAATTACTTGAATTTATTTATTTTTGAACAGACTTTTCAAAAAAGAAAAGTCTGTTCTTTTTAATTCTGCACGTCCCTTTGTTTTGGAGATGCTGATTTAGAGGACCCGCCACATCGCTATCAAGTTAAGAAATACAAATACCTCCAAAACGAGAAAATTGACAGTTCCTAAAATAGATTTTTAATGTTTTGGAATTCTATGTTTGCATTAATTTGGTATTGGTAGTGTACGTGCTTCTTGTGTATTCATGCGGGTTTTTATAATTTTTGTTCTGGAATTATGATGCAATTTAATTATTATAATTTAATAATAAAATAGGATATTCATGATTGATCTAGGGGGAGATTTTTAATTGAACAAGAAATACATATCTATTGGTTTATTAGCAGCTCTTATAATCATGTTTTTTTGAAACAACAAATCGGATTATTATGGAGAGTATAGTGCAGATGGTCAACCTCGGTATAGTATTAAAATTATGGATAACGACCAAGCAAAATTGAACATAAACAATCAAGTTTACACCGTAAACTATAAAGAAAAGAACGGTTGTTTAGAGGTGGCTCAAGATGATGTATACCATATCTCTAATGAAGGAATCACATAGGTATATTTCGAACCCAAAAAAGACAACACTCTTTCGTATAGCGCAGTGCAAGGTGGGAAAGAAATGGAGCTTGCTACTTATAAAAAGATCGAAGGTAGCAATGGAAATAGCGGCCAACCTAGTGTATTTTGGTTAACTGTTAAAAATATATTTTGCGGGTTCATTATCTTTGGTGTGATGATGGCAATTATTTGGTCTGTCTTTTCATATATACAGAAAAAGAACGAAAGTCAATAATGGAACTGTTTATAAAAAAAGATAAGATCGGCGAATACGATCTTATCTTAAGCATAAGGGAAAAACAAGTGACACAAACCAACTTAATTTTTATGATATTATATTTTTTATTAATTTTCGATATAAAGCCCATATTTAACATCTATATCAATATTGAGAAATTTATTGCAAAATGAGCTATAAATAATTCAAATTCCAAAAGTTTACTTTCATTAAATTCAGATGTGGTGGTTTATTTTTTGAATCACTAACGTATCCTTTTCAGATCCGATGACATTTACTTTATAAGGATGATTTGTCAGGATATTCATTAATTGATTGGCCATATATTGAGGGGTGTAAACTAGGTCGTTTTTAAACCAATAGACCAGCATTCCTAAGATGGAATAGGCTGTATAATAAGAATTTATCTCATGATTAATATGATGGTCTGGATTTATTCGTACCGCTCTTAGATTTTTTAAAAAATGGTTATTGATTGTTTCACACAAATACTCTTGAAAACCTGAATACACATGCTTATTCAGCATTAATTGATAATAATAAACATTATTCCAAAAGTGCGTGAATAGCGCCATTGCCGCAGAAGACATTTCTTCAAATAGGATATCCTTGTCGTTTGGATATGAGTCAACTAATGCTTTAATCAAGTCTTCCATCTTTTCTTGAAATATTTCTTCTAATAAATTTTCTTTGCTTTCGTAATGGGAATAGAATGTTCCTCTATTACAATCCGCTCTTTCTGTGATCTCCGTAATGGATATTGACTTTAAATCTTTTTCTTCCATTTTTTTCGTATTAACATGTGGTGAATCTTTATACTCTCATTACAGTAAGCGCTTACGTTTATAACAATACATTTCTATATGTAATATTGCATATTTATACGTTTAGACAAAATTATACCTCTATTAATCATTCCTTAATGGTATCATAGCGAGGTGAGAGTCTTTAAGGGTTCTCCTTAATAGGAGGAAACGGATATGGAAAGAGTGCAAGCGATTATTGACAGTAATCTGAAATACAAGAGTTGGGTTAAACAGGTACTAGCTGTAGGCGGAATATTAGGGTTCTGCTACTTGGTATTATATGTTTTATGTTTCTTATTTGCTATGTAAATACTAGATAACTACACTAGTGGAGTCTTGCCTACAGAGGTAAGGCTCTTTTGTTGTATCTGAGGTGAATTTTTTTGGAGGTACTCCAAAATATGGGGTTGATGGGTATGGAAGATGTATATGTAGGACTAAAATATTTTGGTTTGCTACTTGTATTAGTATTTGGTGTGGGATTTATTATTTGTTGGATTTTTTGTGATGTAATTTCGTTAGATCAATTACTTGGTTTAAGTATAGGAATTAGTACGTTAATAATGGAATTTTTTATAAAGAAATTCAGTAAGGAGCTAAATACTAATAGTTAATTTATGCTTTCTCTGGATGAGTATCTCAATAGTGATGAGATACTCATCTTTTTTTGAGGGATTAAACTCCTTTGTTATGCCGTTTCGAATGTATACTTTTATTATGTATTTTGAGGATATCAAGGGTTTTGTTGTGAAGTCAATGTTTATAGGAATTCTAAAGTAAACAAATATCTAAAAGTTTACTTTCAGAAATGATAACAACAATCTAATTATTTAAGGTTATTTTCATAGATATTTCTAATTTATATATTATAATTACAATATTAAGTTGTATTTATGGAGGATGTTATAGGGTGAACTACAAAAAAGGTATTATGATAGGTCTATTATGTGTATTTGTTTTTTCATTAAGTGGTTGTGATTTTTTCGATGGATTTAAAAGTGGATTCAGTTCTAAAACTGAAAAAGTAGAAAATCAGGAAAAATAATAAATTTTTATAGATATTTTGAGGCCAAAAGATGACTTATTCAATGTCATCTTTTGGCTTTTTTCTAGTGAAATTGAAAGTAAATTTCTATTCAAAAGTTTACTTTCGAATTTTGGGATAAATTTATATTAAGATGTACGAAAATTAATTTGAACAAACTTTATTCTAAAACAACAAAAGGAGCAAAAAAATATTACTCCTTTTCATTTGAATTCCACATGAAATTTAGTATCAATTATTCCAAAAGCAACTTTACAGGGGAACGCATTTTTTCCTGTTGAAGCAGTAAGCATGCAAGAAAGTACCCAATATTCCAAATCTAAAGGTAAGCGGTATACTTGAATGCTACCATCATTGTTTTTTACTGATACAATCGGTGTATTTACCCTATTTGTAGCGAAACCGTCCGTTGTTATCATTCCTACTGCATCATTATTATGAAAACCAGCGCTTAAAACCTCGTAAATCATTCCATCTTTTTTATTGATAATCATAGGTATATTTAAATGGGGATAGTTATTTATATCGTTATGAATAACTGTTCTTGCTGTATTCTTTCTTATCTGATTCCTTTGCATTTTATACACTCCTTTATAATAATTCAAACCTGATCACTTAAATCTATTCAATTTAACGTCTATAATATTAGAAAATCGTAGTGTCATCTTATTATAAAAAGCATCGGCACATATGACAGCACTTTTTTGCTGGTCAATACCAACAACAGTCATATAGTTAGAGAGTAAATAACCGTCCTCATAATATATAATTAGTATTTCTTCTTCAGATAATAAGGAACATAACAACATGTTCTCAATCAGTTCTTTTTCTTCAGTGGTTAAGATCGGCCGAGTTACTTTGTTTTTCTCCTTAATGATTTCACGAATACCAGCAAACTGTTCAGGCATTGCTGCGAATGGAGTCCATTTGACCATTCCTCTCCCTTTTGGCATATTAGCGTTACTCATGATTTATGTCCTCCTATTAGTGTGTTTCGGTGTCTAGCTGTAGCGCTATGCGTGTAGGAAATCCCTCGTAAAATACTGTTCTTCCCAAATTTTGTACGTATTTCATCCATTACTTTTGTTAACTTCATTTCTTTTTCTCGTTGCGCGACATTATCAAAAAGAGAAATTTGTTCTTCCCCTTCTTGAAGTAGGTTTGTTAAGGATATGTTTATGCTGCGAATGGGTTTGCCAGTATATTGCTGATGTAAAAAGTATGTACAGATATGATAAATATCCATCGTTAAATTTGTTGGGCGATTTAAAGTATGTGTTTTTCTAATACCACCGGTATAACTCTTGCTATAACCGACAGAAAAATGAACGGTTTGGGCAAGTTTGTTTTGTCTTCTAAGCCGATAACAAACTTCTTCAATATGTTCCAGTAAAATAATCGGAAATTCTTCTATTGTGTAGTCACGCATTAGAATTTGGCTTTTTCCAATAGAAGTTGTGGCAGGAACATATTTTTCTGAAATGCGACTAAAGTCAATTCCATGGCTATGTAAGTGTAATTCTTCTCCAATCTTTCCAAAGCTCTGTTTTAAGTATTTAAGGAGATAATTGGCTAAATCTCCAATAGAGTGTATTCCCTTTCGATTTAATTTTTCTTCTGTTTTATATGATATGCCCCAAAATTTATTAAGGGGGCGTATGCTCCATAGTTTGGTAGGTACATCCTCGTACTTCCAAAAAGCAATCCCGTCTTTGTTCTTCTTAGCTTCAATGTCTAAAGCAATCTTACTCATTAATGGGTTAGGAGCAATTCCAATGGTACATTCAACTCGTGTATAATCGTATATTTCACGTTTGAATTTCATAGCGAATTCGTATGGGTCTTGGGCGAATAAATGGATGTTATCTGTAATATCCATAAAGAATTCATCGATGCTGTATTGGTGAAAATCCTCAATCGGAACGTATTGTAAAGCTAATTCTGTTATGTAATTTGAGCATTTGATATAAGTACCCATAATTGGGTTTACAACAAGAATGTCTTTACGCCGTGGTATTTCATACAACCTTGCCATTTTCTTAACACCTAATGCCTTTAATGGTGGTGTTGCAGCCAAAACAATGGAGCCACTCCTGTTCACATCTCCTACTACAGCTAATTTAGTATGCAGTGGGTCTAAGCCCGTCTTGATACAGGACACGCTTGCATAAAAGCTACGAAGATCTACACATAAAACAATTCGATTTGGCAAGATTGAGTAATCATACACCGATATGCCTTCTTTAACCAGAACGTTTGTTCTTATTATACACGGATGTACGTTCTTTTATGAAGTGGTTTTTGTAAAAAAATAAAACTGACTCTAGTTAGCCAGTTTTTACATATCCCAAAAGTCGGTGGATTTAACATTGGGTTTTATTTGCCTAATAACTTTTAAAATCTTTTTCATTACAGTTGGACTAGGTATGTATTCTTTATCATTGCACGCCTTTGAAACTGTAGGACGACTTAATTTCGCGGTCTTTTCTAAATCATTTTGGGTGAAGCCATTCCGATCTAAAAAATCACCTAATTTCGTTCGGTTTTTCCCTCCGAATTTCCAAAACACTTAAATCCCTCCTGAACCTATTTTCAACATTGTGGACATAAATGTAAAAAACTATTCGCATAGACGGCAAAAGTTTTTTACATAATGTACAAGCTGTCCACAATATGATGTATCAAAGCAGCTACCACGGTATTTATCAAGATTTCTACCAAGGTAAAACTACCACGGTATTAAGTAGATGAAGCTATGTAATATCTACATTCTAAATTCTGTTTATAAAGGGGGCATTTAAATGCGTGTTAGGAAAGAAATAATTCCTTTTCGCGAGTTTATGGATCGGTCATACAAAGATAAAGAACAGAAAATCCGTAAATACAATTCATTAAGTCCTTTCGCATTCCTTCATATGTCGGATCAGGTATTACATACTTACATTGCATTAGGAGTTATGGGAACGATTTTAATCGGAGCAGTCATGTTAGAAAAATACTTGGTGCGACATGACTATATATCAGCAGCTAAATTTGTAAGTGAAGGTATTTATCACGGAACGCGAATTGGTGGAGTTTGCTTGATTGGATATGTATTTGTTCGTATCGTAATCATGTTTTAAGGAGGGAAGGGAGTAATGGGGATTATAAAGGAGTGGCTTCGTACGCAAAGGTTAAGGAATCAGCTTATGGAGGTGTTCGGAAAAGCAGGTTTATATACGGAACATCAAACGCGTGGGGGAAAAGTGCCTATTTATCCAAAGGTACATAATGTTTCTTCTTCAGCAGAAAGCGTGAGGTATGTTTTTACTATACCAAACGGATTAGATCCACAGAAGATTGAAAAGAAGTGGTTTTGTTTTCAACAAATATTAGGACGGAATATTACGGTTGAAGGGGATGTGAAAAAGTTTGTACTACATGTATTCCGTTCAGATGCTGGACTAAAACCATACAATTACTGTTATAAAGAATGGCAGCCATTATTAAAAGAATACCGTCTTCCTGTTGTGGTTGGCCGGGACCAATTCGGAAAAACGATTACGTACGATATGGTTGATTCCAATACACCACACTTATTAATAGCAGGAGAAACGGGAAGCGGGAAAAGTAGTATGGTACGTGTTGTATTATCCACACTTATTCAATATGTTTCTCCTGAAAAGTTGCATTTGTACCTTGGTGACTTAAAAAACTCTGAATTTCATTTTTTGCGTAGGGTGAAGCATGTGAAAGAAGTTTGTATGGAAGAAATTGAAATGAAAATAATGCTTCAAAAGGTATGGAAGGAAATCAGAGAACGAAGAAAACTTATGGAAGAATATGAAGTTGATCATATTGATGCGTACAACAAATTAAATCCTGATCATCAAAAACCATATATTCTACTTGCTATTGATGAAGTGGCCATGCTAAAAGATGAAAAAGAGTGTATGACTACAATTGAAAAGATCTCAGCAGTCGGCCGATCACTTGGGGTGTTTCTTATGCTTAGTATGCAGCGGCCAGATGCGAAAGTGTTAGATGGTAAGTTAAAGCTCAATATGACCGTAAGAATCGGCTTTAAATGTGATAGTGCAATTAATAGTAATATCATGGGTACTCCTGGTTCAGAGCATTTAGAGCAATCAGGACAAATGATTTTAAAACGAAATGGATTAAAGAAAGTGCAAGCTCCTTATTTGGAATTAAGTAAGGCGAAACAAATTGTTGAACCATATCGCATGTCTAAAGAGGAGAAAATACTCCAGAATTCATCGCAAGAAGAAATTCCGTTATTTGGGGTGTTAGATGATGAAGAGTAGAGATAAAGGAATTTTGAATGATTTGAAGCGATTTAGATGCATGTCCCGTGACGATATTATTGACTTGCATTTTCAAGGCTTAAAGAATGCGGTAACTTGTTGTAATACGGTTATGAAACGATTAAGAAGAGACGGCTATGTTGATGCTAACGTATTACAGCACCCATACATTTATTTTCCGCAGCCAAGTTCTATCAGAAAGACAAGTCAAAAAATTCCTCATTTCCTTGGTATTGTGGACGTATACAAACAACTCGTTCATTATGAAAATCCTAAACTATTTGAAGTTGAACCAAAGTATGGGAAAGTATATATGGAGCCGGATGCTTTTACAATATGGCGTAGATCGCCATTCTTTATTGAAGTTCAAAAGTCAGTGTACAGTAAAAAAATAATGCAAGATAAGATAAACAGATATGAGTTATACTTCCATAGCCAAGAATGGCACAATGAATCCTGGCAACCGAAAAGTTCTAAATTCTTTCCTTCAATCCTTATCATTACTGACAAACATTACGATGTCCAATCTCCTCATTTACGTATATTTCAGGCGAATTCTATAGAAAGTTTTATGAATAATTTAGCGGTGAAATCATAAAGAAAGCCTGCATAGTGCAGAGCTTTTTTCTTTTCAATAATATATTAAGTCATGTGTGATGAGGATTGTTAAAATGCAGTAAATGAGCAAAGTAAATTTAAAGTAAGTCATGAAATAGTAAAACTTCTTCTAGAATGATATCTCTATAATTAATAACTTGTATGATAACCTCTCGATTATCACTATATCCATTCATATCTACAACTTGTCCCACATATTCGTTTGTACCAATATCTTTTTAAAGTACTTTAAAAGATGCACTTTATATTTTCTTTATCTTATCTTTATCTTATCTTTATCTTATCTTTATCTTATCTTTAAACTTCTATATTAAACTTTAAACCTAAAAGAAATAAATTTGAGTCTGAAAGGGGCAGAGAAATAGATGATTATTATATATTTTGTAAATAACCAACCGCCATTGAAAAATTGAATTTCTTATACGAGGAGAAATATATGAAGGATATGAGTAAAAAACAAATTATTAAAGTATTCCTTATTAGTATTTTAGGTTTAGGAACAATGCTTGGAATACTATATATTAATCATAAAACTAATGTTCAACAAAATAAAGCGCTCGCTACCGAAAAACGTGTATTGCAATATGAACCTACCTTGAAAAAAGAATTAGAAAAATATAATTTAGGAGGGAAAACAGCAGTTTTATTAGGAATTATGTACCAAGAGAGTAAAGGTGAGGGAAACGACCCTATGCAGTCATCTGAATCACTTGGATTAAAGCCAAATGAAATTCAAGAGACAAGCTTGAGCATTGAACAAGGGGTAAAACACTTTGCTAAAATGTACAAATATGGAACGGAAAAAGATGTTAGCATGGATGCAATTATTCAAAGCTATAATATGGGACCAGGGTATATTGATTTTATTGCCAGTCAAGAAGTTAAACAACACTCGGAAGATTCGGCTAAAAAGTTTTCTAAGATGAAAGTTGATCAAAATCCAGCGATGTACACTTGTGGTGGAAATAAAAATAATTTTAGGTATCCATATTGTTATGGTGATTTCACATATGCCACAAAGGTGAATGAAAAAACAAAACTTATTGAAGAACTTCTTCGAAATGTACATAACTCTTCTAAATAAGCTGCAGAATGAAATATAATGATACCGTCAGTTATCAGCAATAAAATATTAGAATATAACTTATATTTTAGGTGATTATATTTATCAATGTGACGGTATCCTATATGAAAAATCTCGATCTTATTTCTATAGGATGAAATAAGATCGAGACTCTTTTGTTGTTTACTTGATGGATAATGGAATGGTAACCAAAAATTGTACGCCTTGTTTGGTATTATTCATAGAATACGTGATAGAAAGAGATTCGAAAATTTGTTTTACAATATATAATCCTAAGCCACTCCCTCCAGTATTCCGATTTCTTGACTTTTCGATTCGATAAAAGGGTTCGAATATATGTTGTATATTCTCTTCTTTAATTTCGACACCTGTATTAAGGACTTGCATTTCGATATAGTTTTGCTTAGATTTTTGGCTTAACTTTATATAGACCTTTTCGTTAAGTGGTGAATACATAATTGCATTATGAATGATGTTTTTACAAGCTTTTTCTAAAAGAACACAATCCGTATAAACAAAAATGTCAGAATCGACTTCTTTTATTATTTGAATGTCTTTTTGAGAAGCAAAAAATTCGAGGTCTTTTATGATTGTACCTATTAACTTCGAAAGATTTACTTCTTCTACTTGTGGTTTAAAGGTATGTTGTTCTAGTTTTGATGTGCTTAAAATTTCGCGAACCAGTTGTTCCATACTTCCAATTATTTGATGATTTTTCTTTAAATATTGGTCACGATTTTGATAAGGGCCGATATTATATATCATCCCTTCTAAGTAACCTTTCATAACAGTAAGAGGAGTTTTTAATTCATGTGCTACAATAGCAAAAAATTCCCGTCGCTTTGTTTCTATTTCCCTTTCTTTTTCAATATCACTTTTCAATTGCTGATTCGCTTTTTGTAAATCAAAAATTGCTTGTTGTAAATTTATGGACATATCGTTCAAGCTATTGGACAATTCCCCTAATTCATCCATAGAACGAACCTCAATTTTTTCGGAGAAATCTAAGTTTGCCATCTTTTGTGCACCTTCATTAATATAAATAAGTGGTTTTGTAATAAACCTTGAATAGAAATAAGCACTTCCTAAACCAATAACCAGTACAATGATACTAATAAAGGGTAGAAAACGTACCAAGACCTGTGAAGCTTCATCGATCGGTTGAAATGTTGCGAACACCACAAGCGTTAAGTTAACATCTTGGAATTGTATTGGCTTGGTAGCCTCATATGAATTACGAGATTGAGCCAAACCCTTTATTGGTACTGTTGTAACAAAACCTTTTGCTGGAGTACCCCCCTGAACAGTACCCCCTTGAATAGTACTCCCTTGAATAGTACTTTGAAGAAAAGGATTATAAATAACCCTTCCCTCATTATCTTGAAGGTAGATCATTGCATTATTTTTTTGTGCGTATTCATCAACAAGTGGTGTTGCATTTTGAAGCGTAAGATCTTTAGATTTATCAATTATTTCTTCGATTCCCGTTTGAAGCTGATCTGTTTTGTATTTCTCATAAAATTTAGGGAGAAAGAAGTATAAAGTTACATAAATTAAGGTTGCAAAGGCTAACAAAATGAGGGATGTAGTCATAAAGAGTTTATAGGTAATTCTCTTCATCTTCATGATCTTTACAATCCTATTCATCGATTTTATAACCAATGCCCTTTACTGTTTTAATGTAGGGTATATCTAATTTTTTTCGTATGTTTTTCATATGCGTATCAATCATTCGTGTGTCTCCGGCATACTCATATCCCCAAATTTTTTCTACGATATTTTCTCTTGTGAGTACCTTTTTTTCATTTTGAAGTAGTAGTTGCAAAATTTCGAATTCTTTTGTCGTTAGGGGAACCTCAACTTTATTTACATATACTTTATATGCATCGCCATCGACATGTAGTTCTCTAAATACAAAATGATTATCCGTACTTTGATTATTACTTCTTCTCAGTACTGCTTCGACTCGTCTCATCAAAACATGAAAAGAAAAAGGTTTCGTAATATAATCATCGATTCCAAGATCAAATCCTTTCATTTGATCTTGTTCTTCTTCTAGCGCAGTTAGCATAATAATTGGTATATTTGACTGACTTCGAATCATTTTGGCAACTTCAAATCCATTCAGGTTTGGCATCATCACATCTAGAAGAATTAAATCGAAGGACTGCTTATTAAATTGTTTCATGCCCTCTAATCCATCTGATGCAACTATAACCTTATACTGTTGTGTCATTAAAAATTGTTTGATTAATTCTTGTATTTCTTGATCATCTTCTACCACCAAAATGTGATAGTTCTTCATAATATCACCTCTTGTAGTCATTATAACCTTCCAGTCTGGAGTTGATGTGGAGACGTATTAGAAACACGATAAAAACTTCACAAGAAAACTACATGTATTTCAAATCAGCTCCAGATGCATGAGATAGGTTATATACATAACAAGACAGAGGGAGGTAATCAAGATGTCACTGGAAGCAAACATCATTCTTTCTTTATTAGATGTACAACTGTGGATGGCCAATCATTCGAATAATGGTCGCATAAAAGAGAAAAAACAAAAATTGAAATTAGCGCCGTGCTTAAATAAATACACAAGTGTAAATAAAAGAAAACTATATAAGTCTAGTGAACAAAAATAGAGGGGATCAAATTGATTCTTTTTTTTGCATTCAATAACGAGGTACTGAAAATCTTTACTATAACTCTAGATTAACTCCATATAGAATACAGATTAGGTTTGTATGCTACATGTATCAAATAGAAAGGAATGATACATGATGTTGACGACTTACACAATCTATCAATTTTTATCCCTTCCTTCTTATTTACACGCAAACCTATTACCATCCATTCTCACGAGAACTTTCGGCTCTAAGTTTATAACAAAAGAGTAAAGAATCTAATTGAGGTTATGATTCCTTCTTGCTGCTTTGTGCCAATACCCGTATAACATGCTATGTACATTGAATAATTGATTTGATGAGAGCCGAATAGGCTCTTTTTTTTAGAGACCAGCTCGAGGTGGGTTTGAATATCGTCATACATGTATTTATAGAAAAATTCAAATATAATGTTACCCCTACGAAAAAACAGTTAATTTATATCTGAACCATGCCTAAAGGTGAAATTTTTTTTTGAAATGGTGATTCTTAAATATCACATTCATACATCGTAATTCAAATATGAAGATAAAAATATTCAATTGAAATTAAAGGAGAAAGGGATGTTCACAAAGGGACATTATGATACAAATCAAACAGAAAACAATGGGAATAAAGCCTATAAAAAAACAGGGTATTTTTTCACAGGAATAATTGGTGCAATGATTGGTGTAATTACCATTGGATTGACCATCCCTTATATAAATGAAATCAAAGGAAATGTAGACCAATCTCCTAAACATAACGAAGTAAATCAGGTTACGCCGACCTCTTACAAACCAGAAGATGTGAGCAACCTTCAAAATATGATTGAATCTGCAAAAGAAGTTGTCGTAGGTGTCATTAACTATAAACAAAATGCAGATGCATTTAATACGCAAGATCAATCAGAAGAAGCAGGTTCGGGATCAGGGGTCATATATAAAAAAAACGGTAATAAGGCTTTCATTGTTACAAATAATCATGTGATAGACGGTGCGAATAATGTAGAAGTGAAATTGAATAATGGTAAAAAGGTTCCCGCTAAAGTAGTAGGGACAGATCCATTATTAGATTTAGCGGTATTAGAAATTGACGGGACAGATGTAAAAAGAGTGGCAACACTTGGAGACTCAGAAAAAATTCGTACAGGGGAAACGGTAATAGCCATTGGGAATCCATTGGGGCTAGAAGGTACTGTAACAAAGGGGATTATTAGTAGCAAGGAACGAGAAATACCTGTTAGTACACTTGGAAATCAACAAGTGGATTGGCAAGCACAGGTAATTCAAACAGATGCAGCTATTAATCCTGGGAATAGTGGAGGAGCTTTATTTAATGAACAGGGTGAAGTCATTGGAATTAATTCGAGTAAAATTGCACAACAAGCTGTTGAAGGAATTGGATTTGCAATCCCGATTCATATAGCCAAAACAATCCTAGGGTCTCTTGAAAAAGAGGGAACAGCTAAACGTCCAATGATGGGTGTACAGTTATTTGATGTAGAGAAAATGACAGATTCTGCACGTAATCAATTAAAATTACCAAAAGAGATATCAAATGGTGCCGTGTTGGGGAATATCTCAAATCAATCACCAGCAGAAAAGGGCGGCTTACAACAGTATGATGTTGTGATTGCATTGGATGAACAAAAAATAGAAAATGTCGTTCAATTCCGTAAATATTTATATGAAAAGAAAAAATTGGGAGATACAATTAAAGTAACCGTTTATCGAAATGGTGAAAAACTAACAAAAACCGTGAAATTAATGGAACAAACACGTACCGCTTAACAGCCACCTTTCGGTGGTTTTTTCTATTTTACTAGTTTTATATGTACGATCATTCCATTCGTCCTCACTCCATATTAATGGACTGGCTCTCTACCAATATTCAAAATCGATTGCGTATTCTAATTTGTGTTCCAGTTTTTCTTGCTAAGGTCAATGAATAAGTACACATAAACTCCATATATCTCTAGATAAACTACTGAGTAACTCCATACAAACTCTAGATAGCGTATATAGAATAACAGCTATCAAGGAGGTTAGGAAAAATGAATTTTATAAAACGCGCAATTCTCAGTATGAAAAAAAGAATAGGAACATCATTAATTTTGATGGCAGTCTTCCTGATTGTTACAAATTTAGTGCTGGCAGGATTCACAATCCAAAATGCATCAAAAAAAGCTGCTGATGCAGCAAGAAAAAAACTAGGTGCAGATGTTACTTTAGGTCTTGATTTTGACAAATTAGGTCAACAAGCTAGGGAAACTGGCGAGATGCCTAAGCCGCCGAAGCTCAACACAAAAGAAGCTGACCAATTAGCGAAGTCCAAGCATGTAAAAGACTATAATTATATAACCAATAATTTCGGAATTGCGGATGGGTTTAAATTAGTAGGAGCTTCAGAAGGAGAAGGAAAAGGAAAAGGTAACGTTGCAATGGTGGGAGGATCAGGTTCAGGTTCAGAAATAGATATGAATTCTTCTCTTATGATAGAAGGAGTTCGCAAGACTTTATTACAAGAAAGTTTTAAAAATGGAAAAAGTAAAATCGTTGATGGAAAACCAATTACAGAACAGATGCAAGATCAGAATGTAGCTTTAATGGAAAAACGATTAGCGGAACAAAACAATTTGAAAGTAGGAGATAAAGTTAAAGTTCAATCAGGGGATAAGAAGGAAACTCTTGAAGTTGAAATTATCGGTATTTACGAAACGAATGAGCAACCAATGGGTCAAAATCCCCCTCCTATGATGAATCCAGCTAATAAACTATATATGCCTTACTCTACTTTGAAAAAATTAGAAACAGATGAAGGTATGAGTAGTAGTATTCAAGTTGTGTACTTATTGAACGATCCACAAGACATTGATGCATTTAAAGAAGAAGCAAAAAAATCTGATATTGATTTTAATTATTTTAAGTTAGATGCACAAGATTCATTGTACAAACAAATGATTGGCCCTATCGAAAATATCGCTTCTACGTCTCAAATGATTATCTATATGGTATCTATTGCAGGTGCGATTATCTTAGGATTAATCATTATGTTATCGATTAAAGCACGTCGTAAGGAAATGGGGATTTTATTGTCCATTGGAGAGAAAAAATGGAAACTGATGGCGCAGTTCGTAGTAGAAGTAGTATGTATTGCTATTTTAGCGTTAGGATTATCCCTAACAACAGGAGCTAAAGTTTCTCAATTCGTAGGGAATAACTTACTTTCGAGTGAAATTGCTACAGCAAGCGAAGAAAAAGACAATTCACAAAATGGTAGTGTAATGATGGTTGGAGCTGGTGGTACTCCACAAAACCAAAACGAAGATCCAATTGATAAAATTGATGTAAGTGTAACGGGAGAAGATGTAGGAAAAATGGGGGGAATTGGACTAGCTATTGCTATATTAGCAACGCTTCTTCCAGCATTATCTATTCTACGCTTAAATCCAAAACAAATTCTTTTAAAAGATGAATAAGGAGGCTCGATATGGAGACGATTTTACAATTTAAAAACCTAGATTATTATTATGAAAGTAACGGGAAAAAAGTAACGATACTAGATAATGTTAATTTTTCTTTTCAAAAAGGGCATTTTTACACGATTTTAGGGCCCTCTGGATCTGGCAAAACCACAACTCTTAGCTTAGGTTGTGGGCTGGACATACCTAAAAACGGTTATGTACTATATAATGGCAAGGATATTCGAAAAATTGGTTTGGATCGATACCGTAATCAAAATGTATCCGTAATTTTCCAATCTTATAATTTGATTACCTATATGACCGCTCTTCAGAATGTACTAACGGCAATGGAAATTACAGGTGTGAAGGTACAAAATAAAAAAGCAAGAGCATTAGAATTATTAGAGAAGGTAGGGCTCACAGAAGTAGAAGCGAAACGAAATGTCTTGCAACTAAGTGGTGGACAACAACAACGTGTAGCAATTGCTCGAGCACTATCTTGCAATGTCGATTTATTGATTGCGGATGAGCCGACAGGAAATCTTGATGGAGAAACAGCAAATGAGATTATTGAGTTGTTCCAGGAGCTCGCTCATCAAGAGGATAAATGTGTAATTGTAGTTACGCATTCACAAGAAGTTGCAAAAAAATCGGATCGAGCAGTTTATTTAAGGAAAAAGAAGTTAGTAGTAAACGAAATTAATAATAGTTAAGAAAAAAGCTAATTTCGTTCTTAATTCACATAATTTTCAAAATTGAAATTTATGGCTGTTAATATTTGTTATATAATATATTTGTCAAAGCATTACCCCTGTAGTTTCTATGATGAATCTGTAAGATAGTTTGTCTCGTATATTCACCTGAAACTAAAAAGAACTTGTAGAGATTCCTACAAGTTCTTTTTGTTTTAACGAATTCCTCGAAAGAATTCTCCTTCTTCAAGCGCGTAGCCAAAAGGCTTTGCTTTTTATTTTGCCTCTGATAAAAACATATTGAAAAAAGACACCTTAATGCGTCTTTTTTTTGATCTTTTTACATATTTTTCTGGAAATAGAGCATGATATTACCAAATTCAATGGAGGTGTGTAAGAAATGCAAATTCGCGAAAATAATAATTCAAACGAGATTTTGGTAGGAGCTGCAGCAAGTGCAATTGAACAAATGAAGTATGAAATTGCTCAGGAGTTTGGTGTTACACTTGGACCGGATTCAACAGCACGAGCGAATGGTTCAGTAGGTGGAGAAATTACCAAACGTTTAGTGCGTATGGCGCAAGAGCAATTATCTGGTCAATATAAAATTCACTAAAGTTAAAGGTATATCCCGTTGAAGGGATATACCTTTTTAATTTTTTGAAAGAGGATAATGAAATTTTGATTGTTAGTTAAGTTTAGAAACTGCAAATTTAGCTGTGAAATTCATCTTCTTCATGTATGAAGAATTTGCACCCGCTTGAAATTGTACAGAAATATTACCATCTTTTTGTGCTTTGAATACGCGACCATATGGTGAATTAGCATTGTAGGTGCCCATTATTTGATTATCTGCATCAAAGACCGTATAAGAAATTGGAAACCCAGAATTTTGTACAAAGACTGTAAGTTCTTCTCCTTTATTGAGATTAAATGTTTCCTTTTGAGACACTTCGTAAGAACTCATAGAGTAATATTTTGTAACTTCTTGAATTTCTAAATTTGTAGTTGCTGCACTCGCTTTTGGTGCCTCTGCTCCTGGTAAGTTCATACCTGATAGTACTGCAATTCCTAGTGCCCCTGCTAAAATAACTTTTTTCATAATGCTAGTTCCTCCTTTAATATATTGTGAGATTTGAAAAGGAAGTGAAAATATCACCTCCTGAAACCATTATAGTTACATTGAGAATGTTTTTCAATGGAGGTTGATATGTAATTCTGCATACAAGAGTAGCGATATAACGTAATCTATCAAGTTTAGAAGTATTCTTAAAAGAAGGAGAGAATTAATTTTAAAAATTATGAATGAGATTGTAGCTGAATTTTACATTGTTTGACCTTATTACATGTGTATTAAGTGAATATTTTGTTGAGCTTATTTTTGTATGAAGGGGGTATTACAGATGATTGATTATTATCAAGTATTTTTAATTATCATGACAGGTGTTGCCTTGTTTTTTTATATACAACATTCAGGAGGGATACGTTATTTATTCTAAAATATAAGAAAAAGGAAGGTATAAACCTTCCTTTCATTATCCATTATGTCCATGTAAATATTTAATGACATTATTAAAATATATACTATAAGATGTGAAGCGAACTCCTTATTTAATTTACTAATGTAATTGGCGCTGTGTACATTGTGTCAACGTGGCCATTAGCATGCGTTACTTCAATTTTCATGCGATATGTTCCTGGTTCAGAAATTGCTCCACCATTGCCAGTCTCAGCATCAAAATCTTCATATACGTTTGTTCCAGCTGGTAATAGTGAACCATAGCGAAAATCAGCGTCATAATAATCCCAACCAGTATCGTATTGTTTTTCTACAGATGCTTGGTAATGTACATCATATGCATTATCATTTGTTGCTCGTAGGATAATATTTTGTCCCATTTTGTATTCTGTATTTGAAAGTTGAATTGTGAAATTGTTCAACGTTTCTTTAGGACCACAAATGTATCGGCAAAATTCGCTCGCTCCATCTGCTTGAGCTTTGGGTGTTTCCACGTTCATTGCTGTTAAACCGCCAAGAGCCAATGTTCCTGCTAATAATACTTTACCAAATGTTTTCATTTGAAATTCCCCCTGAATATGTTTTCAATTTGTTCGGTAGATGTCACTTCAAGTAGTTTTATAACATTAATCAAATCGAACACTCTTTTTTCCTTGAGTACATTTGCTACCAATCTTCCATCTTGTATTAATTCAATCTGTACATAAAATTCCATAGTTTTGATTCCTATGTATGTATCTGAGTATACATAGAATAAATCTGTTAATATATCGATTGCTGATGATACGTTTTGTATGTACTTATAGCATCTCTTTATTAACATTTATTGGGAAAATGATATTTTCATTATACATAATATTGTAATCTACTGACAAGAGATAATAACGCGGGTATTACTATTATCAGGAAAGAAAAGTATTAAATAAGGGCGGTGTTCAAAATGAAGATAAAAACATTTGAAATGCGTGAAAAACGATTTGTAGAACTATTAGGCCACAAGTAATGTGGGAGTTTGTAAGTGCTGTAACAGAAGAGAGTGAAAAGGAGGGATTAGAATCTACACCAGGCTTATTAGAAAATTTATTTATACATGTAAAAGAAACCCTTCAAATTTAAGAGATGAAAAAGAGTATAACAAAAGCCTCTGTAAAAACAGAGGCACGATTTGTTTAATGATGGGGCATTCTCTTTTTTTTCGTCAATAATTAAAATGTTTTATTTCCTTTAGCAAGGTTTATAAAATTTTATTTTAAAACAAGATATGATTATATATCGAAACCATACACAAAATATTCAAAATTATTGAGAATTATATTATAGAAGCCATGTTATAGTGATATTGTGAATAGGAAAATATTCACAATTGATAATTTCTAATCTAATAAATTTATAATATTACTTCTAAAGGAGGTGTTTGATATGAAAAAGGAATTTGAAAAACCTGTAACTATTCGTCAGAGCGTTTGGGGAAAACACTAATTTAGAATTACAAGAGAAATTATGTTACCTATATTCATTTAAAGAAGGATGAATATGATTAATAAAACTCCAGTTTAAAACAATGTAAGGATATGTGTCGGAATTATACACGAAATATTCAAAATTATCAAGAATCAAATTATAGAAGCCATGTTATAGTGATATTGTGAATAGGAAAATATTCACAATTGATAATTTCTAATCTAATAAATTTATAATATTATTTCTAAAGGAGGTGTTTGATATGAAAAAGGAATTTGAAAAACCTGTAACTATTCGTCAGAGCGTTTGGGGAAAACACTAATTTAGAATTACAAAAGAAATTATGTTACCTATATTCAATTAAAGAAGGGTAAATATAATTAATAAAACTTTAGTTTAAAATAATGAATGAATTTGTGTTGGAACTATCTGCGGAATATTCGAAATTATCAACAATTATATTGTAGAAGCCATGTTATAGTGGTATTGCGAATAGGTAAATATTCACAATTGATAATTTCTAATCTAATAAATTTATAATATTATTTCTAAAGGAGATGTTTGATATGAAAAAGGAATTTGAAAAACCTGTAACTATTCGTCAAAGCGTTTGGGGAAAACACTAATTTACATTTACAGGAGTAGAATTTAATCTACTCCTGTTTACATCAAATTTTAGTATATGAAAGGAAGTGTTTTTGTGAGAAATTACTATTCGGCTCCTTCTTTAGTAGATATAAGTATTACTAATAGATGTAATTTAAAATGTGATTATTGCTATGCATCATCTAGTCCATTTGAAACAAAAAATGAGGAGATGGATCTAAATCATTTAAATAATTTATTTCAAGACTTAGATGATATGAACGTTCATAGGATTTCCTTAACTGGTGGCGAGCCTTTTATTAGAGATGATTTTTTTGAGATATTAAGTGCAACTCAAAAATATAAATTTGCTAAAATAATTAATTCTAATGGAATTTTAATAAGTGATAAAGTTGCAAGTAAATTATCAAAATTTGATTTTGATAGAATATGTATTACTTTAGATGGAAGTTGTCCAGAAGTGCACGATATAATCCGTGGTCATGGTAGTTTTAAAAAGACAATTAAAGGTATTAAAAATTTACAAAAATATAATTTACCAGTATCTACTCTTTTTACGTTAAATAAAACCAACGTTAATGACCTTATTAATACAATTAAACTGAATGAATTATTAGGAATAACTTATATGACAGTCATGGTAGTTTGTCCAACAGGTAGAGCTTCTGATGGAAGTATATTAGCGGATAAGAATAATTGGTATCCTATGTTTTTAAATCTATCTGAAATGAAAAGTAGAGGGGATATCAAATTAAATTTCAAAATAATTCCACCTAATGAAAGTCCTGTGTTTTGGTTATATTATTTTCCTTTAGAACATTATAATCGTTTAGATTTGTTATCTGTTTGGGATCAAGATCTGAACTTAACGGATATACATACAAAGGAAAGGGAAATATCATGTCAAGCAGGTGTGAAAGCTTGTTCTATTGCATATAATGGTGATGTATTTGGTTGTGATTTAATGATGGGAATTGATCAATTTAGAGCTGGTAACATAAAAAGTACATCAATTAAGGAAATCTGGAATGAATCTTCTGTTTTCAATAAGTTAAGAAATATATCCTTTGATAATATAAATGGTAAATGTGGTACCTGTAGTCATAAGTGGTGTGGAGGTGGATGTAGATCTTCTGCCTTTAATTTAACAAACTCAATATATGGTTCGGATAATAGTTGCTTTTTTGAGGAGAGTGTAGCAAATGGATGAAATTAAATGTTTTATTATTCAGGGTAAGAAAAATATAATATTCAGACAAGAGGGCGATAAATATGTTTTTTTTGATCCAATTGCCCTAGAATACTACGTAACAAACTATATAGGTGCAGAAATTTTATATTATATTTCTAAAGGAAAAGATTTTAAATTCATTTCTGATAAAATATCAGAGGAATATGGAATAACTGAAGATATGAGTAAAGAGACAATAAAAGAATTTTTATTAGACTTCCCTTTATTGAGTATTATATCTTCTAATTTAATTGAATCTGATATTTATAAAGAGCTATCAGCATGAGGTTTAATTATCTTAACAGCATTAAAGAAATTAATCATATAGCTATACCACTAGTTGTGAATTCAATAGCTGGGTTATTAATTAAATTAGTAGATCAAGCAATGATTGGGAGAATCTCTGTTGAAGCTTATGGAGCTATTGGTGTAGTGAGTTCACTTTTATTCACATTTGCAGGCATATTAGGAGTAATGTCAGTTTCCTTTAATATTTATGGATCAAGAAGCATGGGACAAGAAGATATAAAATCATTTAATAATTATTTTATATCTTCTATTTTTCTTAATATAATTATAGGTATTTCTTTGGCGTTGTTATTACTCATATTTCAAAGGCCCTTATTATCTATAGTTTTTGGTTTTGAAGGAAATATTTTAGAGGACTCTATTCAATATTTAACTATTATGAGTGTATATATATTAATTCAATTATTATTATTTACATTTTCGACTTTCTTTAAAATAATAAAAGAAACTAAATGGATTTTTATTGGTTCAACGGTGGCCTCAATCTTGAATGTAATATTAAATTATCTTCTGATTTTTGGTAACTTTGGTTTTCCGAAATTAGGAATAAGTGGTTCGGCTATAGCAACTATAATTGCTTTAAGTATAAATTTATTTTTTTATATGTATTTGTGTAGAAAACAATTAAAAATTACTTTTCTAAACTTTAAAATATATATTAATAATTTAAAGTTCTTATGTAAAAAGAGCACTTCTCTAGTTGGTCAAGAGATTTTAGAAGGCGGTATTTTCATTATAGGTGTAAATGCTATGATTGCTCGAACAGGAGATATACAATTATCAGGATATTTATTAGTTTCTCAAATTTTAAGTATTATATTAATTCCAATGTATATGTATTCTTCTGCCATTTTAACTTTAGTTAGTGAAAGGTACGGATCTAAACAATTAATGGATTTAAAGGAACTTCCTAGGGTAACCTTAGGACTTATTATGGTATTTTACATGTTTTTAAGTATTATTTTTGTATTTTTAAAATATGAGGTTGTAGCCTTTATTACAAATGATACAAATTTAATTAATTATGCTGCAAGTATACTTACCTTTATTATAATAGCTAATATCTTTAATCCGTTACATAATGTTTATAAATATGCTTTACAAGCTATAGGGCAAAGTAATTATGTTTTAATAAAAACAGCTATAATAAATTTAATTACTTTTGTAATGATGGTTATTACCATTTATGTGTTTAACTTGAATATATTTGGTGTTTTTATTAGCTTATTTTTTAATTATGTAATGTTATCAATTATATTTTCTAGAAAATATAAAGGGATTCTTCATGGTATTGAGAGTAATAAGGAAAAAATTCTTGCTTAAATTTAACAATGTCTTTTTCGTGTAGTAATTCTTAAAGAAACATCCTTATATGATTCTTCATACATTCGTTACTATGGTGAGGAAGCTTCTACTATATCTGGTAAAAGAGCTATTTCTAAAGTGGACAATTTACGTTTCTATGAATCTCCATCTTGGCAGGATAAAGATGTTGCCGGAGTAGTAGATGCAGGATTAGGATTCACGATTGATGCGAAAGTAACTGTCAATGGATTGTCACAATATAAAGTACACAATAGCAAAGGAAAAACATACTATGTAACAGCAAATGAATCTTTTGTGTATGTGAAGTAAAATAAGAGCTGTCCTTAATTGGACGGCTCTTGTTTTATTATGTTAAAAAAGTTCGCCTGGAAACCTCGTAAACTGCCCGTTCAAAACCGTATTACCTTGCTGAATCACGCCTGAATGCCCCATGTGTTTATGGTAACAGGGTGACCAGGGGCGGTGGGATAAAAAGGGTCACTTGGTCTGCTAGGATCTACCGAAAATGAAACTCAAACTACGTATATCGGTTCTACCGGTATAAGCGGGTCAGCTGGGATAAACACCCTTACGCTATACAACTGCCGAGGTGGAATCGTAAATGTAGCCGGTCCAACAAACTGATTGATTCCTTCCGGCTCGCAATAAATACATCCACTTTCGTTGCCGTTACATACTTCAATATCTGAACCGCCTTCGTTAATTAACTCGCCACAAAGGTATCCATACGATGGGTATATGTCACCATCGCAAGTGTCTTGGTAATTCTGAACCGCTATAGTTACGGTTTGCGGTTCGTCTGTTTGATTAAGTGCAGAAACTTGGATGAAGTCCGTGTTCGCATTACGGAATAAAGGCCTGATGTATACGTTTGGTAGCGAGGCTCACAATGACATTCACAGTCGCACTTTTTACACTTTTCCAGCAGCACTTATGTGAACGATCGTAATAATAGTTTGACATATTAAGCATGAACCGCCTTTTTAGTGCATGCTATGCGAAGAGTGGGAGTCAGGATTGGACAGCAACATGGAGTTTGTGTAGATAGTGAGGAGGGAAGCAGTGGATAGAAAAAACCATCTCAAATCGAGACGGCTTTTTTAGTGCTATCTTTTTGATGCTCTATATCCTGCAGCTTGTGCTTCAGCTGCTGAACAGAACATTTCCTCAGCATTCGTTTTATCATAAAACTGTTGACCAGGCATATGATAAATCTTTTCGCCTTTACTATTTTTATTACCTTTAATATTGTAAAAAGAAGCATAAGATGGCCGTTTTGGCCAACTTATGCTTCTTTTAGTTTACGGCCAACTTATGATTCCAGGATAAACTTTTAAATCATTCATAAAATCGCTTGAAATTATAAAGGCTTTAATATAAAGTTTTACCATTTTTACTTGAAACTACTTAGTTTCAGAGATATTTTTATATTATATGACTTAAAATCACTTGAATATTAACTTATTTTGACTTAAAATTCCTTTAAGGAGGTTATTTATGAATCAAGAAGAACGATTGATACGAGTCCTTAATTATTTAGAAACACATAAAACCATGAATATAAAACAAATGTGTGAAATGTTTCATATCTCACGAGATACTGCAAGAAGAGATATAGTAAAACTGTCAAGAAATAAAGCAATAGTTAGAACCTATGGTGGAGTAGCTTTAGCTACTTTTCATAAGAAAATTGATACTTATCAAGAGCGGTCACAGACTGAATTAGCAACGAAAAAATTGATTGGAATGAAAGCTGCAAATATAATTGCAAACAATGACATGATTTATTTAGACGTTTCAACAACAGTCAACTTTGTAGCGCAACATTTGCAATCAAAGAACGTAACTATTGTGACGAATTCGATTGATACTGCTTATATGTTAGCTCAATCTGAAGATACGACTATTCACCTTTTGGGAGGAACTTTAAATAAGGTTTCTCGACATACTACGGGGACTTCTACCACTGAAAAACTCAAAGATTATCACTTTGACAAGGTGTTCATTGGAACCGCAGGTATTACAGAAGACGGGATATACTATGGTTTTGAAGAAGATATTTATTTCAAGCGTGAATTAATAACACATGCTGATCAAGTTATTTTAGTGGCAGATCACACTAAATGGAATCAGCGACGAAATTATAAGGGTTTAACGCTTGAATCTATAGACACACTCATTACAAATCAAGTTATGTCTAATGATTTATATAACACTTTGAAAGAAAACGGTGTTGAAGTAGTAATTGCAAGTGAAGATTAAAAAATAGGGAGGATTTATTTTGATAACATCTCTTGTTTTTGACGTAGACGGCACAATTTTAGACACAGAAAAAGCAATACTAAAATCCTTACAAAAAGTTTTAAAAGAAGAACTAAAGGAAGATTATGCGTTACAAGATTTAAGATTTGCATTAGGGATTCCTGGAAAAGAAACCTTAAAAAAATTAAATGTACAAAATATAGACGTTGTTCATCCGAAATGGGCCAAATCTGTACTAGATTTTTCTCATGAAGTCTCCGTGTTTGAAGAATTAGAAAGCATTATTAAAGAGTTATCCCTTAGTAAATTAAAGCTTGGTATTGTTACATCAAAAACTAAGCAAGAATTAATAGATGAGTTCGAGCCATTTGGTCTAAGCGGTCATTTTGAACATACAATTTGTGCGTGTGATACGGATAAACACAAACCACACCCTGAACCATTATTAGCTTGTTTGAAACAATTAGATGTTCCTAATAATGAGGCAGTATACATTGGAGACTCTATATACGATATGCAATGTGCGAAAAGTACTGGTGTTAAATTCGCACTCGCTTTATGGGGCTCAAAGACAAAAGAAGGTTTTGAAAAAGCTGATTATGTATTAAATACCCCAAAAGATATTTTGGATTTAATTTAATCAAGCTCATTTCTAATAAAGACATTAAATTACTCATTAAAAAGTCGATTTCTTAACGTACAGGAAATCGACTTTTTATTTATAGAATTAGGATTAGCGTAAGAGATTCGGTTATTGTTGGTGCTATTTTTAGTGAAGGTTTTATTGATAATCTAGGTTTTTTTAGCATAAAAACACCTTACCTCTTGTTAACTTTATGCTTCTTATTAAAATTTTCGGCCAATTTATGGGTTAATAATTAACTTACGGCCAATTTATACTTCCAATTCCGTTGAATAATTAGATTATTATCTGCGAAAACAAGTGTTTTCTGGCCAACTTATGCTTCCAACTGTGGCCAATTTATAGGTAAAGTGACAAATATTACAAGTGCCATTCTGTTCTGATGCTTGATTTGTTTTTTGCTGAGGAGTTGCTTCTTTTTGTTTATTTTGATTTTCTTGTTCTTGTTGTTTTTGCTGTTCTTCTTGTTGCTTCACTTTCATTTGTTAGTTTAATAATGATATGTGGTAATTGCATTTATAACACCTAAATTAAATACCTTTATTATCTGTTTTCATGTGATCAAAAAAGAATAGATTGATTTATTGGACCAGTCTGTTCAAAATTAGAAAGAATTTATCCATCAATTGTTTGGACGAGTGGCGTAAGTGCAACTCTGTTAGGGGTATATACTTTACTCTCTTTTATTTTTGCAACAGAACCAGCACCAAAATTATCTTTTACAGTTGAAGTTTTCCAAATAATAAGTTACATTTTTAAAGTTCAAGCAACTTTATGACGGTACAAAAAGGGGAGAAATATTGTTATTATGCAAAAAATGAAATGGAAGAACTATGTATGTTATTTTATTATTCTTATGCTTCTAGTTACGGCAGTAACAGTCAAACCAGCTATCTCTAAGGCTGAGGAATCTGATGTTAATATTACATTGTTAGGTACTGCAGATATTCATGGTAGATTTATGCCTTGGGATTATGCACTTGATGGGGCAAATACGAGTGGAAGTTTAACGCAACTTTATACGGTTATAGAGAAGGTACGTCAAGAAAATCCAAATACCATATTATTAGATGCAGGGGATACAATTCAAGGTAACTCGGTAGAATTATTCAATGATAAGCCACAATCTCCAATGATGGTAGCGATGAACGCAATGGGATATGATGCGTGGGCATTTGGAAATCATGAATTCAACTTTGGATTAGATACATTGAAAAAAGTTAGTGAGCAATATAAGGGAAAGACGTTAGCAGGAAATATTTACAAGGAAAATGGAGAGCGTTTTCTTCCTGCATATACGATTGTTGAAAAAGGTGGAATTAAAGTCGGGATTATTGGTATGAATACACCAATGATTAGTGACTTTGAAAAAGGGACAAATCATTTGGATGGTTTAGTGGTGAAAAATCCAGTAGAAGAGACAAAAAAGGCAATTAAAGAATTAGAAGGTAAAGTAGATGTAATGGTAGGGGTTATGCATATGGGCCTAGAAAATGAGAATGGAATCCCTGGTACTGGAGTTCAAGATATTGCGAATGCTTGTCCGGAACTAAGCGCCATTTTTGCAGCTCATATGCATAAACTTGTAAAAAAAGAAGTTGTAAATGGTGTTATTATTACAGAACCAGATAAATATGGAACGCATATCTCACGTATTGACCTTACTTTTACAAAGCAAGATGGAAAGCCGGTTTTAAAAAATAAAACAGCTACCGCTATACCTGTAAAAAATGCTGATGGAACAACGGTATTATCTGATCCTACACTAGAAGAAACATTAACTCCTTTTCACGAGTATGCGAGAGGAGATGCAAATGTTGTAGTCGCTCAATTAAAGGGTAGAAATCTTGTTCCTGAAAATGAAATAAAAGGTATTCCAAGTGTGCAAATACAAGAGACACCTTTATCAGATTTTTTTCATGAAGTCATGCTCTATTACAGCAAAGCAGATGTAGTAGCCCATCAAATTGATAACGATTATGCCCGTTTGGATGTAGGTCCTATTAAGAAGAAAGATATTGCGTATAATTATCAATATGCATTGGGAGAAATTACAGTATATAAGATAACTGGAAAAGATTTAAAAGACTACATGGAATGGGCGGCAGGGTATTTTAACTCATCTCGTGCCGGAGATGTAACAGTTAGCTTTGATAAAACCCGCCGTGCGTCTAAATACAGTACGAACGATTTCTTTGGGGGCGTAAAATATGAAATTGATTTAACAAAACCATATGGAAGTAGAATTACAAATTTAAGATCTATTCGTACAAATAAACCAATCGAAATGAACGATGTTATGACGCTGGGAATGAATGCATATAGAATGGAGGCTCTTCAGGCAAAAGGAGGAGCTTTGGAGGGACGTAAGTTTGAACAAATTTGGTCATCTAAACAAGAGAATGCATTCGGAGAAACAGGTGGAACCATCCGTAACCTTGCTATTACATATTTAAAAGAAGTAAAGAATGGTGTATACACGCCAAAAGTTATGCATAATTGGAAAATTACTGGTGTAGAAACACATTCTTCAGAGCATAAGGCTGTAGTGGATCTTGTAAATAAAGGGATTTTAGAAATTCCAAAAACAGAAGATGGAAAATATACAAATATAGCGTCTATAAATACTAAAGATTCAATTACAAAAGAAGAGATTGTAGCACTCTCGCAAAAAGCTAATATTAATCCGGATCAGTTTAATCGTGTGAAAACAAAAGGTGAATTTTACAAAAAACTTAATAGGGTTATTAAAAAAATATAAGAAAAATAGTTCTGTGCAAAAAATCTATTAAACTTGAACATACGGATACTACTACTCAATAAAGGTGTGTGATCGGCATGGAAACAAAAGATTTGTTCAAGTGGAAGCATTATGAGCCGGACATTATTTTGTTAATAGTGAGATGGTACAGTAAAAGTCATATGAAACGTATGGAAATATAGAGAATCATCGATAAAAAGTTAGAAAAATTTTTGGTAAAATAGGTTTCGTTTTTTTAGAATACACTGCTGCATATGAAACTGCCTTTAAGGGCGGTTTCTGTGTATTTTCCGTAAAATTTGAGTTTGCGATGTGTTTTTGAATTTTATAGACTGTGGCTTAATAGCTGCGGTCTTTTTTAAGGTATTTGAGGGGATCTACTTTAACTGTAGTGTAAAAAGATAAAATAGTTCTTTACTGAATAAAGTACACAATAGTAAAGATAGGAAATACTATATTACTGCTTATCAAACTTATGTAAATGGAAAAGTTGTAGTTTCAATTGAAACTACAACTTTTAATTTGTCCTTGACTTTAAAGGGTAGGGGAATTGAGATAAGAAAAAGATGTTTTAGTAGATTTGTTCTAGTTTATAATTGCTTTGAATGAAGGAGTAATTTGCTAAATACACTATGTTGTTCATTTCCTTCTTGATTCAAACTTGCTTGATAAGATGAAAATCCTTTATACATTTTTCTTTTCCATTGCCAAAAACCATTATTTTAATCGAACTCACAATGGTAATAATTGTAATCAATTTTGTTTCCGGTGTTTTTATTAAAATTATTGCTAATAAAAATACGGCTATTACTTGCATAGATGTGGTTATTGGTAATTACATTGTTGCGGATATCGTGATTTAATTCAATTTGTCCATTCTCTTGATCTTTTGTATCATTTTTATAAATAATATTATTAGTTATCGTGTTATTTTTGGCATATCCTTGCTGACTGTCATATCCACCAATTGCAATGCCGCTCATTATATTGTTGGATATTGTATTATCTCTAACAGTAATTTGACTTGCTCCTTTTCCTGCATGTTCGCTAGCTACTTCAATACCGAGGTCGTTTTCGTATCTTTGATTTTGCTCAATGATAATGTCTTTCCCACCATCCACGTAAATACCATCAGCTGAATATTCATTATAACTAGGATTATTGATGGATGAATTGTGATGGCCAATATTGTTACGAACAATTCCAATGTTGTTATCATGTACTTTGTTATTGGTAACTTCAAAAAAATCTACATTACCATTCACAGCAATTGCTTCACTTAGTCCTAATTTCAAATTTGCTACTTCGTTATTATCTAAGACAATATGATTTAAATTATTTTGTGCATGAGAAGAAGTATCATAGACAGCTATACCGTGTGCATTTCCATTCTTTACATTCGTTTCTGTTCAGACTGAAGATAATAAATTTGATGGTGTTTTAGGCTGTGTAACAATTAATGAGAAAGATGCTCCAGTAAATTACTTTCCTACAAAAAGTATGGAACTACAATTTTGTGTCGAGGACATGGTGGGGTAATTTTGCATCAACACATCATAGATCAACTGATTGATAGAGGTATTTATAAATCCAAGGACGGGCTTCGAGATTTGTTCGAATGCTCGTTTGAGGGAGAAGAGTGAGCTTTAAAAAGGAAATGGCAATTATTTTAGTCAGCTGGCTTTTAATTAGTGTGACTATATTCTTACTAAAATACAAACTTGGAGTGAACTTATAATGATTTAATTACACACAATTACATCAGAAGAGAAGAAACAAACTTTTTATATTACGGAACTTTTTGAAATGCAAAAAGAACTGGATAAACGAATTGGATATAAAGGGAATGACAAAATGGATATGCTGTTTCGTGCATTACTGGTGGAGATCAGTGAAGCATGGAATGAAACTCGGGCGTTTAAGATGTGGAGCACAGGATTTGGAATTCCTAAGAATGGACTATTAGAAGAGTTAATCGATGGTCTTCATTTTCTTATGAACATTGTAATTGAATTAGATAAATGTACATGGAGACATGAATTTATTCCATCATTCAGTATGCAATCAATTATGAGAAAAGATACGAGCAATGTAAATATGCTGTTCGAATGGTATATGCAAGATGTGTTGACTGCAAAAAGAGCATGGTGTCAGTACAGAGATTTAACTACAACGATGGGACATTTGAGAAGAACGTTTGGTATTTTCTTTCGTATTTGCTACTTGTATGGATTTACTTATGAGGACGTTATTGATTCGTATAAGGAGAAGAATGCAGAGAACTTTGAGAGACAGGATAGCGGATATTAATTAAATTTGAATTTTATTAAAAAATTGGACTAAAAGCATCGATAATGAGATGGGAAAAAGAGCATCATCACTGAAATAAAAAAGCCCTGCACACAGGGCGTATAAAAGATACTTTAGCAATAACGACGATTAGGGGGACGTATTAGCTAAGGTATCTGTATAGGTGATGCATACTAAGTATGCAATCAGGAGCATTGTTGAATGTATTGGGTTATTCAACACGTTCAGAATAACGCGGAATTTCTGATAATTCACCAGGTAAATTTATCCTAAAAATATTCGGTAGGATTTTCAGGTCTAAAATATGTTCATAAATTATAACAAAAGCGCTAATTGTGCGACACGTTTCCTCATAAGTGTGCAAACACGAAATAGGAGGGTTATCAATTTGATAACAACAACTGATTGACTGAAAGTAGGAATGAAAGCCGTCAGGTTGAGCTGAAACTACTTATCTGATACTCCTACATGCAAGGCGTGATAGTAGTCACAAGTTGTATGAAGCTAGGTGAAGTCGGCTGAACAAAACCTAAGTGAAAAATCATATGGTGATGGATAGGTCGGGATGCTACAAAATATCTATGGTGAGAATGTCCAGATGGACTGGCGAACTTGCGAATGTACGGGTCTAAACGCTTAATACATTAGAAATGTGTATGTCGTCAATGACGACGTTATCTACCGAAAAGTAAGAGTAAATGATATGAAATTCGGAACATCTAACGATGAAGGTGTAAAGATAACAGGCTTAAAGCAAGCACCTAAGGATATATGTATAGCTAAGTCAATTGGAACGTGGTAAGCAAGAAACTGTCATCAAAGCCTACTAGCAGACAGGTGCATATAAGGTTCTAACGAACCGAAATTGCTTCATTCTTGTGAAGGTGGGGGCATAGTACCGAAGAAGCATGTAACGAATGTGGAGGGATAGTCCCTAGTCTTGTTCTTTGAAAACTAAATCAATTAGATGTAACTCACAGGATCGAGTAAGATGATGTGACCTTTCGTAAGAAAGGGGAATTAATACGTTGGTGAGTACAAAATTGTTTGTAATCTAGTTGCTTTAGTATAGAAGAATAAGATGGGACGCTGTATGCGATGAAAGTCGCACGTACAGTGTTAAGCGGGGGAAAAGATGGAGATAACTTCAAAGTCTTACCTATCGCAACAGTGGCAAATGAAAAGAGCACACTAATAAGTATGCTCTTTGAAAGGTAGATTGCTATGAGTGGAGAGTCTCCATACAATAACGTATGCTTGTCAGGTTTAAATGTGACAAGTTTTTATTCCATGAGAAAAGAGCACTTCGTAAAAGTGCTCTTCTGACCAAGATCCATTTTGTAAAAGAGAGGAATATGTAATATCATATGAATTTATTTTTAAATGTGTGTAAAAGCGTATAAAAACTTCATTTTAGTAGAAAAAGACAGGTTTTCTTATTAGGAAAACCTGTCCAAAAATAAAAAATAGATTAAGTTACAATAAACTCGACTGTAACTGGAGTCGCTGGATCAAGTGCATCTCCGCCAGGGATGGTAATTGAAGAAGGACCAACAGTAATAGTTGAGGTATTGCCTACTTGAAGTATGCCATTGATGTAGAGGTTATAATATGTGAACGAATTTGGGAATGTTGAGGTTCCACCTGTATCATTAGTGAAAGCTGTAGCAACAATCGCAAACGTAGCACCTGTACCTGTACCCGCAGCTATTGTAGAAATAAATCTTCTGGAAGCTATAAATGGTGGTATTATTGCCATTTGTAATTCACCCCTTTCTTATTTTTACTAGAACTAGTTTGTTATAAAATTTGTCCTACATTGTATTCTATGAAGTTCTTTAATATTAGAAACGACTTAAGTACTAGTACTTAAGTCCAATTATTGATTTCAGTATGTATAGATATACTGATGTCGAACAAAAATCTTATTTTAGTAGTAAAGGGAATAATGTAAAAGAACACCGTATACAAGTGCTCTTTGGACCAAAACTATAAAGTGATTAGGTGTATGATATTATATGCGGATTTTTTTAAAATGTAAGTTGTCTAATGAAAAGAAAAAGTAATAAAGCTTGAGGAAGGAATCCGGGTTTAACAATTCCTTTAATTTTACATTTAATAAATATGAAAGGAAGGAGGTTTTTATATGAATCGATTTAGAAGGTTATCTGATACTCAAAGGTTTATAAATCCTGCAACTATAGGGCCGACTCTCCCACCACTCCCATCCATTACTTTTCCAACGGGAACCACAGGCCCAACGGGAACCACAGGTCCAACCGGAGTAACGGGTCCAACTGGAGTAACGGGTCCAACCGGAGTAACGGGTCCAATCGGAGTAACAGGCCCAACTGGAGTAACGGGTCTAACTGGGGCAACGGGTCCAACCGGAGTAACGGGTCCAACCGGAGTAACAGGCCCAACTGGAGTAACGGGTCTAACTGGAGTAACGGGTCTAACTGGGGCAACGGGTCCAACCGGAGTAACGGGTCCAACCGGAGTAACAGGCCCAACTGGAGTAACGGGTCTAACTGGGGCAACGGGTCTAACCGGAGTAACAGGTCCAACTGGAGTAACGGGTCCAACCGGAGTAACGGGTCCAACCGGAGTAACAGGCCCAACTGGAATAACGGGTCTAACTGGGGCAACGGGTCCAACCGGAGTAACAGGTCCAACTGGAGTAACGGGTCCAACCGGAGTAACAGGTCCAACTGGAGTAACGGGTCTAACTGGGGCAACGGGTCCAACCGGAGTAACAGGTCCAACTGGAGCGATACAAACGACAAATGTATTGTATTTTACTTTTTCAGATGGACAAAAACTCATATATACAAATGCTGATGGCTTACCTCAATATGGAACAACGCAGATATTGTCACCAAGTGATGTTTCCTATATTAATTTATTTATAAATGGAATTCTTCAGCCACTAACTTCATACCAGGTTGTAACGGGACAGTTAACTTTGTTAGCCCCCGAAGCTCCAGTACAAGGAGCTTCAATTATTCTGCAATTCATTACTATTAGTTAAAAAAAGGACAGATTTCCTTAATAAAGAAATCTGTCCAAAAGTAAAAAATGTGGATTAAGTTACGATAAATTCAACGGTAATTGGAATTCCTGGATCCAATGTGTCTCCTCCTGGAATTGTGATTGCACCAGCTGCACCAGTAGTAACAGTAGAACTTCCCCCTGGTTGAAGCACACCATTCACATAAAGGTTATAATACGTAAAAACTGGAAATGCTGTAGCAGCTGCACCAGCATCATTTAGACAAGCCGTAGCAGCAATTGCAAACGCAGCACCTGTCCCTGTTCCTGCACCTAGTGTGGATGTAAATCTTCTAGAAGCTATAAATGGAGGTACGATAGCCATTTGTTATTCACCTTCTTTTAAATTTTACTTGGACCAGTTTGTAAGAAAACTTGTCCTGTATTGTATTCTATGAAGTTCTTTAATATTAGAAGCGGCTTATGAACTGATGCATAAGTGTAAATATCAATTTAGACATATTGTTGTTAAATAAGAATGACTATGTACAAAAATTTCATTTTAATACAAAGGGGAATGGATTGATATGTACGATAAAGAGAAAATTTATGATGAGGAGTCAGTTACACCATTATATTGCACATCAATTATTATTCCTGGTGATCGTAACGATGAGGAAGGTATCCAACAATTGCAGGATGTTGACGAGGTAATGAAATATGGAAAGAATGGTCCTCCATACTTTATGGCAGCAACAATACGAAAAGAATAAAAGAGCAGCTAGCAAAAGCTAACTGCTCACCCAAGAAAAACAGAGGAAAGATAACCATGTGTCTATAGTATTTACGGAATATTGAGTTTCATTCAAGGGGGTAGAGGGAAATGAAAGCATCAACAAGTTGGTTCTGGTGCAAAAACTTAAGGACAATTGCAATGAATCTATAAATCTTGGACATACTGTTACTATTACTTTAAAAAGGGTGCGTAATTGTTATGGAAAAGGAAAATGTATTCAAATGGAAGCATTATCAGCCTGATATTATTTTGTTAACGATAAGATGGTACCTACGGTACAACCTCAGTTTTCGTAATTTGGTGGAAATGCTAGAAGAACGGGGTTTATCCATTTCTCATACAACGATTATGCGTTGGGTTCATCAGTATGGTCCTGAATTGGACAAACGAATCCGCCGTCACCTCAAACAAACAAATGACTCTTGGAGAGTCGATGAAACATATATCAAAGTAAAAGGTCAATGGATGTATCTGTATCGTGCTGTTGATTCGAAAGGAAACACAATTGATTTTTTCCTAAATAAAACAAGAGACCAGAAGGCTGCAAAGCGCTTTTTCAAGAAAGCTTTGCGGTCTTTTCATGTTTCAAAGCCACGTGTGATAACAGTCGATAAGAATCCAGCTTATCCGATAGCAATTGAACAGTTGAAAAAAGAAAAAAGCATACCTGATGGTATGCAACTTAGACAACAAAAGTACTAGAATAACATAGTAGAACAAGATCATCGCTTTATAAAGAAGCGAATCCGTTCTATGCTAGGGTTCAAATATTTTGACACAGCTAAATCCATTCTTTCTGGAGTAGAAGCCATGCATATGATTAAAAAAGAACAGCTTGATTTACGGGACCAGTCTGTCCAAAATCAGAAAGAATTCATCCATCAATTGTTTGAACTTGCAGCATAAGATACGATTCCGTTAGGAATATATGCGCGTTATTCTCTTTTATTTTATTTTTGCACCAGAACCAATTATAGTATATCAATGACTTTGATAATGTGCCATCAGGTTATGGACATGTTACATGCTCCTTTTATATTGCTGGTTAAGGTACTGTTTTTCACTTGGAAGTGTTATATCAGATGTTTCATCCAAAATCACTTTATTTTTAATATTTAATGATATTTATCAGTTGAAATCTCCACTTTGAGCAAGTTGTTATGAAATGAGGGGAACTACGCCTGAAGATAGAAGTACTTACAAATTTTAAAAGATTTCCGTTTGTGTACCAAGAAGTAAAATCTATTTATGATAAAATATAGAAAAAGATGATTAAGAAGGGACAATCAAAGTGAAACCAACAATTTATGATGTTGCTGAAAAAGCAGGTGTATCAATCGCGACTGTATCCAAGGTAATTAATCAAACTGGGCGTATTAGTGAAAAAACAATAAACAAAGTAAATAAAGTAATGGATGAATTAGATTACCAGCCAAGTAGTGTAGCGGCAGCGTTAACAGGTAAAAAAACATATACGATTGGGGTACTTGTCCCAGATATCTCAAACTCCTTTTTTGCAGAAGTAGCAAGAGCTTTTGAAAATAGTGCACGAGAATCAGGGTATACACTGATTTTATGTAGTACAGACCATCAAACAAAACGTGAACATGAATACATTGATTTACTATTTAAAAAACAAGTAGATGGCATTATCATTGCGACGGAGCTAAATGATTATAAACTTGTAAAAAAAATCGTGAACCGAGATTTGCCACTTGTACTATTTACCGTAGATCATCCTTCTATCACAACTCATGTTGTGACAACTGATGATATGAGGGGAGGCTATCTAGCTGGACAGTATTTAACGCAGAAAGGCCATACATCTTTAACGATTATGATGGAGAAGGATAGAAAAAGTAGCATAAGGAGACTAAATGGTTTCAAGCAGGCTCTTACGGATTCAGGGATTTCGTTAGATGATGCTGCTATTATTAGCTGCTATTCTACAGTTGAAGACAGCAAACGTGCTAGTAAAGAATTACTTAATTTGCCTAACAGACCTACAGCGGTTTTTGCTTGTACAGATTTAATTGCTATATGTCTTATGAATGAAGCAAGAAAACAAGGACTTTCGATTCCCGAAGATTTATCAATTATCGGATTTGATAATACCATCTATGCTGAGATTGCAGATCCAGGATTAACGACGATCGAACAGCCGATTACACAAATGGCAGCCTGTACGTTTGAACAACTCTTAAAAACGATGGAAATGAAGGCACATGCTAAGCAAAAAATTACTATTATTCCTCAATTAGTAGAGCGATCATCAGTAAAGGATATTACATGATAGGTTTTTTAATAGCCTACTTGAATGTAACAAAAAGAAGGTCATCGTAACTAAGTGTAGTTATGATGACCTTCTTATTATTTAGAGTTTATACTGAGAATTGCTCTCCGCTTTTCGTATTTAAATCCTGTTTCATCTCATTTTCCTTTGGAATAGTAAGGAAATGAGTTAAAAATGCACCAAAGAAGTACAAACCAGCAAAGATCCACATCACGCCGCCTACACCTAATGGTCCGATGAAGGCAGTTACAACTAATGGTCCAACGAAAGCTGATAATCCGGAACCTAAATTTAAGACAGACATTGCGGCTCCTTTATTTTCGGGAGCTAAAGATGGTACTAAAGCTGTAAGGGGTACATAACCAGCAAGTGTTGCTCCATAGCAACATGCAACAAATAATATTGCCCAATAATTATGTCCTACCATTTGTGGTACATAATAGAGTGCAAGAGTTACAATTCCGCAACCGACTCCTCCGAACCATTTAATCGTATTTACCCAGCCAAACTTGTCTCCAACAATACCAAAAATAATATTAAACACCATATTTACAAAGAATAGAGTGCCCCAAATTTGTAGCCATTCAGTCATCGTAAAATTATATTTCATCATATAAGTAGGCAGGAAAACAACAAATCCAAACTGAGCGGCCGAGTTTATAATTTTAACAATACCACCTATACCAACTTTAGGATTTTCAAATGCGATGGTAATGCCTTTTAGTAATTCACTTGATTTGTTAGAGCTTACGGTTTGTGCTTTAAATTTGTCCTTATTTACAACAATAGAGAATAATCCCCCGACGACAACAAAAATTAAGGCGCTCCATAAAGTAGCGATTTCCCCGATTTTAGGAACCATATAGCTAGAATAGAAGGCCCCGATAACACTAAGTCCAAGCTGGAATACGAACCAGAACCAACCAACTGCTCTTGAAAGCATTTGTTGAGGAGTACTGTAAGATACCCAAACTAGGAAAGAATAAGCAAATAAGGGATAACCAAATCCTCGTAGAGCGTAGCAAAGTAATATAACGGGATAATTCATATGTTGAATTCCTATACCGATGAACCCAATGGAGCCTAAAATGAATGATACTAAACCAAACGTCATTACTTTTCTTGGTCCCCACATTTGTACAAATACCCCCGAAAACCAGGAAGAAGCAGATACAGTAATTCCGTAAATGGTAAACAGAAAAGCAGCGTGTTCTAGCGTTAAGCCATTCTCAACGAGATAAGGGGATAACCATCCTTGTTCCAAACCATCCCCAATCATAAAAACAATAATCCCTATGTATCCCCAAGTTAAATTAGAAGGGATACCAATCTTGTCCATAAATGTTTTGTTTGAACTAATTGCGTTCATTCTCCCACCACCGATAGATTATTTTTGGTTAAGCGCTTAATTCTTTTTGATAAAAAAAGTATACGCTTACATTATGAGGTCGTCAATGAAATTTTTTGACAATTTACAACTTTCTTTCATAGGATGCAATCTATTTACGTATTGGACACTAAAATAAACGTGAGTATGAATAGAAAGAAATAACTTATAGCTGGGATGTTAGTATTTTAAAGGATTGATTTTCTTTGTTATATCAGTATTTTAAAAGAGTATATTTGTAGCTGTTTAGATTATTTGTTTCTTATTTTTACTTTGTATTTGGATGTAGTACGTTTATTGAGGGAATTTGTAATTCGGATGAAAAGAAAAGTATTTAAAAAAATAAAAATGTTTTAAATTTAGAATCAAGTGTGTATAATGAAGAAAAATAGGGAAAGCGCTTAACTAAATTTAATGTGCTAAACCTAATACACTTTCATTTCGTTTCTTAAATTTTAATAAAGAGGGAGAAATCATATGAATGTTTTAACGATTGGGATTATTGGTGCTGGACGAATTGGAAAACTGCATGTTGATAATTTACAGCTTATGCCACAAGTAAAAATTAAAGCGGTTTCAGATGTAGTGATTAGTCATTTAGAAAAGTGGGCTCAAGACAAAGGGATTTCCACTTTGACAACTAACTATCAGGAGTTATTAGCAGATCCAGAAATTGATGCTGTCTTTATTTGTTCACCAACAAATACACATGCGCAAATTATTAAAGAAGCGGCTCTTGCGAAAAAACATATTTTCTGTGAAAAGCCTGTTAGTTTCTCGGTTGAAGAAACATTAGAAGCATTAGAAGTGGTAAAAGAACAAGGCGTATCTCTTCAAGTAGGTTTTAACCGTCGTTTCGATCCTAACTTCAGAAAAGTCTATGATCTTATTCAACAAGGCGAAGTGGGACAGCCACATATTTTAAAAATTACGTCTAGAGATCCACAACCGCCAAGTATAGAATATGTTCGCTCTTCAGGTGGATTGTTTATGGATATGATGATTCATGATTTTGATATGGCTCGATATGTGATGAATAGTGAAGTTGTTGAAGTATTTGCATATGGTACAACATTAATTGATCCGTCCATTCAGGAAGTAAATGATGTTGATACGGCGATTGTCACATTAAAATTTGTAAATGGAGCTTTAGGGGTAATTGATAATAGCCGCCAAGCTGTTTATGGATATGACCAGCGTCTTGAAGTATTTGGTGAAAAAGGAGCGGTCGCTGCGGATAATTGCTGTCCGACAACAGTACAAGTATCGAAAACAGAAGGTGTTGTAAAAGATAAGCCGCTTTATTTCTTCTTAGAGCGCTATACGCAGGCTTACACTGAAGAAGTAACACAATTTACAAAATCAATTATAGAAGGACAAGCTGTTATTTGTAGTGGTAATGATGGGTTACAGGCAGAACGAATTGCGAAAGCTGCGAAGGAATCTTTACTAACTGGAAAACCTGTTCAAATTGAACATAAACAGCCTGCTTTAAACCAATAAAGAGAGCGCTTACTTATGGATAGTTAAAGAGCCGTGAATAGTATGGCCATAAAATTTCTTAACCATATCATTTACCTTTACATAATGCACGGGAGGTAGTAACAATGAATCCACTTATTTTTAAAGAAGATCGTCCATTAGACCTAATTGCGGTTGGACGTTTATGCGTTGATTTAAATGCTAATGAAACACAACGCCCTATGGAAGAAACAAGAACGTTTACTAAGTATGTGGGAGGGTCTCCTGCAAATATCGCGATTGGTGCGGCACGTCTTGGCTTACAAACGGGATTTATCGGAAAAGTGTCCGATGATCAAATGGGCCGCTTTATTACAGGGTATCTAAAGGACAACAATATAAATACAGATCAGATATGTATTGATCGTACTGGTGCAGTGACAGGTCTAGCTTTTACAGAAATTAAAAGCCCTGAAGATTGCAGTATTTTAATGTATCGTGACAATGTCGCAGACTTAAATCTTGATCCAACAGAAGTATATGAGGACTATATTAAACAATCAAAGGCACTCTTAATCTCAGGAACAGCTTTAGCGAAAAGTCCTTCTCGCGAGGCGGTATTTTTAGCGCTAGAATATGCGCGTAAGCATGATGTAGTCGTATTTTTTGATGTTGATTACCGTCCTTATACATGGCAGTCAGAGGCTGAAACGGCTGTGTATTACAATCTAGCTGCTGAAAAGTCTGATGTCATTATTGGAACGCGTGAAGAATTCGATATGATGGAAAAACTATTAAACTACGAACAATCCAATGATCAAGTTACGGCTGAGAGATGGTTTTCTCATCATGCGAAAATCGTCGTAATAAAGCACGGCGGTAATGGTTCAATCGCTTATACAAGAGACGGTCAATCTCACCGCGGCGGTATCTTTAAAACTAAGGTACTCAAAACGTTTGGTGCTGGTGATTCGTATGCTTCTGCGTTTATTTACGGCTTAATGCAAGGGCTTGAGATTCCTCAAGCGATGCGATTAGGAGGCGCTTCAGCTTCCATTGTTATTTCCAAGCATAGCTGTTCTGATGCAATGCCAACAAGTGTAGAGATTTCTGCATTTATGGAAACGGCTGAGGAAATTGTATAGAAACATCATTAACTAATAATCAAGTAAGGGCGTATCCTATGGACGCTTCTAGATTACATAAAAGGGAGAGAATGAATATGACAGTACAAACAGCACAAATTGTAAAAAACTATATTGGCGGCGAATGGGTAGAATCCTCTTCAACTAAGATGGAAGCTGTATATAATCCTGCAACAGGAGAAGTAATCGCTCAAGTACCACTTTCAACAAAAGAAGATGTTGAACAAGCTGTACTAGCAGCAAATGAAGCGTTCAAACATTGGTCTAAAACAGCTGTACCAAAACGTGCTCGTATTCTATTTAAATATCAACAATTACTAGTAGAGAACTGGGAAGAGTTAGCGAAACTTATTACGATTGAAAATGGAAAAAGCTATAACGAAGCTTACGGTGAAGTTCTTCGTGGTATTGAGTGCGTGGAATTTGCAGCGGGTGCTCCTACATTAATGATGGGAAAACAGCTACCTGATATTGCGACAGGTATTGAGTCTGGTATGTATCGTTATCCAATTGGGGTTATAGGAGGAATTACACCTTTTAACTTCCCGATGATGGTTCCATGCTGGATGTTCCCACTTGCGATTGCTTGTGGTAATACATTTGTGTTAAAACCTTCAGAGCGCACACCACTTCTAGCGGCAAAATTAGCCGAATTAGCTGAAGAGGCTGGTTTACCTAAAGGTGTATTAAACATCGTCAATGGTGCACACGATGTAGTAAATGGTCTTCTTGAACATAAATTAGTGAAGGCAATTTCATTTGTAGGTTCTCAGCCAGTTGCAGAATATGTATACAAAAAAGGAACAGAAAACTTAAAACGAGTTCAAGCATTAGCAGGTGCGAAAAACCATTCCATTGTATTAAATGATGCGAATCTTGAACTAGCAACAAAGCAAATTATTAGTGCTGCATTCGGTTCAGCTGGTGAGCGTTGTATGGCTGCTTCTGTTGTAACAGTAGAAGAAGAAATTGCAGATCAATTAGTTGGAAGACTAGTAGAAGAAGCAAATAAAATTGTGATCGGCAATGGTCTTGATGAAGATGTATTTTTAGGACCAGTTATTCGTGATAATCATAAAGAGCGCACAATTGGTTACATCGATTCAGGTGTAGAACAGGGCGCTACATTAGTTCGTGATGGACGCGAAGATACAGCTGTAAAAGGAGCTGGATACTTCGTTGGGCCAACAATTTTTGACCATGTTACAAAAGAAATGAAAATCTGGCAAGATGAGATTTTTGCTCCTGTTCTATCAATTGTTCGTGTGAAATCATTGGATGAAGCAATTGAAATTGCGAATGAGTCTCGATTTGCAAATGGAGCTTGCATTTATACAGATAGCGGAGCAAGTGTACGTCAGTTCCGTGAAACAATTGAATCAGGCATGTTAGGTGTGAATGTTGGGGTTCCAGCACCAATGGCATTCTTCCCGTTCTCCGGTTGGAAAGACTCTTTCTATGGTGATCTTCATGCGAACGGAACTGACGGCGTTGAGTTTTATACAAGAAAGAAAATGCTTACATCTCGTTGGGAAAAGTAATAATTAAGAGAGAAGTAGAATCTCTCTAGTTGTTCGTAAGCGAAAGTAACGGAAGTATGAAAACATAAGAAAGAAGTATTAGGAGTCTATCAAATTCCTGATACTCCTTTTTCATATGCAGAATGACTGATAGAGATAGAAAGGAGCAAACAATATGCAAACTGTTAGAATGACGACGGCACAAGCCTTGGTGGAATTTTTGAATCAGCAATATGTAGAGTTTGATGGAGAGCAACAAAAGTTTATTAAGGGAATCTTTACGATTTTTGGTCATGGAAATGTAGTAGGCCTAGGTCAAGCTTTAGAAGAAGACGCAGGGGAATTAGAAGTATATCAAGGGAGAAATGAACAAGGGATGGCAAATGCTGCGATGGCCTTTGCAAAACAAAAACATAGAAAACAAATTATGGCATGTACTTCTTCTGTTGGCCCTGGATCAGCAAATATGATTACATCTGCTGCAACGGCTTCTGCAAATAATATTCCCGTTTTACTACTTCCAGGTGATGTATTTGCAACGAGACAACCTGATCCTGTACTTCAACAAATTGAACAAACACATGACTTATCTATTTCTACGAACGATGCTTTTCGTGCGGTAAGTAAGTACTGGGACCGGATAAATCGTCCTGAACAATTGATGACAGCTATGATTCAGGCAATGCGTGTTTTAACGAATCCGGCAGATACAGGAGCTGTAACAATTTGTTTACCACAAGATGTTCAAGGGGAAGCGTGGGATTTTCCAAGTTACTTCTTCCAAAAACGTGTTCACCGAATTGAACGTCGTCTACCTACAAAAGCCAGCTTAGCGGATGCGGTTGAAATGATTAAGAGAAAGAAAAAGCCAGTTATGATTTGCGGTGGTGGTGTAAGGTACGCAGAAGCGGCAGAGGAACTTAAACAGTTTGCTGAAACATTCCACGTTCCATTTGGAGAGACGCAAGCTGGGAAAAGCGCGATTGAAAGCAGTCATCCATATAATCTTGGCGGCATTGGGGTAACTGGAAATTTAGCAGCCAATACAATTGCAAAGGAAGCGGATCTTGTTATTGGAATCGGGACGAGATTTACTGATTTTACAACGGCATCTAAACAATTATTTCAAAATGAGGAAGTTGAATTTTTAAACATCAACATTTCAGAATTTCATGCAAACAAGCTCGATGCGTTGAAGGTTATAGCTGATGCGAAAGAAGCGCTTCTTGCTCTAATAGATGAACTGCAAGCAATTGATTATCGATCTAGTTATACAGCAGAAATCACTGATGCAAAAGAGGCTTGGGAAACAGAATTAGCACGTCTACATAATATTCGCTTTACAGGTCAAGAGTTCACGCCAGAAGTCGAAGGTCATTTTGATGAAAATTTAAATGAGTATGTGGACGCACTTGGTACACAATTAACACAGACTGCAGTCATTGGACAAATCAATACATTACTTGATGAAGATGCAATCATCGTTGGTGCGGCAGGCAGTCTTCCGGGTGATTTACAAAGAATGTGGGTATCGAGAAAAACAAATACATATCACATGGAGTATGGATACTCTTGCATGGGCTATGAGGTTGCGGGCGCACTTGGTGCAAAGCTAGCTGAACCATTGAAGGAAGTATATGCAATGGTAGGGGATGGTAGTTACCAAATGCTTCATTCTGAGCTCGTCACAAGTCTTCAAGAAAACAAGAAAATTAACGTCTTATTGTTTGATAACTCCGGATTTGGCTGCATTAATAACTTACAAATGGGCAACGGAATGGGAAGCTTCGGAACAGAGTTTCGCTACCGAAACCAGGAAACTAGTAAGTTAAACGGTGCTATTATGAAAATTGATTTTGCAGCTAGCGCGGCTGGATATGGCGTGAAAACGTATCGTGTTACATCGATAGAACAATTACAGGAAGCACTTAAAGATGCGAAAAACCAAACGGTTTCTACATTGATTGATATTAAAGTATTACCAAAAACAATGACAGATGGATACGAGTCATGGTGGCATGTAGGTGTTGCAGAAGTATCTAATAGTCAAAGTGTACAAGCTGCATATGAGGATAAAGTAAGTAACTTGCAAAAGGCAAGATCTTATTAGAGTAGGACACAAAGGGAGCTTTTTATCTACATGCATATTGTTTAGGAAGCTCTCTTTTTAACGAACAGATAAGAGAATTTGACGAAATTCTATAACATTTTGCAAAGAGGAGAGACAAGGGGATGTTTAAAGAAAATACAATTAAGCTTGGAATTGCACCAATTGCTTGGACAAATGATGATATGCCGGAGCTAGGAGCAGAAAATACGTTTGAACAATGTATTAGTGAGATGGCACTAGCTGGATTTAATGGAAGTGAAGTAGGTAATAAATACCCGAGAAATACAGTTGTATTGAAAAAATCTTTGGAATTACGAAACCTGGAGATTGCTAGCGCATGGTTTAGTATGTTCTTGACAACAAAGCCGCTTGAAGAGACAGTACAAGCTTTTATTAAACATAGAGATTTTTTGCATGATATGGGTGCAAAAGTCATCGTTGTTTCAGAGCAAGGACATAGTATTCAAGGTTTAATGGATGTACCGCTATTTAAAAACAAGCCTATTTTTACAGAAGAAGAGTGGGATAAGCTTACGGATGGGTTACATCACCTCGGTAAATTGGCTCAGGAAAAGGGGCTACATATTGTATACCATCATCATATGGGGACGGGTGTTCAAACAACGGCAGAAATTGAAAAGTTAATGGATATGACTGATCCAGAGCTTGTATCCCTGCTTTTTGATACAGGTCATCTTGTTTTTTCAGGAGAAGAGCCGCTTTATATTTTGAAAAAATATTTACCTCGTATTAAACACGTACATTTAAAAGATATTCGCCAGGAAGTAGTAGATGCTGTAAAGGAAAACAATTTCAGCTTCTTACAGGCAGTGAAGAATGGTGCATTTACAGTTCCCGGAGATGGCGTAATTGTATTTGATGAAGTGTTTACTATCCTTGCAAACTCTGATTATAAGGGGTGGTTTGTGGTAGAAGCAGAGCAAGACCCGGCTTTAGCGAATCCTTTTGAATACGCATTAAAAGCCCGGAGATTTATACAAGAGAAAGCAGGTCTTTAGTTTCCGCATTGTGAGATTGCATAAGGAGTAAAAAGACGAGACGTTTGTTTATTCATGTAATAAATAATATTGAAAAAGGTGAATGTGTAATGCCATTAGTTCAAATGAAAGATATTTTAATAAAGGCAAATCAAGAGAATTATGGGATCGGAGCTTTCAGTGTCGCTAATATGGAAATGGTAATGGGAGCTATTAAAGCAGCTGAAGAGTTGCGTTCGCCGCTTATTCTACAAATTGCGGAAGTTCGTTTGAATCATTCGCCAATTCATCTGATTGGTCCTTTGATGGTAGCTGCGGCGAAAAAGGCGACTGTCCCAGTAGCAGTTCACTTTGATCACGGTATGACGTTTGAAAAGATTAAAGAGACGTTAGAAATTGGTTTTAGTTCGGTTATGTTTGATGGCTCTCACTATCCGTTAGAAGAGAATATCCAAAAGACAAAAGAAATTGTAGAGCTTGCGAAACAGTACGGAGCGACAGTAGAGGCTGAGATTGGCAGAGTTGGTGGTAGTGAGGACGGATCAGAAGATATTGAAATGTTGCTGACAAGTACTAAAGAAGCAAAACAATTTGCAGAAGAAACAGACGTAGATGCGTTAGCTGTTGCGATTGGAAATGCGCACGGTATGTACAATGGAGATCCTGATTTACGATTAGACCGCCTACAAGAAATTAATGAGGTAGTTCGTATTCCACTAGTATTACATGGTGGTTCTGGCATTAGTCCAGAAGATTTCAAGCTATGTATTCAACATGGTGTTCGTAAAATTAATGTAGCAACAGCCACGTTTCAGAATGTAATTGCTGCGGTTAACACTGCTGCTCTAAATACTCCTTATTCAGATTACTTTACGTACCATCAGGATGTTATTGAGGCCGCATACGAAAACGTTAAAAATCATATGCGAATATTCGGAAGTGAAAACAGAGTATAACCAGAAAAGCTTTCTTCATTAATATTAGAAGAAATTCGAAATTTAGTTAGCTGAAAAAGGTAGAGAATTATAGAGTATCCATTTAACAAGGGGGAGAATGTCATGTTAGGAAAATTAGGCGAATTAAAAGAAGGGTTTAATGTATTAACAGAAATGAACGGTCAATGCAGTGATATGTTAATGTATATAGGCATATATAAGATGTCTAGTGGAAAAGAAGAGCTGCTATTTGATAATAAGAATGAAACGGCAGTACTGTTACTAGAAGGGGCAATACGTTTAGAGTGGGAAGGAATGGAACAAGTTATTCAAAGGCAGTCTGTTTTTGAAGAAAACCCTTGGTGTTTGCATGTGGCGAAAAATGTAAAGGTTACAATTACTGCTCTTTCAGACAGTGAAGTACTTGTTCAAAAAACGGATAATGACGAAGAATTTGCGTCCAAGTTGTATACTCCAAATGATTGCCAAAGTGTTGTAGCTGGAGAAGGGGTATGGGAGGGAACAGCGCAGCGTGTTATTCGTACAATTTTTGACTATAACAATGCGGCATATTCTAATATGGTAGTAGGAGAAGTTATTTCTTATCCAGGGCGGTGGTCCAGTTATCCGCCACATCATCACGACCAACCAGAGGTATATTATTATCGCTTTAACAAGCCACAGGGATTTGGGTGTGCAATGGTTGGTGAGGATGCTTATCGCGTCGTACATAATAGCTTTATTACGATTCCAGGTGAGCTAGACCACCCGCAAGCAACTGCGCCTGGATATGCAATGTATTTTTGTTGGATGATTCGACATCTCGAGAATCATCCATGGAATGATCGTATCATGGAGGAAGACCACAAGTGGTTATTAGAACCAAACGCGAAAATTTGGCCAGAAAAGGAGTAGATGAAAATAAAGGTTCTGGAGCAAAAACGATGTTACTTGCAATCGTTTTTGCTCCAGAACCACCAATTTTTTATATTATTGGAGTAAACTTTATACATCCCAAATGCAAGAAGGGATGCCATATCGTTCACTTCGAAAAACAATTACAGATTTTCCGAACTGGAAAGCCCACTACGGTGCGATAGCACCCCTTTTTAGCTGAAGATTTTTATTTCGATTCCTTTCTACCAACCAAAATGGATAGGACGGATAAAAGGATAAGAATACTTGCGCATACAATAGAGTTAATTATATTGCCTGCATTGAACAAGAAGAAAATGAAAATAATTGCCAAGGCAGCTGCAGCAAACAAGGTACTGGAAATTCAGATTATGAAAAGAGTAAAAATTAAACGATTGAAAAATATATAGATTAAAACCCTCTTTAATTGCAAGCCCCGTATAATAGAGGGCTTTATCTATTTTTCTGTTTGCTTATGGTAATCTGATTATGTGATTGGTGAAGTATCAAAAGTAGGAACGATGGAAGATGAGGGGGACGGTGCTACTAAATACGTCGTAGTTGAGTAACCATCACTAAATGGGAAGAAAGACATTATTGACGTGTTCTTAACAAAAGGGCAAGTATTTAAAACGGGTGAGAAAGTGAAAATTGATATGAAGTATGTAGGCTGGGGCGGAATTTCTATTAACTGGAACACAGTTGATCATATCGAAAAAGTGCATGAGGTAAAGAACAATAGGGGCCATCTATAGACATGCAGCGACCTCCCAAAAAATAATTTTACATTAATATCCATCTATATGGCCGTTTTTGGACTTATCTCGTACATACCCGTATAAGACTTATGTAACTAACCTCTGAAACTTGGACATACTGATACTAGGGGTAGCACCTTAATTTAAATCACAAAAAGAGAGACTACAACTTCACAATTGTAATCTCTCTTTTATCATTCAGTTTAACTATGTCGGATTATTTAACCCATACTCCACTACTATTGAAGAAGTATCGTTTTCCAGAAATCGTTACCCAGTCTGTTTGCATAACTCCGCTCTTATCTAGGTAGTACCATTTTGCTCCTTCTTTCAGCCAGCCTGTTACTTTACTACCTTTATTATCATAGTAATATCAATTGCCGTTCTCAAAATTCCAGCCAGTTTTCACTTCTTCAACTTCAGGTTAATTAATAGTTAGTTTACCTTGCGCTTTCTGTGTGACTCTATTTCCATCGGCATCTGTTAATTCCACTTGAATAATAGCATTTTTAATCTTTACATCTGGAACGGTCCAAACGCCCTTATAAACTCCTGGATCTACCTCTTCTATTTTATTTTTAGAAGAAGATTGCGCATTCTTTTGAGCAGGGAGTTTCACTTCAAAGTTTGCTTCGCCGCCTATTACATTACTTTGGAAAGATATTTCTACCTTCTCACCTGGGAACACATTTTGGTCAATTGCTGGTTTTAAATCTTTAATGACGGGCTTCTCTTTTATTAGTGAAACGGTAACTGGATCCGATTCTCCGGTCAATTTACCATTTAACATTGAGACTGCTACTAATTTATTTTCACCTTTTGTCATTTTCGTTGGGATTGTAAATTTTCCGTCATCACCAACTTTTGCAGTACCTACCTGTTTATTATTATTCATCAACTTAATCGTTGTTGTCGGTGAGGCAGTCCCTTCTACCATGATGTTTTTGTCTTTGAATACTTCATCATGTTTTGGAGAAGTAATAACAGGAGTGTCTACTTCATAACTTACACGGGCACGAATCATATAGTTACCGTCTTCAACAAATGCTGGATAAAATTCACCGTCAAGATATTGATAGCTTCTCTCCATATATGGGTTACCATTATCAGTTGCTAAACCAAGTGCAATTGGATAATTCAGTGTTTGGATATATACCATATAAAAATCTCCATCAACCTTGATATTGTAATCTCTTAAATCTACTACCGTCCAATCATCTAATACGGCTTCAGCAGTTATCGGTCCAGCAAGTTTCTTACCCGGTAATCCATTGCTTCCAGAAGCATCCCATACTTCCACACTAAATTCCGTTCCAACCGTGTCTGAGTATTTTTTGTTCTTGAAGCGAAACACACCATCTGTGACAATGGCTGATTTCTTATCCTTTGGCAATGACATTTTTACTGCCCATCCAGCTCCACCGCCAAAATACATACTGGCAGCATCAACAATTCCATTGTCATAACCAATTTCGCCACCCGGATACGTGAAAAAAGGCTTAAGATCGATATCTACGTGGCTATCTCCATTAATTGTGATTTTAACATCTTGACTGTGATAGCCACTTCTCATTGCCCTCAATGTATAAGTACCTTCGTAAGCTGTGAGAGTATATCTACCGTCCTTATCCGTCGACACAGGTGCAATATTGGCATCTTCAATAAGGAGTAATGTCACACCTTCGACAGCTTCCCCTGATTTTTCATCCGTAATGACACCACTTACAGTTCCTTTAGGGATTTCTTTCAATGTGAAATCTGCTTGTAGTACTTTATCTTTTTCGAATGTTACTGATTGCTGTTTAGATTGATATCCATAGGCTTCAGCTTGGACTGTATAATTACCGATAGCATGTGCGAGTTTATAAGCGCCGTTTTCAGGGTTTGTGTTAACGTACTGTCTGTTTTCAAGGACACTTACTTTACCTCTTATCGGCAAATCTGAACCCTCATTTGTTTGAACCACTTTTCCTTCCAAAATCCCCAGACCTTCTCTAATAGATGATACAGCATTGTATGCATTGACTAATCCATACCCGTACCCATCATTCGGTGATTCTGGATATTCCTTATCTGTTAAAGGCATTGCTGTTTTTATTAAAATTTCTTCTATTTTATCAACTGATAAACTTGCATCAACCTCATATAATAATGCTACAATTGCTGATACAGCGGGGGCCGCCATCGATGTGCCATCCCATCCACTTTCGTAATCGCTGCGAGGTATTGATGAACGAATATTTGCTCCAGGCGCTGAAATATCTGGCTTTATTTCCCCATATGGTGAAGGGCCGCGTAATGAAAAATCTCCAACTATATCATTACTATCGGTTGCTCCCACCGCAAATGCTTCAGGATAGTTTGCTGGATTGGCGACTGATCCAGGTCCGCCATTATTAGTCATGCTCGTGTTTCCAGCTGAAAATGTGGGAAATATCCCAGCATTTCTCCATTCTTTTACTACATCTCGATACCATTCATCAAGTCCCGGTCCGCCACCCCATGAGTTGTTAACCACATCTGGCGCCATGTCAACTCGAGTATTCCCTTTTGAATCTGTTGGTGCTAAAATCCACTCTGCAGCCGCCAATAAATTCGCATCACTTCCACTAGTCTCTGAGAATGCCTTAACAGCAATCCATTTTGCACCGGGTGCTATTCCTATTTTATTTGATCCATCAGGTTCACTACCGACCATTGTTCCAGTCACATGTGTGCCATGTGCTAAATCATCATATGGCACAGATCGTCCAGCAGTGGCATCAAACCAATTAAAGTCGTGATTAACTTCTCCAGTTGCTGCATTATAGCCTCGATACTTTTCCTTTAATGCGGGATGATCCCATTGAACGCCGGAATCAATACTTGCTACAACTACACCTGTGCCGTTGATCCCCTTTTCCCATAAAGCTGGAGCTCCAACTCTTTCAACATTCCACTCTACATTTGCTAGATTTGAATTAAGACTATTCTCTTTAGTTGTTGAAACAAATAATTGTCTTGTTTCGTTTGGTAATACTTTTTCAACTTCAGAAAAGGCTGCTATCTTTTTTGCTACCTCTTTCGTTGCTGTAACAGCCATACCATTGACGATAAAATAGGACTTAAAAGATTCGACATTCCCTCTATGTACTTCTTGTTCAAGATATTTTACAACGCTTTGTTGTTCTTCGTGTGCAGTAGCTTTTAATTCAGAAACAACTGCAGAGCGTTGCATAAACTTTTCTTTATTCGCAGATAGTTTTTCTTTCTTCGCAATATCTTTTGTTTGGTTTATGGCTTTTGTTGTATCTGCTTTTTCTTTAAATTTAATTAAAAAGGTTACTCTGTCATCTTTTTCAAACTTAGCTAGTAAACGATTACTCATCTTTTCTTTCGCAGCAGTTTCAGAATCATTTACATAACGGGATGATCTCTCAATTAATTCAGCATTCGCAAGTCCGGGTGTTAATAATGAAAATACCATAATCAAGGCTGCTACAATACTAAATAATCGCATGTGATGTTGTTTCTTTCTCTTCAATTCGTTTTCCCCCCTCGATTTCTAAATTCTTTGCTTGTCATTTCTTGAAGTTACAGTCTTTGTTTAACCATTATTTTGAAACACAAAGACTAAATTTCCTTTTATCCCTCCTCAATTTTAAAGCTGAATGTTACTATTATAGGTTAAATTGTGATATGTTTCTAGAAAATTATTCTAATAGTTTGAATAATCACTAAAATAAAAAATATTCAACATCACCCTCCATTTTCCTCACTATTTCGAAAAATTGTTTACTATTTTCCTAACTCAAAGAAGGTTTTGAAGCAGGTCTGGAAAAGGGGCTAGAAAAAAGTAAAGCCCAATTAATTTGTGGTATACATAAGAATGGCATGCCATTAGAAGACATTGCGAAATTCATAGATTTAAGTATAGAAGAAATCCGAAAGATATTATTATAATGCATGCTACTTTAAATAGAACTCTTTAATATTAACTAAATCTAAGTTAGATATAATAACTGTATTTATTTGAATACAAAAGAAGATCTCCTTCAGTAATCTGGGGGGATCTTCTTTTAAGCTCATAAATACAAGTAATGCTGAGAGGTTCTGGTGCAAGAAATCTAGTAAACTTGGACATACTGATACTACTAAACTAAAAAGGACGTGTATCGGTATGAAAACACCAGTAGAATTCAAATGGAAACATTATCAGCCTGATATTATTTTATTAACCGTGAGATGTTACCTACGGTACAGCCTCAGTTTTCGTGATTTGGTGGAAATGATGGAAGAACGCGGACTATCTATTGCTCATACAACCATCATGCTTTCAGAAGTTCATACAGGGACATATGTAGAACCTAGTAAACTACTTTATGGTGAATATCTTGAGAGTGGGTTTAATACGAAGAAGCACAGTGTCGGTATTCAGACAGCAAGAGTACTGAAAGGATACTTAAATAGCCGTATCATTCCTTCTCTAGGCAATATTAAACTAGCCAAGTTAAAACATCATTGCATATGCAAAACTACGTTAATTCACTACGAGACGAAGGTTTAAAGAGGGGAACAATTGAGAAGATAATCAATATCATTCGGAACTCACTTGAACATGCAATAGATTTAGAGTTAATAAGTAAAAATGTTGCAGCTAAAACAAAGTTGCCTAAAGTCGATAAGGAAGGGTTAACCGTGTGGAATGAACAGGAAGTACAGTTGTTTTTAAAAACTGCGCAGGATAGCAGGTATTCCATTGTCTTTCATATGGCTCTTGTGACTGGAATGCGACAAGGTGAATTGCTAGGGTTGCGGTGGAAAGATGTTGATTTAGAAAAGGGACATTTAACTATTAGCCAAACGTTAAGTCACGATGGGAAGACGTTCTAGCTTGGAGGAAAGACAAAATCAAGTTTAAGAAAGATACTACTATTACCTGCATCAACAGTAGTAAAGCTAAAGAAACATAGAGCAGTCGTATTGAAAGAGAAGCTGAGTCAAGGTGAGGAATACCAAGACAATGACTTGGTGATGTGTACTCCTTCTGGAACACCAATTAATCCTGCTAATGTTCGAAGAAGTCTAAACGTTTTGATTCAGAAAGCAGCTGTGCCAAAGATTCGCTTTCATGATTTACGTCATACACATGCAACTCTATTATTGGCTAAAGGTGTGAATGTGAAAGTGATTTCTGAACGGTTAGGACACAGTAATATCAAAATTACATTAGACACTTACTCACATGTATTGCCAACGATGCAAGAAGATGCAGTTAATAAAATAGAAGAGATTTTGTAGATAATGTGACCAATTCTGTGACCACAGCTGTTGTAGAGTGTGAGATTAAACAAATAAAAACCGCATCAAACGTTAATTTGACACGGTTTCTATCAGTATGATCCCGACTGGCCTCGAACCAGCGACCTCCACCCTGTCAAGAGAACTTCCCAGTGGACTGTAGAGGTTTGGGATCAGTAAAAATTATATGTATCAAGGCTCTCAAGTTATTATCCTCATTGAGAACCACTTTAGTTAGAGTTTCTTACAGAAAATACTAAAGTAGTTTTAATATTTAGTTAGCCCTCTTTTGCTACGACCTCCACAGTTTTCGCCCTCATAGATTCTTAACTTCTCAAAACATAAATACAAAAGCCTGAGATGGTAACTCTGTAGTTTACTACCTAGTCTTACTCTCGGTTTCACCGAGGAGGATATCTAGGTAGTTACTTCTCTATTGGCTATCTCAGTAGTTATTTGTATTTCTTTTTACTGAGCTAGTACTCGTGAGGAGCTTGTAGAGTACGTCCAAAAGTTAGCTTCCTCAGGTGGTATTGATAGGGAAAAATTTGGGAATAAATAGAATAACTATTTATGAAAACTAAGAGGGGGAATATAAAATGTTTAAGTGGTTTAAGAAGTGGGTTAACGAGCACGATAATCTAGATCAGGCTGCTATTGAGTTTTATATCGGTGACGATAGAGTCGTTCTCATAGGTGCTGATGCAATGAACTTTATAGCTAACTTTAATAAGAAATACAAAACTCTATATGTTGAAAATAAATTAACTGGGATGAATATACGATTTAGAGTGTATCATGTAAGTACCTACAAGAGAACAACTTATAAAGTAGCAACTGGGAGGTAGGGAAATAATGGATATTATGGAGATGGTAATGAACAAGTGCTTTGCTAGCTCGGTCGGTCGCCTTGTTAGTTGTAGCTATAGGGAGTTGGTTCTTCCTGTGGAGCGATGTACCTAAAAGGAAGTGAGCGAGGTGTAATCTCTAACCAATTAAAGTAACTGTCAGGTGCTACTAAATAGTAAAACCCCCGCCTCGATGTGGTCACTTTTCAGTACATCAACATAGGAACTATAAAGGGTATAAACTATAACTATTTAGCTCTACCTGAGAAGGTGAAATACTCTTAGGGTATACTCAGTTAGGTACTATTCGTGTTGTTCCACCTCATCAATACAAACAAAAGAGGTAGAACCTTTATAGTCCTACCTAGCTAGTTTTATTCATTGTTAACATACTCACAGTTATTCCTTCGAGTCTATCCTAAAATTACATAAAACGATACTATTGTAAAGAATACAAGGATAAACAGAAAGTCAGTAGTAGGATACCTTAAAGCGTTGTTTAAAGAGGAAATTGTATACTTTATACATTTTCATTTCAAGCATACAATTAAAAAGAACTATTGTACAAGATGGATTCATAAAGAATACATTGCTAAATGGGCTGCTCCGCTTGCACAGTATATAATATTAAGAAGTTTAAAGGTGGAGGTATTGGAGTATCAGAGGCTTTTAATTAAGAGCCTCTCTTATTAACTAGAGGGATAAGTGGATGTAGAGTTTATTTTGAAAATCCTGAAGTAGAGAACTATTTTATAAAGAAAACATGCAAACAAATTTAGTTGGCATGTACAATAAACTGTGTAAGTAAAAGAACGTATCGCTTTTACTTCGCAGTTTATTTATTTTGATAGAATATATTTAATCTGTGATTATCATTAATTCTACTTTCTGCCAAGGATTGTCGAAAAAAGAGAAAATCGGAAGGGAAATGAATCCTTAAAGATTAACGAAATTTTCCATCTTTCTTATATAGGAGTGCGATAATTCGTGTTAATACATTTTAAAAGTTAATCTATTAGGGATTCCCTACAGTTAGGGGGTCTTTTTTATTATAAAACTACTAAGAGATTCTAATTTGGGGGGTGTGGGGGATATGGCATCGCCACCAACAGATTTATTTTCTTCTTTAACAAAATGGTTATTTTTATACTTAATGTGGTCATTCTTCAATTAATATAAAAACTCTCTAATAGTATTTGTATCGAGTGTATTAGGTGTTACATCTTCATGATGTTCTTCTAAATATAGGTGAAATACTAAGAAATATCCCTTCTTATTTTCAAGTGTTCTTCTTGCAAGAGCTTTAGTTTCTCTTGCGAACATATAAATATTAAATAACTCTTGGAACGTGAAAGTTTCAATTTGTGTAAATTCACTGTTTGTAAGATCTAACCTTGCTTTTCCTTTTTTATCTGTTCTAGACAAAATAAAACGCCTCCCTATATCGGTAATTTGGTTTGCCGTATAAGAAGACGTGAATGACTTGTATCCTAAAAAGTAAATGACCGCAGCACTAGGGTGATTTTTGGTGTGTAAAGTATAAAACATTAGTACCTGCAATCCCTTGTAGAATACGGTCTCTTAAAAAGTTATGATTCCGTAGGGGCTTGGACTCACGACCTTCACCCTTTCAAGGTAAGAAACATATGTTTTACGTTCCTGGAATATCGAGCGGAGAGTTAGTTACATCAAGTGTTTATAGGGTGTTCTATATTTTTTTATACAAATGTTATAAAGTGGAAAAAAGAAATTTCTTCACTAGAATCTTGACCAGATTTTTGTTGTGAATTATAAAAAAATTTAGCTTAAAAATTATTCTTTTAGTCTACTACAGGAATATGAAAATGAATAGATTAAATATGGTATGCATTTGTGAATCTTTATTTATTAGAGAGTTCTATCTCTTTTTAAAAGCCTATTTGAGGGTAAATGTGATGTTTCAGGGTTAGTATACAAGATGAGCTCAATACGTATAGCTATGTTTTATTACCGATATAAAAAGCTATAGATTTATTGGGAATTCCCGGTGGGATTTTGTTCTTAATCCACAAGTGAGAATTGTAAATGTTATTTAAACTTAATTGGAGTTATCTTTTTCTTCTGTTGAAAAAGAAGGTTTTCTTAATTTGCTTAAACTTTTTTCAAGTTTTTTAAAGTCTTTATGAAGATAATTAGGTGTACGAATTTTTTGATCAAAGAAATTTTTATTTTCTAATTTGATTTTTTCTTGTTCAAAATGAACAAGTACTTTTCTAATGGTGACAAATTGATTATAAGCATTCATTAACCAAGCGAAATAAACTAATATAATCACTAAAACTGTTATGCTAAAGGAGTTTAAGTTGATAAAAGTTCCTTTTTCAAACAAATTGCCTATAAAGAGAATGAGAATGGGGATTGGAGAAAATGACTTTAATATATCCACCTTCAATTTCAATGAATCTATCTGACCATTTAAATTTGCGATACTCCATTCAATACGAGCTTTTGGATTTTCATATTTATTTTTGCTATTCTCTAAAACATCTAGCATTCTATGAAACTTATAACGCTTATTGAAATTTTTAGATATTATCAATATAAAAATAATAGTTAGAGCTTCTGAAGGAATTGGTTTTAGAATAGAGGATATTGATGTAAACAGATTGATAGAATATATGTCTTTAATGACGTTATATACAATGAAAGTGATTAATCCTAACATAAAGGCTTCAATCAACATTTTTTCTATAATTACTCTGATTGTAATCCATTTGTATTTGGTGTCTTTATCCAATTAAATCACCTCTATTATTCATCTTAAATATGTTCTAGATTACAAGTGAAAATATGTTGATATGTGGTTTTATTGTAACATAATAGGAGGGAATGTAGGGTGTTTGTTTTTAAAGAATTGAACGCTAATGAATTGATAAGAAATAGGCTGTATAGGCTTTATTACGGTATCAAATAGGAGAGAATCTGAGATGATTTAAAACTGCTTGAGACACATACATATAAGGAAGTCGAAACCATGACAGGCATTACGTAAAGAATCCTTATCCGCGGGAAGATACAATTGTTAAGCTTGATAGCGATGTGACGATCCCCCTATCAGAATGTTTGTATTAAAGGGTTGACCCATCAACCCGATTTATTATATATTATAAATGTTAGAAAATTCACTTAATTATAATTAGAACAGAGGAGATGATAAATCTTATATTAGAAATAAAACAGAAAATGCATCCCAATAAGCAGAAAGGACATTACAAATAAAAAAGAAACGAAGGGCTGAATTGATAATAACAACACATTCCTCTAGTATACATCGACAATCTTTCTCAATCACAAATTCCCTATCAATATAAATTTTACGTAATCTTCCAGTATACCAAATTTTATCTTTCACCATATATAATCTCAAACTAAGACTTTATAAAGGTCTTACTCAAAATTGCTATATATTCGGATAAAAAAACATATAAGGGATAGTGTTATAAATGATTTTTTGCAAGTCAAAAAAAGATCGTTATTCATAAACAGGATAAATTGCAAGCTTTTAAGTTTTTAAGGGGACTGTCTTTCTTCTCTTGCGATTGGATCCACTAGAAATTGGTACGCCAATTATCCATACGAAGAGTTAAAGACTATTAGTATTCATTTTCGGTAAACCATTATTACATTCGGAGGTAGAATATGCTAAGACGTCGAGCTAAGTTTAAAAAACTGGTAACCTTATCCTTATCAGTGGGTATGTTGCTTACTATGCTTCCAACAGCATCTGCAACTGCAATTAAAAAGGAGTACTCCATTAATAATGTATCTGACAATCAAACCTATAAGACTATAGGTAAAATTACTAAGGTTACGAAAGAAGGAAATAACGTATTCTTTGACTTAGAAACAGGAGAAAAAATAAAAATTAACTTTCTAAAAAATAATGTTTTTCGATTGCATTTGGACCCAAAGGGTGTTTTTGAAGAATATCCAACTCCTAATCAACCTGAGCATGAGACGAAAATTATCGACAAAAATGTTAGCGATTACAAAAAGGAATATGGAGAAATTAACATTAAGGTCGATGAAAGAGATAAGAATGCCTATAAAATATCTACTAATGCTTTAGAGTTAAAAGTAGATAAAGCTACTTCAAAGATGAGCTTGTACGATAAAAAAAGAGCAAAGATTCTTTGGAGTGAAAGTGAACCACTAAAACATTCGGGTGGAAGTACTGTTCAAACCCTGGACACAAAAGAAAGTGAATATTTTTATGGTGGAGGTCAACAGAATGGGTTTTATGCCCATAAGAATAATTCCATAAATATTGCAGTCGGGGGAGGTTGGGATGCAGGAGCTGCATCAAGTCCAGTCCCATTCTATTTAAGCACTGAGGGCTACGGAGTCATGCGAAATACTTTTAAGCCGGGTGTTTATGATTTTACCAAAACGTCTACCTTTACTCACGATGAAGACAGATTTGATGCTTATTATTTTGTAGACGATTCCCTTCCAAACATCATTGGCGAATATACAGAATTAACTGGGAAACCGGCCCTCATGCCAAAAACTGGTTTTTATTTAGGACATGCTGATTGTTTTAATGGAACTCATAATGGTCATAAGGACCAACGAACACTCCTAACTAATGGGGTAAATACATTAAATCAATATGCAGATAACGATATGCCTTTAGGATGGATTTTACCAAATGACGGGTATGGATGCGGGTATGGCGGATTGGATAATTTGGAGCAATTTGTTGATAAAGCAAATGACCAAAAAGTAGAGGTAGGCTTATGGACTCAAAGCAATCTCTATCCAGACCCTAATTTACCTGGAGATAGCCCTTTACGCAGAGACCTTGACGGGGAAGTTAAAGCTGGTATTCGAGCAATAAAAACGGATGTTGCATGGGTTTGGCAAGGATATTCTATGGCCTTAAATGCCACACGCCAAGCAGCAGAAGGAATTCAAAAAGATGCTAATTCAGGTGGTGCACGTCCATTTGTTATTTCGCTAGATGGGTGGGCTGGTACGCAGCGTTATGCTACATTATGGTCAGGTGATCAATATGGCGGTAATTGGGAGTACATCAGAATGCATATCCCTACTTACATTGGTGCAGGATTATCAGGAAATCCAAACGTTGGATCAGATATGGATGGTATATTTGGCGGAGATCCAAAAGTGCAGACACGTGATTTCCAATGGAAGGCATTCACGCCAATCCAAATTGATATGGATGGCTGGGCATCAGGAGGCAATGATTACAGTAAATCTAAAAATCCATGGAATTATGGTGAACCTTATACATCGATTAATAGGATGTATTTAAAATTAAAGTCACAAATGATGCCTTATATCTACACGATTGCTGAGGAATCTACATCAAAATCCATGCCGATGGTTCGAGGGATGATGTTAGAGTATCCGAAGGATCCATATACGTACGGGACACAAACACAGTATCAATATATGTGGGGGCCAAATCTATTAGTAGCGCCAATATATGATGGAAACTCTAATGATGCTGAAGTAAGGAACGATATTTATCTTCCAGATAAAGATCAAGTTTGGATCGATTATTTTACAGGTAAGCAATATCAGGGAGGTTCGGTCCTTCATAATTTTAATGCCCCAGTGTGGAAGACCCCTGTATTTGTTAAGGCTGGTGCAATTATTCCAATGGCACCAGAAAATAATTCTATTAATGAATTAAATGGTTCGGAAAATAGAATATTTGATGTTTATCCATCGGGAGAATCAGAGTTTACTCTATATGAAGATGATGGTAAAACTGTTGAGTATAAGGAAAAGAAAAATACAACAACGAAGGTCACTTCAAAGGTAATCAAGGAAAAAGCTGTTATAACCGTTGATATCGCAAAAGGAAAAGGCTATAAAGGGATGGTTAAAAATAGGGGCACAGAAGCGATTGTCAATACACGTGTAAGTCCAAAGGATATAAAGGTTAAAGTTGGAAACAAAGATGTTGCATTAAGGAAAGTTACGAATGAAGAGGAATATAACAATTCAGAGAACGTGTACTTCTATAATGAAAAGCCCAACCTGAACAAAAATTCTACAAAAGGCTCACCATTTGAACAGACTGAGATTGTTACATCACCAAAATTATATATTAAGGTTGGAAAAACAGATATTACGAAAAATAAAATAACATTTACAGTTGATGGCTTCGATAATACCGAAAAGAAAGATGTAGTAGATAAAGAAGTACCAACGATTCCATCAGGGATAAAAGCTGATGAGGCTAACACTACTGATCGAGACATTAAACTAAATTGGAACAAGGTTGATGGCTCGAATACAACATATGATTTAATGATTGATGGTATTGTTCATACAAATGTGTTTAAGTCAAGTGATAGTGGGCAAGCACCATCCTATCTTCATACAGGTTTAACATCTGATACAGAACATTCTTATCGAGTAAGAGCAACGAATACAAAAGGATCATCAGGCTGGAGTGACGAGATCAAAATAAGAACGAAGCTTGATCGATACAGAAATGTCCCTAAGGATATGACGGCAAAAGCTGATAGTGAACAACCAGGGGAAGAAGCATCTCTAGCTGTCGATGGAAAAGATGAAACAATGTGGCATACTGCATGGGGAGATGCGGGTAATAAACTGCCACATACTTTTGAGATTGATATGAAGTTAGCTTATGAATTAGATAAGCTTGAGTATATTCCAAGACCAAATGCAGGGAATGGTACGATATTAAAATATAATTTAGACGTAAGCTTAGATGGAAAAACTTATAAAAACGTCATCACTGATGGAACATTTGAGAAAAATGACGAAACGAAAATTATTGATTTTCAGGGGAATATTACTGCAAGGTATATTAAGTTGACCATTACAAACTCTGTAGGTGGTTTTGGAAGTGCAATGGAATTCAGACCATACAAAAAGGATAAAACTGAAGGAATGGTAGTTGGTGAAAATATACCAAATGGCGTAATTGATGAAGCTGATCTGCTTTTCTTTGCCAGCTATATGGGTGTTGATAAAACGGAAGCTTGGGAGCAGGTTTCAAAGGTGGATATTAATTTCAATGGTGTAATAGACGCATATGATTTAATGTATGTAGCATCACAATTGGGACAAAAACCACTTCAAGCAACAGGTAAACCGGTTGCCGGATTATTGGATATTAGACCTAGTAAGCAGGAGTTAAAAGCAGGAGAGGAATTTTTCGTAGAAATAATCGGGGCAGGATTAAAGGATATTAATGCATTCAACTTGGAACTAAAGCTAGACCCTAACAAATATGAATTAGTAAAAGAATGTAAGCCTGACGGGACTTGCGGTAAAAATATTGTTTCAGCTTCCAATGAAACTGCTAATATGTTGAATTATTCCTTACTTGCGGGGATTGGAAAGCCTGAACAACGAATTATGGCTGCATTTTCCAATAAGGGAACACAAAATACATTAGAAGGTACGAAGACATTGGCCACGATTAAGTTAAAGGCTAAGAAAGATCTTCAATTTGATATGCCGATAACCAGGTCCTTACTGATTAATACATCCTTTGACACTATTGATAAAATAGGAGAGGTTTTAAATCCTGGCCAAGAACCTGGAGAGGTGGAACAGCCACAAAAGCCAAAGGAATGACAATTATCGGATAAAGATATGTTAGTTACTGGTGAAGGGGAAAAGATGCAGGGTGGTGCAGCAGCTTTTGCCAAGAATCCTGCTTAAGTAGAGAAATAAACATAAATATATCTTATTATCTTAGTTGTGTTAGGGTTGACCTGTTAACCCTAACACATAATTTCTATTATGAGTGGAACAAAAGGGAACCGTAACAGATTGACATCCGAAAAAATTATCGATGAATTTGAGGCTGCAAATCCAAATGTCAAAGTGGATATTCAATGGATGATCAGTGAATTCATGTCGAAGGTTAGAATAGCAGCGTTAATTGGGGATGCACCGGACCTTATAGAGCAATCAGGAGCATAGGTGGAAGGAGTATTAATAAGTAACAAGTTAGTAGAACCTTTAAATAAGGGGGATAGGTTGTTAAAATTTTTATCTGAAAATTTAATATATTTTAACTTGTTGGGTTGACCCTACATTCCGATGTGGTACAATAAAAATAATTGAAATAATCTGATTATTTAGACGGTCTAATTTCTATAAGTTTTTCGTACATTTAACTTATACCATCAACCCGATGTTAAAAAGGGATGGAATGGATTTTTTGAAGAAAACTCGTCTTCCCATGTACTGGCGCAGAATAATGGTGTTGTTGGTGCGGGATTGCGAGTATTCAAAAGAATTTAAAGAGGAGTGTTCGGATATGTTTACATTCAGTCAAGAAAAATTAGTACCATTAGGTGCACAAATCACAACGGCAGAAATAAAACAGCAGCCTGATCTATGGGCTGAAACCTTTGCGTTGTATACGGATAGAAGCAGTGAGATTGAAAAGTTTTTACTAAAATTATCAATGAAACACGACCGAGTTCGGGTTATTTTTACTGGTGCCGGAACATCTGCCTATATCGGCGATCTTGTCACTCCATACCTAAAAGAAAAAGTGGATGAAAAACAGTGGGAATTGCTGAGTATTCCGACAACCACCTTGGTATCCAATCCATATCAATTCCTAAAAGCGGACTTTCCAACCTTACTCGTTTCATTTGCAAGAAGCGGCAACAGTCCAGAAAGTGTTGCTGCCGTCCAATTAACAGAGCAAATTGTGACCGATTTGTATCATCTAACAATTACCTGTAATAAGGATGGCCAATTGGCTAAGCGAGCAGCAGGGGATGAAAATAATTTATTGCTTTTAATGCCTGAAAGATCGAATGACCAAGGATTTGCGATGACGGGAAGTTATACTTGTATGGCACTATCGACTTTATTCATTTTTGATCCTAAGCCCCTGGAAGAAAAAACGGCCATTGTAAAAATGATTCGGCAAATGGGTGAAAGTGTCATTCAAAGAGAAGACGTCATTCAAGCGATTATCGATCGTGATTTTGACCGCATCATTTACTTAGGATCTGGTAGTTTAGAAGGTTTAACGAGAGAAGCACAATTAAAATTATTAGAACTGACAGCTGGAAAAATAGTCACTACCTTTGATTCAACGTTAGGCTTCCGGCATGGTCCTAAATCATTTGTGAATGAAAAGTCCGTGGTTTTTGTGTTTGTTTCCAACCATCCTTATACACGCCAATACGATTTAGATATGTTAAAAGAAATGCAACAGGACAATATTTCCAGCTATATATGTGCCATCGAGGTTGATGGAGAAAGCAATTATGATGGGAACATATTTAGTTTTGGAAGAGAGGCTCAATCTATACCAGATGCTTATCTGGCCTTACCTTTTGTCATGGTTGGACAGACGGTTTCATTGCTGGCTTCGATAAAGGTTGGCAATACACCGGATACCCCGTCGCCTACAGGAACAGTGAACCGTGTCGTTAAAGGTGTAACCATCTATGGATACTAGTAATTTGGGTAGGGAGGGCAGCAAGTCGATGTTTATCTTTGCCGATCAGTTTTTTCTTGAGGGGGAGGTCGTAGGGCCTGGTTTTTTGGAAATTAAAGATGGGAAATTCGGTGTTTTTTCCGAAAATCGTCCTGATGAATCGGCAGAAATCGTTGATTACGCGGGGGATTGGATTGCTCCTGGTTTAGTAGATACACATATTCATGGGTTTGGAAATCACGACATTATGGACAATGATTTTCAAGGATTGAATGAGATTTCAGAAGGGCTTCTTTCCTGCGGCGTTACCTCGTTTTTACCGACAACCTTAACCTCTTCAACAGAAGTGTTGAATCACGTCGCTGAAATGATCGGTGCCAATTATACGAAAGTCAGGGGAGCAAAAATTAAAGGAATCTTTTTAGAAGGGCCGTTTTTTACCGAAAAGCATAAAGGGGCACAAAATACGAAATATTTTTGTGACCCATCCGTTGAAAAGTTGAAAGTTTGGCAAAGGTTATCAAATGATTTTATTAAAAAAATTGCGATTGCACCTGAAAGAAAAGGTGCAGCGGAATTTATTGAATATGCTATCGGTGAAGAGATAGCTGTAGCGTTAGCTCATAGTGATGCAACTTATGAAGAAGCAAAACAAGCGGTTGAGAGAGGGGCTTCGATTTTTGTTCATACGTTCAATGGAATGAGCCCACTCCACCATCGTGAGCCAGGGATGGCCGGAGCTGCAATGAATCTAAAAGATGTTTTTGCGGAAATCATTTGTGATGGACACCATGTTCATCCTGCTGCCGCCAATATTTTAATGAATGCACGCGGCAGAAATCAAACCGTTTTGGTCACCGATTGTATGATGGCTGGGGGAATGGCAGAAGGACCCTATCAGCTCGGCGAATTTGCTGTAGAGGTGAAAGTTGGTGCGGTCCGTCTTGAGGACGGCAGTTTAGCAGGCAGTGTTTTACAGCTGAAAGATGCAGTCAAAAATGTCGTTGATTGGGGGATTGCCACCCCAGAGGAAGCAATCTATATGGCTAGTACCACACCTGCTAAAAGTATTGGGATGGATGAGGAATGTGGGAAAATTGCTAAGGGCTACGCCGCTGACTTTATTGTGTTGAACCCTGAACTGGAATTAATGGCGACGTACCTTGATGGTGCTTGTCGTTACCATTTACAGAGAGAGGGAGTGCGCAGATTTTAACTGACACGATGAATCCATCTCCAGGTACGCTTTAACTAGTAATGTCGTATCTACCTTTCCTTAAATTATTTGCTTTATGGTCTGCTTTTTGCATTATTCTATTCGATTTATTTGGGAATAGCTCTAGATAACCCATCACCATCTGGTATGGTAAACCGGGTTGTTAAAGGAGTTTAAATATATTTATCATATTTATAGGGGGTAATATCATGCCGAATATTTTGCTAACAAGAATTGACAATCGATTGGTTCATGGTCAAGTAGGAGTAACATGGGTTAATCATTTAGGAGCTAATTTAATTGTCGTCGCAAATGATGAGGTGTCTGAAGATGAGGTACAACAGGATTTAATGGAAATGGTTGTTCCGGAGTCAATTGGAATTCGCTTTTTCTCAATCCAGACGACCATTGATGTGATTCACAATGCAGCAGATGAACAGCATATCTTTATAGTTGCAAAAACACCACAAGATGTGTTGCGACTTGTAGAAGGCGGTGTGCCAATTGAAAAGGTGAATATTGGGAATATGCATTTTTCTCAAGGAAAAACACAATTATTCTCCACCGTTTCCGTTGATGAAGATGATAAAGAGTCATTTAGGAAGCTGCGTGACTTGGGAACGAAACTTGAGGTACGTCGTGTTCCGGATGAAAGACCAGATGATATTTATAAACACTTATAGAAAGAAGTGAGAATGAATGGATAATCACATGCTGCTTCAAGCTTTATTAGTTGCTATATGGGCTGGAATTGCAGGAATAGATCTGTTTAACGGTTTGTTCCACATTCACCGGCCGATTGTAACCGGTGTCATTATTGGTTTGATTTTTGGGGATGTAACAACAGGGGTTATGACAGGTGCTGCTATGGAGTTAGTGTGGGCTGGTATGGTGCCGCTCGCTGGGGCACAGCCGCCAAATGTTGTTATTGGAGGAATAATCGGAACATCGTTTGCGATTTTGACAGGACAAGAGCCAACAGTGGCAATCGGTATTGCTGTTCCGTTTGCAGTTGCAGTTCAGGCATGTATCACCCTCATGTTTACTGCTTTTTCTCCGGTCATGCATAAAGCTGACCAATATGCACAAGAGGCTAACACAAAGGGAATTGAACGGATTAATTATTTTGGAATTCTTACATTATTTATATTTTATTTTGTTATTGCTTTTTTACCAATTTATTTTGGCGCAGAAAGTGCTAAAGGGGTCGTAGAGGTTTTACCAAAATGGCTTATTAGTGGCCTTGGTGTTGCTGGTGGGATGATGGCCGCAATTGGTTTTGCGATGCTATTAAAAATTATGTTGAAAAAACAATACGTTGCCTTTTTAATCGTCGGATTTATTTTAGTCACATATATGAAAATGCCAGTTATTGCTGTTGCTTTAATTGGGATTGCCATCGCGCTATACGATTATTTCAAAGTAAATTCTGGTGATGGATCAGTAAGGGGAGGGGCAAAACGTGGAATCTAAACAAGTAGAAACGATAATGGATCATACGAGCAGTCCGGAATATTATCAAGACGTTGCCACAGAAAAGGTTTTAACTAAAAAAGATTTAAACAAGATGGTATGGCGATCTCTTTTACTTCAAGCGTCATTTAACTATGAAAGAATGCAGGCCGCAGGATGGTTATATTCGATTTTGCCAGGATTGAAAAAAATCCACAAAAATAAGCATGATTTAAGTGAATCGATGAAAAGTCATATGGAATTTTTCAACACGCATCCATTCCTTGTAAACATTATTATGGGGATTGTCCTTGCGATGGAGGAAAAGAAACAAAATCGAAATATGATTAGATCTATTCGAGTAGCCATGATGGGACCGCTTGGTGGAATTGGTGATGCCCTATTCTGGCTGACCCTCCTTCCCATTTGTGTTGGTATAGGTGCTTCACTTGGGCAAGATGGAAACCCTATGGGGGCAGTGGTCTTTCTATTAATTTTTAACACAGTTCATTTCGCTCTTAGATTTGGGTTAATGCATTACGGTTATAATGCCGGAACAAATGCTATCAGTTCTTTAAAGGAAAATACTAAAAAAGTAGCACACGCAGCATCTATTGTCGGGGTAACAGTTGTTGGCGCATTGATTGCCTCATTCGTAAAGTTAGAATCAAGTTTAGTGATCCATGCTGGTAAGGCAAAAATCGCCCTGCAAAAGGATTTACTCGATAAACTCATACCAAACCTATTGCCTTTAGCATACACTTTATTAATGTACTATCTATTAAAAAAGGGATTTTCTCCAGTTAAGCTAATTATCATTACCGTGATCATCGGTATTATTGGTAAAATTCCATTTCCTTTTGGAACCATTTTATAATATATAGCATGTTAGGAGGATTTTTAATATGAATGGTTTGATTATTAGCGGTCATGGATCGTTTGCAACTGGTCTTCGATCTTCAGTAAAACTAATCGTTGGAGATCAACCCAATGTGGAATACGTGGATTTTCTTGAATGCGATTCAACATGCGACCTTGAGAAAAAGCTGCTTGAGGCTTTTTCAAGATTACAAAAATGTGAATCTATCTTAGTCTTATGTGATTTAGTTGGCGGTTCTCCGTTTAAAACAGCCGTTTCACTTACAAATGGGAAGGAAGGTTCTGCTGTGGTTGGCGGAACAAATCTTGCGATGGTCCTCGAAACCATTTTACTAAAGGACGGACTTCAAATCGATGGATTAAGAGATTTAGCAATTAATACTGGTAAAGAAGCGATTAAAGGTTTTCAAAAGTCGGAACGTCCAAAATTCAAAGAGTCTAGCATGTAATGAAAGCGATAAAGGATAGAGCAATCTATAAGTCTAATAATTGTGACTCCCACATCCCGATAAGGAATAGGATAGAACGGAACTACAACTGAATAGTGTAGAGTGGCTAGATTTTTGGGGTTGTTTATCTGAAAATTAAAACATTTAGTGCGTTGCATTAAATGTTTTAATTTTAATGGGTTACCTCTATAAATTATGGTTACATAATAGAATTACTTAAAACAATCTAACTATTATTCTCATAATCTAGTTGCTATGAGTTTTTCTTTCGCTCTAACTTGTACCAACAACCCAATCTCGTAATCGTTTTTTGGGAAGAAACACTCGTCTTCCTGATTACATCAATTTATTAAAACAGATGAGCAGGTACACTAGAATAAATAGAGGTGCAGGGACATGAAAATTGCAATAGGCATTGATATTGGAGGGACAAAGATTATGGCGGGCAGTATTTTGCAAGTAAAAGAGGCTGTCAAAAATGTCGTTGATTGGAGAATTGCGACTAGTGAGAAATCCCTCTATATGGCAAGAACAGCATCCGCGGAAAGTAGTGGCATCGATGGGGAATACGATAAGGTTACGAACGGTTATGATGCCGATTTTATCGCATTAACACCGGAGCTCGATTTAACTGGCAAGTATCTTGATGGGGTTTGCTGGCTTCAAGCTGAAAACTTGATAGGGAAAGAGGGAGGAAGATGATTTTAGCTGTTACCATGAATCCATCCGTTGATATTTCCTATCCAATTCAAGATTTTAAGCTAGATGATGTAAATCGCGTGGAAAATGTTCGAAAAACTGCCGGCGGAAAAGGATTAAATGTCGCCCGGGTTGTCAAACAGATGGGCGAAGACGTTTTGGCCACAGGCGTCATTGGCGGGACTATTGGCGATTACATTATTCAAGAATTGACGAAAAGTGATATCAGGAATCATTTTTATAAAATCAATCAAGAATCAAGAAACTGTATTGCAATCCTCCATGAAGGCAAGCAGACTGAAATCCTCGAATCCGGGCCAAGTGTATCCGCGGAAGAAGGAGATGCCTTTTTAGAAAAATATCGAGAACTGCTGTCTGAAGTTTCTATTGTTACTATTTCGGGTAGTTTACCAAAAGGTCTTGAGTCTGGATTTTACCGTCAGATGGTCGAAATCGGCCGGGAGAAGGGAATTCCCGTAATTATTGATACATCAGGAGAGCCGCTCCGACAGGTTTTGAATCATAATGTAAAACCCTTTGCGATCAAACCGAATATCTCAGAACTGTTCCAGCTTTTTGGCATGGAAGTGGAGGAGAGCACAAGCAGCTTGAAGCAACTGTTAAATAATAAGTTATTTCATGGGATTGAATGGATTGTCGTTTCGATGGGAGCGGCAGGTGCTCTTCTCAAGCATGGTGGAGATTATTACCGGGTTACTATTCCGGCTATAGAGGTCATAAACGCTGTTGGCTCGGGTGATGCGACTGTCGCAGGGTTAGCGGTTGCCCTAAAACGAAAGCAAGCCGTTTCGGATATCCTGAAAACTGCGATGACGACGGGCATGCTCAATACGATGGAAGAGGTAACGGGTTATATTGATCCGGAGAAGTTCGGTCAATTTTTTGAAATGGTAGAGATTATTAAAATAGATTAATAGAGGTGATTGTTGATGTTAAAATTAACGAATAATAAATTAGCGGCTCTCAAGCGTTTGTCAGATGAAAATGGAATTATCGGGGCTTTGGCAATCGATCAACGCGGTTCATTAAAGAGAATGATTGTAGCTGGAAGTGAGAATAATGTCGGGGATGAGGGCATCATTCGCTTCAAAGAGTTGGTTTCTGAAGAGTTAACACCATATGCAACGTCGATTCTATTGGATCCAGAATATGGTTTGCCGGCTGCGAAGGTCCGTCATTCGGACGCTGGGTTATTGGTGGCGTATGAAAAAACAGGTTATGATGCAACAACTGAGGGCCGATTGCCTGATTTATTGCCAGAGTGGTCCGTTAGACGCCTGAAGGAAGCTGGAGCAGATGCAGTTAAATTTTTACTTTACTATGATGTAGATGAAGATGAGAAAATTAATGACTATAAGCACGTTTATATGGAACGAGTTGGATCTGAGTGTGCGGTAGAGGACATTCCGTTCTTCCTTGAAATAGTGACTTATGATGCCAAAAATGATGATGTGAAAAGCATGGAGTATGCCAAAGTGAAGCCTCATAAAGTTATCGAGGCCATGAGGGAATTCTCTAAACCGCAATACAAGGTGGACGTTTTAAAGGTAGAAGTTCCAGTAGATATGAAGTTTGTAGAGGGTTACGCAGAAGGCGAGACAGCCTATAGCAAGGAAAAAGCGGCTGCGTATTTCAAAGAGCAAAGTGAGGCAACAGATCTGCCGTTTATTTTCTTAAGCGCCGGCGTAAGTGCAGAATTGTTTCAAGAAACCTTGACGTTTGCGAAAAAATCCGGCTCAACTTTCAATGGCGTCCTCTGCGGCCGGGCAACATGGAAAAATGGTGTCGCCCAATTTGCCGAAAATGGTGAACAAGCCGGACGTGCTTGGTTACAAGAAAACGGCAAAAAAAATATCGAAAGACTAAATATTGTCTTGAAAGAGACGGCATGCCCGTGGTTTGTAAAAATCTCAGGATAAGGAAGCGAGGTAAGAAAGTGTGGGGAAGGTTTTCGCGCTTCCTTATTTTTTGATTTATTTTTAAAAGTCGTTTTGATTGGAACTCGGAAAACGGTCCGATTAAGAAGGGTGTCCATATTCTGCAAATGTAGAAGATATTAATAACGATTTTGATAAGCTATCATTATTATAGTTTGGTAGAAGCTATTTCGTTATAGAACCTGGTTGTTAGTTTGACGCAACAAGTGATGATGGTATAATTTAGGTTATCAAAAGAACGATAGTATAGTTTGGAGGCAGGTTTAGTAAAATGAAACCATTGCAACATGAAAGTTTAATCCCGCTTTATCACCAATTAATGGAAAGATTAAAGGATTCAATTGAAAAAGGTCATTGGGCACTTGGTGATAAAATCCCTTCAGAAAATCAGTTAATGGATCAATTTGGTGTGAGTCGCAACACGGCAAAAAAAGCAATTGAGGAGCTTGTACAGGAAGGAATTCTATACCGAATTCAAGGAAAAGGTACCTTCGTAGCAAAACCAAAATTGCAGCAGTCATTGATGGGATTTTATAGTTTTAGTAAAGTATTGAAAGAAAAAGGCTTGAATCCTAAGGATATCATTCTAAAAATAGAAGAAGTCAAACCGAATGCCAAAATCAAAGAAGCGCTACAGCTGAGTGAAGATGTGAATGTCATTGAAATGAAACGCCTTCGCTGTGCTGAAGATGAACCGTTTATTTTGGAATCATCTTTTATTCCGAAACGTGTTGTTACAGATATAGAGCAGTTAAAAAGGGTAGGTGAAATTTCTTTATATGATCTATTTTCACAACATTTTAATACAGTAGTAACAAGAGCAAACGAGGCATTTGAACCCGTTCTCATCCGTTCCGAAGAAAGTGAATATCTACAAACGGAGGAAGGTCGACCCGCACTTCTGCTTGAACGAACTGCCTACGATACCAATGGTGTGCCTGTTGAATTTTGTATATCCATTGTGCGGGGCGATCGCTGCCGCTTTTACACTGAATTAACTTAATCTTTGAATCACTCATAATATTTGTTTATGAGTGATTCAATTGATCTTTTTTTACAATACTCCATTATCCATTCTAAAATTTTCCTTTAGTTACAGTTCAGGTGGCGTATCAGAATATAATCCGGTGGAAATGGACATAGTTGAGGCCATAACTTACTCGGAACAGGTTTACTGGCAGCAGCTATGGTACTTCGTTATTATGGTTGCCCAGGGGGAGAAATTGACGTCGGTAAAACGTTTTATGGTAAGAGAAGGATCGCTTGATGATATAGACGTAGCATTAATATGGCATCTCGGGACATAGAGTGAGTATTAAAATTTAGTAGAGGAAGAGTGAAATATAAAATGGAAGAAAAAACATTTAAAATTATCGAAAAATTCGGAATTCATGCAAGGCCAGCAATGCAGCTGGTCAATAAAGCAGGTCAATATAAGGCAGAAATAGCTCTTCAGTACAATGGGAAGTCTGTAAATTTAAAATCAATTATGGGTGTCATGTCTCTTGGGGTTCCGAGTGGGGCTGAAATCACAATCGTAGCTGAAGGTAACGATGCAAAAGAAGCATTAGAAGCGCTCGAAGAGTTAATAAAAAGTGAGGGGATCGGCCAATAACATCAGCACGAATGTTACAGGAAATGAAGTTTCTTTAAGAATCGCGATTACGAGGGATTTTATCCTCCCATGTCAAATTGGGAGTAGTGAACTAATCGCCACTTAGCAAAACTTGAAGTGGGAGCTTCTCAGTTCCACGACGAAAGTAACCGTTCGCCTCCCTGAGCGTTACTTCGGGGTGTTCCACCCCTAAATGTCCAACGCTTGGACGCTCTCTTGGTACGGTTGATATATTACGCAGGAACCGAATGGCTTGGTTTTCGCACTCGATTTTCTTCCTGTAGCCTCATATATCAAGTTAGCAAAGAACTTCATATAGCTAGTTTATCAAAAGCTTTTGGCTATGCCAAACCGAAATTCATCTCCCACCTACCGTTGGGTTACGCCCTTCACACGCTTGAGGAAGGAGACTTCTTTCGGATAATTCGTTAAAAAGGTTGAGAGGAAAATCGGAATGAAGGAATTTTGGGGAATTAAAGTTATTGTTGTAAACGAACATTCTGCGGAAACAGTTAAGAATATAGCTAATTATTTATTCAAGATGGCTCAGAAATGAGTCATTTTTTTCGTATTGGGGAAGAATGTATTTCTTAACTTGATGGGCATGTGGCGAGACCCTAAGTTGAACTATTAAATTTAAAAAAGAACCTTACAAAAATGTAATGTTAATGTCACAAAATAAGATGGTACATTGTTAGTAACCCTTTTAAAATTGAATAGAATATTATTTAATGGTAGAAAACAATGAAAAAATATAATAAGAATTTATTAGGATTTTATAAAAATTGTTTAATAAGGTATATTTTGTTAGCATGTAACATGGTAAAGCATTAAAGGAGATTATGTAATGAATATTAAAGATTTAGATTATGAATGGTTCAACTTTATAAATAATAGAGTACAACAATATCCACTGATAGATAATGTAATGATTTTATTTGCAGAATATGTACAATATGCTTTCGTGTTACTACTCATACTGTTATGGATAAAGAATAAACCTAATTTTCGTGTAATAGCTTTTCAATCGATGGTTGCGTTTACTTTAGCGTATTCCATCAATAGAATCATCGAGATGTTTATTTATAGGGAGCGTCCTTTTGTCTCACATAGCATCACACAACTCGTAGATCATGCTGCTAATTCTTCTTTTCCAAGTGATCATGCAACATCAGCTATTGTAATTGCAGCTACACTATTGTTCTCTGCATATCGTTTTAAATATACTTGGTTGTTCTTAGCGCTTGGTGTAGCTTTTTCAAGAATATGGGTAGGAGTACATTATCCATTTGATGTAATTGCAGGATGTGTACATGGATTATTAATAGCATTATTTACGCAGTATGTTGTATTTAACATACGTCCTGTTACTTCATTAATTAAAAAACCTATTTTTCAAGGGAAAAACTAGCTTTACAAATATTAAAAAGAGTCGGATCTGATGAGCAATTGCTAACATTCACATAGGGTAATTAAACAGGAGAATAGTCAAGTAAAGGAAAAATATTTACTCAATCTTTAATAAGTTAGTACATATTGAAAAATGCTCTCTCTATAATCGATGGGTGTTTCATTGGTTCTGACTACAGATAAAGCCCCTTCTTTAACTTGTGCATTTAAAAAATTACAGAGCATAGACTTTTACAAAAATACCTTTCATCGTACAACAAAATATCTCAATAATTGCATCGAGCAAGATCATCGATACGTGAAGCGCCGTTTCGCTCGTTCCTTAGGATTCCAAAAATATTCGTCATGCCTCACGTACGATAAAAGGAATCGAAACCGTTCATGCTCTATATAAACAAAGGCGAAGACATCAAACAGACTTCGCCTTTTCAGTGTATTATGAATTGCAACAATTACTAGAGGTTTTTTATCTTTTCTATTCAAATGTTCCCTTCACTATCGGAACTTTATTTTCTACCATAAACTTGCCTTTTGCAATGACGCTGTGAATATCCAACGTTTCTTTTTCCAACAATACGATGTCAGCATCCTTCCCGGTTTGGATACAGCCCTTACTTGAAAGCTTCAGCAATTGTGCGGGATTCGTAGTAATGACTTCCAGTGCCGTTTCTAATGGAATGCCTTCCACTAAAACAGATTCTCGTACTTCGTGAAATAGCGAAGATACTTTTCCGACTTGAAGGCCTGCATACTCCCCGTTGTTGTCAAAGAAGGGGAGGCTGGCCTGTCCATCTGAGGAGAAGGTAATATGTCCGACTGGGACCCCATCTTCAAGCATAATACGTAATGCCTCACTGCATTTCACTTCTCCGTCCTCCAAAAATTGAGGAGTAGTACTTGTGGTAAAGTCTACGTAACCGCCTCGTTTTGCGTAATCAATACCCGCTCTGAATAATTCTTCGTTTCGGTTTATATGTGTTGGATGGAAGTGCCGAATCGGAATGTTGGTTTTATCTGCAATTTCATGCAACAATGAAAGTTTTCGCTCTCCGTCCCCTACATGAACTTCTAATATGCCAGCTTTTCCTGACAGAATGCCGCCATTGCGTGCGGCAGTGGCGACTTTAACTATCTCCTCAAATGTAGGTTCTGATGATCTATGGTCGGAGATAGCAATCTCTCCAACACCGATAATTTTGTCAATTAAAATAATATCATCTTCGATTTTTCCCGTCAGCGTTTTTACTGGCACTTGATAGGAGCCTGTGTGAATGAAACAAGAAACCCCCTCTTCTTCAAGTGCCCGCGCCTTGGCAAGCAGACTTTCCATTTTACGTGTTGTCCCGTCAGTACCGAGTAAACCGACTAGTGTTGTAATACCTGCAGTTGTAATATCAGTGAGCATCAGCTCAGGTGTGCGGGTTTTGAATCCACCTTCTCCGCCTCCACCAATAATATGAACGTGTGAATCGATAAATCCTGGAACAACCAAAAGATTTGCCGCATCAATGACTAAAATAGGAGCAAAGTTGTTAGGAATTACGATTCTATCATCTATGAATGCGATTTTATCATCTGCAATTAATATGTCTTTCCGTCCTAGGTAGTTGGGTGCGTATACTTCTCCATTTTTTATTAAGGTAATCAATTCTTTTTTCCTCCTGTCAATACTTTTCGTTTTATATCAGAATGGACCATATCCTATGAAGTGAGCTATGATAACAGCTACTAATCCGATGAGGTAGTGAATGAACACAAGTGGCAGAATCCACTTTGCCCACTTTGTCCAAGAAATTCCTGCAATCGCCAAGCCTGCCATTAAGGTCGTAGCGGTCGGAAAAATCATATTTCCGATTCCATCAGCAAAAGAGAAAGATAACACTGCAGTTTGGCGTGTAATACCCAATAAGTCTGCAAGTGGCACCATAATCGGCATTGTCAGCATCGCATGACCAGTGCCAGATGCTAGAACGAAATGAATAAGAGCTTGGAAATTGTACATGCCAACAACGCTTAAATAGTCCGGAATATGCTTGATTGATACAGATAATTGGTGCAGCATAGGGTCAACGATATGTCCCTCATTCAATACAACAAGAATGGCGCGCGATACACCAATAATCAAAGCACCGCCGAGCAAGGCTGCAGAGCCGTTTATAAAGGAGTTAACAATCTGATCTGCAGATAGTTTGCCGATGATTCCAATTATTATTGTCAATAAAAGGAACAAAGATGTAATTTCTGTAATGTACCATTGGAATTTGATTACACCAAACGCCAAAACGATATAATTAATTACAAAAGCTCCTAAGATGAACTTATGTCTTGTTGTTAACTTCCCACTTGATTGCAGTAACTTTTTCGCGTCTTCTTTTGTATACTTTCCGTAGATTCCTATAGAAGGATTTTTCTTTACCTTCATTGCGTAACGATAGATATAAAGAACTGAAACAAGGTAGACGATAACAAATAAAATAAGACGAAACACTATGCCTGAGAACATCGGTAATTCTGCGATTCCTTGGGCAAGTCCTACTGTGAAAGGATTCATGATGGCAGTTGTAAACCCTGATAATGCTCCTACTATGACGATAGCAGTTCCTGTAATTGCATCAAATCCTAGAGCCAGAGCCAGAGGAATGATAAGTGGAAGGTAAGCCAGAGTTTCTTCCGCCATCCCCATTAAAGAACCACCTACAGCGAAAAACAGCGTCACGGCAGGAATCAATAGTTTTTCACGCGTCGCCAACTTCCTAGCCAATGTAGCGATAAGCATATCAACCGTACCTGTTGCTCGTAAGACACCAAAAAACCCTCCGATAATCAACAAGAAAAATATAATATTGCCGGCTTCTACCATTCCCGTATGAACAGCTTTTATCATATCGAAAAATCCGACCGGAGTTGATGCTATCGATTTAAAAGAATTTGGGTCTACAGTTGTCCGGTCATTTACTTCAATCCGTGCATATTCTCCGGTCGGCAAAAAATAAGTTAATAGGGTCGCTATTACGAGAATGCCGAACAGCAATACAAAAACATTAATTTTTTTCTCTTTTTTTCCAAGCGAAACAGTCTGTTCGTGTAGTTGGCTCATATGTGTTCCTCCTTTGTATTTAAAATAAATGGGTTGAAATAGAATGCTTACCAAAGTGCCGCCAATAGACTATGTTCTCTTTCGCGTATTCTGCTGTTTACCTCCTTTTCATAACCTCGGACACTTCATCGATTTATATATGCAATATCTGTGCCAGTATTAATAGATTGATTTTTAAGGGGATTTTTATGGTAAGATTCGAGTTTTTGGTTTTTATTGTTCTTTTTTGGCGATATAATAGAACCAATTTAAACGTAGGCAGGTGTTTTAATGTCAAAATTTTCACTTACACTCATAGCTGGAAGCTCAAAAACCAAGCAAGCCTTAAAGGAGCAACTGGAACAATTGCTTGGAGACTATGTTCATATTAAAAGCTATGCTGCGGATGAGGGAATACCGCAGTCCCTTGAAGATACAATTATCTTGTATTCATCAGCTTCTATTTATGATCAAACAAATGATATGTATAGTGTGAATACTGAGGAAATAATTGTGGGAAAGAGAACAGTTCATCATGAATATATTGATAAACTTTTAAGAATACCTGAAGATTCATCAGTTCTGGTGGTGAATGATAATGATGATGCAACTATAAATCTTATTGAATCCTTATATCAACTTGGTATCGATCATATTCAATTTATCCCTTTTCGGAAGGGGGTATTGTTTTATGATGATGTTCGAATTGCTGTTTCGCCAGGAGAAACACATCTGTGCCCATCTTACATAAAAGAAGTAATCGATATAGGCGTACGTCTTTTTGATATGACAACAATCCTGGAGGTTGTAGAATGTTGCGGTTTGAACAAGGATATATCCTCGAAGGTTTCAGAAAGGTATATTAGCAATATCATTGAATTACAACGTAAGCTATTACATGCAGAGCGGGATGCTAAGCAGATGAGCGAGCATATCCAAAATGTGTTGGGAACTGTCGATGATGGAATATTGGTCGTTAACCAGGAAGGACGGATTACGGTAATCAATGAACGTCTTACGGCATTGTTTCATATTGTGGCACAAGATGTGGTTAATGAGTATATAGAACATGTGATGAGTCGTGGGGATATTACCGATTTCATCATGAATGGAAAGGATGAAAGCAAGTTCTTCAACATAGATGGCGTGGATGTCGTAATTTTTCGATTGCAAATGGTGCAAGAAAATACAATTGTCGCAACTTTTAAGAGTGTACATCAAGCCTTTGAAATTGAAAAAACAGCGCAAAGAGAAATGCGTAATAAAGGATTTCATACTAAATACGGATTTCAAGATATTATCGGCGAACATACTGTAATGAAAGAGCGTAAACGAATCGCCAAGAAACTTGCCTTATCAGAACATCCAATTTTAATTCAGGGTGATACAGGGACAGGAAAAGAACTGTTTGCCCATGCTATTCATGAACATTCATTGCGCAAAAACGGACCGTTTCTGGCTGTAAACTGTAGCGCATTAACAGAGAACCTGCTTGAAAGTGAATTGTTCGGTTACGAGGAAGGGACATTTACAGGAGCACAAAAGGGGGGCAAGAAAGGTCTGTTTGAATTAGCCGACAATGGAACTATCTTTTTGGATGAAATCGGCGACATAAGCCTTACAGTTCAATCACATCTGCTGCGCGTTCTGCAGGAGGGAGAAATCCGCAGAATCGGCGGTGTAAGAATTATACCTGTTAATGTACGGGTGATTACCGCAACAAATAAAGATCTTCAAGGAAAGATACGTGCCGGTTCATTCAAAGCCGATTTATTTTACCGACTGAATGTACTTAATCTCTGTATTCCACCACTCATTGAGAGAAGGGCGGATATACCAATTTTGATTAAGTATTTCATCACAAAGAGCGGAAAATGGGTAAAGATAGAACAAGATGTACTGGAGTATTTCATGCAATATGAATGGCCTGGAAATATACGAGAACTAAAAAGCACAATTGATTATATGCTAACGATTTGTGAGGGAAATGTCGTGACGAAAGGAAATCTTCCGTCAATGCTGGGACAAGAGGGGGGGAGCATGACATCCGAATATTCCATATGTGGAAGTATACTGGAAATGAAGGAGCATATTTTTATCTTGGAAGTAATCAAGCAATGCAACGAAAAAGGAAAAGCGGCAAGCAGAGATCTGCTTTCAAGTAAAAGCAAAGAATCAGACTTTATTTTATCTCCTCAGCAAATTCGCCGCCGCCTGGATATTTTAGAAAGTGAAGGATTCGTCGTAAAAGGCAGAGGACGGGCAGGTACAAAGATCACTGATGCAGGAATAGAGTATTTGTATTTTCTTAAGACAAAGTATGCTGTGTATTGCTAAAGAAATCAGTTAGCATTTTAAAGTTAAGAGACATGTATGATGAGCCCTATATTATAATTATATATGTTATGAAACCTATGTCTAAAAAGGAGTGATTTTAATATGTACAAACTTAAAACAAAAGAAACCAACAATAGTGTAATTGAATTTATTGAAAGTGTTGAAAATCTTAAAAAACGAGAAAACGCATATCAATTATTAGATATATTTACTGAAACAACAGGTTATACAGCAAAAATGTGGGGACCAAGTATTATCGGCTTTGGAACATACCATTATAAGTATGCATCTGGTCATGAGGGAGATGCTCCATTAGTAGGCTTTTCCCCAAGAAAGGCTAAAATTAGTTTATATTTTGCAGCTGGTGATCCTAAGAGAGAGGAACTATTAAAAAGCTTTGGAAAATACACCTCTGGAAAATCGTGTATTTATATTAATAAAATGGCAGACATTGATAGTAATGTTCTAAAAGCGCTAATCAAACAATCTGTAAGTTTTTTGAAGGAAACGTATCCAAATAATTAATGAATTTTATAGAATTACTTTGAATATTTTCCTAGAGTGCCCCTTCATACCCAGAATCGTGTCCGTATTCCTTAAGGCGTAGGTATCAACATAAGAGCACGATAAATATATTATGTTAACAATGTAAGGTGTCACAAATTTTTAATATATTATTGTGATTGAATAAAGTAACACTGGAGTAAATGATTAGAAACGCCAAATTAGAGAAATAAAAGAGTTCCAATTATTTATTTTAGGGGTAGTACCACATCGCTATCAAGCTAAGCCGGTGTAACGTCAATGATAAGCAAGATTGTTTCTTTTTTTCGAAAGTCTATACGTAGATGCTTTAAAGATTTGCATACGAAATAAACCCTAACGGGTTTCCTTTTTTGAATTAAGCTGCTTGGTTATCAGACATGGTACAATTTTAAACGACACCTAATATATCAAAGACTGTTTTCTTCTCATACCTATGGGATTTTCGCCCGTTTTGCTGTAGGAGATTGAACAGGCGAAGTAACACCTTTGATAGCTCTTGGGTGTTTTTTTGAATAGTTTGGAATAGAAGAAGCAAATAGTCTTTAATCATATATATGGCTTTATACTCACTAAGCTCTCGTTTTTTCTTCATGAGGAGCAATTGGCGCATTTGAAACATGATAGAAGAACAGAGTAGAATGGCAATCAATTGACCATATAAATGGCACTCCAATCGTTCTGGTTTTATCTTTTTACAATGATGGATTTGAAAGAATGACTTCCACGTTTTAAATAAAATTTCGATTTGCCAACGCAAAGAATACCAGTCATGTACCTGTCCCATTGGGACAATATCTGTAGGGGTGTTTGTCATATATACATTGATACCACTGAGTCGTTTACTACGAGGAGAATACTTCATTCCTTTCTTTTTTTCTCTTACAGCTTGATCTTGTAATCGTTTTTGTTGTTGTTCTTTTGTTAGTCGATGAACAATCACACGAGTTGGGACTTTATCAGCCATTCCTACATAAGCGTTGGATATTTCACATGTTTGTCCTGGTTGAAGGGAGTTCATTAAAACCTCCATATCTATCTGGATATATTCTGTACCTTTCTTGATTCTGCCATCTTGAAAATAATCAGGATTAGGATTTTTTTGATAAATACGTGTATTCGATTTAATACGTGAGATATAATAAGCCTTTTTCTCTTGTATATGTTGAAGATCTTTCAAATGAAAATAACCTAAATCTCGGATACATAAATCATTTGCTGTTACAGTTGGGACACACAGGGAACCGTAGGTTCGATCATGTTGTTTACCTGGACCTGTATGAATATGAAGGAACTGTCCACTTAATAAATCATACTCAAGCTGAATCTTTACTCCCGCTGTATGGCTGCATCCACCTGCACCTGGATAAACGAACGAAAAGGGATCTGGAAGTTGAAATGCAGTTGAATCTAAAATACGAACGCGTTTGAAAATAGAAGTATATGGAGAAGAAATCGGCATAGATAAGGTCAATTTTTGGTTTAGTAGTTCAGCTAATAGGTGTTGTAAAAGTTGGACGGCCGCCTTATTAAACCGTTGATTCAGTCCCTTAGGACTGATGAGTACTTCTGTTGATGTTTCTAAACAGCTAGATAACTGAGTTAAAGAAGTCATAGCTACATTTTGGCTCACCCATACACATAAAGCGACTAAATCTTTTGCTTGGTACTTACTGGCTCGTTGTACAAAACCAACATCTCTAGCAAGATTCCGTAAGGTATTTGGAGATAAAAAACTTTGAATCTCTTGAGCAAATAGTTGTAATTCATCAGATACAGAAATAGACATACAAAAACGCCATCCTTTCCTATGATTCTACAGAAAGAATAGCGTTTTTTTCATGATATAGATACAAAATCGTCTTAATTTGATAGTGATATGTGGCGACACCTAACAACTAAAACCTTAAGAAATTACCCACCTCCAATTATCGGAAAAGTTAGTTAATTTATGGTATAATTACGTGAATCGAAGTTTTAATTAATTAGGAACATTTATGTTCAAAGATAATAAATAAAAGGATGATAATATGTACCACTATATTACGGACATATAACCTGTCATACGCCCGCCACCTTTAAAATTGGATGATTTAGAAATAAACCAATTTAAAGGAGCGAGAAATGATGAACAAGAATATATTGACGTTACTTTTCGTACGGATTGTTGCAAATTTTTCAGACAGCCTATATTACATGGCAACCATATGGTTTATTAAGGAAATTATGGGTTCCAACACCTGGATTGGGATCGCTAGCTTTATTACGATGTTACCTGTCGCTTTGCAAATCTTATATGGCCCCATTATTGATAGATATTCAAAAAAGAAATTACTTATAATTTCTATGGGGATACAAGCTACTATTTTTTCTATATTGGTGTTTTTGTATAACTTAAATCAGTTGCAACCAGCTCTGTTGCTCGCATTCATATTTGTGGCAACTATGGCAGCACATCTCAGTTACCCGACGGAAAGTGCATTAGTCCCTTTCTTAGTGAACAAGCAACAGTTAGGGAAAGTGAATTCTATTTTTGCATTCACATATAGTAGCCTCGATATTATTTGTAATGCGGTGTCTGGTATTATTATTGCCTCAATTGGAATAGGAATGGTATATTTTTTAAACTCTCTAACATATGTTATATTGTTTTTTTGTATATGGTTTATATTAAAGCTGCCAAGAGTGGTAGAAAAAGAAGCGTTAGAAAATAAGGAAATTACCTATAAGGAAGAATTTCTACAAGGGATCCGTTATTTCTGGGAACTTGGAGAATTACGCATTTTTATTTTAGCGTTCACAGGAATCAACATGTTGATGTGTATTCCAATGGGCTTAATTCCTGTGTTAGCAAACACAGGGCAGGAATATGGCCTTTGGATGACAGCCATATCGTTGGAACATTATCTGGAAGTTTGGTGTCAGGGAAACTGGTCAATTATAGTTTGAAACATATTTTTGTTACTGTCGCTTTTATCGGTGGGAGTACTTGGTTTGCTTCATATTGGCTATTATCCGTTTCTCTTATTACAACACTTATTTTATTTTCTTTGTCATGGTTTATGATTGGAATAATGGGCGTGCAATTTCAGACCTTGTTGCAAAGTAGAATTGAGAGTGAATACTTGGGAAGAGCCTTAACAGCCGTTTATGCTATTCAAGGTTCAATGGCACCTGTAGGCTATCTACTAGGTGGAGTTTTATCGGATTATATTCAACCATCTCATTTATATTTAGTTGGTTCTGTTACCCTGCTGTTAGCAGGAGGGTATTTTACACAGAGTCCATTTTTATACAATGCTCAGAAAGAGAAAATATCAGAAAAACAAACGTTTTAAACTTTTACTTTTATATACTTCTAACACCTGACGCATAACAAAAAATGAAAGAAGCTCCAATGATCTGGGGCTTCTTTCGTTTTTATAAGGATAACCATCCTAATTTCATTGATGTGATGCATTAGTCATCAACTTAAATTTGCTACTATCTATAATTATGAGGGTAAGTTTTTTGTACAAAAATCTCATTCTGGGGGTAGTTGTATTTTCTTAGCTTGATAGCGATGGGGTGGTACCCCTTATTGGTGTAATTATGATATACCTTAAGAAAAGGCCTTTGTATAACAAGAACGAGACAAACGATTCCTTTTAGTTATTATTGATTTATTAAAATAAAAATTGAGACCCAAAAAACCAGAAAGGCTGGCATATTGCCAGCCTTTCTGGTTTACTACTTCATTCATTTTATAAATGACAATTTTGTTTGGGGATACTTAAAAATCTTCGGTTAATAAGCATGAGGTCAAGCTGAAAAAATATAGATCACCGTATAAAATTCAGAATTTTATACGGTATTCATGCAAGACTTTTGTAACATTTATGAAAGACTTTTGAAAGGTATTTATACTAAGATACAGTTCGGAACGTTAAATTCAGTTTAACAAATAGAAAAAAATAGGGTAGCACAAAGTGAGGAGCACAATTATGAATGGAAAAGCAAAAAAAGGTATGCGAAAAGTCCTTCCTGTAGGGATTGCAATGGGGATTTTATTTAGCACCAGCCCAGTAACAGAACATAAAGTGAAAGCAGATGTTGATACGGCTGCAACGATTATTACAACAATTGGAAGTATCTATGAAGCGTTTGCTGCAGAGGCGTTTGGGAAATGGTTAGAGGACGTCAATGCAAAAACTAGTTATGATAATTTTTATGAAAACATCACTTACATGGCTCCTACTTTCCAAAAAGGAGAGTTTGGTATTAGTGCGTTTGATTATTATAAAAATCGCGATTTTAGCAAGACGATTAAACTTTCTTATCCAAATGGAAAAGTTGAATATAAAACAATCAAGCATGGACAACAAATTCGTATTAAGCAGGCGGGTACAATTGTAGACTTAACTCCTGATGAACCAGATCCATTAAAACATGATATTTTGTATATTACACAAAAACAACTAGATGAAGGAAATACGGCTGTTTCACTTACGAATTTCAAAACTTATTATCTACAAAGTGACAATAGCAGTCGTAGAAATGATCTTGGATATAAATATTTAAAACAACACTTCCCAAATGCTTATCATAATGGCATCCGTAATTTTGGTGTTGATGAGGATGAACTTTTCAAGAAACTACCTGCAGAAAAACAAACGCTAGGAACAAGTACTTCAAAGACAGTGGAAAAAGATGTTCTTTCTAATTATGCTACGAATGACCCTGAAGCTCGTGAGGATCTGAAGAAACGTACACTTGATATCTACACAAACCATAAAGCAGGGGGATATTCTTCTATTTCTACAAAAATTATAAATGACGGGATAAACTTAGAAGCAGGGGATTATGTCCATGAAGAAGGTAACTCGGATCCAAATCGAGGGACTGATTTTACAATTACACCGATTAGCAAGGGATCTAATAAGGTCATTATATCATCCGTCTTTAATGGAAAAGTAAAATATCTTACATCTAAATCTGGGGATCGCAGTCAATGGATTTATACTCATGATGGAGATATCAGTTCTGATGAAATATGGGATCTTGTTGTTCGAAAGGACGGTCAGTTTTCTTTAAAAAATAATAAAGGGCAATATTTATACGTTCCTAGGACTGGTAAAAGTGCACCAGCGTGGACTACTGATGATATTAATACAGCTAGTAAACTCACATCTCGTCTTGCAGCAAATGAGTGGAATAATTGGTTGATTGATTGGCATCCTCGTAAGGAAAATGAGACAAAGAAACATGAAGGAAAGACATATGACGGATTAGAGTTCAAATTTGATGCAAAAGATCCCTCTATATGGACTGCTTACAATTCTGGAAAATTGATAACGAATAGTTGGATAAACAGAGATGGTCAGCATTTTTACGCGGATTCTTCAGGGGTTATTTTGAAGGGTTGGAAAGAAATTGATGGGAATACATATTATTTTGCAGATTATGGAAGGGATACAAGGAAAGGTGTTGAGATTGAAGGTAAGTACTATAACTTCAACGATGACGGTATTCTACAAAAATCAGCATGGGAAGGTCTAAACTATTCCGATGAATCTGGAGCACTTATTAAAGAAGGCTTGAAAGAAATTGATGGTCAAATTTATTATTTTAAAAATTACCATGCTACTACAGGTAAACTACCTTTAGAAGACCAAGGTGTTATTCTTCGTTTCTCCGACGAAGGTAGGCTTATGTTTGTTTCTGGGATGGATGGAAAAGCTCTAAACAAAACAGTTAATGTTACTTTGGACAATAAAACATTACCATTTTATCCAAATGGTGCACTTGAGCCACTAGGGGTCAGCAGATTAGGTAATACAGTGAAATATTTTAGTTTAGAAGATGGGATTAACTATTCCGGTTGGAAGGAATTTGGTGAAGAAAAATATTATTTTAGAGATGGAAAATCTTCTACTGTGAATGGTACAGAAACTATTGACGGAAAAACATATTATTTTAATGACTGGGGACAAGCTACGCAGACAGGGTTTGTTAAAAAAGATGGTAAGACATACTATTATGACGATAAAGGAAAAATGCTAACAGGTTGGCAACAAATCAATGGTAAATGGCATAGCTTCGAGGATTCTGGAGAAGCTACGGTAGGAAAATTCACCGCTTGGTCACGGACCAGTAGCCAGTTTGGACAATACAACTTCTATGCTAAAGAAAATGGCGAGATTTATGTAAATGAAACTGTTAGACTTGAGACAATACATGGATATAGAGACCATATCTTTGATGAGTATGGACATTTAACGATCAAATGGGACAGTTAAGATCCCTTGCATGTAATAATAAGATTATAAAAAACAACAATGAATTTTTAGGGATTATAGGAGCGTGTTAAGAATGATCATAACAACAACTAATACTATTCAAGGTAAAGAAATTATTGAGTATGTAGACATCGTAAACGGTGAAGCAATTATGGGCGCAAATATCGTACGTGATATCTTCGCTTCTGTTCGTGATGTTGTCGGTGGCCGTGCTGGTTCATATGAAAGTAAATTAAAAGAAGCACGTGACATTGCAATGGAAGAAATGAAACAACTTGCTACGCAAAAAGGAGCAAATGCAATCGTTGGTATCGATGTAGACTACGAAGTGGTTCGCGATGGAATGTTAATGGTTGCAGTAAGCGGTACAGCTGTACGTGTGTAAATAGATAGAAAAGTCGCATCTCATTGATGAACTGCACATCCAATTGTTAGACACAACTAACAATTGGATGTGCAATTTTTTATAGATAAATATTCTTTAAAAACGAAATTAGATGCATAGATCGCACTCGTTACTAGTAAATTTCCGGTTCTGGTGCAAAAAATCTCTTAAACTTGGACATACTGATAATACTACTCTACAAAAGGTGTGTGATCAGTATGGAAAAGGAGAATTTGTTCAAATGGAAGCATTATCAGCCTGAACTAATCTTATTAACAGTAAGGTGGTACCTACGGTACAATTTGAGCTTTCGTAACCTGGTGGAAATGATGGAGGAAAGAGGATTATCAATTGCTCACACAACGATTATGCGCTGGGTTCATCAATATGGACCTCAATTAGAAGAGAAAGTACGACATCATCTTAAGTCAACAAATGACTCTTGGAGAGTCGATGAAACATATATCAAAGTAAAAGGGCAATCGATGTATTTATATCGTGCAGTCGATTTAGAGGGGTATACAATTGATTTTTATCTAAGTCAATCAAGAGATAAACAAGCAGCCAAGCGCTTTTTCAAGAAAGCCTTGGCTTTTTCGTACGTTTCTAAACCTCGCGTGATAACAGTAGATAAGAATCCTGCCTATCCTGTAGCGATTCAAGAGTTGAAAGAAGAGAAACATATGCCTGAAGGCATACAACTAAGGCAAGTCAGATATCTCAATAATATAGTGGAACAGGATCATCGTTTTATTAAGAAACGCGTGCGTTCTATGTTGGGATTCAAGTCATTTAAAACAGCAACCTCTATATTGAGTGGTGTTGAAGCCATGCATATGATCAAAAAAGAACAGATTGATTTACGGGACCAATCTGTTCAAAATCAGAAAGAATTCATCCATCAATTGTTTGGACTGGTAGCATAAAATACAATTCTGTTAGGGATATATGCACTTTATTCTCTTTTATTTTATTTTTGCACCAGAACCGTTTTGTTGATCAGAACCCAAAGAGACAATTACAACAAATGAAGGAAATTGGAATGGGCATTATATATGAAGAAAAGGTATCAGGTGCTACCCAAGACAAAGCTGAACTTGAAATGAATATATATAATATAATTAATTCTTTTTATTATTTATATTTTTGTTATTTCCTGTTGCAGAATCCTTATATATAATAAGGATTCCTTTTTTGTTGCAAATCCACAAAAAAAAGATAAGATCGGAGAGGATGATCTTATCTTAAGCATAAGGGAAAAACAAGTGACACAAACCATCTTAATTTTTATGATATTATATTTTTTGTTAATTTCCGATATAAAACCCATATTTAACATCTATATCAATATTGAGAAATTTATTACAAAATTAGCTATAAATGACTCAAAATGCGAAAGTAAACTTTCACCCATTAGTTTATTTTCAAATCACCTTAAACATTGACCTCACAACAATTCCCCCGATATTCTCAAAATTAACAAGAAAAGTATACATTCAAAACCCTATAAATAAAAGGTTCAAGAAACCTGTAAACAAAAAAACAATTCATTAATCTAAAAAAGAATACCACCTTTAAAGTGGAGTGACCCCTGTCAAGTAGACAGTATTCAAAAAACACAATTAAGCAACCTGAGTTCTATATTTATATGGACTCAGGTTATTTAGTTTCTTTTGGAACCTGTGGTGATTATAAAAGTATATATATTTGCGCACAGCAAACTTAACCTCATCAGCTGTGCGGAAAGAGTATAGGTGAAAACACTCTGACTTAAAGTGACTGAAGAAGCTTTCTATACAAGCATTGTCCCAACAGTTCCCCTTTCTGGACATACTAGCCTTCATCTGATATTTTTTGAGTAGTTGAGTATATTGACGAGATGTGTACTGGAACCCCTGATCACTATGCAGGAGAATCCCTTTCACGTTTCGTTTTTTTCTTGCCTTTTTAAGTGTGTCTAGTACTAGTTTCAGGTCATTTCTACGGCTAATTTCATAGGCAACAATTTCATTGTTGTATAGGTCTTTAATAGCGGATAAGTACAATCTCTGTCCATTGAAAATCAAATAGGTAATATCTGTTACCCATTTTTCGTTTGGTTTGGAAGCTTGAAAATCCCTGTTCAGATGGTTATCTGAAATCACGTAAGCCTCTTTCTTCCCGTAATAAGGTCGTTTTCTCCTAATAATGGCTTTGATACCTAGTTCACCCATCAACCTTTGTATACGTTTGTGATTAAAATGAAGGTTATAAGTAGCTTTCAGCCAAACTTGTACTCTCCTGTATCCATAAATCCCTTTAAGTTTTTTATGACACTCCAATACCTTCTTTTTTATTTCGGTATCCTCCAATTGTTTTTCAGAAGGCATCAACTGTCGCTTTATCCATTTGTAGTACCCACCTCTAGTTACTCCAGCGATATCACATAGAATGGTAACTGCATAACCTTTTTCTGATAGCCCTTTGATGGCTTCAAACTTCTTCGTTTTTGGTACAGATTCCACTCCTCCTTTTACATCCCTAAGAGCTTTTTTAACATTTCATTCTCCGCTTCTAATCGTTTCATTTTAGCTTCTGGATCTTCTGGATTGGTTTTTGGTCTACCTATACCTGGACCTTTCGTTTTACCACGTTTTTCTTCTAGTCCTTTGATACCTTCAGCTTCAAAGTGTTTCACCCAACGTCTTACTACCGAGTGATCAATTCCTAATTCTTTAGCAACCGTTTTGTATCCCATTCCTTCTTTCAAGTATAAATCTACTGCTTTTTTCTTAAATTCTATATCATAAGTTACTCTAATTTTGCCCATAGAAAAATCCCCTCCATAGTAAACAGATTAATGTGCTTTCTTTTTACTGTCTACTATAAGGGGATCATATCAAAGGCAGTATTCTTTTTTATAATTTCATCTAAACAACTAAATAATTAAATGCCATATATATGGCTAGAAATACACCTACTACTAATTCAAGACCAATAATTATATATGAAACATTTAAATACAAATCTCTTATGCTTCTATATATAAACATAATCCCTAATAAGAAAAATGTAACATATAAAAATTGATCTATGCTAAAAGCTAAAGTACCAGATAGTAAAATTAAAATTAGAAACAGCTTATCTATTGTTTTATAATTAATTATATTTTGTCTTACAAATGATTGCATAAATTCCCTCCTAATATTTTTTCCGAATTATGGATATTACAAGGTCTATTATATCATGAATTTTCTGTTTTTTTACGTTATAAATAAGCTGTTTATATAAGTTTACATAACCCCACTTATCGGTATTCCATGTATCTAGAAAAACCCCCTTCAGTTTACTTACTGAAGGGGGTTCATATTTACATAATTTCCGCTATTGGAAGGTGTATGGATTGTTCTTCATTTACAGGCTTTGATACTGTTTGTTAAAACAGGTAATCCTAATTTTTCGGTTTTGGAATTGGATGGGCGTACTTGAATCTGTACGCCTTTCATTTCTGCCGTAATAATGTCAATTCTCCCCGCCCAAGTAGGATCATCATCCTCTTCAGAAGGATACAGTTTGAATCGCCAACTAATTTTGTCTGGAATGAAGGCAAAACCTTCGTATGTATCGTAATTACCTAAAGTGCTTGGGTCAGGTAGATGTACACCCAGAATGCTTATGTTTGTTCGTGGAAAACTCTCTGTTAACTTCACCTTATAGACCAAAGCAACCCCTTTGGCATTCTTGTCTGCTTTGTTGAGTGGATTTAGTATAACACTACATGGTAAGGATGCTGATGCACTTGCCTGTGCTTGATATGGACTTACAAAAATGGTCATACACATTACTAATGTCACGATAAATTGTCTCATAAGTTCCTCCAAAGGCTTTTTAAGTTAGTTTGCCTTTACAGGATTTTAATTATGAAACAGCACAACAAACGTGACGAGTAGACTGTATAGAATATTCAGGATGGTTTAACATAACGTCCTATTATTGGTAGCAAGGACATGGCAGAATCCTAATCTCACAAGGAATCCGCCTTTCTCTTTTTCTATGATACTATGCATTTTTTTATACATTCCTATTTTAGCGCGCCTTTTGGCCTCCCGATAGTTCCCTATGTCTCCCGATTTTTCGCATAAAATCTTGCATGCTTTTAGCGTGGTTTTTTTCCGAAATACTGGCGGTAACCCTAAATAACGTATACAGTAAAACACCGAGTACCCAGCTTACAAACAGTAGATAACCCGCTCCATTTTCTGAATAAAAAATAATATCAATTCGGTGATTTTAATGTGGTAATATATATTGAACTCTTTAAGAAGTTATTTTTCATCTTAGTATTTAGGAGGATTTATGAGTAATCAAAATAATAATGAAACCCCGAATAAAACAGCGGTCTTAGTAATAATTCTAGGACTGTTTTTACCACTTTTCCTACCTGCATTTTTAATGCTAGCATTAGGAAAATGGATGCCAGATGAAATTGTATATCCTGGAGCAATGTCATTATTCCTTTTATCTATCGGATTATTCCTCGTTGCGACTATTTTTACTAAGATTTTAAGTGTATGTGGACTGACTGAGAAAAAATTAGACGAGTTGGGATTTTTAGGATTTACAATTTCAGTAGCTACATCATTCTTAGCTACTTATGTTGGATATTTTGGAATCGCAAAAATCGGATTAACTTCGGTACAGTTATCACCTCATGGTATTTTAATTGTAGCTATTGTGTCCACAATCATTTTAACTATTTTATTAAAAGTACTGGAAAAATTCGATACTGATACAAATATATAATATATAAACATAAGACCACCGATTTAATGAATCGGTGGTTTTTATCTAAATAAAAGATATCGAACGAATTCGTTCGATTGATTCTACAGAAAGAATAGCGTATTTTTTCATTTTAGGGATATTTTGATTTGTTGATTTGATAGCCTGATAGCGATGGGGCGGAACCACATATCAATCAAGCTTAAATTAATTGTTTCTTCCTTTTATTTTTTTTATTCTTTAATTTTAAATCGTGAAATTAAGCCTTCTAATTCTGTATTTTTTTTCCTTATTTGCATGGATTGATTTGTTATTTCTGTAATGGCTGATGCTTGAGTTTGAATGGCTTGTACGGTTTAATTTGTATCTTTCGCTACTCTTGTAGAAGTTTCTGATACTACTGATAGTGAAGCGTTAATTTCTTCAGTTCCAGCAGACATTTCTTCTGTTATAGCTGATACTTCTTGGATTTGACGCGTTATCTTATGAATGTCTTTCATGATTGTTGAAAAGGCTTCGTCTGCTTCATTAGCAGCATTTCTTCCTTTGGATAGCTTCTTCGTGTCCTTTTCTCATGATTTGAACAGTATCTTTTGTATCTTGCTGGATCGATTTAATTAAATCATTAATTTCATTTGCGGATTGCTTGGATTGTTCAGCTAAATCTCTCACTTCAGCTGCAACAACTGCAAATCCTTTTCCATTTTCTCCTGCACGTGCTGCTTGGATTGCAGCATTTAAAGCAAGCAGATTTGTTTGTTCCGCAATATTTGTAATCGCGTCTAAAGCTTTATCTATATGCTGTGTACGCATAATAAGACGTTCTATCACCGTAGATGTTTCTTCAACAACTGCATGCACATTATTCATTTGAGTAATAGATTGCTTGATTACTTTACTACCATTATTTACACGATCTGTTGTAGCGACAGATACTTCAGCAACAGTTGCTGCTGATTCAGCTACTGATTGAACTCTATTTGTTAGGTCATTCATCGCTGTTGAACTTTCATGAATATTAGTAACTTGTCCTTCTATTTGTTTATTTACTTCATTAATTGTTAAAACAGCTTCGTTAGATATTTTAGATGCCTGTTTTGTATTCTGCAACATACTGTCAGTAAAGGAGATAACTTCGTATGTCGTTACTTGTATTTTCTCAATTAAATGTTGTAAATTATCTAACATGTTATTAAAAGAGGTAACAATAGCTCCTAATTCATCATTTGCTTGATAGGAAGTACGTATTACTAAATTTCCATCTGCTACTTGTTTTATATCATGCTGTAATAAAGTAATTGGACGTTGAATAGCTGTTTTAATGACATATCCAATACATATAATAATTGCAGTCCCCAAAACTGAAATAAGAATATAAGTCATTATTGCAGTTTTGGCGCTGCTAGCATTTTGTTCCTGTAATTGTTCTGCTTGGTTTCTATTAGAATTAGCGAATTCTTGAATAGAATTAATTGATTTTTGCATAGCAGGCTTAACTTCTTTTAAATAATAAGCATAAGCCTCTTCGTTTTTGTTTTGCATTGATAAATTTTGTGCTTCTTTCATTTTCGGTCTTAACTCGCCGAAATTTGCTTTGAAATTTTCATATAATTTCTTTTCTTGTTGGGAGCTTAACGTTGATTCTAAACTTTTTATTAACTTGTCATTTTCTTCACGTATTTTAGACAGATTATTTGCCAACTCTTTGTTTCTATTTTCATCTGTTGTAACCATTAAATAATTTATGATTTTCATAAAAAAAATATAGTGATATTTTGTCGAGAATTGTACTATTTTGATATTTCATAGTAATATTTTGTCGTGAGTTATACCTGACGGCAAATAATTTATGAATCTATAAAGGAACAATGTAAAAATTTATCATTTAATCTAATCAAAAGGAGAAGGTAATGAATAATTCCATCGACATACAACACTTGTGTGATCTCGCACATAAAGCCTTTAATGTACCTGTTCATATTTTATCTACAGACAAAAAAATTCTATATCATTCTATTTCTGATGATGTTTGTAGTCCATTTTATTCTTCTAAAGAAGAACATCTTAGTGACATTTATCAAGGAAATGATCCCAATAACTTCCCACTTTTCAGATGTAACAGTTATCTTGAAAATTTCGTCCTAATTCATATAGCAAATCATGATTATGTAAAAGGGACTATTATAATCGGTCCCACTATACATCCAAAGGGCTCAGGTGATATAACCTTTAAAATTCGGAAAGAATTTAACTCAAGTAATAAAATTCAAGAAAGACTTGCCTATTATCAGTGCCTACCCGAGATTAAAAAAACTACTTTAATTGATATCGGAATCTTATTACATTACATGATTTTCAATGAAAAATTAGATGTAGATATCGTTTTAGAAAAAAATAAATTGCTAGAGGAAGTTCCCTATAAAATTGTGAAACCTGATTTATATATTTTAAAACGCCAACAAAATAATCCTGAAACTCACAACACGGCATTAGTACATAATTATTTTTTAGCAATCAAAGAAGGAAATAAAGAAAAGTTGTTACAATATATGTATGCAATTCCAAAAGAAGGTGATGGGGTTATTTTAGCAGCAGATCCACTCAGAAACCAAAAGGTTCTTGGAATTATTGCGATTACTCTAGCTACTCGATATGCGATAGATGGTAACCTTCCATCAGATATTGCTTTTTCTCTTAGTCTTTTGTATATACAAACCATTGAACAACTAGATAACGTTGACTCTGTAAAGCGATTGTCAGGAGACGCTTTACGTACTTTTGCAGATCGTGTGAAAGAATACAATGCGCAAAAGTATTCAAAAGCGATTACTGCATGCCTGAATCATATTAGAAAAAATGTTTACAATGAAATATCTCTCAATAAACTCGCTGATCATTTGGCGATTACCCCTACTTATTTATCTAAATTATTTAAAAAAGAAGTGGGAATTCCTTTAAGTGAATATATTCAAAGGGAACGAGTAGAAGAAGCAAAAAAATTATTAACACTAACTACATATCCAGTATTAGATATTTTCACTTTGCTTAACTTTCATGACCAAAGTTATTTTATAAGGGTTTTTAAAAAAATTACAAACATGACTCCTAGACAGTATCGTGAAAAATATACCGTAATATAAGCTTGGTATCTGTTTCTGGTACAAAAACTTTAATATACGTGTAAGTAATCTCTAAAACTTGGGCATACTGTTTCTATTACTCTAGAAAGGGTACGTGATTTGGTGAAAATGATGGAGAAACGGGGTTTATCCATTTCTTATACAATTATTATGCGTAGCGTTCATCAGTATGGTTCTGAATTGGACAAATGAATCTGATTTCACCTCAAACCAATGACTCTTGAAGAGTCCATGAAACATGTATTAAAGTAAAAGGGCAATGGATATATTTATATCATGGTGTTAATTTGAAAGGAAATGCAAACCATTTTTTTCAAGCGAAACAAGAAACCAGAAGGCTGCAAAGCGCTTTTTCAAGAAAGCTTTGCGGCCTTTTCATGTTTTAAAACTTCTTGTTATAACGGATCGATAAGAATCCATTTTATTATCTTCATGTCAAGTATTGAGGTGGTTGGAATGAATTGTATTTCAGAGGTTTTTTATGACTATATAAAGATGTTTTTGAATAATATGGTAAATTAAGTATTTATTTATAGTAATATCGGGAATTATTCTATAAAACTTAATAATATAACATATATTACTTGATATATCCACATTTCATGCAATTATGCATACCTAAATAAAGGTAAAAAAGTATAAGTAATACCATTAAATTATTCTATAAGTATTTTTCTAAAATAAAAACTAACCCCCTCTAAATTAATATAGTTATTTTTTCATTGGATATATTAAGTTGTAATCATTATAATTACTACAATAGAATTCATCATTAATTTTATTAGTATAATATCCTCTCACTCATATTAAGAATGTAACAATAAAATCATCAAATACATAAGATAAAATTCTACTATATACGACAAAATTTTACTATATACGCAGCGGGAATTTAATGTTTTAATAAATAACATAACTGGTAGGACCATTAAGAAAGGAGCAAATTACACTAAATAGGAGTTTAGTAAAGTTGCAAGTAACATTATGTCGGTTTAAACTTTCTTAATATTCAGTCACTTTAAAAAGGATCTCGAATCACAAAAGTATCATATTTGTACAAAATTGGTTTTAAGTTTCTACATAGCAAAAGTGATTTTATTTCGCAATAAAAGTATAAGCAATGTACAGTATAATTTCATCTTTTGTAATCTTGTAGGGATTTTACCGGCAAAACTAGGGGGAAATATTATGAAATCAATATCAAAAAAAGTCATGGCAGGGTTAGGTGTAGGAGCAATGAGTCTATCTATCTGGGCTCCTTCAAGTCAAGCAGCAGCTCCAGCGAATAATGAATATCATACTATTCATTTGGCAGCTAATACAAACATAGCTTGGGATGTATATAAAGGATGGCAATCTGATGATGCAGGTATTGTTCTATGGGATGGAGCCCGTGGTGACAATGAACAATTTGTATTTTTCCCACTTGATGGAGGAGCATATGCAATCGTAAATAAAAATAGTGGAAAACCTGTAGGGATTGGTAGTGCTATCATTGGTAGTGATGGTGTTCGTAATTTCCCCTCTTTCAATAATGAGGGTTTGCGACAAACGAGTTGGACTGGTGCCCCTAATGAACAATGGTATTTACGAGACAAGGGAAATAATAATTTTGAAATTGTAAACCAAGGATCTGGGAAAGTTGCATCTTGGGCGGGGGTTGAAATGTATGGATATAAAGATTATGTAGATTTGGATGAATCAAATCCTTCTGATAACGACAGGTTATTTAACATTCCAGCTGCTCGCAGTACTTTTTCATTACCAACCTTACCAACTGTAGGAACTAGACCAAATGCTCCAGATTATAATACAAGTGGGGCTATTGATCAACAATTACCTCAAACGTCAAATTCTGTTGTTGTTGGGGCATCTTTAATACCATCTATCATGGTAAAGGATAATGGTGCGAGTGATTATACAAAAATACACAATTCACCATATTATGTCTTAGTAAAAGAAGAATATTGGGAGAAAGTACGCTCAGAAATTATTCCTGCTGGTGCCACTAGTAAATATACAGTTAAATCAGGTGTAAGTGAGATAGATCAAAAAAAGATGTCTGATACACTTGCAATGAGCTTTGGATCAGACTTAGGATTGAAATTTGGAGAATCATCTCTTTCAATTAAATCGAGTGTTTCAAGAACAATACAAACAGAAGTTACTAAAACTTCTACGAATGCAACGGAAGAAACAGAGGAAAAGAGTATTCCAAGTATACCTGGTAAAAACACAGGATTTACAGCATATCAACTGGTAACAAAATATACATTAAAGAGAACAGATGGTTCAGTTGTTACAGATCCTTCGATTGTAAGAGACAGTAAGCAAACAATAGCAAGAACAATAGCTAAATAAATAAGAAACATATTGCAATATATGTCAACAGTACCTGGACAAGCAAAGCGAAGTGATGGAGCCTCCTCTAAAAATGAGGGGGTTTTCCTTGTTGCAATTATTTGTTTACTTCAAATGATAAAATAATTAATTCTCTTCCTATTAAATATTCTTCCCTTGCTATATTTAATAGGAAGAAATGTGAAACCAACAGGAAATCAAAATCAATTACATTCATTCAGCGAAAAGACTTTAATGGAACGAATTGAAAAGGAAAGGATGATTTATATGAAGAAAAGGAATAATTTTATGTTCCAAAAACCGATGAAAGTACTTGCGACATCTGCTATTTTGGCAACTACACTATTTACACCTACTTTAACAAATAGCTTGACAGCTCAAGCTGAAACGGTGTCATCCAATCTAGAAATATTCAATCTAGAAACATTGAACCAAAAGACAGATCAGGCAATTGCAAATGGTAATTTTGAGGGTCATTTGAGTTATCTCAGTGCGTATCTGAATGTAAAGATTGGAAATATCACTGGAGCGGGTTTACAAAATAAGCTTGCAGACCCAGCATTTTCAGCAGCTTTGGCTCAGTGGCAATTGATCTCACAAACAGGTGCTGCAGCAATGAATACATTCGCTAAAAAAGATGCTGAGCATCAGAAATTTCTTAGCTGGACTATGAAAAATACAGATGTGATGAATACATACCTTGAAGGTGGCAGTCCCACAGGAAACAATCCTGTAAATGCACTTGAGATATGGAATACAATATGGAATGCGGATGCAGATTCTCACCAAGGGTTGTATTTAAAATTAGCTATAGCTACATCGTTAGCTCATGCTGAACCTATAAAATATTGGACAAACAATAAACCTATTAATCCGTTAACGAGGTATCAACATTATAAATCAGCAGATCAAAATAATGAATTACTTCCTTGCTTTAGAACATATGATGTTTGGCATTTAAGATTAGTAGTGAATACTTGGTCACCAGAAGAAGATTTAACTTGGGCAAGAAAAATGATTAATACGGAACATCCCGAATTGAAAAGTCAAGATAAGATAGGAACAAGTGCATATTTGATTCAGTATGTAACAAACAACAAAGATGGAGTTAGCGTTCAAGCTGGAAATGATGCATTCTATGGTTCAGGTTGGAATCTTTCCTCAATTTACAGAAATGGTGCGGTATGCGGTGGTATTTCAAAGTTTGGTGTGCAAGTAAGTCAAGCCTTTGGTGTGGCAGCCATGCCTGTTACACAGCCTGGACATTGTGCACTCATATGGAATGACAAACCATCTTCTTGGAATTTAGGAAATGATATATTTGGATGGGGAGAATCGGGCCGTGATGATGTAACTGTTATTCCTTGGTCAGATAATAGTTTGAAAAATCAAGTACCGAACATATTATTATTTGAAAATGCTGGACGTGATTCAGTAAAACTAGATCAATCAGAGCGATTACGCTGGTTAGCGAAAGCGATATCTTCATCAGCTAAGAAAAGTGCAATTTATAAAACAGCTACTAATATTCTACCAATTAATGTTTTAGTATGGAAAGATTACGTTTCTCTCATGTTACAAAATCCAAATGTAACAGATGCTGAGTGGCAAGAATTAAATAACAGTATCGTTTCTTCTTTTGCTAATGAACCAAGACCGATGATGGATCTTCTTGCTCAAATAAAAAGCCATGTTCTGAATACAAGTGATAGAGCTAAGCTTCAGCAATATACTTTAAATATATTAAATGCATTCTCGACAATAACGAATGTCAATGAGAAACAAGTAGCTAATAATATAAAAGCCCAAATGCCAAGTTTAGGATTGTGCCTTGCTACGTTTAGTTTTGATGGAGCAAATGCAGGGAAATTAATGGGAATAAAAACTGATACGGAATACAGTATTGATGGTGGAAAAACGTATAAAGCTGCTACAAGCAATGATATGCTTCTGAGCAATGAAGAAATCTCAGCAATCAATTCAACAGATGGTATTTTAACAAGAGTGATTGGAACAGAGCAGCCTTTATTAATTCCAATTGGAAAAGCTGGTAAAGTTAATGTTTATGCAAATGATGATGAGAACTCAGTTTTTGGTCTAGACGGTACGATGGAATTCAGCATCGATCAAGGTTCACATTGGACAAAATATAATCCAGCTGCTCCTAATTTACCGAATTTAACAGGAAATGTTACGTTAACAGTTAGAAAATTTGCTACTGGTTTAAATCCAGCAGGTGATGCTGTTAACTTAAAGTTTACTGATACTTCTGTAGCAGGATTAATACCGCGCCAAAACTTATCAATTGCAGGTTTCTCAAGTCAGCAAGATTCAGATGGTAATGCTGCTACAAATGCAATTGATGGAAACCCTGCAACAATGTGGCATACGTTTTGGAATGGAAGCGATAAGGCTCCATACATTACGCTAAAGCTTAATGAAGTTACTAATATATCACAATTAACTTATGTTCCAAGACAAGGTGGCAATCCTAATGGTAACATAACTAGTTATAATATATACACAAGTATGGATGGAATTAACTTTACAAAAGTTGCAACTGGAACGTGGGAAGATAATAATCTTACAAAGAATGCAAGTTTCAGTAAAGTAAATGCTCAGTATGTAAAGCTTGAAGTTGTATCAGGACACGGTGGATTTGCTTCAGCTTCAGAAATAAAGTTATATAAAAACTAATTGAAAGATGAATGGGGACTGTAGCAAAAATATTTTATATGTTTGCTACAGTCTATTTTTTATGTGCTCAAAACAATGATTTATGCGTATCAGATTTTGTAGAAGTAAAAATTGCCAGAGTAATAAAATCAGCATCGTCTTTAGGAGCACTTTAGTGTTGCTTTGAAATAAAGTTTAATCAAACTTTATTCAAAATCCACAAGATCCCTCAAATTTCATTCAATCTGCTATTCTTATAAATATAAAATGGAAAAATAATATAAATTCACAATAATTTCATGGGGATTTTTCGTATCAAAAGGTACACCTTTTGGAACTATCAAAACCACATAGAAATTCAGTTCCAAAACCTCAAAAATCTATTTTTGGAACGTTTCTAAAATATATATACCTTTTGGAACTATTTTGTTATAATATGTATTATAAAACATTAAGTGAAGGAGATTTTGACACCTTGAATAACAGAAAATTCGGATATATCCGTGTAAGTAGTAAAGATCAAAATGAAGGTAGACAGCTAGAAGCGATGAAACAAGTTGGTATTGATGAAAGGGATATTTTCCTTGATAAGCAATCTGGTAAAGATTTTAATCGTCAAAAATATCAACTTGTAAAAATGATGTTACGAAAAGGGGACATTTTATATGTACAATCCCTGGATCGTTTCGGAAGAAACAAGGAAGCTATTTTAAAGGAATGGAGGGATATTACCAAAAATATAAAAGCACATATTGTTGTAATTGATATGCCTTTATTAGATACAACAAAGTATCAGGACAACTTAGGAAATCTTATTACAGACCTAATACTTCAAATTCTTTCTTGGCTCGCTGAAGAAGAGCGATCCAAGATAAAAGTTCGACAACAAGAAGGAATACATCTGGCTAAAAAACAAGGAAAACATCTCGGAAGACCGAAGGCAGAAATTACAGATGAATTTATCACTGCTTATAACGCTTGGAAAACAGGTACGATAACCGCTGTTGAGGCAATGAAACAAGCGAATCTAGCAAAAACTACATTTTACCGACTTGTAAAGAAATATGAAGAAAATTTGAAAAGCAACTGAATCATACTATTTAAGGGGGATATTATGAAAAAAATTTGTCATCACCAATAAATGCAATCGAGATATAGTCGATATACGTTTAATTTATTTTAGAGTTAGATACACGTATACAAATCCCAATTTACGAGGTCTAAAAATGAAAAAATTTATTCTAAAAACTCTTTTTAAAAAAGAATTATCCTTAATCCATAATAACTACCAACGGCAAGTATTGCTTATTAAAGATGAATTTGAAACTAAAATAAACAAACTAAAAAAAACATATGACATACCAAAAGAAATTTTTTATAAGTATCCACAAGCTGAAATTATTGGCATTGAAAAAAATAAGAAAAATGATGAAGTATTTGTATTTAGAGAACCAATCGGAAGGTCTTTTGAGATTAAATTGTATGCACGAAGATCCAATTATAATTACCAAATTCCTACACTTTTTGCAACTCTCCATAACAATTCACCTCAAGAACTTGACTATATATGGATAGGAAATATAACGAGTCCGAAAGAAAACATTGGGAACGGCTCTATTACAATGAAATATCTTATTAAAATGGCTAAAAAAATGAAAGTTTCACACATTTCTGGGTGGCTATCACCAGTAGACAGAGACCGTTTCGATAAATTAGAACATTTTTATAAAAAATTTGGTTTTGAGGTGAACTTTAATTGCGACAGAACAGAAGGCAGTATAAAAATGATAATAGATAACTAAACCCTAATAATATTTTTTATAAGTACAATATTTCGTAAAAAAGACGTCTACTTTCTATTTAACATGCAATTGGTATTTTCTGTCTTATTCTTTTTTTTCGGGGGATGGATAAAGTTATCCTAAATGGAAATTTTGTGTTTATTTAGCACCGAAATTCATTTTTATCGTTTTGGAGGCGTTTATTTTTCTTAAGTTGATGGGTATGTGGTGCTACCCCACATCCATCAACTTAAGGTATATTTTTATACAAAACGCGGTCTTTTCGCGTATTATTTTATTATCGTTTATAGATGTTATAAAAGTAGACATATCAAATAAACCCTGACGGGTTTGAATTTTTTTACTATGCTACCTGATGAGTAGAAGTGGTATACTCATACACAACACCCAAAATATCAAAGACTGTCTTTTTCTCGTATCGATGAGATTTTCGTCCGTTGCGCTGTAGGAGGTTAAACAGACGAAGGAGAACCTTTGATAGCTCTTGGGTGTTTTTGTGTAATGCTTGGTGAAAAATAATCTTTAATTATGTACATCGCTTTATATTCACTTAGTTCTTTCTGTTTCTTACGTAACAGGAGTTCTCTCATCTTAAACATTGTAGAAGAACATAATAGGATACTGGTTCTGGTGCAAAAAATATAACACTTGTGCAATGAATCTGTAAATCTTGGACATACTGATACTATTACTCTATAAAAGGGTGTGTGATCAGTATGAAAAAGGAAACTTTGTTTAAATGGAAGCACTATCAGCCAGATATTATTCTATTAACTGTACGTTGGTACCTACGGTACAATCTTAGTTTTCGTGATTTGGTAGAAATGATGGAGGAAAGAGGACTATCCTTGGCTCATACAACGATTATGCGGTGGGTCCATCAATATGGGCCGGAGTTAGATAAGCGAATTCGACGTCATCTCCAACAAACGAATGACTCCTGGAGAGTAGATGAAATGTACATAAAAGTAAAAGGACAATGGATGTACCTATATCGTGCCGTTGATTCTGAAGGGAACACGATTGATTTTTATCTCAGTAAATCTAGAAACCATAAGGCTGCAAAGCGATTCTTCAAGAAGGCTTTGCGGTCTTTTCATGTTTCAAAACCTCGTGCAATCACAGATGATAAAAATCCCGCCTATCCCATTGCTATCAGCCGGTTGAAGAAAGAGAAAAAAATGCCGTTAGGCATTCAAATCAGACAGATAAATTTCTAAATAACATCGTAGAGCAAGACCATCGTTTCATTAAAAAACGTATACGCTCTATGTTAGGACTTAAATCTTTTCGCACAGCTACATTTATTCTTGCAGGAGTAGAAGCCATGCATATGATAAAAAAAGAACAGATTGATTTACGGAATCAGTCTGTTCAAAATCAAAAACAATTCATTCATCAATTATTTGGATTAACAGCGTAAAGAACGATTCCGGTAGGAATCCTCATTGTTTTTTTGAATGTATCCTTTATTTGCACCAGAACCATAATATGTACCTCCAGTTGTGAATTTATCATAGAAGGAGTAGGTGTTCGAGATTACAAGAATTACTGAGCATAGAGTAGAAATTACTAATGAACCGAAACTTCTCATGATGGTCACCTCAATTCTAAAAGTTATGACTTTAAATATAATTATATATATATATAATTATTCACAAAGGGATCACGGTATATGTCGAAAAAATAAGAATTATGAAATTTTTGTTGATTTATGTCGTTTTTTAATGCTATACTCATAACAACAAAGAAAGAGAAAATAAAAACCCTTATCTAGTAAGTAATCAGAATTTTTAGTTTCCTTAGATTGTTTTACTTCTTGTACCGTAGAAGTTTGTGCATCTTTTTTCACTCTTTCTTTGTTTTACCCTATAAAAGAAAACAACCTGTTTTTATACAGGTTGTTTTCTTTTATAAAAATTTAATTTGTTGTTTTTATAACGGTTGGGATTACTCTTTTAAAATTAAGAGGTTCTTTTTTTGATGTTGATTATTTTTGTTCTAAAATACGTTCAACCTCATCTATTCCTAATTTACTGGCTTTAGCAATCGTTTCAAGTGGTACACCAAGTTCATGCATACCTTTAATCATCTGTATTTTTCCTTGCTGAACCCCTTCTTGAATTCCTTCTTTTTTTCCCTCATTACGAGCATGAGCAAACTTTGCAGCCTCATCCATTAAGGCCTTTTCTCTTGCTTCATATGCTTGTCGGAAAGAAGAATCTTGACTCATACGTTCCCACTTATTCATTGCTTTTTGTAAAATCGGATCTTGGTTCATGGCAATGTCCTCCAATGTTTGTGTGAGATACTCATCTTCATTCGCTGGTAATAATAATAACCAACGAACAAACGAATCTTCCCACGGATTAACTTTCTCTTCGCGCCATTGCTGTAGTAACTTTGGAATCTCTACAATATGAACTTCTATATCGTCACTTAATAACTTTTGATGTTGCTGATTCCAAAGGATTCCTGTTGTATGAAACGCTTCATATTCTGGAAACATCACAAAGTTTAACAAGTTTATGGTAATTGTTTTGTGAAGTGAGCTATAAGGCATTCCTTTTTGCAATTGAGAGGTGTATAACCTTCCCCAATAATACAAGCTGCGTTTGATCATATCGTGATTATTATTCAATTGTATTTCTACATTTACCTTTGTTCCTGTATTTAATGTAGCCGAAATATCTAAAATCGATAATTTATCTTCTTCATATTCTCGATGCAAATGTGGATCTTCTAATTGTAGGGAAACAATAGGTGATTCTAAAGAATCTTTTAATATGGCATTTAAAAAGGCAACTAAAATATCTTCATTCCCATTTGTGCCAAATAACTGCTTAAATGCAAAATCGATACGTAAATTTACTAATGAATTGGACATGGTTTTCCTCTTCCTGTTTCAGACTATATATTTACCTTTATTGTACATAAAACTAAAGTCCATATGCAAACAATCCCCTATGATTTATATAGGGATATAAGTCTTTCTCTTAAAGGAAGGGTTCTTTTTTACAATGTGAAACTGTTTGTTAAGAAAATCTTAAGAAGCTCCCCCGCTTTTTATTAAGAAATGCTCTTTATACTTGGAAATGTGTTAAAGGTCATTCTTATTTAAACGTGAACTACTCGCCACTTAGCAAAGCTTGAAGTGGGAGCTTCTCAGTTCCACGACGAAAGTAACCTTTCGTCTCCCTGAGCGTTACTTAGGGGTGTTCCACCCCTAGATGTCCAACGCTTGGACGCTCTTTTGGTACGGTTGATATTTTACACAGGAACCGAATGGATTGGTTTTCGCACTCTATTTTCTTCCTGCAACCTCATATATCAAGTTATCAAAGAACTTCATATAGCTAGTTTATCAAAAGTTTTTGGCGATGCCAAACCGATATTCACCTCCCACCTACCGTTGGTCTACGCCCTTCACACGCTTGAGGAAGGAGAATTCTTTCGGGGAATTCGTTAAAAAATGAATAAAATCACACTTAATCATATAAGAAAAAGAGAGGTGGAAATGAAAGATGAAAAAAGCATTGATTGCAGTTTCAGGATTAGTTGTTGTAGGAGGTGGATTATTAACTTATGCAGGAGGAGATATAGTAGATAGATTTAATCCGTTAGTGAAAGAAAAAGATGTGTATGTCCTTACAAAAGGGGAAGCACAACCACATGGAGCGTAGCTAAATGTCACAATGAAAAGGTAAAGGAAAACATAATATTCATAACCAACTAGCACTACAGGTTAATTATATTTGTTATTTTATACCTTTGTATTTTTATATATATTATTATTTAATTAAATTCAAACATATATTGTTATTGTATGGAGGTATTATATGAATTTTATCAATTCTACATTAGGAAGTTTAAGTATTATTAGTATAATAATAATTTTATTGGTTCCTATTTTGTTGAATTTAGGTTATTTTGTTTTGTATAAACGAATATATAAAGGGAAATATTCATTTGAAAAAAAACAAATTGTTTTGATTACACTATTGATAGGATATTACCTTATTGTATTAGCTGGAACTTTATTTGGTCGTGAAAATATTATTCGGCCTGAAGGGATAATTAATTTTGATATTTTACGTGGATATAGAGTTGCTTGGAATAATTTTTCACTTGTTTCTTTTCAAGATATTATTATAAATATTGCTTTACTTTTTCCAGTAGGATTTTTGTTACCCTTAATTAGTAATTTCTTTAAAAAAGCAGGGGCAGTATTATTAGTCGTATTTAGTACAAGTTTTTTTATTGAAATAATTCAATTTGTAACAAATATTGGACGTATAGATATATCCGATGTATTACATAACACCTTAGGAGGTATGCTTGGATATTGTATAAGTAATTTATTGATTGTTTTTTTAGATAAACAATCAGTACCATTTAAACAAATTGTTAAATGTATATATTTACCAGTGATAGTTTGTTTATTACCATTGGGAATTATTATCTCTTACAAAATGCAAGAATTTGGTAATTTACCTATTAACCCAGAAACTAAAATGGATATGTCTGATATTACTATGAAAACAACTATATCATTAGATGCAGATTCTAAAAAAATGCCTGTTTATAAATTTAAGAAAAATTCTTCAGAACAAATAAAGATTAAAGATATAGAAATTATTTCTTCAAAAGAAGCATTCCAAAAATTAAAACGTGGAGAATTTTTACCTCTAGAATCTTTAAAAAAAGGAGATATAATAACTATTACAAAATGTACATTATCATCTTATTCAGATACAAAAGATTTCCAACAGCCTGTATATCAATTTGAAGGAATAATAAATGGTAAACAAGAGGCTTTATACTATATTGCTGCAAAAAAATAAAAGTGTAAATTATTCTAATACAAAAAAGAGTATTCCTATCTAAAAAAGTAGGGATACTTTTTTTTGTAGAACTTTTCCATAGATTTTTTATATAAGGTTAAGTTTAAAAAAAGGAAAGGATCCAAGTATCACTGAGAACTTTTATTTTGGATTTTAAAATGTCTTATTTCGTTTTAAGTCAAAAAATATGGGTAATTATGTTGTGATTATTAGAAGATAATTTAAAGCGTCTGTCAACGGTACCAGACCGAAGGGAGGATAAGGAGTTGATCAGATTCACTATTCTTAAGACCCTCTTGTTGTGTCAAAACGGTTTGTTATTTAAAGGTGAATCTGGTGTAGAAGGTAATAATGCTAGAGCATCTGTAATCTTTGTAAATCCTCACATTTCTTATTCTCTATATAAGGGCTTTTCTCCATACAAGGAACGGAGAGTATTTTTTGAGAATCCCACTCAAAAAATCTTCCTCCTTTCTCCTTGCATTCCGAAATTCGGCGGGGGTTGGTATATCGCCAAGCCGAACAGACCAAAAACGAGGACTTAGGTTGCTCGACTTGGATTAGCAATTGTACCTGCCGAACCGCCTTGAACTATCGTTCAAAAATTTCACTTATGCTATATAAAGTTACGTTAAATTCTTGGGGGCTAGCCCCAAAACCCCCAGCCAGCCTCCAACCCAAAAACAAAGGGTAGCCCAATCATAAAACTCACATACTCTCCAGATATAATCCATATTAACTACAGATTTTTGCTTTATGTTTAATATAATTTCAAACAAGGAGGTAGTAAAAATGTTTAAAACATTATTAGCAGGAGCACTTTTAAGTACAGGGTTATTAACTGGTGGAGCAGGTGCAGTACCAGATAATAAAGAAGAAACATCTATCAAAGATAAAGTACAATATGCTATTCCGAATCAAGATAAAGATGGAAATATAACGTATAAAGAAATTGATAAAAGTGAACTTCCAAAAGATGTACAAGTACAATCAACAGAGGGTGTAGAAACAGATAAAAAAGAAGAACCATCTATCACAGATAAAGTAAAATTTGTTATTGAAGATAAGGATAAAGATGGAAATATAACGTATAAAGAAATTGATGAAAGTGAACTTCCAAAGGATGTACAAGTAATACAATCAACAGAGGATTTAATCAACAAAGGATTTAAAGAACAAAAATAGCAAACTTAATTAAGAAAGCGAAATTTCGAGAGTTAGAATGACTGCGTTTGGAGTATAATTTAGAAAATATTGATTTGATTTTTTCTGATGAGAGTAACAAAATGTTACTCTCTTTAATTTTGCTTATGAATAAATATTCTTATTAAGTTAACATAGCGCACGAAAACGGAAGTTAATACCTTTATAGTTTTAGGGATTGTTTCCAAGCGTTACTTTATACAGGAAACTTTTTTTCTCAACAGAAGCAGTTAATACATCAATACCGGTACTCCGAACTTGAAATGCGGGAATCCAGTAAAAGGTTTTGCCATCGTATTTTATAATCTGATGGTTCATATCTTCCATTTCTTTAATTTTTCCTTGGAATGCTTGTATTGGGTGACCAGCAAAAAATATAGTAGTACGGATGGCACGAATTGGCGTGCTGTGTAAATAAATGTATAACGATGAGGACATGAAAAGGATTAAGATTATATAGAGCGTTTTCTTTCTCAATTAATTTTCTCCTTTTTCCTTATTATACCATTTAGAGAGTATGATATGTTGTGGAATTTAGGTTGTATATCCTATACATGTTTGGTTAACATAACGTCTCATTATCGGTAGCAAGGAAAAAGGCGGCCCCTTACTCTCATAGGGAATCCGCCTTTTTTTGTTCTATGGATCTTTTCAATTTTTTATACATTCCTATCTTGGCGCGGTTTTAGGGTTCTCGATTGTTGTTGGATCAACCAAAAAACTGTATTAAATCTTGCATGCTCCTAGGGGTCACTATATATGAACACTACGTATTTGACTTTCTCAATGACCAACATTACTTAATGTGGTAAAATAGTATTCGGATGGGAATCCAATGTTATTAAAATTAAAGTGGTTATCAAGTCGGAGGAAGGCACCTTAGGGTGTCTTTTCTTTTTAAAATATATAAGCGCACCATCCCTTTCCTAATAGAGGCCCCCCTCATGCCTCCTTACAGGGAGAATGATACGGCATTTTTTATTTACCCAATTACCGAGCTCTCAAATGTTTGAAATAGTTACAATACATGTATTGCTTCAATAACATATGATCATTCTTAAGAATGTCATTGAAATGTACCAATAGATTCTAGTGCAGCAAAATAAATTGTGCTATGATGTGAGCAAATATAAAGTTATCTAACGGAGGGATTCACATGCCGCATGTTGTGTTTCGTGGAATTACTACTGAACAATTAAAACGTATAAGCAAGCCATTAGTAGAAGAGCTCGCAGAGATTTGTGAGTGTGGTACGGATAATTTTACGTTGGAACTACCAAGTTCTACGTTTGTATTCAATGGAGAAGAAATAGAAGCGTTTCCTCTTATTGAAGTGAAATGGTTCGAGCGTGGACAGGAAATTCGTGATCGATTTGCCAAGGCTATTACTACATATGTAATGGATTTTGGACTTCCAGAAGTAGAGGTTGTATTTACTGTTTTCACAGAATCAGCGTATTATATTAACGGGAAGCATTGTGCAAGTTAGAGCTATTTGAAAGATTTTTGTAACATTTATAAGGGGTAGTACCACATCGCTATCAACTTAAGAATTTTATAACACCCCAAAAAAAATGTACATTTTCACATGAAGATGTCAATTCTCTCGTTTTGATGGTATTTGTATTTCTTAGCTTGATAGCGATGGAGCGTGCCCCTCTTTTAGAACAAAAAAATAGGATTCCCCTGGCCAGGAGAATCCTATTATATACCTTAAAATTATAAAAATTAATTATAGCATAAATGAATTATTATATCAAGTAAAAATCACTGATCACAGCTTTTTTCGTACAAATATTGATACCTAGCAAGCGTTAAATGGATAAAAAGACTTTTCTTTAAGTGGCTCAAAAAAGAAGGAATTCTTGCCGTACACCCCTTTTTGAATTCCGTTTCTATAACTTGGGAATCCCATGATTATGGAAAAATTCTATAATTCTACTTATTTGAATGCTTTTTCGATGGGATATTCCGCTGCAACTCATTAATAAATTTATAAGTTAATGGAGCTTTTTCTTCTAACTCAGCCTTCGTGTCTGGACCAGCATAAAAATAGGCAAAGGCTTCGGCGAAATATTCTTCCTTGTAATCGAAATATGGATTGTCATTAAAATCATCATGCTCCAAAGCGTGAATTTCAGTAAACTCATCCGAATAACTAATATTGTCAAATACATAACGATCAATGGAATGGGCTGTTTCATGCAGCTCAAGGCTTACAGAATTATGCATCTTTTTATAGCTGTAACCGATTCGAGCAACAACTGTTTGCCCACCTGCACCTGGCACATCATCCCACGTATATGGAGTATGTTCCCATCCCCTTGGAACGGTTCCCCTTAAATATTCATACTCCGGCAAATCAGTAAGAGGGAAATTAATCAGTTTAACCCGAACTCCCTGTTTATGCATGGTGATTAATATATTAGTTGGGATGCTCCAGAGACGATCAACCATATTTTGGGTCTCTTCATGATCAAATTCACCCTTTGTTTCAACCGTCACAACCCTTTCAAGAACATTGTTCATTTTAAGGGATTGGGTAGTTCCGGATTCTCCAAATGCAGCAGTAGAAAATGAGAATGTTAAAACTGTGGTCAATAATAACGCGGAAAATGCTTTTTTCAATAAAATCTTTTTCATAAGCTCCTCCTAAATTTAGTATATTATAGTTAATTATTCGAAAATTAATTCTTTTTCCCTTTATGGGGTACGACACATGCCCATAAACTTAAGAAAACAAATCCACCCTAAAACGAAAAAATGAGCTTTTTTATTACAAATTAGGACAAAATCTCGTTCTGGGAAAGTTGTATTTTCTTAGCTTGATAGCAATGTGACGCTACCCCAAAAAAGACGATTCCCTTGTGAGAGTAGGGATTCGTCTTTTTCTTCGCTACCGATAATGAGACGTTATGCTAACTGATCATGTATACAATATACAACTAAAATCATACAACATATCGCCTCTCTCAAATGGTAAAATAGGGAAAAAGGATGTAATAAATAATGCCTTTAGAAACCACTATTTATCACATAGGAGTTACCGAAAAATAGAGATGAAAAAGAAAAGAAAAAAATAAGGATATAGTGATCGAGAATTCGCAAAAGTAGATTATAACAAGAAGGCAGAGTTAACTATGGTTTTAAAATAAAGTCTTGATGTTTATAAAAAAGATACGATGCTCTATCCCTTTAGGTGGTTATCTAAAGGGGTATTTTTATACTAAAAAGGAAAAGAACATCTGAATTGAAGGATAGACTAGGGAACTGTTGTGTGGCAATAAGTTATTCCTTTAAAGGATGCTATTATTAGACATTCTCGAAAAAAATGTACAAGAAAAGTATTTCCTATCAGAGGAAAAATTGAACAAAATCGTATTTAAATAACAGGAAATATTAATTCTAGTGGTTGGAGAAGGGGTGGAGAGATGTGTAATTCTATGGGGATATCCCCTACGATTACATGAAAAGATGATCCCAGGGTTTTACTTCCTAATAAAAAGGCAGCTTAATTAGAAATGAATTAAATGGAGAGTGTAAATGATGAAAAGCTATAAAATCCATATTAAAGAAGCTACAAAAAAAGAATATGCAGTAGCTGAAGTGGGGGATAGTGTTAATTATTCTGTTCCAGGGAGTAAAACTAGAAGGGGAAGAGGAGGGAAAGGTGTTGCTCAGACATCAGATACTGCTTGTAATCAGGCTGATTAACAAGGGATCCTACCACACCGCTATCAAGCTAAGAAAAACAAATGCCCATCGACCTATGATTTCAAAGTAACTCCATAAAGAAAATTTTATGGAGCAATAAATTAATTAATTTGATGGTGATGGGAGAAATCAAGAAAGATTTATAAAAACAGTACAGATTTCGCGATGTGGGAAAGCCCCTATCGGACTTTAGTCCGCTTTTAGGCATGAGATGAAAGTATCGCTTTTTCATAGAAAAACAGTTGTGCTTTGATTAGACTTGTACGATAGACAAGCACAAGTCTTTAAAACGCCTATGTGTTCCTTGAAAACAAGATATCATATGGAGTTCGATAGCCGAATTCACGCTATCGGTAAAATGATAGGTGTCGTCAAGAACAAGACGCTAAAACATATGAACACGCAACGGTCTGTACGGTATGGTGATAGTACCGTAGCTCACGAACCTATACGGTCTGTCGTGAGAGTGGTGATGGCACACCGCAATCTTGCACGTCAGTGATACCAGAAATGAAATTTGCCTTTGGTAGCAAGAATCCCACTGACGTTTGTCAGCCTGCCCCTTTAGGGGTGGGAGTGTCAAAGTTGGTCAAGTACATGAACTAGACGTCTTATTATTTCCGCAGACTGTTTGAGTTGTTCCGCATCAAAATCTGAAAGGGTCGCATTAAGAATATGATTTAGTTTTTTCTCTCTTTCTAAATGACAATTTAAACCACTAGGTGTAAGTCGGATGTTGACAATTCTACGGTCGTTATTTGAACGAACACGCTCAACGTAGCCAGCCTGTTGCAATCCATTGATTAATTGGGTAACACCCGCGGCGGTAGTTTCTGCTCGATCAGCTAAATCTTTGACTGATAATTCACCTTCCTCAGCTAATACTTTAAGGGTTCGGGCATGGACCATTGAAACACCTCCTAATGTACGAGTAGCTCGCCCTCTTAAACGTCCATCGGCTGCAGTCAGGCTATATATAGCTTGACTAAGTACATCTATTGTAGTTAATTTATTTGCAGAATTTGTCATAAAATCACCACTCCCTCATTAGTTAAGTACTTAATTATATAAAAATAACATTAACATATAGAGAAGAATAGAGTCAAATTAAGTGGGAATTTACTGTCCTTTTTTCAAGCGATAGTATATCTCATTATCTGGAGTCATCTTATGAAAAGATAGAATACGTGAACTACTCGCCACTTAGCAAAGCTTGAAGCGGGAGCTTCTCAGTTCCACGATGAAAGTAACCTTTCGTCTCCCTGAGCGTTACTTCGGGTGTTCCACCCCTAGATGTCCAACCATTGGACGCTCTCTTGGTACAGTTGATATTTTACGCTGGAACCGAATGGCTTGGTTTTCGTACCCTATTTTCTTCCTGCAACCTCATATATCAGGTTATCAAAGAATTTCATATAGCTAATTTATCAAAAGTTTTTGGCTATGCAAAACCGAAATTCATCTCCCACCTACCGTTGGGCTATTGCCCTTCACACGCTTAAGGAAGGAGAATTCTTTCGTTAAATCTGTTAAAATATAGACTTGACAAAAACCTATAGTATACTTCATTGTTATTAATTAAGTACTTAATGATTAAGTACTTAATCAAAAACATAGTAAAGGATGATTATTATGACTCAACGTTCAATATCTCAAGGATGGGCATTAGACATAGCTCTTGCGCTTGGTGGATTTGATGCTTTGCACCCTGAAGCAAAGGCAACTATGGAACAGTTAGGACACGATCATACTGATTTTGATAAGGTTTTTTCCCAAGTAAAGAGTGGGGCAATGATACCAAAAGCATGGGCCACGGTTGCTGCTCAGGCTCAAGAACGAGCAAAGCACTATGAACAAAAAGGATTCGCTGTGACTGCTCGTGACCTGTATCAGCGAGCTGCTGTTATGTGGGGACGTGCGCAATACTCATATTTTAATGATGATCCACGAAAATTGGCATTTCGAGAGCGTTGTAACGAATGTGTGGCAGCTATTTCGTCACTTGGAGGCGGAACGGTACAACGTGTAGTATTAGACTTTGAAGGAAAAAAGATATATGCATTGCTTCATTTACCTGCAGGCGAAATTCGTAATGCACCAGCAGTAATATTAGGTCCAGGTATGGATATGATTAAGGAAGACTATATACAGATTGCACAACGTTATTATACATCTCGTGGAATTGTAGCTCTATCAATTGAAGGTCCTGGTCAAGGCGAATCTGTGTCAGGAGGTCTAAAAGTTGATTTGACTAATTATGAGCGTGCAGTTAGTTGTTATATCGATTTTCTTTCAAAGCGACCTGAGGTTGATTCAAATCGGATTGGATTTTTTGGCATCAGTATGAGTGGGTATTGGGGGATGCGGGCTGCTGCAAACGATAAACGTATAAACGCTTTAGCAACTTTTGAAGGTGTATATGGCGAATTTGATACCATCTTCAACCGAGCACAGCCGAGTTTCAAAGCAAACTTTATGTACATGTCGGGCTACACTGATGAGGTTGCTTTTGAAAACGAGCTGAGTAGTCAGATGAACCTATGGAAATTGGCTCCAAAGATTACTTGTCCAGTCTTCATGGGAATAGGAGAATTTGATGAACTAACCCGTTTGGAAGAAGCATTAAGTCTTTATGAGCTTGTAGAAGCACCAAAGGAGCTGCGTGTCTACGAGAATGAATTCCATCCGCTTGGTGGAGTAGCTGCAGAAATTTTCCGTTTTGGTGCAGAATGGGTAGAACTTGCACTTGAAGGTAACGTTAAGACTCACTATGATGAACGTTATTACATGCACCGTGATGGCGATGTCACTGAGGGGACTGCATTTCCAACCTATTGGCTTGGTGCTGAGCCAGCTGAAATTAAAGTACGTAAAAAATGTAACACATTAAATGCTTGTAAAAATTAACAGATGTACTCCGATTCAAAAAAGGCTCTGCAGTAAGTGTCAGGGCCGTTTTGTTATGGATCTATTATTTAACGAATTCAAGCGACGTAGTAAATAAAGGAGTTATTATTCATCCAGATGGGATAGTTGAATAATTTCAAATCTAATAAAGTATAAAAAGAACAGACACTCTTCATTGATATGATCCCCTTATAGTAGACAGTAAAAAGAAAGCACATTAATCTGTTTACTATGGAGGGGATTTTTCTATGGGCAAAATTAGAGTAACTTATGATATAGAATTTAAGAAAAAAGCAGTAGATTTATACTTGAAAGAAGGAATGGGATACAAAACGGTTGCTAAAGAATTAGGAATTGATCACTCGGTAGTAAGACGTTGGGTGAAACACTTTGAAGCTGAAGGTATCAAAGGACTAGAAGAAAAACGTGGTAAAACGAAAGGTCCAGGTATAGGTAGACCAAAAACCAATCCAGAAGATCCAGAAGCTAAAATGAAACGATTAGAAGCGGAGAATGAAATGTTAAAAAAGCTCTTAGGGATGTAAAAGGAGGAGTGGAATCTGTACCAAAAACGAAGAAGTTTGAAGCCATCAAAGGGCTATCAAAAAAAGGTTATGCAGTTACCATTCTATGTGATATCGCTGGAGTAACTAGAGGTGGGTACTACAAATGGATAAAGCGACAGTTGATGCCTTCTGAAAAACAATTGGAGGATACCGAAATAAAAAAGAAGGTATTGGAGTGTCATAAAAAACTTAAAGGGATTTATGGATACAGGAGAGTACAAGTTTGGCTGAAAGCTACTTATAACCTTCATTTTAATCACAAACGTATACAAAGGTTGATGGGTGAACTAGGTATCAAAGCCATTATTAGGAGAAAACGACCTTATTACGGGAAGAAAGAGGCTTACGTGATTTCAGATAACCATCTGAACAGGGATTTTCAAGCTTCCAAACCAAACGAAAAATGGGTAACAGATATTACCTATTTGATTTTCAATGGACAGAGATTGTACTTATCCGCTATTAAAGACCTATACAACAATGAAATTGTTGCCTATGAAATTAGCCGTAGAAATGACCTGAAACTAGTACTAGACACACTTAAAAAGGCAAGAAAAAAACGAAACGTGAAAGGGATTCTCCTGCATAGTGATCAGGGGTTCCAGTACACATCTCGTCAATATACTCAACTACTCAAAAAATATCAGATGAAGGCTAGTATGTCCAGAAAGGGAAACTGTTGGGACAATGCTTGTATAGAAAGCTTCTTCAGTCACTTTAAGTCAGAGTGTTTTCACCTATACTCTTTCCGCACAGCTGATGAGGTTAAGTTTGCTGTGCGCAAATATATATACTTTTATAATCACCACAGGTTCCAAAAGAAACTAAATAACCTGAGTCCATATAAATATAGAACTCAGGTTGCTTAATTGTGTTTTTTGAATACTGTCTACTTGACAGGGGTCACTCCATCATAGAGTGTCTGTTCTCCTACTTGAACCATCTTAATTTTAATAACATCCATTTCTTCTTACAATTACAAATATTTCAGCTATCTTTCATATCACATTTATTTCATTATATTTATCTATAGGGATTATAGAGAAGTATGATTTATAACTATTTATATTAAAATCCATCAAAATAGCGAATGTATTTTCGTAAAACAGGTTGAATATTTGGGTTAAGTAGGAATATATTGAGAACGAACATTCTGTGATGGGGATAATGCGGTGTATGACTATTCACTTTGCCCAAACAATACAGTATTTTGCCTAGATCTTGTGTCATTTTTCGCATCAGTTTCTTATTTGAAATTAGGTTATGATTCACTACAAACAAAGTTAGCAGTAGTTAGCGATACGGCAAGACCAGGTTCTGTTGTTTTAGCCGCTACTAAACCACTAAAACAATTAGGTATAAAATTACGGTGTGGTTTTATGTACCTCAATCAACTACAAATTCACAATATAGATTTTGCATTTTAATATTTCTGCATTTTATCTTTACATCAGCATGTTATTCTCCACATGCAAGTATCTTACATTTATTAATAATGGAAATAGTGAAAGACTTTTAATTGGTTAAACTAGAAAAGAAAGTATTTTTTCGTGAAAATAAATCGTGGGGAAGATAGAATATGGAAAGAACAATTTTAATTGTGGAAGATGAAGATATTTTACGTGAAATTATGAAGGATTATTTACTAAACGAAGGATATAAGGTGTTAGAGGCGATTGATGGGAAAGAAGCATTGTCTACATTTGAAGAACATGAGGTACATTTAATTATTCTAGACATTATGTTACCAGAATTAGATGGTTGGACGGTCTGTCGACGAATTCGTAAAACATCTAATGTACCTATTATTATGTTAACGGCTCGGGTTGATGAGGATGATACCTTACTTGGATTTGAACTAGGAGCAGATGATTATGTTACAAAACCATACAGTCCCCCTATTTTATTAGCGAGAGCCAAACGGTTAATTGAAAGTCGACATTCTTCGAAAGTTAATATATCAATTGAGGACACATTAACTAGAAGTAGCATCTATGTACATTATCCCTCCCGTACAGTAACTGTTGATGAAAAAGATATAAGTTTGACGCACACAGAATTTGAAATACTAACATATTTAATGAAAAATCAAGGGATTATTATTTCTAGAGAACAATTAATAACTAAAATATGGGGGTATGAATTTACAGGGGATGATCGTACAGTCAATAGTCATATCCGTAATTTGCGTCATAAATTAGGAAATAGAGCAACTTGTATTGTAACAGTTGTCCGAGCTGGTTATAAATTTGAGGATCAGATATGAAAAAAGGAATTGTATTAAAATTATTTATATTAACAACGGCATTATGCACACTTATTTTAGTAACTATTTTTATTGGACAAACCATATTTTTCAAGCAATACTACGCGAATCGAAAAGTTAATGATATTAATACGAATATTCAATCCTTTGAAAAAGCATATGTAAAATCTGGAGATGATGCGAAAGCAATTCAAGAATTGGAACAAAATTTCTATCAAGAGAATGCGACATGGATTACAACGCTAGACAGTGTAGGCAATATAAAATATGCAAATGGGTTAACTTTAGAAATTCAATTAGATCCTAATAAAAATAATTTTTTTTCTAATCGTGTAATTCATATTCCAATGTATAGTTTTATCGATTTAGAGGATATGCAAAGTATGTATAGAAAATAAAGGAGCTCATATCGCACCAGAACATTTAGAGAAAATATGGGATCGTTTTTATCGAGGAGATACGTCTCGTCAACGATCCAAAGGTGGAACAGGGCTGGGGCTTGCTATTTCAAAGAATATTTTAGAATTGCATAGTGTACAATATGGTGTTTCAAATACTGAAGATGGTGTATTATTTTTCTTCTATTTAAATAAAAGCTTGTAGAATTTGAGTTCTACAAGCTTTTATTATTTTTAAACAAAATTGACCTTATCTGCACTTTATCTTTATCAGCGTTCATTAATTATTTTACTATCTAACAAAATAGGTAAATAGAAAAATACTATTCTTTCTTTATCTTAATCAGGAAGAATAGTATTTTTTTATTTTGGGTGTACAGGGCTAATGCTGGTGATATTATACATATTTATTCACCAGCAATTGAATGTTTGTTCACTATTTATAAGGTGTATAACCAGTTCTCGAATTCGGGAATTAACTTAACTTTAGTAGAGAGGCAAATATTTTTCTAAAGAGTGAATTAAAGTATTCTTTAACTAATTTCGACATTATCTGCATTTTATCTTTATCCCTCTCTATTAATCTATTTATTGTAAGAACCGATTGAAAATACTGAGTCAACCAAATAAAGGTTCGGATTTATAAATAATTGATATAAAAATCAATAGAGAAAGGATAGGTAAATAATGAAAAAAACAAAAAATAAAAATAAAACAGGTGTAATAACTAAGGCAATAATATCGCTAGGAGCTGTTCTAGCAACGGCTTGTTTCATGTTTTTATTGATTGGAAAATTTAATTCCACTCCTGCGAAAGGGGTAGCTCAAGAAAGTATTAAACAAGTTAACACGCAGCAACAAGAAAAGAAAGGTGAAACACCACCGACAAAACAAAAAAGGCCGGATGGAAAACCTGTAGGAAAAGTAGTCTACTTAACATTTGATGACGGTCCGAGCACATTAACTGGTCAATTTTTGGATGTATTAAAAGAGGACAATGTTAAATCAACATTTTTCATGCAAGGAAGTAATTTGCAAAATACCAGTCTTCAGGAAAATGTAAAACGAGCAATAAAAGAGGGGCATTATATTGGTGCACATAGTATGACACATAATAGTAATAAGTTATATAAAAATGGGCAATTTGTACCAGAAATGAAAGAAACTCTAGCTCTTATACATGAAATTACAGGTACAAACCCTAAATTAGTTCGCCCGCCATATGGCTCCGCACCAGGTTTAAAAAGCGAAGAAATTCGCAACCAAATTGTAGAATCTGGAATAAAAGTTTGGGATTGGACGATTGATTCTCATGACTGGGAATTAAAAGATAATCCAACTCAGATTGCAGAAAATGTAAAAAAACAAACGACAAAAGATATAGAAGTTGTTTTGATGCATGAAAAACCACAGACATTACAAGCTCTTCCTGAAATTATTAAATTTTATAAAGAGAAAGGATATGAATTTGGTGTATACAATGATGCAGATCATTTCCACCTAAATTTCCAGAAAGATCAACGTTTATAGTATGAAAATAATTATCTTTGAAAATTGGTTTTTATCAGTAAAAACGTTACCTAATTTTACTAAAAAAAGCATTGTAAGAAAGGAAATTGTATATGATTTTTAAAACAATCATCATGCCCTATATAAACAAAGGCGAAGTCCTCAAAGAGACTCCGCCTTTTCAACGTACAATGAACTTTGGTGCTATAAAAAACACAAATCTTTGTTTAGGGGGTGCTTTAAAATCTTAGCTTGATGGAGATATTGCCATATCTCTATTACCATTTCTGTTCCGTTACTATACAAACCAAAGATTTTATTTTATCTTAGATTTAATTTATTTGTAAATGTGGAACAAATTTATTACTTAGATTGTCTATTAAGTGTAATCCTAAAAACTTAGTGCCCAAACTTGATACACTGAATCTGATTTGACATCTATTCTAAGTACTGCAAAATACGAAAGGATTGATTATCTTGAAAAGTACAAGGATGTTAAAAATAGGGATGTGTGTTGGAATACTAAATTTAAGTCTTGCAAGTGTAAAACTTTTTACAGGTGAACCATTGTAGGTGGAAGCAAAAGAAAAAGTAGAGAAAACTAAACATGCAAATCATGCGGCTCATTGAGAATTCGCACAACTCGAGAAAAAGTTTGACACCGGTACAAACTGGGCAGTTACTTATCGATCACCTAATGAACGGTTTGTTTACGCATCTAACTTTAAGGCGCTGGTTACAGGGGCATTGTTACTACGATATCCAATTAACACACTTTTTAAATATAAGTATGTTTCTGAAGGTGACCTCAATAATTTTAAGTAAATCAACGGGAGAATTGAAAGGCAGGAGAAAGTAGCATGTCAGAAAATTATCGTTCTCGAGAGGAGCGACGACAAGTTCAAAAGAAAAAACAACCAGCTTCTAAAAAACAAAAACAACAAGGTAAAACATTGTTTTTTCGCAAATTTTTAATCAGTTGCTTACTACTTGGTATTGTAGGATTAGTGGCAGGAGTTGCTACCTTTTTCGTTATGATCAAGGATGCACCAAAACTTGAGAAAGCAAAACTTGTTAATCCTTTATCCTCAAAAATTTATGATAAAGATGGAAAATTGATATATGAATATGGGAAAGAAAAACGAACAAATATTATGTATGATCAAATTCCTAAATTAGTAGAAAATGCATTTTTAGCGACAGAAGATGCACGTTTTTACGAGCATAGTGGCGTAGACTTTAAAGGTACTGCACGTGCAGTTTTAGTCAGCCTAAAAGGAGATTACGGCTCTCAAGGTGGAAGTACGATTACGCAGCAAGTTATTAAAAATTACTTCTTATCGATGGAGAAAACGTCAAAGAGAAAGGCACAAGAAATATATTTAGCGTATAAGCTAGAACAACAGTATTCAAAACATGAAATTTTAGAAATGTATTTAAATAAAGTTTACTTAGGCAACCGTTCATACGGAATAGCAACAGCAGTACAAAATTACTATGGTAAGGAATTGAAAGATTTAACACTACCAGAAGTTGCGATGCTTGCCGGTTTACTGAAAGCGCCTAATAACTATGATCCAACAAAAGAAAAAAATATTCAAAAGGCAACAGAAAGAAGAAATGTTGTACTTGAATTAATGAATCGACATGGTTATATTACAAAAAAAGAAATGGAAGAAGCATCAAAAGTTCCAGTAACAGAAGGACTTAAGGAAGCAACTGAACAACAAGAAATGCCATATCCTGCGTTTATGGATGCGGTTGTGAAAGAAGTTGAAAAAGAGTTGCCAGATGCTAATATTGGATCTGACGGTTTAGAAATCTATACAACATTAGACCCAAAGGCACAAGATTTTGCGGACAAGCTTTTAAATGAAAATATTATTAATTATCCAAATGAGAAATTCCAAGGGGCTTTCACATTTATGGATACGAAAACAGGAGAAGTTCGTGCAATTGGTAGCGGACGTGGTGAAAATAAAGCTGTATTTAAAGGGCATAATATAGCGATTGAATTAGATCGCTCAGCAGGTTCAACGATGAAGCCAATTTTTGATTACGCTCCCGCAATTGAATATTTAAAATGGGCTACTTACCATCAAATTGATGACTCTCCATTTAAGTATTCAACAGGACAAGAAGTTAGAAATGCAGATAGAAAGCATTTAGGACCAATTACAATGCGTGATGCATTGAAAACGTCCAGAAATATCCCGGCTATTAAAACTGCAAAAGAAGTAGGAATTAATAAATCAAAAGCCTTCTCTGAAAAGTTAGGTATTACATTTAATGTAGCACCGACCGAATCAACAGCGATTGGTACAAATGAAGCGTCACCAACTGAAATTGCAGGTGCTTATGCGGCATTTGGTAATGATGGTAAGTATACGAAGCCGCATTTTGTTAAGAAAGTAGTTTATCCAGACGATAAATCAAAAAGCTTTGAGCAAAAGCCAATACGAGTTATGAAGGATTCTACAGCATATATGATTACTGATATGCTTCGTACTTTTGTTTCATCCGGATTGGGTACAGCAGCTAATATAGATTCTTTAGATGTAGCGGGTAAAACAGGAACAACAAACTATTCTTTAGAACAAATAGCACAATATAATCTACCAGAAAGTGCAACTCGTGATAGTTGGTTTGCTGGTTATACACCACAATATACGATGGCAGTATGGACTGGATATATAAAAGATAGTAAAGACGATTATATTAGTAGTAAAAATACGAAAATTTCTCAGTTGATTTTTAAAGAAATGATGAGCAAGATGGCTACAGATAAGTCGCAATTTAAAATGCCGAACAGTGTAGTTCAAGAAGGTAGCGAATTACGTATTAAAGGTGAGAAACGTGATTCTTCTCCAAATTCGACTGAAAAGCCAAGTAATAATAATCAAAATAAGCAACAAGAAAAGCAAAAGAAACAAGAGGAATTAAAGAAACCAGAAGAGCAAAAGCAAAGTAAGCCAAATAATGGAAGTGGCCAAGGGAATACAACGCCACCAAACAATGGAAGTGGTCAAGGAAATACAACGCCACCAAACAATGGAAGTGGCCAAGGGAATACAACGCCACCAAACAATGGAAGTGGCCAAGGAAATACAACGCCACCAAACAATGGAAGTGGCCAAGAAAATACAACGCCACCAAACAATGGAAGTGGCCAAGGAAATACAATGCCACCAAACAATGGAAGTGGCCAAGGAAATACAACGCCGCCAAACAATGGTAGTAGCCAAGGGAATACAACGCCGTCAAACAATGGGGATGGCCATGGAACACCAACGCAACCAAGTAATGATGGGAATACAGGAGAGGATCCAGCCGATAATGGATAATAAGTAATATGAAGAAATTGTTGGTTCTGTGCAAATTTTAAAAAAGCATAAACAGGTTGGTAAATGAGGATGGAACAATTTCCACAAAACAGGGTGATGAAATACCGAAGGACCTAGAAAAGTACGATTCGAAAGAAATTAATTTATCAGAAGAAAATATATAAATTGACAAGAGAAAAGCATTTTGTGTATATCACAGGTGCTTTTCATTTTGATATAGGACTTGAATTAAATAAACCTGAAAGTAAACTTTTATACTAAAATATATGCGGCGAAAAGGGGGAGTTCATTGCACAAAATTATTAATTTTATTTATGGAATATTACTTTTAATTTATACTTTGTATTCACTTTTTGTAGGCGATGGAAGTGAAGTAAGGTTTATTATGGTGTTAGCTATACTACTTATCTTTTCTATGGTTTTAGAAAAAGGAAATGCTAAAAAAACGACTGATTAAAGGTCGTTTTTTTCTATTTTTTAATGATAATAAAAGTAACTTTTTATTTCTAAGCGTCAAATTAGCAAAAGCTAACTGCTCAGATCAAAAATGAAAATCTAGATGCATAGATAGTATATGACAAGTTATCGGTTACATTCAAGGAGGAATGGATATGAGTAACGCTCTTTTAGAATCAACTAAATAAAAAACAGGATCTGATATTCATATATCAGATCCTGTTTCACTATGTATAATTATTTTACTGCCTCTTTTAATTCTTTTCCCGCCTTAAAAGCAGGTGCCTTTGAAGCAGCGATTTGCATTTCTTCACCTGTTTGTGGGTTACGTCCTGTACGTGCAGATCTTTCACGCACTTCAAATGTACCAAAGCCAAGAATCTGTACTTTCTCTTCATTTGCAAGCGCATTTGTTATAGCATTTAATATAGCTTGTGTTGCTGCTGCTGCCTCTTTTTGTGTAAGTTCTGCTTTTTCTGCTACCATTTTTGTTAGTTCAGTTTTATTCATTTTTTGCACCTCTTTACATGTAATAAGAGATTATTATAACGTTCCTATACTCCTGATGCAATCAAAAGCAATACCAGCATCTTCGTGTAAATCAGGTGTTATAAAAATTTTCCTTATTGTTAATTTAAATCTTTTATATACCACGCATTCATAGCAGAATGATCAGAACCTGATAGTGGCTCATGTAAAAGCGTAAATCCAAACTTTTCATATAGTATACATGCAGTTTTTAATTCATGCTGTGTTTCTAAGTAGCACTTTGTATAATGTTTAGCAGCATATGATAAAGCTTTTTCCATTAACTTCTTTCCAAATCCTAAGCCCTGTGTTTGGGGACTTAAGTATAACTTCTGTAATTCGCAAACTTTTTCATGTTCGTTAAACGGCGCTATACCAATTCCACCAACTACTTCTCCTTCCATTTCTGCTATCCAATATTTTCCGTGTTTTAAATCAGTATAATATTGGTGAAGATCGTTAAGTTGAGGATCAAAATAAGCTGTTCCAGGAATCGCTAATCCAAGTGATTTTAATGAATTTTGTATTATTTTTTTAATTTGCACATTATCTTCTTTTTTAATTTCCCGAATATTCATATGATCTCTCCTCCAATTAGTCTTTTATTAAAGTTCAAAGTATTTAGAAAATTGAACTCCTAAATGTTGACTCAGTCCACATTATAAGGATACAGTTATGTTAATGTTAAATGTGGATTAAGTCAACTAAAGGAGGAACTATGGATAAAGAATTTATTTATGATATTAGACAATTCAATCGTTTTTATACGAAGCTACTTGATTTATTTAATAATCAATTTCTAGATACAGAATATTCATTAACCGAAGCACGGATACTATTTGAGATAAGTGAAAAAACTAATTGTATTGCGAATAATCTCGTGCAAGAACTTAATATTGATAGAAGCTATATGAGTAGAATTTTACGTAAATTAGAGAGGGAAGAATTAATAAAGAAGAAAAGCTCAGCAATAGATAGTAGAAAAAACTTTCTTTTTTTGACAAAAAAAGGTGAGGAATTGCTAGATAAAATCAATATTCAGTCAGATGAACAAATATATCAATTATTTAATGGATTAACTAATAGTGAAATTAATCAAATTCGTAATTCTATGATCGTAATACAAGAAAAATTAGATAAGAAAAAATTTTGAATGTCCGTACAATTTCTGATTGATTTTGGAGCAATGTAAAATGCATTCAAATTGTACGTTTAGACATATCTTAATTAGCCCACTGTTCACTATGCATCTTATTTTGTTAAATATATTAAACCATCTCCCGATATTCGAGAGATGGTTCATGTTTATTTATTCACAATTCTATTATAGGAATTAATGGTTAACACGTAGTAAACAAGGTAGATTACACCATACGTTGTCATAGCATAAATAAATGAAACTATGTTTTCCTTTATGTCCATGTCATATTGTAAAACCATTGATATTGTTAACATGGCTGCATTTAGTATCCCAATAATTAACGGAAGGATAAATATAAATAATGTTTGTTTTGCTATCGTAGTTCGTACTTCTTTTTTATTTACACCGATTTTTCGTAAAATTTCATAACGATTTTTATCTGAATGTGCTTCTGTTAGCTGTTTGAAGTAAATAACACTTCCTGTTGCCACTAGTAAAACTAATGCTAAAGAGCTAACTACAAAGATTTTCATTCCTGTAAGTGCCTTTATTTTTTTATACTCTTCGTAGAATGTACGCATGTGAGTATCGTTTCCTGCTAGTGTCATTACTATCTCAGATGTTTCTTTGGTTGTTTTTTCATCCTCTACTTTATAAGCTTTATATGTGATTGGACTGACTTGTTTTGCAACACTGTCAAACATTTCATTATCAATTACAATGTAAAGAAGCTCAGAACCAGATGTTAATTGTATCGATTTTTTTCTAATTTGTTGAGCTTAAAAGTATAATTTCTCTCGGGTAACAGAATGTTGACTTGATGATTAATAAAATCAGTGGCTGGTTGATTAATGTATCGTTTAAATGCTATAGCATGCTCACCAGAAAGATTTGGTATATCTCCTAATTTTAGAATATTGTTCATTTTATGAAATACACTCTCTGAAATCAAATTAACAGAAAGATCATTTTTATCTTGGAATGGTGCTGAAGTATTCCCTTTTACTTGAATAATCGGGATATCTAGTTGCGCTGTAATTGGATGATCCTTGTCTTTTGAAATAATCCGTTTGATTTGATTGTCGGATGTTTCATCTTTTGAAAGATGAATATAGCTAAAAGGAGCTGTTTCATGAGCATCTTTTTCAGTGATTGAATATTCAGAGAAACTAGCTTGAAGATATGGTAATGCTACAGAAATTAGTAATGCGATAACTGTAAGCATAAGGGCATTTCCTTTTATACGATACAACAAGTAAGATGTTCCAATGATGTTAATCCCTTTATAGTAGTTCGGTTTGTTTTTTTGTGCACGCTTTAGTAAATACACAGTTAAAGAACGAAATAATAAATACGTTCCAATAGCAACAAGAGGCATAGAAAGCATTGCTGCCTCGTTAAACATAAGCCAATAACTACTTACGAGTAAAGTGATCGAAACTACGGCAGAAACGATAGATGCTTTTGGTACTTTCTCCCCTTTTTTCTCTGCTTGGAATAATTCAATTAATTTAAAGCGATAAATTAAAAGATACGATTGAAGGGATGTAAAAATTGTAATGACCGTAAATGTAATAGTGGCATTCATAATTGCTTCCGTAGGAATACCAAAATTTACATCGACCGGAGCACCTACGAGTTTAAGGAGTAACATGATAAACAATCTGGATAATATGACTCCTAATACGAGCCCGCATATTAAAGTGATAGCCCCGATAATTACATTTTCAAAAAACAGCATTCTTGCGATGGTTTTTTTTCTCACGCCAAGTAGGGAGTACATACCTACTTCTTTTTTACGTTTTTTCGTGAAAAATGCATTAGAATATCCGATGAAAACCGCTATGAATCCTATTAAAACGAAAGAGGTTTGTGACATTGTACCTTCCATATTATTAACGGCATTTTTAATTTCTGGTGTATACAATAATGAGTTGAAAGTATAGCAAATCACGACACTAATCACCATAGAGAAAATGTAGAGAAGGTAGTTGTTTAAATTCCCTTTAATATTTTTTTTCGCTAAACTAAATAACGTCACTTGTACCACCTCCAAGAATGGACAATACATCTAATATCTTTTTGAAAAAATCTTTGCTAGAATAATTCCCCTTTACGAGTTCGGTAAACAGCGTGCCATCTTTAATAAATAACACGCGTTTACAATAGCTAGCTGCAAATGCATCATGTGTTACCATGAGGATGGTTGCTTTATCTTCTTGGCTTAAATTTTGTAAGCTCTCCAATAAATCTGCTGCCGATTTTGAATCGAGTGCGCCAGTCGGCTCGTCTGCTAATATTAAGCTGGGTTTAGATACCATCGCACGCGAAGCAGCTGTGCGCTGTTTCTGCCCACCTGAAATTTGATACGGGTATTTATCTAAAATGGAACGAATACCAAAACGCTCTGAAATCTCGTTAACTCTGTTTTCTATTTCTTGTACATCCATTTTTGCTAGTGCAAGTGGCAGCAAAATATTATCTTTCACTGTTAACGTATCTAATAAATTGTAATCTTGAAAAATGAAACCGAGTTTATCCCGCCTGAATGCGGATAATTGTTCTTCTTTCATGTTTAGTATGCTTGTCCCATCAATTAAAATCTCACCGGACGTTGGCTGATCTATGGTCGCCAAAATATTTAAAAGTGTGGACTTTCCGGCACCTGAAGGTCCCATAATTCCAACAAACTCACCTTCGCGAACAGTTAAATCAATATCATGTAATGCAGTAAATGTATTTCCTTTTGCTCCATACATTTTTTTGATTTGTTTTGCGTCTACTATTGATTTCATATATATAATTCCTCCATCAAAGAAGTTATTTTTTTCTTACAGGTTTTATTCTATATGATGTAACCCTTCGATAACCTTACAGTTGTGTAGGTTAACCTTACAGTTTTGTCACCTTACAATAAATATCCCTTTTTTCTTTATCTTTTCCACTATAATGTGATATAGACGATTATGCTATCGTAATTTAATGCAGAAGTATGAGCACGTAACATATAACACAAATTATCTTTAATATAAGATTTTGGGGGAATAACCATGAAAATTATGATTGTAGAAGACGAAAAAACGATTCGAGATATGTTGGGAGAGACAATAGAAAAATGGGGATTTACTACAGTAAAGGTAGAAGATTTTGACCAAGTATTATCAGTATTTTTTAAAAATAGTCCTCACCTTGTACTAATGGACATTAATTTACCATCATTTGATGGATTTTACTGGTGTAATAAAATTAGAGAAACTTCAAAAGCGCCGATTATTTTTCTTTCGTCTCGTAATACACCAATGGATATGGTAATGGCGATGAATATGGGTGGGGATGATTTTATTAATAAACCGTTCCACACAGATGTTTTAATGGCAAAGGTTAATGCACTCCTGCGTAGGACGTATACGTATATAGAAGACATAGAGTTAAAAGTTATTGAGCATGATGGAATTGTGCTCAACCTTAAAACCTACAATGTGTCTTATGTGAATGAAGAGATTACGCTAACTAAAAATGAATTTATTATTTTAAAACTTCTCATGCAAAATAAAGGGACAGTTGTAAGCCGAACAAAGATAATGCGCAGTCTTTGGGCTGATGAAAGATTCGTGGACGAAAACACCTTAACGGTTAACATTGCACGGATACGCAAAAAAATTACTGACCTCGGTAAAGAAGGTTTCATTACCACTAAGAAAGGATACGGGTATATTATTTTATGAGTTTTTTTCAATATATAAAAGATAAACGATTCTTTTTCATACTGTACTTCATATTAATGTTGTTTGTTTCATTAATTATGGTTGTAAACGATAGTCGGAATCTCGTTATTCAAAATCTGCTCTATACTCACGTTATTTGTTTCCTCTCCGTAAGTCTGTATATTACTATTGGATATTATTACCGGAGGTCTTTTTACCTAGAACTAAATGATTTAATTGAGAATCAGAAGGAAGACTTTCCTGTAGAAATGCTTGAACCACAAAATTATGAACAAGCTTTATATGTCAAAATGATAAAAATAGTACGGGACAAGCATTCTAAGCAACTTCAAAAGTTGATTCACGAGAAATTGGATCACCAAGATTTTATTATGTCCTGGGTTCACGAGGTAAAGCTTCCAATTGCCGCAAGTAGTTTACTTATTGAAAACAGTACGGGAAAAACAGTAGATTTTCTTATAGATAAGTTTGAAGACGAGCTGAATAAAATAGATAATTACGTGGAACAGGCTCTTTACTATTCACGGATTGACTCATTTTCTAAAGACTATTTCATTACAGATGTGCAGCTGGATCAAATCATTAAACAAAGTGTAAAGAAATATGCCAAAATCTTTATCTCGAAACGAATTCACTTTCATATGGAGGAAGCTCAGAAATCCGTACAAAGCGATAGTAAATGGCTTGCATTTATCATAGACCAAATTACAGCAAATGCTTTAAAGTATGTAAATGAAGGTGGAGAAGTTTTTTTCCGTTTTGAGGAGGATAATGAAGAAAAACGATTGATCATTCAAGATACAGGCATTGGGATAAAGCAAGAAGATATACACCGTGTATTCGAAAGAGGATTCACAGGTTTTACTGGAAGAACCCATACAAAATCTACTGGGATGGGACTGTATCTTGCAAAACAAATGGTTTTGAAATTGGGACATGATATTTCTATTCAATCACAAGAAGGAAAGTATACAAGAGTTACCATCCATTTCCCCAAAATAAGAAATTACTTTCAATTGCTGTGAAAAGTAGACCTGGAATACCTTTAGTATACTTTTTAAAAATTATTAAAGTATTTCTATATGTATAAAGAGTTAGCCAGTATTTTGCATGGAAACTAAATTGCTTTATCATGTCCAGAAAATTGTATGTTTCTGGACACGTTAATATTGAACAAAAATTATAGAATTTCGTCTTTTGTTTAAAAACCGTGTAAACTTATCTATGTTCAGATTGTTAATGAATTGAATGAACTAGGGATTAGTTTTTATAGTGTTTATGAAAATATTACAATGGATCGTTCAAGTGCTACTGGTCAACTTGTGTTTCATTTATTTGCTTCTTTTGCGGAATTTGAACGTAACTGTATTCGCCTATTATGGGGTCATACGGTATGCCCATCAACCTAAGAAATTTATAAAACCCCAAAACAAGAATTTTACACATTTTCAATTTGAAGATGTCAATTTTCTCGTTTTGGGGTATTTGTTTACTTTAGTTTGATAGCGATGGGGCAATACCCAGGTATTAAAAAATTCAAACCTCGCTACCTCCACTTGAAATTGTTATAATTAAAATGTTTGTAATATTTAAATAACAGAGGGGTGGAGAATGAAAATTGCAATAGTCTGTTTCGATAACTTTACTGATATTGATGTTTTTTTACCATGGGATTTATTAAATCGTGTACGTTTAGTTGGCGGTATTTCTGATTGGAATGTCCAACTATTAGGAACGGAAAAAACTCATATATCTATGTCTGGCTTACGTATCCCCATGACAGGAAGCATATCCGATATTCCTTCTGCTGACGCTGTAATATTTGCAAGTGGTAAGGGTGTACAAGATTTATATATAAATCAAGAATATCTTAATAGCATTCATGTAGATCCTCAAAGACAATTAATAGGCTCTTTGTGCTCTGGTTCTCTACTACTAGGAGCTAAAAAATTGTTAACTGGTAAAAAAGCCACTACATATCCATCCGTAGTAGAACAGCTTAAAAAATTTGAAGTAGACGTCATTGAACAAAGTTTCATAAACGAAGGAAATATCTCGACTGCTGCAGGTTGTTTTGCTGCTCAAGATCTCTCAGCTTGGATTATAAGAACTCTAATTAATGAAGAAATGGTTGACGCTGTGCTAGAAACTGTTCAGCCAGTGGGGAAAGGTTTATATTTTTAATTATTTATAAAATAGCGTTTTAGTTTAATTTCTTCTTCAGTGAATCCAAGTAATATCCCTATCAGAAGATAATCCATACAGCCGATTCTTAATTAAAGTAATGGCTGGTGTTAACCAATTAGAGCAAGATCTTATCCGTATGCATCAACGTGAAGGGATTGATCTGGCCAAGAAAGAAGGAAAATTTAAAGGCCGATTAAAGAAATATCATAAAAATCATCCAGGGATGAATTATGCAGTAAAGCTATATAAAGAAGGAGGTATGACTGTAAATCAAATTTGCGAAATTGCAAATGTGTTAAGGGCTTCATTATATAGAAAGCTATGGGAAGGGAACAAATAATCATTCCTTATTCCATTATAGGGTGCGATTATCGAAAGATGAATGCGCGTGCCTGTTTCATGTTTAGGGCAGGTTGTAGAGGATATAGTCCAGCATTAATAGTGGTGAACCGTATCATAAGTAAACGAGGTTTTTTTATTTGAAGGGCTTACGTTAAGTTTGTAATATTAATCTCATAATTTGAAAATGATGGGGTGTAATGAAAAAAAACTATAGGTATTAAATATTTTATACAAAGAAAAAAGGGGGAACGCTTAAACGTTTCCCTTTTGTTTTTATAGTTATTAAATTGATTGCTGTATTAAATATTAATTTTTTCGTAAAAGGAAATAGCTTTGATATAATCATTTATGGAACTATAGGTATTTCCGAGTTTTTTTAATATTTGATTTGAAAGTTTGTTATTCGTTTTTTGATAAGTGGCTAAGGCTTTATTATATTCGTTAATTGCTTTCTGAGTATCTAGTCGTAACAACCACAAATCACCAAACAATTCATGGGATTTGGCAAGGAAGTAGTGATTTTTCTCTGTTTTAATAATCTCTAGGCAATATTCTTCAACCTTTATAAAATCCTTTTTTGCTAGGTAAGTTTTAGCAAGCTCAATCTTTGTATTATTAATTACTGAAGTTGAAGCTTGTATTTGATGGTATAGTGCCAATGATTTTATGAAATATTCAATGCCTTTATCCAAATCATTTTCTTTTACATATAAAATTCCTAAATTAGTATATAAACCGGCTTCATTTTTTTTATTATCCGTTATTTGTAAGAAGTGAAGAGATTTAAAATAACAAAATTCGGCTTCTGTTAGATTGTTAATCTCCATATAACAAATTCCAAGAGCCATGTATATATCACCTTGTTTAAAATATGTGCCTAACATTTGATTTAATTCTACAGCTTCGGTCAAAAAATGAATGGCAGAATAAATCTCCTTAATTCTTCCATGTACAATTCCTAAGTTTAAAAGTAAAGAGACCTTTGTTATATCTTGAATCTGTTCATAAACAGAAATCCTATAGGCTTCCTTGAGCGTTTGGGTCGCTAGTTCATATTTTTCTAATTTTGTATAGCAACTTCCTAATGAGTCTAAACTTCTCATTAGTTCTTTTGAAGAAGCAGTCTTTTGAAATTTTTCAACACTTACTCTATAGAGTAATTCAGCTATTGAAAAATCCCCCAGTGTCTCGTGATATTTCCCCTTTACCCAGTTCAATAATCCATACTCATAGTAAGAAATTTGAGTATTAGGACTACCCTCTAATTTTCCTAGTGTATTTTCTATCTTATTTATAATTTCTTCTGTCTTTGCTGCTTTATTGGTAACTATATACGTTTCGCAAAGTTTTAAATTTCGTTTTATTTCTAGAATACCAATATCCTTATCAATATTATTTGAAAGGATTTCTTCAACACTATGACCTAACCTCTTAGAAAGTTGCTCTAAGACATTGTATGTTGGTTCTACGGTTCCTTGTTCTATCTGACTTAAATAACTTCTTGTAATAATCCCTGAGGCTAGCTCTTTCTGAGTTAAACCTGCCTTTTTTCGTAATTCTTTTATTCTCTCTCCGGTCATTTCACTCCACCTTCCATTATTAATTCAATCATATATATATTATAAATGTTTTTAGGATTTTTTGAACATTTTTTAACTTTTTGAACATTAATATAAAAATGTTAAAAAGTGTTGACAAAGTGTTTGAATAGAAATATTATGTTATTGTAATCAGAAAATTCTTAATGGGGTGATTATTTTGTTATATATATTAAACATTGTGGCTTTAATTGATCCAGTATGGCCTGTATTTTAATTTTTAACCCATGTATTAAATTGTAGTTGAATATAACAAAGCTAATTTTAGGTTTTGTTCGAATATTAAATTTTGAGAGAAGAGGTAATGTGTGATGAGAAATGAATTTGTAACTATGCCTGAATTTAGTATGGACTTGGTAGAAGCCGCTCAAAGAGCAGAGGGTATCTTAGGAGAAATGCCTTTAGAAATGTTAATAGATGTATATGTAAGGTATAAACAATTTTGGTTTATTTGTAAAAAATATCCTGAGGAAATGATTTGTCCAACACATGATATAGATCAAATGTGGCATTTACATATGTTACATCCTAAAAAGTATTACCATGATTGTATGGGGTATTTTGGAGAAATCATGGACCACAATGCTGGTTTTGGAAAAATGCAAGAGGAATATGAAGTATTAGAGGGTATCTATGATAATTCAGAAGAAATCTGGAATATGGAATTTAATCAAAGTTATGATATTGGAATTAAGAAAGATACTTTTCAAAATATAGGTATGGAGACATGCTATAAAGAGCCGTTAAAAGCGAAAAGTATGGAAACTTGTTATAAAGAGCCGTTAAAAGCGAAAAGTATGGAAACTTGTTATAAAGAGCCGTTAAAAGCGAAAAGTATGGAAACATGTTATAAAGAGCCGTTAAAAGCGAAGAGTATGGAGACATGTTATAAAGAGCCGTTAAAAGCGAAAAGTATGGAAACATGTTATAAAGAGCCGTTAAAAGCGAAGAGTATGGAAACATGTTATAAAGAGCCGTTAAAAGCGAAAAGTATGGAAACATGTTATAAAGAGCCGTTAAAAGCGAAGAGTATGGAAACATGTTATAAAGAGCCCTTAAGAGCAAAAAGTATGGAAACATGTTATAAAGAGCCCTTAAGAGCAAAAAGTATGGAAACTTGCTATAAAGAGCCGTTAAAAGCGAAAAATATGGAAACATGTTATAAAGAGCCCTTAAGAGCAAAAAGTATGGAAACATGTTATAAAGAGCCGTTAAAAGCGAAAAGTATGGAAACTTGCTATAAAGAGCCCCTTAAAATAAATCAATAAGATTCTACAACATTAAATTAACATTTTTGTTGTCTAAATGCAAATGATACGAGGCTCTCCTCGTATCATTTTAATTAAAGGAGAAAAAACATGGTTCAATATAAGAATAGGTTAATATGTGCAGATACATTAAATACTTTAGGAACAGCTATTACATGGTCTGGATTACCGATGTTTGCATTTTTATCTACTGGTTCTTATTTTTTTACGGGTGCACTTTATTTTACTGGAACAATAGCTGGTATTCTTGTAGGTGCATTTGGAAGTCAACTTATTGATAGATATTCCCCTAAAAAAGTAACATTGACTGCTCTTATGTTAAATATAATAGTTGTTCTATTATTGTATTTGGGTTTAACAAAAGAATACTTTGTTCTTTTAATACCAGTAACTATCATATCTCAATATCTTGGAGCACTTACAAGCCTAAGTCAAAAAACTTGGTATAACTCTCTATATAAGAAAGATAACTTATTAAAGTTAATGGGACAAAGATCTGGCTGGATTGTAACAGCGAAGACATTAGGTTTTACTCTGGGACCATTAATATTTACAACATTGAACACAAATGCAATTTTAATAGATGCGTTATCATTTTTTATATGTTTCGTTTGTCTTATAAATATTCCTATAAAAGATGCTTTACCTAAAAAAGATGAGAAGAATAGAAAGAAACGTCCATTTGAAGGATTAAAGGCTTTGGCTTTTAATTCAAATGTAAGACCTTTTTCAATAATTTTTTTCCTGGAAGGAATGATTATGCCTATCATTATGAGTACCTCTATATATGCATTAACTAAGGAGTTTCATTTTGATTCAAGAGATATAACACTATTCTGGCTTATAGGAGGTATAGGTTCAATACTTTCAAACTATTTTTTAGTAGGATCTAAATTGTTTACGAAGAATATATTTAAAGGTTTATTTATCTCAGGGACGTTAATGAGTTTAGGTATTTTAATTATGACATTCACATCTAATTCTGTAGTATATTTATGTAGTTTTTCCTTTGTTACTTTAACTAGTCCTCTATTATCAACTCTTTCTGAAAAAGAAGCGTTTATTAGGATTCCGGATGGAGATCAAGCAAAAACTTTAGGAGGTTTACTATCTCTAAGTCAAATAGGTACTTTATTAATTATGCTGATTTCTACATTGATTGTTGAAAACTTTGGTTATCAATCACTATTTCTATTGATAAGTATGATAGCTGTCATTCGATTTGTGGTATTAATCTATGTCATGAAAAATGAATATTTACAAAATCAACAGAAATATAAGTTGAATTGAATAAGGTAGAGCGAAGGAGAAATAAAATGATTATACAAAATGAAAAGGTGGATATGGGATTAAGTACAGCTGGAGAAATAGGAGTAAATCTATTATTTTATAGTAATACTATTTTGTATAAATCTTTAGGCATGGCCGTAAAATCGGCAAATATTCATGATTTAATAGAAAGCGCGGAAGTATTACAATTTTATGTTGAGGATGGATTGATAGAATCATCATATTTTGAAGAAATTGGGAAGCAAAAAATGTACTATTTTTCACGTGAAATAAAAAATAAACGCGACCTGTTATGTGATTATGAAAAAAATGATATAAGTTTGAATTATAAATTAATACAACCACTTTGTAAGGAAGAAGGGTATCAAACAAATTTAATTCCCCTATTAATTTCTGTTATGCTAGTTAAGGGATTATAAGGTATCGCTATCAAGCTAAGATTATGCAAAGTCAATTTTAGACGAGATTGTTTCTTTTTCCTAAAGGGCAAGTGTAGTTGATTGAAAGATTTGAATACGAAATAAACCCTAGCGGGTTTCACTTTTTTGAATTAAGCGGCTTGATTATCAGACAGGGTACAATTGTAAACGGCACCTAATATATCAAAGACCGTTTTTTTCTCATATCGATGAGATTTTCGCCCGTTGTGCTGTAGGAGATTGAACAGGTGAAGTAACAACCTTGATAGCTCTTGGCTGTTTTTTTGTATAGTTTGGAATAGAAGAAGAAAATAGTCTTTAATCATATATATGGCTTTATACTCACTAAGCTCTCGTTTTTTCTTTATGAGGAGCAATTGGCGCATTTGGAACATGATAGAAGAACAGAGTAGAATGGCAATCAATTGACCATATAAATGGCACTCCAATCGTTCTGGTTTTATTCTTTTACAATGATGAATTTGAAAGAATGACTTCCACGTTTTAAATAAAATTTCGATTTGCCAACGCAAAGAATACCAGTCATGTACCTGTCCCATCGGGACAATATCTGTAGGGGTGTTTGTCATATATACATTGATACCACTGAGTCGTTTACTACGAGGAGAATACTTCATTCCTTTCTTTTTTTCTCTTACAGCTTGATCTTGTAATCGTTTTTGTTGCTGTTGTTTTGTTAATCGATGAACAATTACACGAGCTGGCACTTTATCAATCATTCCTACATAAGCATCAGCTATTTCACATATTTGTCCTGGTTGAAGGGAGTTCATTAACGTCTCCATATCTATCTGTATATACTCTGTACCTTTCTTAATTCTTCCATCTTGAAAATAATCAGGGTTAGGATTTTTTTGATAAATACGTGTATTTGACTTAATACGAGAGATATAGTAGGCCTCTTTATCTTGTATATATTGAAGGTCTTTTAAATGAAAATAACCTAAATCTCGGATACATAAATCATTCGCTGTCACAGTTGGGGCACACAGAGAGCCGTAAGTGCAATCATGTTGTTTACCTGGACCTGTATGAATATGTAGGAACTGTCCACTTAACAAATCATACTCAAGTTGAATTGTTATCCCAGCTGTATGGCTGCATCCTCCTGCACCTGGATAAACCGATGAAAATACATCCGGGAGTTGAAATGCAGCTGAATCTAAAATACGAATACGCTTGAAAACAGAAGTATATGGAGAAGAAATCGGCATAGATGAGATCAGTTTTTGGTTTAGTAGTTCAGCTAGTATGTGTTGTAAAAGTTGGACGGCCGCCTTATTAAATCGTTGAATCAGTCCTTCAGGACTGATAAGTACTGCTGTTGATGCTTCTAAACAGCTAGATAACTGAGTTAAAGAAGTCCTAGCTACATTTTGGCTCACCCATACACATAAAGCTACTAAATTTTTTGCTTGGTACATACTGGTTCGTTGTACAAAACCAACATCTCTAGCAAGATCCCGTAAGGTATTTGGAGATAAAAAACGTTGAATCTCTTGAGCAAATAGTTGTAAATCGTCAGACACAGAAACAGACATAAAAAACGCCATCCTTTCCTATGGTTCTACAGAAAGAATAGCGTATTTTTTCATTTTAGAAAACCATGCAATTTTTAATTTGCTGACAACGTGGAGTAATACAAAACATAAATAGAAAAAACCCCTAACAATATCCAAAAGAATTGTTAGGGATTTTTTTATTCTTTATTAAAGGAATAACAGGTGACTTGCAAAGCAAGTTACCTGATGTTACACTCTAACTACACACTAACTTGCATAACAATCTACTGAAAGGAGATGAATCAATGCATAGCCAAATGCTAAAAGGTGTATTAGAAGGCTGTATTTTATATATCATCTCACAAGAAGAAGTATACGGTTATGAACTAAGTACCAAATTGAATCAATATGGCTTTACGTTTGTAAGTGAGGGCAGTATTTATCCACTTTTATTGCGTATGCAAAAAGAAAAGTTAATCGAAGGAACTTTGAAAACCTCTAATCTAGGACCTAAACGTAAGTATTATCATTTAACAAAGAAGGGATTAGAACAATTAGAGGTATTTAAGGAAAGTTGGGATATGGTATCAACAACTGTAAATCGGTTACTAGGAGGGGAAAAACAAAATGAAACCAGATGAAATGGCTAAAATGAATAATGAAAAAAGAAAGCTACTAACAGAAGAAAATGAACTAGCTTATGGAAATATGTTAGTGTATATTCGCTGTTCAAATGTTCCTGAAAGGCAATCAGAAGAACTATTATTGGAGATTTTAGACCACCTTCTTGAATCTCAAAAAGAAGGGAAAAATGCTTATGATGTATTTGGGGAGGATCTTCCAACGTATTGTGACGAATTAATTGCCGCCCTACCTCAACAAACAATGTTTGAAAAATTTTCAACAATTGGTTTTATTATTAGTTTACTACTTGCTATTCAATTTGGAATAGATACGATATCTGCTGTAATAACTTCGTTTTTTCAACAAAACTATCCAACTGAAGGTGTGTCATTTGATATTCTGGAAACCACACTATCTTTCATAATTCTTATTGGAGGTCTTTATATTATTTTATATGTAATGAAAGGATTCTCGTTTAAATTCACAATGAATTGGAAGAGCCGAATTATATTTGTATTATCAATTTCTATTCCATTTGGAATGTCAGTATTATTACATATGTATTTTAAAAAACACTCTTATCTTTCTTATAACTTAAGTTTATGGCAAGGTGCCTTGATAGCTTTATTTTTCTATATTTTATATAAATTTTTATTTAAAGCATCAAGATTCTAATAACTTATTTAAAGAGCACATATATCGCTATTAAGCTAACAAAATTAAATTTTCTTAAAATGAAAAATACGCTATTCTTTCGGTAGGCTCATAGGAAAGGATGGCGTATTTTTTGCTTTATGGATAATAAAAAATTAGATTGATAGGGATTTGTTTTGACTCCCAGTACACCAATTAATCAAAAATAAAATAATTCTTCGAATTTTTTATCTAGTGCTATACAAAGTACTAATGCTAACTTTGCAGTTGGACAAAATTGTCCTGTTTCAATAGAACTAATTGTTTGCCTAGATACTCCTACCATTTCAGCTAATTCTCCCTGTGATATTTTTTTCTCAGCTCTTGCTACTTTCAAACGATTTTGCAGTACTAATTCATCTTTCAATTATCATCCCTCCAGAAAGAAAGCTATGGCACTTGCAATTGTACTCATTATTGCTAAAATGCTTGCAATAAGAAATTTTTGTGCTTTCAATTTTTTAAACTTATAAAAGCTTGTACTAGCTATATAACCAGAAAAAATTGAAATTAATTCGTAACTTTTAATACCATGCATCAATTTCCAAGAACTAAAAAATAGGACTAAAACAAGCACAGCTATTAAACCGTAACTAGATGAATCTAATTCTATAAGTTCTTTACGTTCATCTCTCCCCATTTTTTTGTATTTTCTTAATATCTCTTCTTTTTGCATCATTAGTAACCACCCCTTATTAATTATATTTTTATTGTACAGTTTTATTATCATTATGACAAGTTAACTTGTCATAATGATAATAAAACTTGTCTTTAAGGTGCATAGTAATACAATTTGTATAGATATAAAATTTTCATTCTGGGGGTAATTAAGAATATTAGCTTGATAGCGATGTGGCAGTACCCCTAGATGGGAAAAAGAGCATCATCACTGAAATAAAAAAGCCCTGTACACAGGGCTTATAAAAAGATACCTTAGTAATAACAACGATTAGGGAGACGTATTAGCTAAGGTATCTGTATAGGTGATTGCATACTAAGTATGCAATCAAGAGCATTGTTGAATGTATTGGGTTATCCAACACGTTCAGAATAACACGAAATTTCTGCTAATTCACCCGGTAAATTTATCCTAAAAATATTTGGTAGGATTTTTAGGCCTAAAATATGTTCATAAATTATAACGAAATCGTTATTTGAATAGAAAAGTACAGATGAAATTTTAATTAGATATACTTATTATTTCATCTATTTGTTTTTTCCTTATAGAGTTCAGTAAGGATCAGATAGTATTCCTTGTGCCAGCATCAGTTATTCAATCTTATGTGGGGATGTCTCATCAACCGAATGGTAAGAAGTCGATACCGAGAGCAGACTTTGATATTTATGGATACTTAGTAGAATAAACAGAACGAGCACCAGTTGATTACTTACAATACATCGATGAGACAGGATTAATTCCAGGGGTGTTAGATGGGATGATTCGGATAGATCAGGACCATAAAAGGGAAGTAAATAACATTGAAGCAGCGAAAGAGAAAATGAATAATAAAAAACGTAAATTATTAAAGGCTTAATGGATAACGGAACCATGCAGAGTGGATGGTAGGGGCTACTCGCCATGAATGTGTCCCTTATTCAACAATGAGATGGTAAAATTTCACGTACCATATATAAAATTTAAATTACAAATTCGAAATAGGGGAATTTCTGCATGGAAAGACAATTAACTTTATTACCAGCAATCGATGATAAAAAGGTGCAAAAAGAAATAGTCAGCATCTTAAAGGAATACCGTGCATTAAAGATGCAAATAAACAGAAAGGGGGTGTAAATTATGTTTACATCCTCTATTTATTTAATTTAGCTGCATTAATAACTACCATTACAATGATATACTACTAGTGACCATTTCAAGAATGGCCATATATTTGTTATAACAAACTGCTTTAGAAAGCTTAAGAATTCTTAAGAACTTTTGCCCTTTTTTCTTCAGGTTTTGATTCTATAGTATGATTATGAATTCAAACCAGTGGGGTGATTAAGTATGAAAACAATTCTCTTTCTTATTTGAGTATATAATGAACCCAAAATCAGTTGGTGCAGCCCTTTCCAGTTCAAAGTTTCTTGAAGACAAAATGATTGAAGGAATTGATCTTAAGAAAGTAAATTACATTGTCGAATATGGACCAAGTACAGGTGTATTCACAGAAAAATTAATTAAAAGAAGAAATCTCAAGACAATTATTTTATCATTTTAGCCAAGAAGGCTCCTTCCTCAAGGAACGCTTAGTGAGTAGGTGGGAGATGAATTGGCTTCGGACAAAGGATGGCAGGAAGCCATCTTAATTGTTCGATATACATAAACTGTTACTTCACTACCTATCGAATGTATGTTTGTTGTACAATAGAAACATACCGAAATGGAGGTGAAATGAATGATGATTAATAAAGCATATAAATTTCGTATCTATCCAAATAAAGCACAAGCAACCCTAATCAATAAAACGATTGGCTGTTCTCGTTTTGTATTCAATCATTTCCTATCTCTATGGGATAATGCATACAAAGAAACAGGGAAAGGTTTGACATATGGTAAATGCTCTTCCAAACTCCCTGCCATGAAGAAAGAGTTTGTTTGGCTAAAAGAAGTGGATAGTATCGCGATTCAGTCGTCTGTTCGCAACCTTGCGGATGCTTATACACGCCTTTTTAAAAAACAAAACAATGCCCCGCGTTTCAAATCTAAGAAGAACAACGTACAATCTTATACCACAAAACAAACAAATGAAAACATTGCCGTTGTAGGAAGCAAAATAAAATTGCCAAAATTAGGTCTTGTTCGATTTGCCAAAAGTCGTGAAGTAACAGGACGTATTTTAAATGCTACAGTTAGACGGAACCCTTCTGGCAGATACTGTGTGTCATTATTAGTTGAAACAGAAGTGCAAGAACTTCCGAAAACAAACTCTTACATTGGAATGGATGTGGGACTAAAAGATTTCGCCATTTTGTCAGATGGAACAACCTATAAAAATCCGAAGTTTTTTCGGTCATTAGAAGAGAAGTTGGCAAAAGCACAGCGTGTTCTTTCTAGAAGAATGAAAGGATCTTCTCGCTGGAATAAACAACGAGTAAAAGTAGCTAGAATTCATGAATACATGAAGAATGCTAGAAAAGATTACTTGGGCAAAATCTCGACTGAAATCATCAAAAACCACGATGTTATCGGTATAGAGGATTTGCAAGTATCGAATATATTAAAGAATCATAAGTTAGCAAAAGCAATTAGTGAGGTATCATGGTCTCAGTTTCGAACTATGTTGGAATACAAAGCAAAATGGTACGGCAAACAAGTCATTGTTGTATCGAAAACATTTGCTTCAAGCCAATTATGTTCTTGTTGTGGATATCAAAACAAAGGCGTTAAAATTCTAAACCTACGTGAATGGGACTGCCCTTCTTGTCGTACACACCATAATAGGGATATTAACGCAAGTATCAATCTAAAGATTGAAGCGATAAGGCTTCTAACCGCAAGGACTGTGGAGATAGCCTAATAAATTAGAGTTCGATAGAACTCTTTACTTAGGAATCCCCCTCTTCTAAACGAAGTGAAAGTGGGGGTAGTTCAATAGTGGAAAATAATAAGGGATTTTATTTTTTTACTAAAAGCAAAATTTAAAGAAGAAGGGAACTTATTAATTGTATATGGATAAGCAGTAAATATTGAACAATATATTAAGGGAACGATATCACTTATATCCATTATGTTATTTCTTGTCTTCCGTTTGCAAGTTTACAATAAAGAGACGATAGACATGTCTCTTTATTGTAAATGTCTTTAATTGTTCAATATGAGAAAAAATGTGGAGGAATAATATGGAGTCAAAAATTCTTATTGTTGATGATGATAAAGAGATTAGAAATCTTATCTCTGTTTATTTGGAAAATGAAGGTCTGAAAACTCAAAAGGCTGAAGATGCTATTGAAGCTTTACAACTGTTAGAAGAAAAGGAGTTTGATCTGATTATTTTAGATATTATGATGCCTAATATGGATGGTATTGAAGCGTGTATGAAGATTAGGGAAGACCGCAATATGCCTATCATTATGCTATCTGCAAAATCTGAGGATATAGACAAAATTCAGGGTCTAGCCTCTGGTGCAGACGATTATTTAACAAAACCATTTAATCCATTGGAATTAATCGCTAGGGTAAAATCCCAATTAAGAAGGTTTAAAAAATACAATACATCAATAAATCATAATAAAAGCATCCTAGAAATTGGTGATTTAACCGTGAATACAGATACACGTCAAGTATGGGTAAGGGGAAAGGAAACAAGGCTAACTCCAAAAGAGTTTGATATTCTCGAATTACTTGCCCGTAACAAAGGGATTGTCCTGAGTGTTGCAAAAATATATGAAGCAGTTTGGAAAGAGGTTTTTTATAAATCAGATAATACCGTCATGGTGCATATTACAAAAATAAGAGACAAAATTGAAGAGGATTCTAAACATCCCATTTATATTAAAACTGTTTGGGGAATTGGGTATAAAATATGAAGAATGTTAGTTTTAGAAATAGGATCATTATAAAACTTCTTGGTGCTGTTGCAGTTAGTTTTTTTGTTTCATTTGGTTTAACAATCCTCATTTTGGTATACGTCATAGATCCATTATTTATAAAACACGAAGATTTTGGCATGTTTGAATTCAGATTCGCAATGTTGTTCTTATTCACGTTCGCAATCTTTAACTTTATAGTAATTTTTTTGATATTGGTTCGAAAGAAAATAGTATATTTGAAGCTCATTTCTGATAATGTGAATGATATTGCCAATGGAAAACTGGGTTTGACTATTGGGATTAACGGGAAGGACGAATTAACCCAACTTGCTCAAAATATCAACTATATGTCCAAGAAATTGGAAAATACATTTGAACAGGAAAGACGATTAGAACGTACAAAAAATGAACTTATAACCAATGTATCTCATGATTTACGCACACCGTTAACATCTATTATTGGCTATATAGATTTATTAAAAAGAGGGCAATACAACAGTAAAACACAATTACAGGAATACCTTGAAACCACGTATTCAAAGTCACAGAGACTGAAATATTTAATTGATGAGTTGTTTGAATATACTCGTTTATCAGGCATAGATGCTAAGTTAAATCTTAATGAAGTTGATTTATCAAGTTTGTTGGAGCAAATAGTTGGAGAATACATTCCTATATTTGAAAAGGAAAGCTTAATCGTTCAAAAATCAATCACACAAGAAACAATACCTATCTTCATAGATGTAGAAAAAATGGTACGTGTATATGAAAATCTCTTTATGAATGCGATAAAGTACAGCATAAAACCATCCGAATTATCCGTATGTCTTGAATTAATGGATAACAAAGCAATTTTGAAAGTGTCAAATAAAGTCGAGAAACCGCCTGTTAGCGATCCAAATAAATTGTTTGAAAGGTTTTTCAGGGGGGACAAGGCAAGAAAAGATGACCAGGGAAATGGTCTGGGGCTTGCTATCTCAAAAAGAATCGTTGAACTTCATCATGGTAATATACATGCAGAATATAAAGACGACTGGATGTCCTTTATTGTTGAACATCCAATTAAATAGAATGGCTTATGGAATTATAGGTTCCATAAGCTTTTTTTATAAAACTTAAGAATTCTTAAGAATTTTACGGGGTGTTTCCTAATTTTCATAGTTTATCATGTATGTATTGAAAGCGATGAGGAGAGTGAAGAAATTAAAAAAGAAAATTTTCTTTGTAGCTTTCAGGTGGATACATAGTGACAATCTCATTGAAAAGGTGATAAATAGATGAAGAAGAAAAATAAAGTGTTAATTACTAGTGTAGTAGCAATCGGAATTGCAGCTGGATCATATTTTGCATTTGCTGGCGGTGGTTCAGAAGTAGCAATGGCATATAGCGGTTATAAAGTTACGGAAAAACAAATTGAAAATGCACAAAAATTTGGCGGCGAAGTTATTCCAAATGGTATTGAAACAATTTCATTCGATCCAACAAAAGGCACGTATGAATTAGCTGTTAAAAAAGGTGATGAAGTGAAAAAAGGGCAGCTTCTGTTTAAATATAATGACCCTACTGCTAAACAAGGTGTAACGGAAGCAGAAATGCAAAAGAAAATCGCACAAAAAGAAGTAACACTATATCAAAAACAAATTGATGCAGCGAAACAAAAATTACAAAAAGATAAAAATGCAGGCCTTCCTCAGGAAGCATTAAAAGCATCGGAAATCGAAGTACAACAATTAGAATCACAACTTGAAATGAAGAAGTTTGAAGTTGAAAAATCTGATGAAATGATTAAAGCAGCAAAAGAGAAAGTAAACACCCTTTCTGTAACGAGCCCTACTGATGGTGTAATTGATGATATCGTAAAAACTGCCGATGAAAAAACAGGTATGAGCGGCATTACACTTCGTCACGCTGGTCCATTTAAAGTAAAAGGTCAACTCTCTGAATATGAGCTTGCTAGTATGAAAGTTGGGCAAGAAGTAACTGTTTCATCAAAAACTGTCGCTGGTAAGACTTGGACAGGAAAAGTAACAGAAATCGGTTCTACACCATTAAAGAGTATGGACGAAAACAAAACAGTTTCTAATTACCAATTCACTGTCACATTAGATAATAGTGAAGAATTACAAAACGGCTTCCATGTATACGTAACGAGTAAATCTGGCGAAGCAACTGGTACGATTGTTCCGAAAAGCAGCATCGTGAAAAAAGGTGACAAAAATGTTGTCTTCGTTATAAAAGACGGTAAAGCGAAAGAACAAGCGATTACTGTTGAATTCGAGACAGATAGCGAAGCAAAAGTTTCTGGAGTGAAAAAAGGAGAACAAATTATCTCTAAACCTGAAAAAGACTTAAAAGATGGTATGGAGGTTGTGGTTGAATGATTAACTTAAAAGGCATCACGAAATCCTTCCAAAATGGTGCAGAATCCGTTCAAATATTACACGGAATTGACGTAACACTGAACCAAGGAGAATTCACTTCTATTATGGGACCATCTGGTTCTGGTAAATCAACATTAATGAACATTATCGGTTGCTTAGATAAACCAACGACAGGTGCGTATGAACTAGCTGGTCAAAATATTTCAAACATGTCTGAGACAGAACTTGCACACGTTCGTAATAAAGAGATCGGATTCATATTCCAAAACTTTATGTTACTACCAAGACTTACAGCAATGCAAAATGTTGAATTACCTCTTATTTATGCAGGTGTTGATAAAAAAGAGCGACGTGAACGTTCACTAGCAGCTTTAACAAAAGTAGGTTTAGCTGATCGTGCTACTCACTTACCAAATGAATTGTCAGGTGGACAAAAGCAGCGTGTCGCAGTCGCACGTGCAATCGTAAATAACCCGAAATTTCTCTTAGCAGATGAACCGACGGGTGCACTTGATACGAAAACGAGTACACAAATTATGGACCTCTTTTACGAACTAAACAAACAAGGCTCAACAATCATTATGATTACCCACGATCGTGAAATCGGGGAAGCGGCAGCACGTCAAATTGTAATTCGTGACGGAAATATCGTCCAAGATTGGAGAGGTTAATTTTGAACACGAGTGAAAATATACGCATGGCCCTTTCCTCTATCTTTGCTCATAAAATGCGTTCTATATTAACGATGCTAGGAATTATTATCAGTATTAGCGCCATCATTACCATCATTTCAATGGGTGATGGTACAAACGCAAAGTTTAAAAAAGAATTAGGGCAAGGAAAAGATACTGAAGTAACGATTTACTATAACAACCCCGATTATGGAACAGATAGTGCCAAAATCACAGCTGATATGCTCAAACGTCTTCAAACTGTGCCAGGCGTTAAAGATGTTGATCCAGATGTGAGTATGAAAGTAAAAGCATCTTCTGGTTCAAAAGATGTCTCTCTTAATCTAAAAGGTGGAACAGTCGCCTTTATGACAGATGCGAAAATAAAATTAGTTCACGGTCGGGAATTAAACGATAGTGAACTAAAACAAGCAATCTCTGCTGTTATATTAAATGAAGAAACTTTCAACAAATTATTTAATGGTTGGGAACCAAATCTATATACAGACATAAAAGGAAAACCGTATAAAGTAGTCGGTGTTTATGAAGCAAAAAATGATTCCGGAATGGCTATGTCAGCAGGTTATACATCACTTGAAAACGCGCCTGTCATTTCAGGAGTAACTGAGTATGACTCTGTAAAATTAACACTAACTTCACCAACAGAACGTAAAAGTGTAGAAAAACAAGCTGTTTCTATTTTGAACGAGATGAAAGCTCCTAAATTTGAGCATAAATTTAAAGCTCAAGATATGGGTGAATTTACGAAGCAATTAGACGAATCAATCGGTATGATGAAAATGGTATTCGGTGGTATTGCTGCTATCTCCTTACTTGTTGGTGGTATCGGTGTAATGAATATTATGCTTGTATCCGTAACAGAACGTACACGTGAGATCGGTATTCGTAAAGCACTTGGTGCAACACGCGGTAAAGTATTAACACAATTCTTAATTGAATCTTGTATTTTGACTGGACTCGGTGGTTTCATCGGATTCATGCTCGGTATTTTCTTCGCTTGGATCGTCTCAATCTTTGCCGGATGGCCTCTCGTTGTCTCAACAGAACTTGGACTTCTTGCAGTAGGCATTTCAATGCTAATCGGTATTGCATTTGGTTTACTACCAGCTAACAAAGCGGCAAAACTTGATCCAATTGAATGTTTACGATATGAGTAAAAAAACGTAGGAGTGTAAACTCCCGCGTTTTTTCTGTTGAAGCCGAGAAATTTTAACAGTTTTTTTAAATCTTAAGGATTCTTAAGGATTTTCACTCCAGTTTCTTCATGTTTGGATTTTAAACTATGGTTGTAAAGTTAATCTATTGGAGTGACTAAATATGAATCATTTGTCTTTTTTATCTCAATGTATAACTAATCCAAGAAACGTCGGTGCAGTACTTCCAAGTTCAAAGTTTCTCGCAGAAAAAATGATGGAAAACATTAATTTTGAGAACGCTAAATATATTATTGAATATGGGCCAGGTACGGGTGTATTCACTGAGAAATTACTTAAAAAACGAAATTCGAATACCACTCTTATGCTAGTGGAAAATAATAGAGAGTTTTATTTAATGTTGAAAGAAAAATTTAAAAAAGAGAAAAATTTATTCATTGTATGGGGGTCTGCGGAAAATATCGACGAGTATCTAAAAAACTTCTCTATTCCTTATGCAGACTATATTGTTTCTGGTCTTCCTTTTGCTAGTTTGCCCCAAAATGTTTCAGATGAAATTTTATTAACTACCACAAAAATTTTAAAGAAAGATGGGGTATTTATTACTTTTCAATATACAAAATTTAAAAAGAAGTTCCTTAATCAGTTTTTTGATACAATAGATGAGAAATGGGAGCTTAGAAACGTACCACCTGCTTTTGTTTTTAGCTGTTCAACACCAAAAAATAAGGGAGAAAAATATGGAAGCTAAAATTCTTATTGTTGATGATGATAAAGAAATCAGAAATCTTATTTCTATTTATTTGGAAAATGAAGGTTTGCAAACTCAAAAGGTTGAAGATGCTATTGAGGCCTTAAAACAGTTGGAAGAAAAAGAGTTTGATCTCATTATTTTGGATATTATGATGCCTAACATGGATGGAATTAAAGCATGTATGAAGATTAGGGAAGAACGAACTATTCCCATTATCATGCTTTCTGCAAAATCCGAAGATATGGATAAAATTCAGGGGCTTACTTCTGGTGCCGATGATTATTTGTCAAAACCGTTTAACCCATTAGAATTAATTGCTAGAGTAAAATCTCAATTAAGAAGATATACAAAATATAATACTGCAACGAACAAGAATAAAAATATTATTGAAATTGGTAATTTGACCTTGAATACAGATGCACGTCAAGTATGGGTAAGGGGAAAGGAAACCAGGCTTACTCCTAAAGAATTCGATATACTTGAACTTCTTGCTCGTAACAAAGGGATGGTCTTAAGTATTGAAAAAATATATGAAGCTGTTTGGAAGGAGAATTTTTACAAATCGGATAATAATGTAATGGTACACATTACAAGAATTAGAGATAAAATAGAAGAAGATTCCAAACATCCCATCTACATTAAAACAGTATGGGGAGTAGGATATAAAATATGAGGATGTTTAAACTTAGAAATAAGTTAGTTGCAAAACTTCTTATTGCGGTAGCAATTAGTTTTTTTGTTTCACTTGGTGCGATATTTCTCTTCAGTAAATTGCTTTATCATCTATCCGTGAAAAATTATCTGCCCGAAGTTACTCTAGTTACAGGTTATATTTATACGCTAATTTTGTTTTCAATCATAATCTTTATCTTTATTGCAGTATTTTTGTTAATGGTGCGGAAAAAATTATTATATTTGAAACTTATTACCGAGAGCGTTCACCATATTGCTAATGGAAAACTTGGTTTAACAATCAGAATAGAAAGTAGGGACGAATTGACCCAACTTGCTCAAAATATTAATTATATGTCCAAGGAATTGGAGAATACATTTGAACAGGAAAGACGATTAGAACGTACAAAAAATGAACTCATTACCAACGTATCTCATGACTTACGCACACCGTTGACATCTATTATCGGATATGTAGATTTATTAAAAAGAGGGCAATACGACAGTAAAACACAATTACAGGAATACCTCGAAACCACTTATTTAAAATCACAGAGACTGAAATATCTAATTGATGAACTGTTTGAATATACCCGTTTATCAGACCTCGATGCTAAGTTAAACCTTAAGGAAGTTGATTTATCAGGTTTGTTGGAGCAAATAGTTGGAGAATACATACCTATATTTGAAAAGGAAGGTTTAATCGTTCAAAAATCAATAACGGAAGAAACAATACCTATTTTCATGGATGTAGAAAAAATGGTACGTGTTTATGAAAACCTGTTTATGAATGCGATAAAGTACAGCATGAAACCATCCGAATTATCAATAAGTCTTGAACTAATAGGTAACAAAGCAATTTTAAAAGTATCAAATAAAGTCGAGAAGCCACCTGCTAGCGATCCAAATAAATTGTTTGAAAGGTTTTTCAGGGGAGATAAGGCAAGAAAAGATGATCAAGGAAATGGACTGGGACTTGCTATCTCAAAAAGAATTGTTGAACTTCATCATGGTAATATACATGCAGAGTATAAAGACGGCTGGATGTCCTTTATTGTTGAACATCCAATCAAATAGAAAGGCTTATGGAATTACAGGTTCCATAAGCTTTTTTTTTATAAAATCTTAAGAATTCTTAAGGTTTTTACGGGGTATTTTCTAATTTTCATAGTTTATCATGTATATATTGAAAGCGATGAGGTGAGTGAAGTAGATAAAGAAGAAAGTTTTCATTGTAGCTTTAAGGTGGATGCAACATGAAAATTTTATTAAAAGCAAATAAGAATAGCAGCTTATTTTAAAGAAATGAAAAAACAAACGTAGGAGGATATATATGATAAAACCAGTTGTAGATGTAAAAAACATTCAAAAATTGTACGGTAAAAAAGGTGAGAATCAATCACACGCGTTAAAAGGTGTTTCATTCTCAATTCAAGAGGGGGAGTTTGTCGGAATTATGGGACCTTCTGGTTCTGGTAAAACGACATTATTAAATGTAATTTCAACGTTAGATAAAGCAACGGACGGCGTTGTTGAAATTGCAGGAACGGATATTACGAAAATGAAACAAGGTGAGCTTTCTGATTTCCGTTCACAAAAGTTAGGATTCATTTTCCAAGACTTTAACTTATTAGAGAACTTATCTATTTACGAAAACATCGCTCTTCCACTTTCACTTCAAGGTGTTTCATCACGAAATATTGGACCGAAAGTAGAAAAAGTAGCTGATATGTTAGGCATTTCAGCAATCCTTCAAAAGTATCCATCTGAAGTATCTGGTGGACAGAAGCAACGTTCAGCAGCAGCACGTGCGTTAGTGCATGAACCAGCAATTATTTTAGGGGACGAGCCAACAGGATCGCTTGATTCTAAAAATGCAACGAGTTTACTGGATGCGATGACAAACTTAAATAAAGAGCAAGGCGTATCTATTATGATGGTTACGCATGATCCGTACAGTGCAAGTTACTGTCAGCGTATTTTATTCATTCAAGATGGTGAGCTATATAAAGAAATTTATCGCGGTGGTACACGTGAAGAGTTCTATAAAGAAATTTTAGACGTGCTTGCAAACTTAGGTACACAAAAAGCGTAAGGAAGGAAGTTCAATCATGTTATTTAAGCTTTCCATGTCAGGCCTAAAAAGTAAGTTGCAAGATTACATTGTCTTACTTGTTGGTCTTATTGTCTCTATTTCAACTTTTTATATGTTTCAAACATTAGCACTCAATAAGGCGTTCCTTGAATCTAACTCTTCTATTAGGGATATTGTGTCTGTATTTAAAATTGGGTCCTTTTTGTTAGCGTTTATCACATTTTTTTATATTTTATATGCAAACTCTTTCTTATCATCTCTTCGCCAAAAAGAATTTGGTATGTATATGATGTTAGGAGCAAAAAAGCATAAAGTTACCTTACTTATGTTTATCGAAACAATTATATTAGGTGCCACATCTCTTGTGATTGGAATTATAGTTGGTGTAGGGCTCGCAGAAGGTATCGGTCAGTTACTAATGAAACAATTAGAACTTCCTGTTAGTGGTTATCAAGCATTTTACATGCCATCTATGACGGTTACTTGCATCTTTTTCTTTGCATTATTTGTACTATCAGCAAGTATAAGTAGTATTAAGCTAGCGCGTTTTTCCGTATTACAACTTGTACATGCAGATGCACAAACAGAACGTGTCGCCATAAAAGGAAAAATGACAGTTGTAGTTGCAATCCTTGGTGTGATTTTATTGGGTATTGGTTATGCATCACTAATCTATATGAAATATGCAAACCCGCTAATTGGTCTGGGATTAATGGCCGTTGGATTAATCACAGCAACCGTTGGTACTTACATGTTATTTGGATCATTTCTCCCAGTTATGATTAACAAGTTAAAGAGTAATAAAAAACGTAGCGAAAAAGGCCTCAATGCTTTTACTTTTGCACAATTAAATTTCCGCATTAATGGCCTAACAAATGTGCTTGCAACAGTAGCAATCTTAGTGGCTCTTGGCGCTGGCGGAATTGCGTGTGGTATGGCATTTAAAAACAACACCGGAGTAATTACTGATCAAAATCAAATTTACGATTCAGTCATTCATAATCCAACAGCGGAAGAAAAGAAAATTTTGAATGCAATCGTATTTACAGATAAGCATGAATATCGTTACAAAATAGATGACCAGTATATTTATTATCTAAAAGAAGATTTAGAGAAAAATCGTCCTTTGGTAAACGATAGAAAAGATGGGAAGGCGATGAAAGTTTCAGAGGGAATTCCCACGGATGCATTTGCATTGTCAAGTCAATGGGGTAAAGATGATGGGAAACCAAAACAATGGAGCGACGCTTTCCAAACAATCCAGCCAAAGTATATATATCCTGATCATAAAGTAAAAATTGTAGATAAAAACATGTACCATAGTATAAAGGGTCGAGAAAGTACTGTGTTTATTGGGAAAACAGATGATTTTAAATCATACTTAAAAGAATGGAAACAACTTGACGAATTGCAGTTAGCTAAATATACAAGTATGAAACCTGAAGAACTGAAGAGTAAATATCAAATGTATGATTCTTTTCATGGCATGTTTAGTGGATTGATGTTCATGGGCTTCTTCGTCGGAATTGCCTACTTAGCGATGATGGCAAGTTGCCTTATGTTTAAAGTTTTGTCTGGTGCATTCAAAGATTGTACACGTTATCAAATGCTTCGTAAAATCGGTGTTCGCCGAGAGTTATTAGCACAATCAATTTATAAGGAGTTATTCTTTGTATTCTTAGTCCCAGCAATTGTGGGTATTGTTCACGTATTAGTTGGTATGAACATGTTCAGAGTTCTTTTGCCTGATCCGTACAATCGTATTTGGGTACCAATTATTATTTTTGTAGTAATTTACTCGATTTACTATTTTATTACAGTTCAATTGTACAAAAGAATTGTTCTTCCAAAAGAAAATTAGTGTAATGATATTATTTATACGAAATATCAACATAGTCTGATCTTATTTATTGATCATTCTGAATAGATTTGGAAATAATAAATGGACTAGTACTACGGACCATAAACAATTTATTTTAGATTTAAGATTACAAATTTATCTTTTATCTAAGAAGGGGCACGGAGATGATTTTATCCAGCGAGAAAATAATGAGTTTTTAAAATATGCCGTAGAACAAAAACAAGCAACTAAGACAAATAATTTTTCGGCTGATATTCAAGCAGAACAAGAAAAGCTTCTTTGGGCAGACTTTATTATTTTCCAATTTCCACTATGGTGGTATTCTGTTCCTGGCATTTTAAAAGGGTGGTTTGATAGAGTATTTACTTCTGGATTTATTTATTCAAGAGATGAAAGATATGATACAGGTAAACTGAAAGGCAGAAAAGCGATGTTGTCTACTACAACAGGTTCCCCTAAAAATGCTTATACACCATACGGAATGGATGGAGATATGCATGAGAAGATACTTTATCATATTAATCATGGCATGCTTTATTTTTCTGGTTCAGAGCCTGTTGAACCATTCATTGCCTGGACACCATCCCATAATGAAGAAGATCGAAAACGTTACTTAGAGGAATATAAAAAACGCTTGCACAATATTTCTGAGATTCCTTCTATTCCATACCATCCTGCTCCTCATTATGACGAAAATCATCAACTAAAAGTAGAATTTAGATAGCAATCTAGAAAACCCTAAAAACAGTCGATTTCCTTTATATTACGGAATCGACTGTTTTTAGGATGAATTTTTCTTAACTTGCGAAAACGTATAAAATCCGATTTGGATTGTTGGTAGTTCTTCTATAGGTATTATGGAGAAGTTTAGAATTAATAACATATGAAATCCATAGTACAACTATGTGAATCAATATCAAAAGACTAAATTAGAAAGGTCATCCTAACATAAATAATTTATTCTATCCGTCATGCTTTTGCAATCATGGCAGTTGAACAGGAAATGCTGATTTGTATCATTTAATGCAAACGCTGGAGCATGAAAACATTCAAACGACAAAGATTTATTTAGAAAAGCACATGAAACGAAAGAATAATGTGGGTACCTCATTTGCAGATCTGTTGCAATGAATAAAATAGAAGAAAATAGTTAACTCATGTATAAATATCATAATTAAGCACATGTTATATACAAATATAATGGAGGTGCAACGATGAATATTCAAAGACACGAAAATAATGCAAATGAATTTCATATTTCAGTTGCTGCAAGTGCTATTGAGCAAATGAAGTATGAAATTGCTCGTGAATTAGGAGTCACACTTGGACCTGATACATCATCGCGTGCAAATGGTTCTGTCGGTGGAGAAATTACAAAACGCTTAGTTCGAATGGCCGAAGAACAATTAACAGGAGAATATAGATTACACTAAGTTAAAGAAGTAATAAAAAAGAATCCATTTTTTAAAAAATATGGATTCTTTTTCTTTTTTTACATAAACTTCAAAATATTGATTGTGAATCTAAAAAATGACCTCTTATATTTCTTTGTAAGCACTTCAAAAATTCACATCAATACCATAGGTATCAATGCGAATCAAATCTTATATGAGTGGTTACAGGTTGGTTAAACGTTATTTGGTTTTTTTATGATTTTAATTCCATAACACTTAAGCCAATATAATATAAATTCATTCATCATTTTAGCCAAGAAGACTCCTTCCTCAAGGAACGCGAAGTGAGTAGGTGGGAGATGAATTTGCTTCGGACATGGGATGGCAGGAAGCCATCTTAATTGTTCGACATACATAAACTGTTACTTCACTACCTATCGAATATATGTTTGTTGTATAATAGAAACATACCGAAATGGAGGTGAAATGAATGATGATTAATAAAGCATATAAATTTCGTATCTATCCAAATAAAGCACAAGCAACCCTAATCAATAAAACGATTGGCTGTTCTCGTTTTGTATTCAATCATTTCCTATCTCTATGGAATAATGCATACAAAGAAACAGGGAAAGGTTTGACATATGGTACATGCTCTGCCAAACTCCCTGCCATGAAGAAAGAGTTTGTTTGGCTAAAAGAAGTGGATAGTATCGCGATTCAGTCGTCTGTTCGCAACCTTGCGGATGCTTATACACGCCTTTTCAAAAAACAAAACAATGCCCCGCGTTTCAAATCTAAGAAGAACAACGTACAATCTTATACCACAAAACAAACAAATGAAAACATTGCCGTTGTAGGAAACAAAATAAAATTGCCAAAACTAGGTCTTGTTCGATTTGCCAAAAGTCGTGAAGTAAAAGGACGTATTTTAAATGCTACAGTTAGACGGAACCCTTCTGGCAGATACTTTGTGTCATTCTTAGTTGAAACAGAAGTGCAAGAACTTCCGAAAACAAACTCTTACATTGGAATGGATGTGGGACTAAAAGATTTCGCCATTTTGTCAGATGGAACTACCTATAAAAATCCGAAGTTTTTTCGATCATTAGAAGAGAAGTTGGCAAAAGCACAGCGTGTTCTTTCTAGAAGAATGAAAGGATCTTCTCGCTGGAATAAACAACGAGTAAAAGTAGCTAGAATTCATGAATACATGACGAATTCTAGAAAAGATTACTTGGACAAAATCTCGACTGAAATCATCAAAAACCACGATGTTATCGGTATAGAGGATTTGCAAGTATCGAATATGTTAAAGAATAATAAGTTAGCAAAAGCAATTAGTGAGGTATCATGGTCTCAGTTTCGAACTATGTTGGAATATAAGGCAAAATGGTACGGTAAACAAGTGATTGTTGTATCGAAAATATTTGCTTCAAGCCAATTATGTTCTTGTTGTGGATATCAAAACAAAGACGTTAAAAATCTAAACCTACGTAAATGGGACTGCCCTTCTTGTCGTACACACCATGATAGGGATATTAACGCAAGTATCAATCTAAAGAATGAAGCGATAAGGCTTCTAACCGCAAGGACTGTGGAGATAGCCTAATAAATTAGAGTTCGATAGAACTCTTTACTTAGGAATCCCCCTCTTCTAAACGAAGTGAAAGTGGGGGTAGTTCAAAAGTAATTTTTTGTTAAATAGTTAGCCGTTTATAATTTCCCCACCATTCACGTGCAGAATTTGTCCTGATATGTAAGATGCATCTTCGGATGCCAAGAATACATAAGCAGGTGCCACTTCAAACGGTTGACCGGCTCGCTTCATAGGAACATGGTCTCCAAATGTGGCAAGCCATTCTGGAGGCAAGGAAGATGGAATTAATGGAGTCCAAATTGGTCCCGGGGCCACACCATTAACTCGGATCCCTTGCGGTGCCAGTGACGATGACAGCGAACGTGTAAAGGAAACAATGGCTCCTTTAGATGCCGCGTAATCAATTGCATCTTGATCTCCATGATAGGCACTAAGGGATGTTGTATTTATTATGGAGCTCCCTGAATTCATATATGGCAAAGCAGCTTTCGTCAAAATAAACTGAGAAAAAACATTTGTGTGAAAGGTACTTGTTCGTTGGTTAGAATCTACATCAAGTAGACTGTTCCTTATGTATAGTACACCGGCATTATTCACCAAAATGTCAATACGACCAAATTGGTGAATTGTCTGCATTACTGCTTGTTGGCAATGCTGCTCATACCCAATATCACCTGGAATGGTAATGCAACTACGGCCATACTTTTTAATATAGAACTCCGTTTCTTTTGCATCACTATGCTCATTTAGGTATGAGATTGCTATGTCTGCACCCTCTTTCGCGAAGGCTACAGCGACAGCCCTCCCAATTCCACTATCCCCACCAGTTATAAGCGCTACCTTATTTATAAGTTTACCGGCTGGCTTGTAATTGGGGTTATCAAATATAGGTCTAGGTATCATTAATGATTCAATCCCAGGTTTACTTTGTCGTTGAGGCGGGAAACCCATCACATTCACCCCTTTTGGAATTTTCCTATAATAAATGAAATTCTGATATAGGTTATGATTATCATCAGGAAAATATATCCTTACCAAAGAATTAAATAGAGGAAGTGAAGGGGGATTTACTCCATCAAGGTTTAATATCATTTCCTGTTATTTGTAAAAAGGTATTAATTTTTCCCTTTAGGGGAAGCACCACATCGCTAGCAAGCTAACAAAATAAAATATCCCCTAATAAGAAAAATGAGCCATTCTTTCTGTAGATGCAAGGAAGGGATGGCGCTATCATTTCAACATTTTTACGAAGTCATCTACAAACATCTTATCAATTTCATACCCCTGATTCGCTTGTTTGGATTCCAGAATGATGCCTTGAGATGTTTCTTTGTTAATCCAAATATAATGTGGATCGATCTCACCGTTTAAATAATGGATATTGATTTTGTAATTTGGTTTAGGTGTAATCGATGTATGAGGTGTGGTTTCTTGATGAGAGAATTTTATTACGTTTAAAATCGTTCCTACTTCCATATCCTTTACAAAACTATATTTCTTATCACCTTCAACTTCAACTTCAACAAATTCTACTCTTTTATTTTGTACAGAATGCGAACCTTCTCCATCTTCACCATCTTTTGCAGTGTAGTGAAGTATGATTCCATCTTTTGATTGAGCGCAATCTCTTAACATATAGGCCTGATTATGGGTTTCTTCTGGGGTTACGAACTTGCTACATGTATCCGTTCTAGACTCGCCTTTGTATGTTGAGGTGAAAGTGAATTTTTCATCTTGATACGTTACTGTTTCTACACTCGGTACTTTGGCCTGCTCGTCTGTTAAGTAGTTTTTAATATGTATCTCGTCGCTCTGTTTATCTTGCACATGTTTAGTAAATGATTGGAACCGTTCCAGATTTTTCGATTTCTCTTTCGGTATGTGTATCACAATGTCATCTGTGTTTACGGCAATAGATGATTCATCTTTCTCACACCCTGTTATAGTGGCAATAAATAGGTATGCTACTCCAAAGAATACGGCCTTCATCATATCGAATTCCCCCTTTAAATCGTCCTATTACACAGCTAATTCTCATCATACAAATTATCTATCGTTTCTTGTAAAGAATCTAAGAGATACTCGCTAAAGTTGTCATAAGTAATCGCATACACTTCTTTTGAAAAACGACTCGACACTCGCCGTCTTTCATGCGACTTGTATCTAAGCATGTTACGGTGCCGTCAATATCATTTATAACAATATACTGTAATGGCAGAGCGTATGTTTTTCTATACAATTTCGTGTGATATACAACAGATGAATCCGCTGCAGTTCCTTCACAACCATGTATATCCATTCCATCAAGTCCGCCACTACCATACTGCTTTAAAAACCAATGATAACTGTTTGGGAATGGAGTGTTTAGAAAGTGTGACGCTTCTTGAATCGTATCTTCACTTACACCACCTATAAAATCACCATCTTTTACATATGTGTTTATGATTGAAATGATTTTATCTTTCATCTTTTTGCTTCCCTTCCAAATGTTATTTTGAGTTCTTTTTCTTTTATATAGTATAAAAGGAAGAAGCCTTTTGTCTCCTTCCTTCTACTCACACATACCTATTGCTTATTGACAAATTATGAAATAATAGCATTCATCGCTATTAAAATATAACACTTAAAGTGATTAGTCAGATATGCAATTATACATACAGCGTACCAATTTCATTACAAAGAAGAAATCTATTTGTCCTTGGCAGATTGGGAAACGAATAGATTCAGGGGTTCTGGTGCAAAAATAAAACAAAAGAGAATAAAGCATATATATTCCTAACGGAATCGTATCTTATGTTGCAAGCCCAAACAATTGATGGATGAATTCTTTTTGATTTTGGACAGACTGGTTCCGTAAAGCAATCTGTTCTTTTTTAATCATATGCATGGCTTTTACTCCAGAAAGAATAGATGTAGCTGTGTCAAAAGATTTAAGACCTAGCATAGAACAGATTCGCTTCTTTATAAAGCGATGATCTTGTTCTACTATGTTATTCAAGGGGTAGCGTCACATCGCTATCAAGCTAACAAAACAAAGTACCCCCTAGAATGAAAAAACACGCTAATGTTTCTGTAGAATCATAGGAAAGGATAGTGTTTTTTGTAGTTATTTCAGATTTGTATCAAATACACAAATGAATGTAAAGAATGTTTTTTTCTTCTTGTTAGGAATATAATCAAGGGAATTTATGGGGAAGGAATGTTGTCACGTATGAATAAACAAAAAGAATACTGGAATGGAGTAGCAAATGAAAAAGAATTCACGACACCTTTTCAACTCGACTTATTCTCAAAGTATGTAAATAAAGATGCAATCTTATTGGACTATGGATGCGGGTATGGAAGATGTAGCGAGTTAAAATTTCGTTTTTTGGGGGCTTCAAAATCTTAGCTTGATAGCGATGTGGTTCTACCCCAAAAAGAAGTTCCTTTTTTCTGAAAATGTATACAAATGCAAAATGTATCATGAATATCCAAAAAAGATTTTATATTTCATTAATTTATTCCTTTCCATCTACATTAATCATTTATTGCAACAGCTTTCACGTCTAAAATAAGATGTTTCAACAAAGGAAAGTATAAGTATCTTTATAATGATTTTCCAATATGATCAATGTGTTAATGAAAGGAACTCTGTGTTATTTTTGCTTTTCTACTAACTAATACAGCTTCAAACAATGGACACAATTGCTACATGCCAAGTATAATTTATTATCCATTCAAGATTCTGTTTATTCAATCTTTCTAAAAATAAAAAAATCTTAGACTCATAAATATACAAGTTATAATGAGGGCGTCGAGAGATAATCTATTACCTCTAGAGAAAATATCAAACCTAGTTCTGGTGCAAAAATTCTAAAGACCTTGCAAGTACTTCTAAAATTGGACATACTGATACGATTACTCTAAGAAAGGTGTGTGGTCAGAAGGGAAATTTATTAACACAAAAAATGAAAGCGTTATCAACTCGATCTTATTTTGAATTGGTTATTCTAATAACTTAGATTCAACTGCAATTAAAAATAATAAATTATGGAGGTGCTTATATGAACATGAATGTAGCATCTATTAAAGAAAAAAAGGTAGTTAAATACAAAAGTTGTTTTGATGTGATTGGGCCGGTAATGATAGGTCCTTCAAGTTCACATACTGCAGGTGCTTTGGCTATTGGGACAGTTGCCAATAAATTATTTCAAGGTCTTCCAAAAAAAGTCGTGGTAAGGTATTATGAATCGTTTGCTGAAACCCATAAAGGACACGGAACTGATTTTGCAATTATTGCTGGGATATTAGGATTTGCTGCCGATGACAGCAAAGTGCCAGATGCTATTAAAATAGCAGAATCTAAAGGAATTGACATTACCTTTATTGAAAAAGCGGGTGATAGTCCTGCTGGTCATCCAAATACGGCAGATATATATTTAGAGGATGAAAGCCGAAGTATTAGAACGATGGGTATTTCGGTCGGCGGTGGATTAATTGAAGTCAAACATGTTGAAATTGACGGATTTAGCTTAGATCTGCAGGGGCCATTGCCAGTTGTTATTGCGATCTCCGAAAGAGCTGACTTTGAATTTGTCTTACGTAGGATCTTTAAACAATATGATGTGGAAATTAACAACTTTCATAGTTTAGAAGAAAACAGAAAATATTTATATGCATTCGCTTTGGATTCGCTATTGCCTGGTTATGTTCAGAAGGAATTAGGAAGTTTAAGCAATATAGCTAATATCATTATTTTTTAGTTACTTTAAGGGGTGAAAAAATATGTATATGACCATAAAAGAAATTGTGGATGCAGCTAATAAAAGCCAAAAGCCAATTTATGAATTAGCAATCGAACAGGAAATCGAACAAACTAAAACTTCTTATGAAGAAGCTTGGGGTAAAATGGAAAGAAATTTAGCGACTATGGAAAATGCCATAAATAAAAGTATCGAGGGCGACGGGGTATTTTCTCCGACCGGTTTAACCGGAGGTGATGCTGTTAAAATTAAAAACTATCGAGAAAATAGGAAAACTCTTTCTGGAGATTTGATGGTGTTAGGGATTCAAAGTGCTATCGGTGTTAATGAAGTAAATGCTGCATTAGGGGCTATTTGTGCAACCCCAACAGCAGGTGCGAGTGGGACGATCCCGGGAGTCCTATATAGTATTAAAGATACGTTGCAGTTAACTCATGAAGATATGATCCATTTTCTATTCACTTCAGCGTTATTTGGAACGATAGTCGCAAATAACGCTTGTATTTCAGGAGCTTACGGAGGATGTCAAGCTGAAGTAGGCAGTGCCTCAGCGATGGCGGCTGCAGCGGCGGTAGAAGCTGCCGGTGGAACGCCACAGCAATCTTCTGAAGCTTTCTCAACCGCATTACAAAATTTACTCGGTTTAGTTTGTGATCCGGTCGCTGGTTTGGTAGAAATTCCTTGTGTAAAGAGAAACGCCATTGGAACGGCAAATGCTTTAGCTGCAGCGGACATCGCATTAGCCGGCGTAAACAATATCATCAATGCAGACGAAGTTATTGAAGCGATGTATAGAGTTGGAAGACAGATGCCTCGCGAATTAAGAGAGACAGGTTTAGGCGGAATTGCGGCCACACCTACAGGGATTGCCATTAAAAATAAAATCTTTGGGGAGAAACAATCAAATTAATAAACAGTTATCGGAAATATTGTGAAATAGTTAGCAATCCTATTCTCTATTGTTCTCCTAAGGATGTCTGTATATTGAGAGCTATTATCACTAAAATATACTACTATATAATTAAAGTGTTTTGTAAGAGCTAACAAACCCATCAGATTGATGACTAGCGAATTTTTCGATTTTGATCAACTTAGAAGAAGGACACACGATGTGGCGTACTTTGTAAGCAATTCATTTTTCAAGAACTGTCTATATTCCTAAGCCTTAAAAAGAGACGGAAGAATAGGACACAAGGAGGAATTATTATATGAATGGGAATACTGCAAAAAAAATAGAATTTCAGGCTGAAAATACTGCAGTAAAAAATGAGGAATATCCAGATCCTACAAAGTGGCATAAACAGGATACTACCTGGGCATTGAGCCTTTTTGGAACAGCCATTGGAGCAGGAGTACTCTTTTTACCGATTAATGCAGGTTCAGGGGGATTATTATCATTACTACTAATTACATTACTTGCATATCCAGTTATGTATTACTCACATAGGGCGCTTGCTAAAATGATATATGCTTCCAATTCTGCTGAAGAGGGGATTACAGGTACAATAAGAGAGTATTTTGGAAATAAGGCAAGTATCATTTTTAACATAGTATATTTCGTCTCAATTTATACAATCGTGCTAATGTATTCTGTTGCACTTACAAATACTGCAAGTAGTTTTATCGTGCATCAATTGCACATGCCGGAGCCTCCAAGAGCCATTTTATCGCTTGTATTAGTACTCGGTCTTATCGTTATACTAAATTTTGGTCAAGATATCACTGTAAAGATAATGAGCATGCTAGTTTATCCTTTCATAGCTTCTCTACTTTTTATCTCAATATCTTTGATTCCACAGTGGAATACGTCAATGCTTAGTTTTTCAAGTGTTTCTACTGCTTCAACAGGAACAGGATATTTGGGAACGATATGGATGATACTACCAATCATAGTATTCTCGTTTAATCATTCTCCTATGATTTCGTCATTTGTTATGAAACAGAGAGCTACGTATGGAATAGAAGCTACTGATGCCAAATGTGCTCAAATACAAAAAGTTTGTTATATCATGACATTCGCTGTTGTTATGTTCTTTGTTTGGAGCAGTACTTTAAGTTTGACTCCAGATGATCTTAAGGTGGCAAAAGAACAGAACTTGTCAATCCTATCATATCTTGCTAATGAGCTTAATTCGCCTGTAATCACGATTGCAGCTCCTATCATTGCTTTTGTGGCTATTACAAAGTCTTTCCTTGGCCATTATATAGGAGCATATGAAGTAATGCGTGACATGATTATTAAGTCCGGTAAAACACGCGGGAAAGATATAGGAGAAAAAACAGTTAAGACTATGATCCTTACTTTTGTCGTATTAACATGCTGGTATGTTGCTTATGCAAACCCAAGTATTCTTGGAATCATTGATGCCCTTAGCGGACCGTTAGTTGCTGCTATCTTATGTTTATTACCAATGTATGCAATTCGTAAAGTGCCTGTACTAGCTAAATATAGAGGGAAAATGAGCAATGTATTTGTCATTATTATAGGTATCCTTACTGTCCTAGCAAGTATTAAGTCATTATTCTAATTCACTATTGTTAGTTCTGATGCAAAAATAGTGAGATATGAAAAAAGAACGAAAGATTCCTAGCGGAACTAAATTTTATATTGTTGAACCAAAGAAATCATGGTTTTGGACAAACTTTTCATCTTGGAGAGTTTGTCCTTTTTTGATTATATGCATAACTTCTATTCTTGCAATCACCATTTTAGCTGTTTGCAATGATTTTAATCCAAGCATATTAGGGTGTCGTCCCATGTCCATCAAGCTAATAATTTGAAGTATTCCTTAAGGTTCTGATGAGATGTGGATTCAGTGTTAAAGGTAAAGACAACGGTTTTTCCAATGCGCGTAGATATGATTTAGAAGAATTTGTTCTCACCCTAAGCTATGCAATTAGTATGAGGAGAGCTTCTTCTGTTTTAGAGGGCTATTCTACAATATAAGTGCAGCATCACTTCTGCATAACGATCTTCCATTATCGGGTGCATTTCTTAAAAAAGAATTGCATCTTTATTAAGAATCGAAAACCATGAGTGATTTCAATAGCAGCTGTCCCCATGGGAGGAAAGACCTCGAAAACAATGTGTGAAACGAAGACATCAATGTTGTAGTCAGTATATTTAGGTAAAAACAAGTCTAAAGTTCCCTTTTTTCTAGGAATCTCGAGCATTGAACCTACTGATAAGGGAAAACCTAAAGGGCCTACTAAGATTATATTTAAAATGGGAGGTTATAAATTTGAGTACAATAGAGAATGCATTATCTATCTTCGCCTTAGGCGGCTTGAATGAAATCGGAAAAAATATGTATGCGATTGAATATTCAAACAATATCGTGATTATCGATTGTGGCAATAAGTTTCCAGATGAAAGTTTATTAGGAATTGATTTAATTATCCCTGATATAGCTTATTTAGTAGAAAATAAAGATAAAGTCAGGGCTTTAATTGTCACACATGGACATGAAGATCATATCGGGGGGATCCCGTTCTTCTTAAAAAAATTGAATGTACCCGTTTATGCCACACGCTTCACACTAGGATTAATTGAAATCAAATTAAAAGAACATAAACTCCTAAGAGAAAGTGAACTTATTGAAATCAACTCAAACTCAAACTTGACAATTGGGGAAATAAGCGTAAGTTTTTTCAAAGTGATCCATAGTATTCCTGATTGCTTGGGAATAGTCTTTCACACACCAGAGGGTAATATTGTACATACAGGGGACTTCAAGTTCGATTTAACCCCTGCGAATAATGAGAATTCGGATATTCATAAAATGGCTGCAATCGGCAAAGAAGGGGTCTTGCTTCTATTATCTGAGAGTACCAATGCAGAGCGTCCTGGTTTGACCCCATCAGAACAAATAGTAGGTGAACATGTGGAAGCAGCTTTCATGAAAGCCGAACGCAAAGTTATTCTTTCTACCTTTGCTTCAAATATTAGTCGCGTTCAACAAGTCGTGAATGCAGCACAAAAAACAAATCGAAAAATTGCGTTGCTTGGACGAAGTATGGTTAATGTCATCGCGGTTGCTATGGAACGTGGTTATTTAACAGTTCCAGATGGAATGTTAATTGACCCACATGAAATCAATGAAATGGATCCTGAAAGGGTGGCCATTTTATGCACGGGGAGTCAAGGAGAACCATTGGCTGCTCTTGCACGCCTGTCCACAGGAAACTTTCGCGGTGTCGACATTTTACCTGAAGATACGGTTATCTTTGCAGCAGGTCCAATACCCGGGAATGAACGAAATATCACAAGTATCGTAGACAACCTATTTGCACTTGGAGCCAAAGTGATTTATGGATCAGGAAGTACATCCGGAATGCATGTTTCTGGCCATGGTTATCAAGAAGATTTAAAACTAATGCTTACATTAATGAAACCAAAATATTTTATTCCCATTCACGGTGAATTTAGAATGCTACACCATCACCGTTTGTTAGGTGAATCCGTTGGAGTAGAGCAAGGAAACACGTTTATCATCAATAATGGGGATGTCGTCGATATTGAACATACCATTGCCCGTCAGACCCGGAAAATACCGGTGGGGAATACCTATATAGACGGTGGGGATGTCGATAATATTGGGGAAATTGTGTTACGAGACCGCAAACAACTTTCAGAGGATGGGATGCTCATGATTATTTTAACTATGAGCAAAGCGGAAGGAACGTTGATTTCTGACCCCGATACCATTTCTCGTGGATTTATGGATAGCGATTTCTCAGAACTCCGAAGAGACGTTAATCGACTTACTATAAAAACTGTTAACGAGCTACAAGAAGCAAATAGAAACTCATGGAATGTAATGAAAAAACAAATAAAAAAATCAATACGACAATATGTATATACACATACTAAGAAAAAACCAATGATTGTACCTATACTTATTGAAATTTAATAGGGGGAAGTTTAAAAGAAGGAGCAACAATTGAAGTGACGCTTGAGCCACCATTAGAACCGTTAATAGAAGCTGAAACACCACCTACGGATAAAAAGAAAAATTAGAGCATATTTTCGTTAAAATGTAGGCGATACGCTGCTGTGCCTATTAGCTTAAGAAAAGTAAATCCCCCAAAAACAAAAAATGAGCTGACTTCTCAAAATAACTAACTGTAGAGAAAGAAAATTTTCATTTTGGGGGTAATCCAAAACCTTAGCTTGATGGGCATGTGACGCTACCCCTGTAAGCAAAAAATAGGGAGATATCGATAAGACAAATCGAGAATCTTCCTATTATATAGATGCTAGAACAATGAATCCCCAATAGCTATTGTAGCCAGATTTTGACGTCTTGTACGCTCTCTTAAATAACGCTCTGTCGTCATAATAGATTCATGTCCTAAGTAGTCACGTATTTTCTTAAGTTCAACACCTTTTCCCATTAAATAATTCGCAAAGAAATGTCTACAGGTATGGGGTGTAATTCTATCTCTTCGGTGGCGTAGAAACGGTAAATTAGTTTCTACAATTTTTTCTGCCACGTATTTTGATAAGTAGTCTGCTCGATAGTGTGAGCCATCTGCTTTGGGTAGAAAAGCAGATGTACTTGAGACATCCAATTTACTCGTTTGTCTTCGTAATTGACGAAGACGACAGATATCATCAAGTACATCCTCAAAAATACGAACTTCTCTGTCTTTATTCCCTTTTCCAACTACACGTAAGAGATACGTATTTAAGGAGGAATGGAATACAAGGTCTGCCCACTTTGCATTTGCAACTTCTTCAATCCGGAGTCCAGTAGTCGTAAGGAGGAAAAACAATGCATACATAAAGTGATTTGTTTTCTTCAGTGTATCTAGAATCTCATTTACTTCTTCAGGAAAGAGGTCACGATTGACCAGCGCTTCTTTTTTTACAGATACCTTTTTTATACGAGTGCTATAGTCATCAGTTAATCCATTATTATCATATACATATCGTAGAAACTGCTGTACCACTGTTTTTTTTCGACGTAATGTAGTGGCCGCATATTTCTTACTTAGTTCATAGAAGTAGATTTCCATCTCATTATGCGATAACTCTTGAATGGTTCCTACTTTTTCTTTTATGTAACGAAGGAAATGAGAAAGGTCATGTAGATAGATTTTTTTTGTCCGATCACTTCTCTTTTTCGTTAAGGAAGGTTCATCATGTAAAAATAAGTAAACCAAGGATTCTTCACTCAATTGGGAATAATCAATGTTTCGGATGCCTATACCCATGATTTTTTCAAAGTGGCTATTATCAAAAAAATCCGACTTCGATTTTATCAGTTGATTATCATGTTTGAAATTTATAATATTCAAATTTAGTCACAACCTTTAGTAGAATGAATTGAAACATACATATTTTTTATAAGCTTTTATTATTCCAATTATACCACAATAAATAGATTATTTATTGTGGTATAAAATGAAATATTTAAAAATAGTATTTTTCTTGTTATTTAACTTTTCATCTTAGTTAATATATAATTGAAATGTTTAATTGGCTTTTTTGTACATTTCAACCCAAATATGATAGGAGGAGATTTTTTTGAAAAATCTTCTTCGGAAAATTTTACGTGAAATTTATGATTTAGAATATACCCATTGTTCAACTTGCCCTCTGAACAACCTATCAATGAATTGTACAGATGAGCAAAAAAGACAAAACAACGAAACTACAAACATTGTAAAGGCTGTCCAATTTTCGATTCCATTGGTGAGAAAGGAGAGAAATTGAATCTTTTATCAAAAAAGAGTACATTTAATAAGGTAAGGGAACGTTACATAGATAATCCGATCAAGTATCTGCAGTATAAAGAGTATTCATTAAAGGATGTAGTAAAAGAGACGGGTATAACAAAGTACGAACTAAGAAAATTAATACAAAAACTAGAATGAATGTTTCGGATGAGGTGAGAAATGAACTATTTATCTTTCGAAGAGGTATGCGATAGCGTAGGTTTAACAAAAAATCAATTAAGCTATTTAATAAAGTATAAACAAATCCAACCTATAAATCCTGTTACCTGGAAAGCAGATGGCGGATACCGTTTTAAAGAAGAAGATGTGCTAAAACTTGTTGAAATGTATAAAGATGCTTTGACATTAAAGAAAGCAGCAGAGTTTCTCGGTAAATCGAAGACATATGTACATAATGCTGCAAGAGATGGCTTATTACCATTTAAAGAAATTGCTAAAGGGAAATCTACTGAGCGATTGTATTTAAAAAGAGATTTAGAAATTTTTAAGCAAGAAATTGAAAATATATCAAAAGAGGAACCAATAGAAAAAAAGCAGCATGTGAGCTTATATCTTGATCCAAAGGTAGTGGAAGCAATAAAGAAAATAGCTTCAAAAAAAGGGTATAATGGTTACAAAAAGTTTGCAGAAGACATTTTATATGAAGAAGTGAAGGGAGAAATAGAATAATAGATTTTCCAACGAAAATAGGACCCTTTAAAATCGGAAATCGTTTTAAGGGTCCTATTTTCGTTTTGTAGATGATTATGCGATTTGGAATGTAATTGTATTAACTCCCTCATTAAAGTGGATTACAATTGAATTTAAGAGGTGATTTTTTTGTTTGTTTTTTCAAATCTGCTATAATTACAAAAAATGGTAAGTTAATTATCAGAAAAAAGATTCACAATCAAAAAAATTGATATTTTTGTAAACCATGCTATTATTTCTTTTACTAAAATAAAATGCACTCCACAGAAAAAAGCAAATGAAAATGAACTTTTGGAAAAATACGTTATGAAAAAAATATAAGTATACATATTTATATTATAGTAAACTAAAAATCAATAATACCCATAATTTCTGAATGTTTATATAATAACATATAATATGATTAATTTTAGTGGAAGTATAGGTGTATCCAGTACCTGCTCGTGTGGAATATGTACAACAGAAGAGTATAAGGATTATAAGTTCTGGTGCAAAAACTTAAGGACAATTGCAATGAATCTATAAATCTTGGACATACTGTTACTATTACTTTAAAAAGGGTGCATGATTTGGTGGAAATGCTAGAAGAACGGGGTTTATCCATTTCGCATACAATGATTATGCGTTGGGTTCAAATGTTTTGATACAGCTACATCCATTCTTTCTGGAGTAGAAGTAAAAAAGGGCAGCTTGATTTACGGGACCAGTCTGTCCAAAATCAGAAAGAATTCATCCATCAATTGTTTGGACTTGCAGCATAAGATACGATTCTGTTGGGAATATATGTGCTTTATTCTCCTATATTTTATTTTTGCACCAGAATCGAAATGCGAATAAAGAAACTATATCATATGAAAAATCCCGATAATTTTAAACGACTAATATATTGGATTGGAAATTATAATACCCAAAAAACGAATTTAATTATATAAAAAACTCATAATTAAATGCACTTTTTATATAATTAAAGTGTTGTCTGAGGATATTAGTTAAGGGTTTCAAAATCTATAAGAGAAATAGTTCGTCCATTCATTATTACACTACATGATAAGTAGAAGTCGAGGAATCAAAAGAATTTAGTATTTTTAGCTTTTAAGTATGGCTGCATCCTCCTGCACCTGGATAAACAGGTGAAAATACATCAGGAAGTTGAAATGCAGCTGAATCTAGGATACGAATACGCTTGAAAATAGAAGTGTATGGAGAAGAGAACAGCTTAGTTGAAGATAACTTCTGGTTGAGAAGTTCGGCTAACACTTGTTGTAGAAATTGCGCGGCTGTGGCATTAAATCTTTGATTCAGTCCTTCAGGACTGATGAGCACTTCTGTTGATGCTTCTAAGCAGCTACATAACTGAGTTAAAGGGGTTTTAGCGACATTTTGACTAATCCATACACATAAAGCTACTAAATCTTTTGCTTGGTACTTACTGGTTCGTTGTACAAAACCAGCATCTCTAGCAAGATCTCGTAAGAAATTTGGAGATAAGAAGTTTTGAATTTCTTGAGCAAATAGTTGTAATTTATCAGATACAGAAATAGACATACAAAAACGCCATCCTTTCCTATGATTCTACAGAAAGAATAGCGCATTTTTCATTTGAAGGAAATTTAATTTTGTTAGCTTAATAGCGATGAGTGCTAGCCCCTAAACCTCTAGCCAGCACTCACACAAAAAAACAAGGAAGGAATTCTTAAATACTTGCTAGAATTTTAAATGAAAAGACATTGCAAAATCACTTGAAATGACGCCGCAAACAGGCCATTTAATGGTGGGAAAATTTAATTGAGGAGGGAAACTGTGAGAATACCTTTTGTACCTAAAAATGTTGAGATTAGTCAGGATCGCTATGATTTTATCAAAGAATACCGAGGCGGAGGATTTATGTTAATTGCAGGTGCTGTTTTTTGGTTATTAGCATTTATATAAACTATGCATTACCTAAAGTAGCAGTAGTAGTGTTTTATATATGGGGTGGATTGCTTATTCCTATAATTGGAGTAGCTTTATTTAAAGTGATGAAAATGTCTGCAAAACCTAATCAGTATTCATCATTTGTTACATTTTCCTCCGGTGTCGTAGTTGTTTGTATTCCAGTATTGTTTCTCGTTAAAGAACTGAATGCGGATATGTTACTTCCTGTAATATGTATTATAAATGCCGCTCATTTTCTTATTCTTTGCTGGATCATTTAGATTATTTATATTTCATACTTGTTATTTTGGGAGTTTCACTTGGGTGCCTTTTTATTTAAGCTCCCAAGTACATTACCTTGCATTAATTTGGGGATTAATTTCTTTAATAACTGGAATTATTACTCATTATTCTACCCAACAGCCTTTAAAGGGATATGACTTTGCCATCAAAGGATAAATCCAGCAACCGGTTTTATTAATTAATAACTGTCAAGAAATGAAAATTTTCTTTTTCTATAGTTAGTTATTGTGAGAAGTCAGCCCTTTTTTTCATTTTAGGGGGTATTTTGTTTTATTAAGTTGATAGCGATGTGGCGGTACCCCACTAAGAAATGTAGCAAAACTAAACCATTTTCCTTTTATTAGGATCTATCTGATGGACTAGAGCAGTAACTCTGTGATTAGGCCTAAATGCAATAGTAGCTGATTTATAAGAAAACGTTATTATTTCTAATGAAGCTTGTTTAGAAATAATAACATTTTTTGGTGCTTGGTGTATTAGATTTTCTTAAGTTGATGGGCATGTATGGTGAGCCCTATTGGTTAAAATAAAAGACCAAGGTTTCAATATGCCAGGAGGGCATATTGAAAAAGGAGAAACTCCTGAACAAACTCTTCTTCGAGAAGCTATGGAAGAAGGATATGTTACAGGAAACACATCCTTCTTAGTTTTTATTAAAGTTAGTCATGAAGAAAATTCAAAATATGATCCAAATGGAAAATACCCACTTATTGGATATCAACTTTTCTATCAAATGAATGTTACAGAATGCTTACCTTTTAAAAGCAATATGCCGAATTTGGGTAGAACCAGAAGAATTTCCTTATGTTATTAAAGATCATGAATTATCCTTTTTAATACTCAATAGATCTTTAGAATTAAGTTCATCTAAAATCTAATTCATGTATTCCCCTTGTTTTTGGGTGTGAGTGCGCTGGCTGTGGAAAGACAAAGCGAGGGGCTAGCCCCTTCTAATTTCCCTTTACTTTCCTAAAATAGCGGGATAAAATCCTGAAGGAGGAACGAAGGTTATGAAAAGCTCTGAATCAATATCATCGGAATTTACATTTGATGAATCCTCTCCAGCAATGCAGCTTCTTCATTTATATAAACGATTCGGCGAGTCGATTGCAGTTAATCATATTAACTTAATGGTACCGAGTGGCTCATTCTACGGAGTGGTTGGACCAAATGGAGCGGGTAAGACTACTTCACTGTCGATGGCTGTAGGATTACTAAGACCAGATGGTGGGGAGGCGAAAATTTTTGGTGTCGATGTCTGGAGAAATCCAACACATGCTAAAAGGTTGGTTGGAGTATTGCCAGACGGGTTATCTATGCCAGAAAGGCTTACTGGACGCGAACTATTAACATATATAGGACTATTGAGAGGCCTGGATGCCGAGGAAGTGGTTCATCGTACAGAGGAACTACTTACCGTACTGGAATTGAATCATGCTGAAAAAACGCTAGTTATCAACTATTCTACTGGAATGCGTAAAAAAATCGGGCTAGCTCTTGCGCTTCTTCATGCTCCGAAGTTGCTTGTTCTCGATGAACCGTTTGAGGCGGTAGATCCCATCTCTGCAGCTACTATAAAAAAGATTTTGCAGAGATTCGTTGCTTCAGGTGGTTCTGTAGTATTCTCTAGTCACGTTATGGCGCTAGTTGAGCAACTATGTGACCACGTTGCTATTATCACCAAAGGGTGCGTGGTTGCATCAGGAACAATGCATGATGTCTGTGGTGAACAAAGTCTTGAAGAAGTGTTCGTTCGGTTAGTAGGCAGTCGTACCGCTCAAGGAGGGGAATTGTCTTGGTTAGTGTATTAGTCCGAATGAAGTTAGCTATACTTAGGCATTCGATGAATGGAGGTAGAGCCGTCCTCTTAATTATGGGAGGATTATTTGGTCTATTATTAGCAATTGGAACTGTCCTACTTTTTTCCTTTTATCCTACTGATCCTGCCGCACCGAAGGATATTCTTTACATTGTTTTTGCTGTATGGACGATCGGCTGGATAATGGGACCGATGCTTACCGGTGGAGATGGGACGTTGCGTCCGGAATATTTCATGTTGCTCCCGCTCAGCCCATATAAACTGGCTAGGGGATTACTTGTTGTAGCTTTTATAGGATTAGGACCACTGATTAGTCTAGTAGCCTTCACGGGTCTCTTGTTGTACGCAGTACGGCTTAACCTATGGGCCATGATAGTTGCTGCTCCGGCAACCCTTCTGCAATTATTGCTTGTAGTGCTGCTGTCAAAAGTAGTGATTAGTATCATGGGCGAGACGATGAAATCTCGGATCGGTATGGAGATTGGAGCGATGCTCATTGGTTTTGTTATAGCGTTTTTAAACGTGGGCTGGTATGCACTTCCTACCATCAACTGGATAACAACAAAAAATTCTATTGTACTGTATATCTTCCCGTCAAGCTGGGCGATATTTGCTGTAGATCAGGCTAGTCAATCAAATTGGTTATTAGCTTTTGTTTCTTTAATTGTTCTAACAATATTTTGCGGATTTCTGTTATACATATGGGCGAAATTATTGACAAGAAGTGCAACGACAAATGTTACAAAAATAAAAGGTTGGACTACTGTAAAAAAACATAGGAACGCTCCCCGAATCCTTCCAAAAACTGAAATAGGGGCAATAATGACTAAAGAACTACAGTGTTGGATAAGAGATCCACAGCGAGGGCGTTTCCTCCGGATGGGTCTATGGATAGGGTTTTTCTATGGCTTCCTAGTTACGATTGCTGGTATACCTGGCTTAATGCCATGGGCAGGAGTAATTATGATTGTTTTTACAAGTATGTTTACCTGTAATTTATATGGTTTTGATGGAAGTGCATTGTGGCTGATATTAGTGACTCCTGGCACAGAAAGGATCGATATACGAGGCCGACAAGGAGCTTGGTTGATGATTGTCGGCCCAGTTGCCATTGTAGCGACAGTTATTTTCACCATGTCTAGCGGACTGACTTTGGTTTATCCATGGGTGTTCGCATTAATTCCTGCATTACTGGGCGGGGCTGCAGGCCTTATTGTATTGTTTTCGGTATTTAACTTAATCCCTATAACCGATCCTCATCGGCGGGGGCGTGGCACTATTGTATCTGGTGACGATATGAATGCTGGTAAAATGTTTATAACAACTTGCCTTATGATGGTGATGGTGCTAGCAACTGCTATACCTGCTTTGGTAGTGGTGTGGATTGGAACATTGTTTCATTTGAATTTTTTGCAATGGGTGGGTGTACCTACAGGTGTTTGTACGGGAACATTTTTTGCCTGGTGGTTTGGCCGCATTGCTTATGTAAAGCTTGAATCAAGTGGCCCTGAATTACTAGTTAAAATGAAAAATGGCATGAGAAATCAGCGAGAGGATAGTGAAAAGAAAGTAGAAAATAAAGCGACTGAATTGCCTAAGAAAAAACTTGCTATTGTTGCACTTCTTGTATTTCTCGGTATTTTTTCTTTCGTTCATCAAAGTATGGTACCATTCATTTTTGAAATACTTGATATAGATGAAAAAGTGCGTCTTTTTTTTCTTCCGCGTTATCTTCCACATATAGTTCGAATTCCTGCAATCATTGTATTTGCTATATTAGGTCTAGCTTCTTTCTATAAGGCTATATTAATCAAGAAAAAACATGTAAAAGAACATCAGAAAGTAAATAATGGCATGTAACGTGTGATTTTTATAAATTTATTCAAGTTAATAAAGTGGTAGTGTTCAAATATGGAAAAAACGCTATTCTTTCGCTATAAATTCAAAACGAGAGGATGCGTTTTTGTATATATTTATCAATTTTTGATGAATTACAATTGTTTTCTAGAGAATTACCGCGACATATGTCACTACGTACTTTGGATTAGTTAGATGGGTAAAAGTTATATGGTAATTTATAATGAGAAGAAACAATGTGTATTTGAAAGTGAAATCAAACATTCTAAGCCTGAATTTGAAAAGCTACATGAAAAGATACATGAGCTTACAGATGAAACTGGTGAATCACCTGAAATTGTGTTCGAAGCAACAGGTATCTATTCCAGGCAGCTAGAGCGATTCATGTAAGATAATCAGTATACATATAGTTTATTGAACCCATTAGGGGTACAGCCGAGATATACACGTTACCTTAACCAAGAAAATTAAAATCCTAATTTAAAAGGACCCTTACCCCGTTTCTCATACCAACAGAACTACGAAAGGTATGGGGAATAGATGGAGATGCAAAAAAAGAGGGTAAATAAATTGATTTCATACTTATAGAAAATAAGAGGTTAAAATCGTAAAAGTCCTGGTACCGATTTTTACTTTTATAGCTCATAGCAACAAAGTTTACGAAAAGAGCCTTTAAGAAATAGCCTCATTTACTTATAATACGGTTCACTGAATAAAACCTAAGCAATTTGACGCTTACTCCTGTAACAAGATTAAAAAGTGAACAGAGTTCTTTAGCGCATTTTCTTATAGTTTCAGTAAATTCTCCTGGTTTACATATGATTTGTCGGGAATCGTTCGCAACTGATTTTTCACAACAAATTAATGCTCCTATAAGCTCCAAATACGATGAAATGGATGCACTATTAATCTTTGATGATGTCTTTGTACCTTGGGAACGTGTATTACTGTATGATAATCCAGAGGCTCTAAGGAAATTAAAATTAGATGTAGTTTCCAACAGCTTAGCTTATCACCAAGCGATTGTTCGATTATTAATAAAGTTAGAATTCGTTACAGCAATTGCTTGTGAAATGGCGTAAGCAATTGGTGCTGACTCTTATTTACATGTCCAAGAAAAGCTTCGGGAACTTATTATGCAAATTGACGCGATCAGAGCTCTTTTACTCTCTTCAGAAAGAGAAGGGAAGCAAGATGAACGTAAAACATATTTACCTAATTTTAAATACATTGAAACAGCAAGAAATCTAGGATCTAAGTATTACCCAAGAGCTATAGAAGTTTTACAACTTATTGGAGCCGGTGGCTTCATACAACTACCTTCTAGTGTAGAGGATTTTCAAAGTCCATTATCACATTTATTAGAAAAATATTTTAAAGGAGCTACTATTCCAGCAGACCAAAAAACAAAGCTCTTTAAGTTGGGATGGGATATAATTGGAAGCCCTTTAGGATCTCGGCATGAATTATATGAGCGATTCTACGCGGGTGATCCGATATGTAACATGGCAAACCAGTATATAAACTATGACAAACTTAAATTCAAAAATATGGTGAGTAAATTTCTCAACACTTGAATATTTCATAACAAATTCTAATAAATTGAGAAATGGGGGGCATTTATAATGAACGAAAAAGTAAAGAGAATCATTGAATACGGGGCACGTGCCCCTCATTTTCATCCTAATTTCCCTTTAATTTTATTTTGGAGTCAAAAGAGTGGGTGTACATCATTTGCAAATTGGTTTTTTTCCCAGATAGGATTATATGAAATTGCAATGCAGTATAATCGGTTCATTCATAACTATGAATATGATATATATAAAAGCAAAGCAGGTTATATAACGAAATTGTCAAGCGAACTTCTAAAAGGAGAAAAAGACACGCTAAAATTAGTACGGAATCCTTACAAAAGAGCGGTAAGCTCATTTGTTTCGCTTATTGCTCCACCAGATATAGAAAATCCAGAGTGGGGACCCATTAGAAAGTTTATTTATAACGATAGTACATGCAAAAAGAAAATATCATTTAAACATTTTTTACATTATCTTCACGCGAATGGGGCAGATTCTGACTACCTTGATCCACACTATTCACAACAATATATTCAAGGTGAAGAAGAGTTTGTAACCAACTATGTATATTTAGAGAATTTTTCTAATGAAATCTCAAAAATAGAAACTAAATATAACCTAAAGACTATCCAACTAGACACATTAACGAAATCATGGCATCATCAGGCGCCTAAGATGATTCATAAGGGAAACTACGCTGAAGCTGACATTACAGATCCATCATTCCCTCGGCTGCCAACATATCAGAGTTTTTATGATACGGAGGCTATACAATTAGTTACAGATATATTTAATGACGATTTTGAAGCGTATCATTATCTTAAAATGGATATTTCTACAATATGAATCGGTTTCAGAATACTTAAAGGATAGTCATATTTTTAATATGGAAAACACCGTGACCACTGTTATGGTATTTTTTAGGTTTAACACTATATTTTTAACTTTATGTAATCCATATAACCTCAAGATAAGATGCATTTGTGAAATAATGTATGTTTATAACCCATTTCTACACGTATCTCGGCTGAACCCCTGTATTCACCTTTAAAAAATACTGTAAATTTATAATATTTATACAGAAAGTTAACAATGTTTAATAAGGGTCACCATACATGCCTACCAAGCTAACATCTTGGATTACCCCCATGCCCATCAAGCCAAGAAAACAGGTCATCCCCAAAACGATAAAATAAGCTTCCTTGTCACCAGAAGCTTTAAATTTTCACAAAGAAAAAGCTGATTTCTCGCACGCTAAGAGAGTCAACTTTTTACTTATTTAGTTATCTCTAACAAATGAGGAATTAATACTACTCATAGTTTACGTATAGGACTTGCAAGTGCGATTATAACCTCAATAATCTTTGTAGTTGACGCCAAAATAAATATCGCAACCGGATTAAGATCGGAAATGAATCCACCTACTAGTGCTCCTAATGGCATAGCCAAACGAGTAAGCACACGTGAAAATCCTAAAACTCTTCCTTGCATATCGATTGGTACGGTTTCTTGCCTGACGGACACTACAATTGTATTCCAAGCGATATTACAAACCATCACAATACCAAATGAAATCCCTGGCGCAAGCCAATAGTCACTCCATATGGCAAAGGTCAATCCAATTGCTCCCATACCTAGAAGGGTTGGGATGAGGATTCCACGCCGAAAGCGCTGCTCTAGTGGGATAACAATGATACTCCCTAAAAGGCCACCTATTCCTATTAAAGTATAATTAATACCACTTTCTTCAGCAGACAGGTTTAATGTGGTAAGCAAGTAATACATCAATCCGGCTAATAAAGCACTAGCGCCAAAATTCCCCACCATTGCTTGAAGAGACAAAGCGAGATTAAGGCGATCGTTCCTTAACCATTTTAGTCCTTCTTTCATATCAATCCCTATAATTTGTAATAGATTTTTTGTTTTATCTAGTACTTTCTTTTTTTCTAATTTCGGTAATAGTAATACAGCTATTAACGTGGCTACAAAAGAGCATACATTTATCCAAAGAGCATTAAATCCACCTATTATGACGATTATAAAACCTGCTAGTGCAGGTCCTATTAAACTAGCAATTTGATTAACCATTTGGTATGCCGAATTAGCTTTTATTAAAGATTGACCCGCAATGTGTGGAATTACTGTAATAGTTGCTACATCAAATAACATGGATAGTATTGCTAAAGTAAAGGAAACAACATATAGATGCCAGAGTTGAAGTAGTTCTAAATAATAAAGGATGGGGATTAATGCTACTAAAATAATACATCCTAAATCAGCGAACCACATTAATTTCTTTCGATCAAAACAATCTACTATTACACCTACTATTGGTCCAAACAAAACAATAGGTAACACTCCGATAGCAAAAAGTGAACTCATAATTATTGCTGAACCAGTTAACTCATAGGCAATCCAAGGAATGGCAAAGGTATATATGGAATCACCGAGCCTAGAAATCAATACACCCAAAATAAACATCACGTAAGTACTGGGGAGTTGTGTAATAGTTGAAACTAAATTTCTATTTTGTGTATTCTGTTTTAACGATGAACTTAAGTTTGTTTCTTTTTTCATTACCGTATCTAATTTACCTCCTTTGTTAGTAGTTAAATATATTAATAGGCAGTAATACCCTTATTTATTAGATGTTCAATGACTATAAGATTCTTTAAAGTATCAAGGTATTCCTTTTTAAGGTAACTATTTTCTACTTTATTTTAACTAAAAAATCCTTTCGATAAATTGGGTTCTGGTGCAAAAACTTAAGAACAATTGCAATGAATCTATAAATCTTGGACATACTGTTACTGTTACTATTACTTTAAAAAGGGGGCGTGATTGGTATGTAAAAGGAAAATGTATTCAAATGGAAGCATTATCAGCCTGATATTATTTTGTTAACGGTAAGATGGTACCTACGGTACAACCTCAGTTTTCGTGATTTGGTGGAAATGCTAGAAGAACGGGGTTTATCCATTCCTCATACAACGATTATGCGTTGGATTCATCAGTAGGGTCCTGAATTGGACAAACTAATCCGCCGTCACCTCAAACAAACAAATGACTCTTGGAGAGTCGATAAAACATATATCAAAGTAAAAGGTCAATGGATGTATCTGTATCGTGCTGTTGATTTGAAAGGAAACACAATTGATTTTTTCCTAAACAAAACAAGAGACCAGAAGGCTGCAAAGCGCTTTTTCAAGAAAGCTTTGCGGTCTTTTCATGTTTCAAAGCCACGTGTTATAACAGTCGATCAGAACCCGGCTTATCCTATAGCAATTGAATAGTTGAAAAAAGAAAAAAGCATACCTGATGGTATGCAACTTAGACAACAAAAGTACTTGAATAACATAGTAGAACAAGATCATCGCTTTAAAAAGAAGCGAATCCGTTCTATGCTAGGGTTCAAATGTTTTGACACAGCTACATCCATTCTTTCTGGAGTAGGAGCCATGCATATGATTAAAAAAGAACAGTTTGATTTACGGGACCAGTCTGTCCAAAATCAGAAAGAATTCATCCATCAATTATTTGGACTTGCAGCATAAGATACGATTCCGTTAGGAATATATGTGCTTTATTCTCCTATGTTTTATTTTTGCACCATAATCTTGGCTCCTTACTGAATTTAAATGAAAATGATGAAGAAAAAATAATAGAATCTGCTGTAAATGTACTGTCTAAATGTTTATCTCTTGAGAAACTTTGCGCCAGAACCGGATATATCGGAACACCGTATAAATTATATGAAACCGAGGGGGGTTACATTGATAGTTGATTCTTTAAGAGGTAATAAAAGTTCTAAGGGACAGGCTTATCATATTTAACACTTATAGCATTCTAAAAATTTCTCGGTGATCGGCTGACTGCTTTATTAATTGATCCGGGATGTGAAAGCTCAAAAGCCGTTCATATATATGAAAAGGCTAGATATAAAACTTTAAGTACGTTTACTCCGAATGAAAGGGAATTTTCTGGAGTATTACACTTTTTGTTGAAATGGAAAAAAATTCGAGAATAGTTTAAGCTGTACTTTGTAAAAGCGTGTTTATACGCTTGAGTCTGAAGAAGAAGAAACCAAACTTTCGTTGAATGCATGTAAGCAATGTGAGAACCATTAATAATCCAATAGTTCACACATTGAGGTTAAGATAAGTCCGAATTTTATACGCTAAGACAATTTCTAAAAGTGAAATCTCATCTTTGCTACTGGGGTGTTTCTTTTTATTAACTTGATAAGCATCGGTCTGCGATCCTTTTAACACAAAACAATAATTTTATATGGTGTAGTTTGAGCTGGTATACTCATTGTTGTAAGACCATAAATAGCTATTAAATTTCGATTTACAAGATTCCCAGTAAAAAATTGACCATTTGTTAATAAAATTTGAGTAGAAGGAGAAATATTTAATTTTAATTTTCCATCACCACTCTCCAACTGTTCATTAAAATAGTCTACTTTTACATTTTGATGGGGTTTATATTTAGCCATAACAATTGCTTGAAATTGTGGTGGGAAAATGAGAGGAACAGGAGCGTTAGCATCGTAAAATCCACTTACTTTATCTCCTATTACTACTGTTGCGTAGTCAATAAAATAAGTATTTGGTTTCACTACAAAATTTATTAGAGTTCCATAACCATTATTTACGGATATTAACTTATTACATCCCATTTCTTCATTTGATCCTGTTGCAAAATCGTTAATCATAGTTATTGTACCCTCAACTGATTGAAAATTTTTCATTCTAATACCTCTTTATTTATATAATTAAACTTTTAACATTACTCTATAATTTTTAAAAGCATGTAAATGAACTAATCCTTCTTGTATCAATTCCAAAAATCATCCAAAACCTACCATTCCATCTAAAGCCAGTAACAGATTTAGGTCCTACAAAAATCGGATAATACCAAAACTGTTCACCATTTGTAAGCCATATATAGGTATTTCGAAATAAACAGAATGAAATTGCTCCTGGATCAATAGCAAATGGTGAAGCTGCTGATTGTTGAGGAATAAATGATGGGGGAGGAGATGTTGGGGCTTGTGAACTTTGTTCTCCTGGAAAACCAGGTCCACCCGGAAAACCAGGTCCACTCGGAAAACCTGATCCACCTGCAAAACCAGGAATTTGAAGACCAGGAAATTGACGATCGAAATATTGATCATAATTTATATAAGGATAATATAATGACTCATTATACATTTAAAAGTCACCTCTTTATTTAATAACTTCCTAAAGCATTAATATGTAAAATTGTCTGTACATGAAGCTTATCCGCTTCGTGTATAGACAATTTTTTTATAAGGCAGATATATTTGTTTATGGGTGTGAGCGTATTGGCTGGGGGGAAGCGAAGCTAGGGGTAAGAGGAAGGTGAATTCTTTCGGATAATTCATTAAAAAAGAGATAGATGTACGGAGAAGAAGTAATACAGTTTAACGTTAGTTTCAGTGAACCGTATCATAAGTAAATGAGGTTATAGTCTTAGCCATTGATATGACTTGATTAGGAGTATTTTTGTATGTGAAAATACCGTTTCATAAATAACAAAATATATTAAGTTTCGTAATCAATATATTGATGGAAAAATGCATTATTTTGATAAAAGTGGTATTTTATCCCGAGGTATGCAGCAAGTGGATGGAAAACCGTACTACTTTAGTTATGAGAGTGAACCAAAAAGTGGTTGGATGAAGTTAGAATATGATTGGTATTTGTTACATCCGAATGGTGCCTTACAAACAGGAGATTTTACTTATAAAGACAAGGTTTTCTCTTTTAATAATGATGGAGAAATGATAAAAGGGTGGATCACATTAGAATCTCTTGTGAAAAAAGTATATCCAGAACCAGATTTAAAGAAAGTTTTACGAGCAAAGCGCGTGGATACTGGTGAATTAATAGAAGTAACAGGAAAAGTTGGTTCTTGGTATGAAGTAAAGTATAAGGGTGAAAAAGGGTATGTACGTATCCATGATGCCATTATTTTTGACCAAGAAGCAAAGACACCGTTATCTTTATTAGACGGTAAATTGAAAATTTTTGAAGGTGTTTTTAACTACATCAAAAGTGACGAGCCTTTACTCAATAATACATTAAAAACTCTACAAGATTTAGAAAATAGTACAACTGATTCGATTGAATTGTGGAATAATGTTGCAAAAGACGCTGAAGATGCGAAACGTGACCTAGAAGAACAAAAAAAACAAATACTAGAATTCGATCAAAAAATGAAAGTTCTGGGGAAAAAAATTAAAAATGACTGGGACCGCTTAACAAAAGAAGAGATGCGACAACTGATAGAAATGTTTCAGGCTGATGCACAAAGAGCTGGAATTTATGGTGATGAACTTGGAAAATATGCGGAAGACCGGGCAAACCATTTTTCAGAACTAATCCTTAGAGGTTCTAAGGAAATGCTTCGATTCCAGGAAGAAGTGTTAAAATCTCTTACTCAAATGAATGAATTTAATAACCAAATTTATGACGTAATTAGAGAAGATATACAAAACGTAGGAAAGTTTCAAGACCAATGTAATATTTACTTAAAACAAATTGCAGATTCGATTCATGAATTAGCAGAGAGTCATAAGCATATTCAGCAAGTATTACACGACAATGGTACATTTGAGGATTTAGGAAACATTGCAACAAGTACAATTCGATTGAAACACTCCATAGATAAGGCGAAACCTGGAATGGAGGAACTTGTACAAGTAACAAGAAAGAATGTTCCAGTCATAGCAAAAGATTTACAAGCATTTCAAGAAAGAGTACCAGGTATCTATAATGATGTAAATACGGGGTTAGATTTTGGGAATGCGTTTATGGATACAGCTTCTAAAGTTGTCCAACATAAGTATAATATCCCTGCAACAGCCCTCAATGTTGGAAATATTGATTTAAGTAATGCACTACGTGATTTAGGCGGCGATCCTTCTAGAATATATAATCGTGAAGATGACCAAGATCTAGCGTTTATCTTAGGTATTTCACCGGGTGTTGGAACAGGAATAGAAATTGCACAGTTAATCAAAGGTGAAGATCTGGTAACAGGTAGGAAATATGGACCAGAAGATTATGGCTGGGGTACACTATCCGTTGTATCAGGTGGTACTACACGTGTAATTGGTAAAGTTGTAGGGAAAATTGGTGACCTTGAAAAGAAAGGGAAAGCACTTGAAAAAGCCTCTAAAAATTATAGAAAAACATTTTTTGATCAATATCCAGAATTAAAAGGTAATGTGATTGTACATCATGCAGATGAACAACAAGTACTAAAGAAATATCCCAATCTATTTACCGAAGCAGAAATTCATGATATCCAAAACTTAAGGGGTATACCAAAAGAAATAAATAATGAAATACATTTATCAAGCATAAGAAAAGATTGGAATGAATTTTACAAATCACATCCTAATCCAACAAAAAAAGAAGTGATTGATTATATGATAGAATTAGACAAAAGATATGGAGATAAATTTACACCTCCAGTAAATAAATAATATAAAAGGTAGATTAAAACTATGAATTTATATCTATTATCACCTGAAGTAGCTGGTGGACATGGAGAACACACAGTTTATGGTAATGAAAAGAGCATTGGTGCAGAAGGAATTTCAGGAAAAGTCCAATTTTTACATTATGAATTCTATGGATGGCTTGGCGATGATTTGTTAGAATCTACACCTTGTTTTATTGTTTCCAAGAAATTGAAAAACGCATTATTATCTAGCGAGTTGAAAGACTTTAGATTGGAGGAATGCTTAATTAGTCTTTCTGAGGAATTTCAGAAATTATATCCCGATAAAGAATTACCTAATTTTTGGAGGCTCATTCCTTTAGGTACAGTAAATTATGAAAATGGAAATTATAGCGAGTGGTCAGGGCATCAATTTTGTTTAACACCTAGAGGAGATCTTATTTTAACGGAAGAAGTACTTTCTTTTCTAAAGTCATTTACTCTAAAATATTGTGATATTTCGCCACTAGAAAATATTAATTAATACTAGATGGGGTTGTTGAGGATATTCTCTTTCTAGAAGGTGCATCTTTATTTGGTGCTCAAGTTAATGTACATACTCTAGTTCAGATTTAACTTGATATCCGGACTAATTAAGAAAAGTAAATAATTCTCAATGTTGAAACCGTAGGAATAATTAATTCCGACGGTTTTTAGTATACAATTTTTAAGTAAATACCATATATAAAAACCTGTCCGCAGATAGGTTTCTTGTTTATATTTATCTTATTAATTTGAATATTTCCCCAGAGTGGCCCCTCATACCTTGAATCGTTTCCGTACCCCATTTCTCTTCCCCCAGACTTTGCCCCAGGAAAGGGCTGGTCTTATTCCAATACAGGATATGTATTACTGGGTATTCTTATTGAAAAAGTAGCCGGCAACAGCTATGCGGAAGAGATTGAAGACCGGATTATTGAACCACTTGAATTGTCGAATACATTTCTACCTGGTAATTCAAGCGTTATTCTAGGTACCAAGCATGCCCGTGGATATGTCCAGCCAGACGGAGCAAGTGAGCTAATAGACGTTACTTATTCCAACCCAGGTAGCTCGGATGGAGAAATGATCTCTACTGCTGACGATTTAAATAAATTTTTCTCTTACTTGCTCGGTGGCAAACTACTAAAAGAACAGCAATTAAAGCAAATGCTTACTACAGTTCCTACAGGAAGAGAGGGAATGGATGGATATGGTCTTGGAATCTCTGAAACTAAGCTTCCAAACGGTGTCTCGATATGGGGACACACAGGTGGCGCTCTAGGGTTTACTACCCTTGTTGGAGGTAGACTTGGAGGTAAGCATACATTGGTAGTCAATTGGAACAGTTTAGGTAGAGCTGACAGCCCTAACCCTTATAAAAATATTTTACTTGCTGAATTTAGTAAGTAAGCAATAAGGAAAAACAGGATAATTGGTTTAACAAATCATTAAGTTGAGCTATCCACATGAAATTGGTACAGAAAAGCTATGGGATACATGATGATAGATTATGAGCAAATTGATGTCAGAGAGCTTTACAATATCAAATCACACGCCCAGTATGCAGCTATTGCCTTTTTAATTTAAAAATAGTTATAAATAATCAGAGGCGCCTGAACTTTGCTCATGAAAAGATCAAAAAAGCCCTCAAAGCTATGGAGAGAGAAGGAGTGAACAGTCGGTTCACTCCTTTCTTTTATTATTCCTTACTGAAACTTTCCAGGAACTTTCTAGCCAATGAGGACATGTAACGGTCCTTAATCCAGATTGCCGCAATTCTGGTCTGGAGGGAAGGACTGTCGATTTCCTTATAGATCAGACTACTGTGGTTCGCTAGCTCAAACGCGGATTTCGGGATAATTCCGATGCCGAGGCCGGCATTGGCCCATAGTAGGGTGGTACGTGCATCATCATTTTTACAGAATAGGTTTGGTTCGAAGCCGGCTTTCTGACAAGTCTCGCGAATCAGCTGTTCGAATCGACGATAAATGACCAGAGGGCGCTCGTGCAGCTCTTCGATTCGGATTGCATCCCGCCCGCTGCTCCAATCTAGCTCCGGGGTCATCACGGCGATCATCGGCTCGTTTTCCGCACATTTGTATCCCATCCCCGCATTATGAAAGGGAGTTCTGACGATTCCAAGTTCGATGACCCCACTCTGTAGCAATTCAATGACCCTGAACGTGTTTCCTTCATGGATTTCAAATTTGATCCCGGTGTAAGCTTTGTGAAATTCGGATAATCTATCCTTTAATAACGTTGCTCCGGAGGAGGAAACCGTTCCAATTGCCAATGTTCCCTTCAATCCTTTGGCAAAGTCACTGACCTCTCTTGACGTCGAATCTGTTAAATCTACAATTTGCTGCGCTCTGCGGCGCAGAATCTCTCCGGCGTCCGTGAGTCGGATACTGCGTGCACCGCGCTCTACCAGCTTTACGCCAAGCTCCTCCTCCAACAGCTTAAGCTGCTGGCTGAGCGGGGGTTGAGCCATTTGCAGTTTTTTGGCGGCCGAGGTAATCTGGCCTTCTTCCGCAATCATCAGGAAGTATTTCAATTGCCTAATGTCCATAAGGTTCTCCTTTTGAATTGCCATATTAATTTCATATAGATTAGATACTAATCAAATATTATTAATATGGAAGCTGTTATGTTATTTTTTAATCATATCCGGTAAATAAATTTCGTCAAACCTTTTGAATTGCATTAACTTGAATATTTTAGTCCAAGTTCAGGATGACCGCTTTTTAGTACTGAGAAATTTGGATGAAGCTAGGCTGTGAAGAGCGGAGCGTATATAGTTTGTACGTGAGCGCCGGAATGCCCAGGTGAATTCAAGATTCGATATCGAAATCACTTCATAATCAAAAGCGACCTTTATAACAATTATGATGGGGATGATACTTTGTTTAGACTCACAACATTTTTAAAACCTTACAAGAAGGAAAGTATTCTTGGCCCTTTCTTTAAGCTGGTGGAAGCAATTTTCGAGCTTCTTCTGCCGACGATTGTGGCCCTGATTGTGAACCATGGAATAGGCAGGCATGATATCGCTTATGTATGGAAGATGGGTGGTTTAATGGTCGTCATGTCGATAATGGGCTTCGGCAGCTCGCTGATTTGTCAATATTATGCAGCCCGGGCATCACAGGGGTTCGGTACAACACTGCGTAATACGCTGTTCCGGCATATCTCGATGCTGTCTTATACTGAGATTGACCGCTTTGGGACACCATCATTGATCAACCGTATCACAAATGATGTCAATCAGCTCCAGATTGCAGTAGCGATGTTGATTCGGCTTGTGATTCGTGCCCCGTTCATTTGCATTGGTGCAATCATTATGTCGATGCTGCTTGATTTTAGACTATCGCTTGTTCTGATTGCGGCAACACCAGTGTTTGCTATTATTCTATATTTGATAATTACCAAAACAGCACCTATGTATCGGTTATACCAGAAGAAGTTGGACAGAATCGCACTAATATTGAGCGAAAATTTGACGGGGGTTCGCGTCATCCGTGCGTTCGCCAAGAGACAGGCCGAGAAGGTGAGATTTCGCGAAGCTTCCGACGACATTACGGCCACTGCAATCCGAGTAGGGCGGGTGTCTGCGCTGCTTAATCCGGCAACGACGGTTGTTGTCAACGGGGTGATTATCGCTATTCTATGGATTGGTGGTTTCCATATTAATGCGGGGACATTATCTTCTGGCGAGGTCATCGCCTTTATTAACTACGTAACGCAAATTTTGCTCGCTTTGATTGTCGTGTCGAATCTGATTATTATTTTTACCAAGGCAGCGTCCTCAGCATCACGGATCAATGAGGTGTTCGAAACCGTTCCTTCCATCGCTGATCTTGTGCCTGAGGAGCGAAAACAGTCTGCAGCGAAAATAGAAGACAAGAAGGATGGTCCCGCTGTTACATTTAATCATGTTTCCTTCGGATATAGTACAACGAGTGAACCGGCACTGACAGATATATCGGTGGAGATAAAACGTGGCGAGACTGTGGGAATTATCGGTGGTACTGGTTCAGGCAAATCTACATTTGTGAACTTGATTCCGAGATTTTATGACGCTACCTCCGGACAAATACTCGTCAACGGAATTGATGTAAGGGATTATAGTCTACATGAGTTACGTGGCGAGATCGGGATCGTTCCGCAGAAGGCACTGCTCTTCACAGGGACGATTGCCGATAATAACCGCTGGGGCAACGAATTAGCTTCGGATCAAGAGGTCAAACGGGCAGCTATCATTGCCCAGGCCGATGAATTCATAACGAAAATGCCAGAAGGCTATAACACTCTGGTGTCCAGGGGCGGACTTAATCTGTCGGGTGGGCAGAAGCAGCGCTTAACAATCGCCCGGGCAATTGTTGCCAGTCCCGATATTCTCATCCTTGATGATTCTTCGAGTGCACTTGATTTTGCCACAGATGTGGCGTTAAGAAGGTCGATCTGGGAAAACAGCCAGGGAATTACGGTATTCATCGTCTCGCAGCGGGTTAGCACCGTGCAGCAGGCGGATAAAATCATAGTCATCGAAGACGGACGGATTGCTGGCATCGGCACCGATGCTGAACTCAAGCGAGATTGTAGTGTCTATCAAGAGATTTGCCGCTCACAGTTCTCTAATGAGGAGGTAGGACAACAATGAACATGAAGCAAACATGGGGAAGACTACTAATTTATACAGGAAAATATAAAAGGTATACAATCTGGGCCTTCATTAGTGCGATTATTAGCGTAGCTTCCAGCTTGTTCGGTCCATTTATGATTGGGATTACGATCGACCATATGGTCGGCAAGGATGCTGTTGAGTTCGCAGACATATTCAGACTGCTTATACAGCTTAGTCTGGTGTATCTCATCGGAGGCTTGTTCGGTTGGTTGTTAACATATCTTATGAATCGGCTTGCTAATCAAACAGTAAATGATTTGCGCAGCGAAATGTTCGACAGGATGAATGTACTGCCACTGAAATATCATGATAATCATCCGCAAGGGGACAGCATCAGCCGATTCGTAAACGATATGGATGCCATATCGGACGGGTTGCTGCAGGGATTCTCCACATTATTAACCGGTGTTGTTACAATCATCGGGGCGATCGCGCTCATGTTGTATACGAATCCGCTCATGACCGTCGTCGTGCTGTTATCTGCACCAGTGACTTTCTTCGTAGCGCGGTTCATCACGATGCGCTCCCAGCAGTTATTTCGTGATCAGGCCCGTATATTGGGTGGGCTGAATGGCTATGTCGAGGAGATGATCGGCGGGCAGAAGGTTGTTCAGGCCTTCCGTTATGAAGACCACTCTTTTGCGGAGTTTACAGCGCGAAATGATGAATTGTATCACACCGGGGTAAAATCACAATTCGTCAGCTCTCTGTCGAATCCATCCACCCGTTTCGTGAACAATGTTACCTTCTCAATCATCGCCTTAATTGGGAGTATTATGGTCATTATGTCTAGAATATCGGTCGGGGGACTATCGAGCTTCCTGATTTATGCCAATCTGTTCGCTAAACCGTTCAACGAGATTACCGGAATAATTACACAGTTGCAATCAGCTACGGCCTCGGCGCAACGTATCTTCCAGGTACTTGATGAATCGGCGGAGTCATCGGACGCTGAAGATGCAGTTCATATCTCAGCTAAGAGGGGGACGATTACATTCCATCATGTGAACTTCGCTTACCAGCCTGACCGTCCCCTTATTACCGATTTGAACCTAGTTGTCGAACCAGGCACACGTGTCGCAATTGTGGGACAGACCGGTGCTGGTAAGACAACGCTAGTGAATCTGTTAATGCGATTCTATGATGTTGATGCCGGCGAGATTACGATAGACGGTATTAACATTAACGACATGGCCCGTGACAGCTTACGTCATACCTTTGGGATGGTGCTACAGGATACTTGGTTGTTTGGCGGGACAATTCATGACAATATCGCCTACGGGAAACCGAATGCTAGCCAGGAGGAGGTTATCGCTGCCGCTAAGGCAGCTAACGCCCACAGCTTCATCAAGCGGCTGCCGAAGGGCTATAATACAGTAATCAACGGTTCCGGCGACAGCTTGTCCCAGGGACAGAAACAGCTCTTGACGATCGCTCGGGTTATGCTGGTTGATCCGCCTATGCTAATTCTCGACGAAGCGACGAGCAGCATTGATACGCTGACGGAGATTCGTATCCAGACGGCGTTCCTGAAGATGATGGAAGGCAGAACGAGCTTCGTCATCGCCCACCGTCTGTCGACGATCCGTGAGGCCGATATGATTCTCTACATGAAGGACGGGGATGTCGTCGAGAGTGGCAGTCATGAACAGCTGCTGGAGCGCGGCGGGTACTACGCTAATCTGTATAACAGCTAATTCGCGGCTGTTAATGGTTAGTAGACCACCATTCCAAAAGTGCACACAATGCGTGGACAGGGTCTTGGCCTAACTAATCTCCATCATTTTATAACTATATTTATCATATGTGTTAGAAGATAGTGCAACATCAAAAATTACCCCTGATACAGTGTAGTCATATTGTATCAGGGGTTGTATTATTTTATAAAGAACATAATATATTCAGTTGAATAAACTTTGTTGTAATGAGTGATACGAGTAATCAATATGTATCTTTAAATTTCTCATTATTGTCATTGGCTCCTGAAGAAAAATAAGATTCCAATTGTGTTATGTTTGCTATTACTAATCCAAGTGTAAATAAATACATAAACTAAAAACTTCAATATGAAATCCTAACTGAACCACTTATAGAAATTGCATAAAGTAAAAGAATTTGGTTATTTATGGGTACCGCCACATCGCTATCAAGCTAAGACTTTAAAGTACCCCCTAAACGATAATTTTGTGTTTTTTACAGCGCCGAAGTTCATTTTTATCGTTTTGGGGCAACCTTTTCTGTTAGGTTGATAGATATGGGGGGCTAAGTCATAAATGTTTTAAAAAGAGCTCGTTCTATCTTTTCTGTACGAGAAACAAGATAGATTGACCTCGTATTGTGGAAATCTTTAATGGGTACAGAACAAAGAGATAAATAACCTATGTCTTCTGAAATTGTTCGAAACACGCTCTCGCTCTTACTTTATTTAATTGATTCATTCTTTTATAAAAAAGTCTGTTCATTTCTATGATCCCTCTTCCATTAAAGCACCCTATAATGGAAGAAGGATCATAGAAATCCGAATGCAAATTAGCTTATTTTCCTTCAACTAACGCCATCCACTCATGGAACAAAAAGGAAACAGTAAAGTTAACTCTTTTTTCCCATAAGGAATATTGACTTTGTTCAGTAATCAGTATCATTTTGCTAATGTAATGAACTTACTTTATTAATTTTCACTGGAAACCCTCTTCATTAATCGCTTTAATTTATTTTCTGTATCTGTTTCCCCTACTGGAGTATAGATACTGCACCGTAAATCCATATCACCTTGAACTTGAAGAGAAGTTAAATTAAACAACATTTTGCCTGCTTTAGCATGTCTGAATTCAATTATCATGTCTGGAGCCTTACTCACTTGGCTTTCTTGCCATAAATCCTGGAATTCTGAATGGGAATGAATCATTTCTTTAATAAACTGGCTGTACCATTCATCGTCTAAATAGCGTCCATAATAGGTACGGAAAATAGCAAGAAAACCTTTCACAAAATGTTCCCAATTGACGGCCAATGCTTTTAATTCTTTTCTAGTGAATACTAAACGAATTAAATTTCTTTGATCATTCGGTATTTGTTCAAAATCTAAAAAAACATAAGCAGCTGCAGGATTCCATCCCACAACATGGCAATGTCGATCCGTAATGATAGTCGGACAATATGTTAATTCATCTAGTATTCGTATTAAAGAAGGACTAAGCTTTGATTGATCCTTTTTTGGACTAGTAATTTCTGAATTTGTTTCGAATGCTAGGTCATATAAGTAGTCTGTTTCATCATTATTTAATTGCAAAGCTTTAGAAATACAATCAAGTACGATTGTAGAAACCTTTATATCTCTTCCTTGCTCTAGCCATGTATACCAAGTGGTGCTTACACCTGCTAACTGTGCAACCTCTTCTCTTCGTAACCCAGGTGTTCTTCTCCGGTTTCCGGCAGACAAACCAATAGACGCTGGCCTAATTTGGGCGCGCTTAGCTTTTAAGAATGTCGACAGAGCTTCAAGCCTTGTTTTATTATTCATTTTTAAAACTCCTTATCTTATCAATTTATCCTAGTAGTAGTTATACTAGGATAAATTCCCCCTTGTAATAGGATAAATTGACTGTAAAATACAAGTATATTATTGATTGGAGGGAATGCAAAGTGGAAAGAGTTGTGATTACTGGTATGGGAGTAGTTTCTCCTATAGGAAACGACATCAAAACGTTTTGGAACAATCTAATTAAAGGGGAATCTGGTATAGTCAATATCGATACTTTCGATGTTACCAATCATAAAACAAAAATTGCGGGTATCGTCCAAGATTTTGATGCAGATGAAGTTTTAGGAAAGAAAGAAGCAAGACGTTTAGATCGTTTTTCTCAATTTGCTTTGGCTGCAGCTGAACAAGCTTGGTCAGATTCTAAGTTAGACCTCGATCGTATAGATGTAGAAAGGTTAGGCGTATACGTAGGTTCAGGTATCGGAGGAATTGAAACTTTGATTGAGAATGTTGATGCGCTTAGGCAAAAGGGGCCAAGAAGAGTCAGCCCAACTCTAGTACCTGCCATAATGTCTAATGCTGCTGCAGCACAAATTAGTATCAAGTGGAATGCGATGGGACCTTCTATGTCACCTGTTTCTGCTTGTGCAATTGGAAATACAGCTATTGGAGAAGCCTTTAGACTAATTCGTTCTGGAGAAGCTGACGTTATATTTGCGGGTGGAACAGAATCAGCTATAACAGACTTATCAATAGCAAGCTTTGGTAACGCTACAGCATTATCAACAAGAAACGATACTCCCACAAAGGCTAGTCGTCCATTTGATGAAAATCGAGATGGATTTGTCATGTCAGAAGGAGCTGGAATTCTAATCTTAGAATCTTTATCTCATGCTTTACGTAGAAAGGCAAGGATTTATGCAGAAGTCATTGGATATGGTGCAAGTTCAGATGCACACCATATCGTAGCTACACATCCGGAAGGTAAAGGTGCCTATCTTGCAATGAGATCAGCTTTAAAAAATGCCAATATATCGCCTGAAGAAATTGAAGTTATTAGTGCCCATGCAACAAGTACAAAAGTAGGGGATATCTCTGAAACGATGGCTATTAAGCAGCTGTTTGGAAAACAAGCTTATCAGATTCCAGTAACAGCTAATAAATCTATGCTTGGACATATGTTAGGGGCAGCTGGTGGAGTTGAAGCAATTGCTTTAGCAATGAGCTTAAAGGAAGGGATAGTTCCTCCAACAATTAATTTAGAAAATCCTGATCCATTATGTGATCTGGATTATGTGCCATCTGTTGCTCGCCAAGTGAAAATAAATATAGGTCTATCTAACTCATTTGGTTTCGGAGGTCATAATGCAGCCATTGTTTTAAAGAGATACGAGTGAAGAAATTTTCTCTCGTCAATCTAACCATTTCCTCTAGAAACGGTTAGATTTATTCAATTAAAAAAAGGAAGAGAGAGTGAGAAAATGGATATTAGAGTAGCGACTGCATTAGACTACCCTAATTTAAGAAGGATATATTTAGAGTCACGGCGTGAAAGTTTTCATTGGCTAGATAGAAATGAAATGACTGTAGAAGATTTTGATAAACATACTGAAGGAGAATATATAATACTAGCAGAGGAAGATAATCATATCCTCGGATTTGCTTCTTTATATTTACCTGAAAACTTTATACACAATTTATTTGTACATCCTGAGTTCTTTGGTAAGGGGGTTGGAAGACAGTTACTTCATGCTTCCATAGAAAAGATGAATACACCATTAAGATTAAAGTGTGTTTCTAAAAATCAAAAAGCACTAAAATTTTATGAGAATATGGGCTGGAAAAAAGTTATTGAAGAAGGTGAGCTAGAAGAAAAATATTGGGTAATGATATATGAATAAAATATATTTTATAAAAGAGTATTGTGCACAGGGGGTAAAATATGTGAAATAGGCCTAGTAGGGGAAGTGTCAGGTTTTTTGTCATAGCCCGCATAGAAGCAAAAAGATATTATCGTGAAAATGAAGAACTTGTGAGTGTAGAATTTGATAATTTTTTTGATGCGTATGATCATTTAGATCAAGAATTAAAACAAGTTATTTCAAAAGAAGATAAGAATCCTTCATTGCTACATACCAGACTTGATAAATTTCAGCAGAAAATTGAAAATGTAAATGACTTAATAAAAGTATTGGAAAATGCTCGTTAATAAATGTTTTTCTTTATTATATAGAAATTACGCATTAAAAACACCTTAGAGATAATACGTATTGCGAATGTGAGAATGGTGTGCAGATTGGTTACGAATAGAATTACTGATACTTTTTACGAGAGAGCACTTACTGAGGAGTGCTCTCTTTTTATTAATCAAATAACAAGAAAAAAGAAATTCAAAAGAACATTTCTACTGAGATTTTATATTCACTGTTGGATACTGGTGTATCTGTATACCTTTTGTCAGCTACATGTGATTCAGCTTGGTCTTTCCATGTCACTCAAAAATCCAATCAAAAAAAGAGGGTGAAGGCATTTTTTATTGAAGTTTGTTTATAATAGCTTTTTAATCTGTTAGGGGGGATCATAAAGTAGACTATTAATCTCTTTGATAATTTTAATTTTCCTTATAGAACATGGCATGCTGTATTAAAAAATCTTAATTTTGAAGGGAGAATCAATAAATATGAGCACGAAAAAGACAATAGGGAATAAGTTATTACTTGTCAGTGCCATTTGTGCAATAACTATTCCTTCAGTTTCATATGCGGAGGAAGTAATTTCACCTAAAAATTTCGCGAGTTCTTCAAGTTTGCATGAGGGACGGAATATGGATGTATTGAAATCAAGCTTATATCCTGGTACATATAAAAATCCATTCTATCACCAATTTATTTCGACATTAAAGGAAACAAGCACAAATATAAAAAAAATAGGCAATACTGACGATGAAAACCCTGTTATAGCTACTACCCTTTCATTTATCCGTTATCTGGATACAGAAGACTATAAATCTGCAATTGATTTAACTTCTCGATCATTACGGAAAATAATATCCGAAGAATGGCTGAAGAGCTATTGGAAGGGACTCCCTGTGCAATTACAAGCAGGTACTTTTATGGGAATTGGAGAGGTAACACAAAAAGAGACAAATTCCGTTCATACAAATGTAGAGATTAAATTAGCTTTTGAACAATTTACAGTACCTTTACTAATTAGGCTAGATTCATCTGGAAAAATAGATGATTTTCAACTTAGCATGTCGTTTAGTCCTGTTGCAGAGCGTCCATCATATAGTAAGCCTGAATCATTCATTGATAAAGAAGTAGTAGTTGGAAGTGGTGCGTTTCCATTACCAGGAACATTGTCTGTTCCGAAGGGAAAGGGTCCTTTCCCAGCGGTTATTCTTGTTCAAGGATCTGGGGCAAGCGATCAGGATGAAACAGCGTTTGCTTTAAAACCATTTCGCGATTTAGCTGAGGGTCTTGCCTCGAAAGGAATTGCTGTCCTTCGCTATAATAAACGAACTTATGAGCATGGATTGAAAACACAGTCCAGTCCTTTTTATACAGTTGATAAAGAGACAACAGATGATGCTCTTCTTGTGACTCATTTTCTTCAAAATGAACCTATGATAGATAAGAATCAAATTTATATTCTTGGTCATAGTCAAGGTGGAATGATGCTTCCGAAAATGATTGAAAAAGACCAAAATCAAAATATTGCTGGGGCAATCGTGATGGGAGGACCAGCCCGTACGATCCAAGATGTTGTTTTAGATCAATTTGAGTATCTTTTTTCCATTGGAGCAATGAAACCGGATGAATATAAATTTTACAAATCGCAATTTGAATTATTAAATGATCCCAATTTCTCTAGTCAGAATCCTCCAAAAGATTTTTACTTAGGATCAGCAGTATTTTGGGATTCTATTCGTAAAATTAAAGCAGCAGAAATGTCAAAAGAACAAAAGACACCGCTTCTTATTCTTCAAGGAGAAAGAGACTATCAAGTTCAATCAAAAATCGAAATTCCTCTTTGGAAAGAACAATTAAAAGAGCGAGATAACGTTGATTATCGACTATATCCAAAGTTAAATCACTTCTTTACAGAAGGAGATGGGGAGTTAAGTAAACCGGATGAATATTATAGTCCTGCTAATATCCCTGAGTATGTTATAAATGATATTGCTGCTTGGGTGCAAGGAAGATCGAAATAAAATTAGCAACCATATTTATTAATAGAGGTCACGATACATGCCTATTAACTTAAGGATAGAAATTAAATGGTTTCTATTCAAATAAACTAAATAAAGGGGTGTTCTTTATGTGTACCAGTTTGACATTACAGACAAAAAGCGGTCAGCATCTTTTTGCAAGAACGATGGATTTTACATTAGATTTCCATCAAGAAGTAATAATAGTTCCTCGAAGTTATCAATGGAACAATATAACTGGTGAAACCATCGAGGCGAAACAAGCTGTTGTAGGGATGGGGATTAACCATCAAGGAAAAGATCATCCTGGCGGACGGAGTAAATGAATCAGGTATGACATGTGCAACACCCTATTTTCCAGGATTCGCTAGTTATAGTAACAGTATAGATGAAAATAAAACGAATCTGGCTCCATTTGATTTTGTGGCATGGAGTCTCACACAATTCAATTCTGTCGAAGAGTTAAAGAACTCTGTAGATAGTATTTCCTTTTGGGATGTACCATTACCTGTTTTAGGGGGTACTCCACCGCTACATTGGATTTTAGCGGATAAATGGGGAGATTGTATTGTACTAGAGCCGACAACTGCAGGACTAAAAATATATGATAATCCTCTTGGGGTAATGACCAATAGTCCTGAGTTTAACTGGCATCTACAAAATTTAAGACAATATATCGGTCTTAAATCGCAGCCATATGTGCCAACACAATGGGGGAATGTACCATTAAGTGCTTTTGGACAAGGTTCAGGCTCGATGGGACTCCCTGGGGATTTCACCCCACCATCAAGGTTTGTTCGGGCAGCATATGGCAAACAAAATATTCAAGGTATAGATAACGAAGAAGAGGGCATATCGGCCATTTTTCATATCTTATCAAATTGTGAGGTTCCAAAAGGTGGAGTAATAACGGAAGAAGGTACATTAGATAATAACATTTATACAAGCGCAATGTGTATGGAGTCTGGTACATATTATTACCATACCTATGATTGTAGACAAATTATAGCTATTCATTTATTTTATGAAAACTAATCAGGTTTGGAATAACAAAAAAAGAAAACTTAATTAAGTTTTCTTTTTTTATAGGCGACATGACAATACAAAAGTGGTCCAATTAAATTCAATATAAGAAAAATAACAAGTCAATATATTTCTAATCATTTTAGGTGAAGGGTATGTGATTGAGATGAATAATACATATAATGAAAAGACACATACATCGATTAAACAATTATTTAATAAGTTTTCACCAAAAGCTCCTGCCTTTTCTGGTATTAAAATTAATATTCATACAGTTAAAAACCTAATTAGAAATTATTTGAACATAGATTGCTCAATGAGGTTAAATTTTATAATCTCTGAAAAATAGAGTTATATAAAAATTATATATTATAATTATTAAACTTAATTTTATTGAAAATTGAAATATTAAGCAATATTCCTATTGCTATTAAATTGACCATTAAAGAACTTCCACCAAAACTAACAAATGGAAATGGAGTACCCGTAAGAGGAAATAGTCCCGTAATACCACCTAAATTTACAATGGATTGCATACCAATCATACATCCTATACCAATTGCTATAAAACTTCCGAATGGATCTACACATAGTTGTGCAATTTTTAAGGAACGAAGAACGATAGTCAAAACCCCTGCCAATACAATAAATACACCAATAAACCCTAGTTCTTCAGAAACTATTGCCATTATAAAATCAGTATGTGGTTCTGGAAGATAACCGGTTTTTTGAATGCTATTTCCGAATCCACGTCCAGTAATTCCTCCAGAGCCAATGGCAATAAAAGAATTTACAAGCTGATATCCTTTTCCTTGCGCATCAACAAAGGGATTGAGAATTGTAGTAATACGTGTCTTTTGAACTTCTGACAAGCTAAATTGAATTAAAAAGTATAAAAAAGGTAACCAAAAAATAGAACTGATTATAATTCTTTTAATTAATAGATTTACATTTATTCCAGAGCAAAGAAATATGCTAAAACCTATACCTAATATTAAAAGTGCAGATCCTAAGTTTGGCTGTTTATAGATTAGAAAAAAAATTGCAGCTAAAAAAAATAAAAGTTTTCCGCTACCACGCCAAATCTTTTTAGCTTGTTCTTGTCGTAATGCAAAAAAACGGGCTGTTACAAGTATTGTTCCTAATTTAAGAAATTCAGCTGGCTGTATTCCAAAGATCCATGATTGAGCATTATTTACCACTTTTCCTTTCCACAAAACCATAATTAATAAAAAAATTCCCCCAACCATAATACAGATAGAGACTATTCGTTTTTTCCATATTTCATATGGGAGAATAGCACAAACTATTAACCCAATTGTTCCTAAAAATAGCTTTGTTAATTGAGAATCAACAAAATGCCTACTGTTATAACCGTAATGTTGAACAGCAACAATGGAGCTCGCGCTATACATCATGATAATACCTAAAGTACATGTTATGAATAGAGGGAGGAGCAATAGATAATCGAGTTTTAATATTTTTTTCATTTTAATATCCTCCTGATTTACATTAACACTTAATATTACATTTGCTAATGAGTAGAATCTTGTTCTCATCAACTACTAAATAGTATTTTTGTTTTGAAAGATTCTATCGCTTACACCCTGTTTTCTTACGCAAAAATCCCCCCTAGTTACATACTAGGGGGGATTTAAATTGGCATGACTAAATAAAGCTTTCCTCCCCCTAGTAGAGCTTTGGCACTATACAACGTAAAGTAATGGAAATTGATTACTTAGCTATCTTAAGAAGAGCCTTAATCCGACAATTCCTGTTCTACCCATTGGCGTCTTTCGACATTTTTGGGCAATAGCCTGTGTTTGTATAGGAGCCTCACCTAACAGGTTTAGCAATATAAATTTTATGTATTTGTTTCGTGTAGCCAGCATAAATACTTTTTTTTTGCTTGTCAAGTAAGCATATTGCTAATTTTATATTTTTTATTGTTTTATGAATTTTGAGAAATAATACGAGAAAATGTATTTAATCATCTCGTATAGATACTTATTTTCGGCCTGTAGTGTATAATTTGATTGAGTAGTTTAACCATATAAATTTGATAAACAGTAAAGAAGATTTTAATCATAAAATAAGATTTTTGAATAATGTTCTTTTGAAGTACGGTATGACCAAAGATTCAACTCCTGCTATAAAGTTATAAATTGATCATAAACAATAAGTTTCCTATACGAAATTTCATATATTTTATAACGTTTCTTCGAACTAATTGTATTTAAATTTTATATCTTTTAGGTTGAATTTCAAATTACAATAGAATTGAATTACATTGCTCTAAAAAAGAATTTATTATGAATCGAATCGAAAGTTAGTTGACAAATATTAAATTCTGGTTTAAATTTTGAAGTAATTCAATAATCTTTGTTAGGTGAGGCTCCTGTATAGAGAAACGCTGCTGCCCAAAAATGTCGAGAGACGCCAATGGGTCAACAGGAACGGTCGGATTAAGGCCCTTTTTAATGTAGCTGGTTATAAAAACCTATGCTATACAGTGCTAAAACTCAACGAGGGAGTGGTATACGATTTGATAGAAAGGCACCTCTGGGATTTTTTGCAGAGCTGTCTTAATAATCATTTATTTGTATTGTAAAAAACCTTTACTCCTTTTTGAGTAAAGGTTTTTTTGTTTAATGTTATTTATTTTTATCTTGTCTATATTCAAAAAGGAGGTAGTTCTAAATAATAAATTGATTGCAATGTAACTATTAATGCTCTAATAAAAATTTTAGACAGATAAAATAACACAAAACCACTCATGAAACTCTAGAGTCTCCCTTAGCAATATAAGGAGGAGTTAACATGAAGAAATTATTAAATGAATTACTTGTAACCCAAAATAATTTGGATGCAGAGAAAGTTTTACGTCATCCGTCGTATGATGTTGCGCAAGAAGTAAAACGGTTTTCAATTGAAGATCAAGTCATATTACTAGATAAGATTCCTGTATTAAAAAGCTCAAAAATTCTTCAACATTTGAGTACAGAAGAAAAATATAATATCTTAATTCACTTATCTGAAAACAAAGCTAAAAAGTTACTAGATTTACAACCGATTGATGAAACAGTAGATCTACTTCTAGCGGTTCATCCGGAAAAACAAGCTAAATTAATGGCGTATTTAAATAAAATTACAAAACATAATGTAAAAAAATTAATGGCTTTCAAACCTGAAACGGCAGGAAGTCTTGTCACAAGTGATTTTGTTGCAGTTAGAGGGAATTGGTCAGTAAAAATGACATTGAAGTACATTAGGGAGCATTCTGAAAATGTAGAATCAATATCTTATATCTATGTTCTTGATAGTCATGGTTATCTTAAGGGAATCGTTTCCATACATGAGTTATTACTAGCAGCAGATGAAGAGATATTATCTACTATCATGATTCGAGAGGTAATTTCAGTACACGCTGAAGTTGATCAGCAAGAAGTTGTAAAAAAGCTACTGAATTATAATTTAGCAGCATTACCCGTAACAACAGCAAATAATGAAATGATTGGTATTATAACATTTGATGACGTAATGAATGTTATGGAAGCAGAAGCTACAGAAGATATCCAAAAGTTAGGCGGAAGTGAACCGTTAAATCAATCTTACTTTGAATCTAGTATTTGGAGCATTTTCTTAAAACGTCTACCATGGTTATTGCTTCTTTTTGTTGCTGAAGCATATACAGGTACAGTACTAAAGTATTTTGAAGACGAAATTGAAACAGTAGTTGCCTTAGCTTTCTTTGTACCGTTATTAGTAGGTACTGGAGGAAATACAGGAACACAGGTTGTAGCAACAATTACTCGTGCAATCGGTATTGGAGAGGTGAAATTTAAAGACATTTTCCGTGTAATGAAAAAGGAATTTGCAATTGGTATGCTTCTTGGACTTGCACTTGGGATAGCTGGGCTCACTCGTGCTTATATGTTAGGAGTTGGAACAGAAGTTGCAAAAGTTGTAGCAATTACTTTATTATTTATTGTTATTTGGGCCTCTCTTGTAGCAGCTGTTTTACCTTTAATTCTAAGAAAATTAAAACTAGATCCTGCAGTTGTTTCAGGTCCATTTATTACAACATTTGTTGACGGAACAGGATTAGTAATTTATTTCATGGTTGCAAAAACGTTATTAAATTTGTAAATATACACTGAAATAAAAACGAAATGGGGAATAAGTGTTTTGCCTTGATTACTAAAATATAGTGGAGAATTCAGGAATGAGAAAATCAGACACTTTTGCCTTGGGATAAATACTATTTTAAAGGATTCATTGAATGTAATTAATACCGGAGGATAAAACTATGAAACATCTAAGAAAAATTTTCAAACGAATTTTGCTTCTATTTTCTATTTTCATGATTATTGGTATAGGAATATTATTTGGTACTAGCTATGGACGAGAGCTTCGTATAACAATCGCTGGGAGTATACTAACTTCTCAGCATCCACAATATGCGAAATATACATTCCTATCCCAAAAGGAACTAGATAAATTGCAAGATAGAATTAATCATCCGAAATGGTCAAACAGTGATGAGCATATTTATAAAAAAATAGCAGGAAAAAGATTAGAAGAATTAAAAAATCAGCCATTAGAAATTGATGTAGAAACAATTAAAAGTAATAAAGATAGTCGTTTTCTTTTCGAAGGAAAGTTAGAGCCTGTTTATAGTCTTATAAATATGTTAGGATGTATGCAAAAACAGGAGATGAGTGTATGTCTTATCCAAGTGATATCAGCCGTGAAAAATTCGAGATCATTCGTGAGGAACTAGAAACGTTTAGCAAACGCACAAGTCCGCGAAAGTATGACCTTTATGATGTGTTCAATGCACTACTCTATGTTCTGAGTACAGGCTGCCAGTGGCGTGCTTTACCAAAAGATTATCCCAAATGGCAAAATGTTTACCGCTACTATGCAAAATGGAGTAAATCCAATGCCGAAGGTAGTAGTCTATTAGAGACCTTATTAAAAAAATTGTTGGGCAAATAAGGGAAGCAGTGAATCGCCCCAAAAGCTCTAGCTTTAATATTGTCGATGCCCAAAGTGTTAAGAATGCAGATACGGCTGAACAAAAAGGTTATGATGGTGGTAAGAAAGTTTCTGGTATTAAACGACATATCAGTGTAGATATTCTTGGATTTCCCCATGCAATCCATGTTACCACTGCCAATGTCACAGATCGAAAAGGCGCACTCGAAATGTACGAGCAATATCCTGAATTGAAAGAAACCATAGAAGCCATCCTCACGGATGGTGGGTACACAGGAGAAAAGTTTCAAAAAGAAATTCAAAAGCTATTGAATGCTGAAGTACAAGTTGCCAAGCGGTCCGAATTGCATCAATTTCAAGTGATCCCTAAAAGATGGATCGTAGAGCGCTCATTTGCTTGGTTAGAAAAATACAGACGATTGTTCAAAAATGTAGAGAGAAAACTAGAAACAAGTAAACAAATGGTTGTCCTAGGATTTCTCGCTATTTTAATAAAAAGATAAGACTATAAACAGGCTCTTAGTTACCATTAGCAACCCCTTCAATGTTAAACTTGTTAACCATCAAGGAACACAGGGCGCTAATAGGGGAGAAAAAATTAGTGTAATGGCAAAACGTAATCATGCACTTGTTGCTGTGAATGCAAGTGGATTTGCTGACGAAACAGGAAGGGGTGGAGGAAATGTTGCTACTGGAATTGTGATAGAAAATGGGAAAGCTATTGATACAAATATGGATAGAAATGCCCCTACAATTATTACGGGATTAACAAAGTTTGGTCAAATGATAACAGGAAATTATTCTACCCAACAACTGTTGGATAAACAAGTCGTTTCCGCAGCTGGATTTATGCCACAGTTAATTGTAAATGGAGAAAAAATGATTACAGAAGGAGACGGTGGTTGGGGTTCGGCTCCAAGAAGTATTATGGCCCAAAAAGAAGATGGTACAATTATGTTTCTAGTTATTGACGGTAGACAGACGCATAGTATAGGAGCTACGTTAAAAGAGTGTCAAGATATTCTATATGAAAAAGGAGCTATAAATGCAATGGCTATGGATGGAGGTTCTTCTGCTACGCTATTTTTAGGAGGAAAGGTTATAAATTCACCGTCTACATTATCCCATGAAGATCGTTATTTACCGAACGCTTGGGTGGTAACAGCAAACCAAAAACAAAAAATAAAGATGACAATTGATGGGAAAAAAATAGATACCAAAACATCAGATGAATTTGATGCGAACATTTCAACGGATTTATGAATCATTAAAAATGGAACAAATACATGATTTTTATTCCATTCGCTGGCAGATTGAAATTATCTTTAAAGCTTGGAAATCCTTATTTCATATTCATGATTGGCACAATATCAAACGAGAGTGATGATAATCCCTAATTTATGGAATACTCATCGCTCTTTTTCTATGTTCTTCTACCATATTTCAAATGCGGTAATTACTTCTTATGAAAAAGTAACGAGAACTAAGTGAATATAAGGCCATATATAATTAAAGATTACCTTCTTCTTATTTTCCAAGCTATACAGAAAAACACTCAAGAGCTATCAGAGATTCTATTTCACCTATTCAACCTCCTAAAGCAAAAAAGGCGAAAATCTCATAGGTATGAGTAGAAAACGGTCTTTGATATATTAGGTGTTGCTTTCAATTGCACCAAGTTTGATAATCCCGCGGCTTAAATTAAAAAATGAAATCCATTAGGTTTTATTTCGTATACAAATCTTTACAGCATTTACATATAGATTTTTGAAAAAAGAAATACTCTTGCTTATCATTGAAGTTACATGAGCTTAGGTTGATAGCAATGTGATAGCACCACATCGCTATTAAGCCAAGAAAAGCAAATACCCCCAAAACGAAAAAATAAGCTGTTTTCTGTCAAAAACACACGGAATTTTCATCCTAGGGGTGTAATAAAATTCTTAAATTGATAGGCATGTGGCGGAACCCCATTTTCAGCTTGTTTCAATTCCTTTCTTACTAGATATCCACTCATTTGCCTATGTATTGGCGGAAAAATTCTATTTGTTCGTTGTTAAGTATTGTTGCTTCGTCTTTTCTTAAGTCAAGGTGGAATACATGACCGCTAGCTTTGTCATTATGACCATATTCCTTGTAAATATAATGAAGTCCTGCGGATTCTAATTTACTAAGGAAAACAGGTTGAATCCCAACCAATCCATCATTAACACTACAAGTCACAAAGGACGGAGGAAAAGATGACGTAATGTTTGACTGAAAATCCATTTCCTTTTCATATTTATAAATTTCTGTTCCAAGGTAGTCCTTCATCAAAGCATTTAAAAGACTCTTGTACCATTCTTTCGTTTCTTTGTTTTTTATTCTATCGAGAGGATCATACATTCCGTGGTTTAATCCCATTGCTTTTATTTTTATATCAGGCATTTTGAAGTCAAACAGTTTTGCATACTTTAAATTAGTTATTATTGCTGCATACTGACTTGCAATCTGGGCTCCCGCTGAATCACCTACAATAAACAAATTATTTAAGTCCATATGAAACTTTGTTGAATTATTCTTCACCCAATGAAAAACCGAATTTACATCTTCCAGAGCCGCTGGAAATTTATATTTTGGTGCAAGACGGTAGTTGAAGTTTACTACCGTAAACCCGTACTGGGCTAAATTCATGCAGTAAAATTGATAAGCTTCCTTGTTCCCATACACCCAGCCACCACCATGAATCGATATAATTACTGGCAAAGGTTTGTCCGTATCCTTTGGATAATACACGTCAAGCAAATGGTCTTCACTTTTATCCCCGTAGTAATCAAGGTTGTCAAACCTTTCGATATTTTCTGGGGTAGTTAACCCTTTATCTCTTTTAGCATCACCCTTTTTAAATAACACATTTAATAAAACTGATGTTAATGATATTTTTCCACACCTCTTTTTGTGCAATGAGAATTACTTAACGGATTATTTTGTTTTTGGGGTTATATTTCGATAGAAGAAATAATTTATTCTTGTTCTATTAATCCGCCCCTTTAATGGAATAAGGAATGATTATTTGTTCCTTTCCCATAGCTTTCTATAGTCACCTTTAGGGAGGCATATCAATTTACTAGAAGAATACCATATTAATTTGGATAATGTAGTATCATTACATTCTTTAAGATCACTAAAACTCTCTTGGTGTTGTTAAAAACTAGGAAATCGTTTTGGAAATGGGCTTATCGTTGTAAATCAGCATTTTCCTGATGGTATCCCATGCTCATCAACTCAAGAATTTTATAACACCTCCAGGATGAAAATTCCATGTATTTTTGACAGACAACGGCTTATTTTTTCGTTTTGGGGGTATTTGCTTTTCTTAGCTTGATGGCGATGGGGGACCGCCAGCATTTTGGAAAAACCCCACGTTAAGAGCATGCAAGATTTTATACAGTTTTTCGGCTAATCCAGTAACAAACGAGAACCCTAAAACCGCGCCAAGATAGGAATGTATAAAAAATTGAATAGATCCATAGAGGGGTCACCATACATGCCCATCAACTTAAGACTTTTTACTACCCCCAAGTACAAAAAAACGTTATTCTTTCTTAATAATCTATGAGAAAGGGTGACGTTTTTTATGAATCTCTCGATTCAAGAGGAGTTACAACCATTTGCAGAAGAATTACAGCGCTATATCACACCTGGATTTTTGGAAGAACTAGCAAGAGAGATTAAGTTTATAAAGCGAAAACGCAAGTTTTCAGGATCAGATTTAGCTACCATTTGTATTTGGATTAGCCAACGGGTGGCCAGTGATCCTTTAGTCCGATTATGTAGTAGACTTCATGCAGCTACAGGTACTTTACTCAGCCCAGAGGGCTTAAATAAACGATTTACTGCAAAATCAGTGTTATTTTTAAAGCATGTCTTTTCGTTATTGTTACAACAAAAAATCTGTGAGCAGACTCACATTTCTAACCAACTTTTTGCTCATTTTAAACGCATTCGCATCATGGATGCCACTATGTTTCAAGTACCCCATACTTTGGAACATATATATCCTGGTTCAGGTGGCTGCGCTCAAACAGCTGGGATCAAAATTCAATTAGAATATGATTTACATAGTGGGCAATTTCTTAATTTTCAAGTGGGACCTGGAAAAAATAATGATAAAACATTCGGAACAGAATGTTTAGATACGTTACGGCCAGGCGATTTATGTATTCGTGATTTAGGGTATTTTTCATTAGAGGATTTAGATCAAATGGATCAACGTGGTACGTATTATATTTCGAGGTTAAAGTTAAATACGAACGTATATGTAAAAAATCCAAATCCGGAATATTTTAAAAATGGTTCCATTAAAAAACAATCAGAATACATACAAATCAATGTCATACAGATTTTGAATCAACTCCAACCAGGCGAAACGATAGAATATCAGCAAGCTTATATTGGGGATAAACAGCAGCTATTTTCACGTCTCATTTTTCATCGTTTAACAGAGGCACAATTAAAAAAACGTCTAGAGAAAATTGCAGAAAAAGAAAAGTCAAAACACAAAACCTATTCAGATAAAAGTAAATTAGCAGCGGGATTAAATGTATATGTGACAAATGCACCTTGGGAATGGGTTCCGATGGAACAAGTACATGAATTATATACATTGCGTTGGCAGATAGAAATTGTTTTTAAAACGTGGAAATCATTGTTTGATATTAATCATTGTCGTACCGTCAAACAAGAAAGAATAGAGTGCCATTTATACGGGAAACTCATCGCTATTTTTTTATGTTCTTCTACGATGTTTAAAATGCGCCAACTTGTGTTACAAAAGAAGCAAAAAGAATTAAGTGAATATAAAGCGATTGGAATGATCCAAGATCATCTGTTTCTCCTCTATCAAGCCATAGGGAAAAGCACCCAAGAGATAACAAAGCTTCTGATCCGCCTGTTCCACCTTCTAGAGAAAAACGGGCGGAAATCTCATCGATATGAGAAGAAAACTGTCTTTGATATCATGGGTGTTATCTATGAGTATAGTGGATGTAGCAAGCAAAAGAAAGCTGCATAAGAAAAAAATGAAACCCGTTAGGGTTTATTTCGTGTGCTTATTTTTAATAACTTGTCCCCATTTTGGGAGATTTTAGTTCAATTGAACAAAAGTTAATTTTGTATCCATCCTTAAGTTGATGGGCATGGGGTCACCATATCATTCTGGGAAAATTGTACGCTAAGGGATGCCAACCCTTGGTGTTACAGCCTTTTTTAGAGATAACTACATGTTCAGAAAGATAAAAAACTAAGTTTAATTGAACATTGATTGATTTATTTACACACTTTATGAACATGATTATAGCTAGAAAACGTTGATATTATTGAATTTTATCCTCTGTTCATAAACATAAGGTTTTCTGGACAGATGTCTCTTAGCGTACAGGAGATGCTTCAAATGTGTCCAAATTGTGTCTAAACGTACAATTTTCCCAATATGGCATGGGGTACAAGCTTAGATACGTGTAAAAATCGGTCACAGGTTAAATTTTAATCCCCAACATAATTTAAGAGTATTTATTTTTACATTTTGGAAAGATAAGCACATTCAAAAATATTGTAGAATTTATGACAATTAACGATGGATTTCTTAATTCATATATATCTTTTTATTTTAAATATGACATTACCAAAAAAAAAACATATATTTCAAATGGTATATATAACAAAATATAAAAAAAACTAGTCACTATTATCTTATAGTGAGTAATTAATCATAACATTGCGTATTTTCTGACTTTTATATATTCTAATAGGGGGTTTCTTTTTCCATCCCCCGAAAAAGGAGAATAAGAAAGAATCTAGTTAATATCTATTGCTATTTCCATTATAAAAATAGTAATTGTAACAGACTTATTCTAGAATCTCTCTTTAAAAAATAAGAAAAGGAGGAGTTCAAGTGAAAAAAACTTTAGTTACAGGATTATTGGTTACAGCAATATTAGCAAGTCCTTCCAACTATGTAAGTGCTTACGCGGAGAGGGTGCAGTCTAAATCAGAGTCAACATATGTACAAAATGTCAAAAATGCGAATACATTATCACATTCGATTAGAACGTTAGGTTCACAATCACCTTTAGCGCAAGCATATGGATTAATTATTTTACAGCAACCAACCATTAAAGGGACTGGTATGAGCAGTTTAACGAATCACCAAGAATTTGTAAAAAATCATGTTCGCGAATGGTTAGATGAATATAATCCTAAGTTAGTTGATTTAAATCAAGATATGCAGCGTTTTAGTACAAGATTCAATGGTTATTATGGTACATTATATGATTTAGCGGAAACGGTAAATACAGATGCGGAAACAAAGGTGAGTTTTGTAAATGCTTTTAATAGACTACAAAAGGACGTACAAACTATCCAAGATAGTATGAACCAAACCTTATTGCAGATAAATCGTTTTAATGATTTATTGCTTCAAGATAACAAAGGGTTTTCTGAAAAAGCAAAAATAGCAGTTCAATCCTTAGAGGGGTCAGATGGAACTGTTACACAGCTAAGAGCTGATATTAAAAGACTTCAAGAAGAGATACTGGTAGAACTCGCAAAAATTTTAAATAGACCAAATGAAGTTCGTAACGGCGTTATAAATATTGGGAAGCAAGTCTTTACGATTGCGGGCGGAGCAGCTCAGACTCAAACTATAGATTTTATCTCTATTTCATCTCTTGGTGGTGGAATTTTAGATCTTTTCGACAGCCAAACAGCTGCTTCTGCTAGGATCATTGAGCAGAAACAAAAAGAATTACTACCACTAATTCAGCAGTTAGCAGAAACCCAAATTCAAGTGACTGAAATGACTTTTATTGAGGATCAAATGAATGGGTTTACTGAGATGATTAAGAGGCAAATTACTACTTTTGAGTATTTGATGAATGATTGGAAAGCGCTAAATGATACAATGATCCAAATCCAACTCAATCTGAGTGCAGGGGCACACATGGATAGTGTTGGATTGCAAAATCAATTAATTCAGCTCAAAGAATTCAGTGATGAACTGTATTTGCAAACAAAAAAGTTTGAAAATTTCATTTCAAATGTAACAATAAATTAAGTTTAAGCAAAGAGTGAAATATGATTATACTGAAAGTTAAAGGAGAAGACAAAAATGACAAAAAAGCCTTATAAAGTAATGGCTTTATCCGCATTAATAACGGTAATGGCAGCAGGTAGTATCATGCCAACATATGCTTCTGCAGCGGAAAGCACGGCAAAATCAACTCCTATTCACGCTAAAACAGGTACAACGGACGAGTACCCGGATTATTCATTAGGACCAGAGGGTCTTAAAGAGGCAATAACAAATACAGGGTCAAATGCTTTAGTAATGGACCTTTATGCTTTAACAATCATTAAACAAGCAAATGCCAATTTCAATGGGCTCAATTCAATTGATACATCTTTACGAACGAAAATAATTAATGATCAAAATATTGCCAGAATAAATGCAGGGCAATGGTTAGATAAACTTAAACCGCAAATGATTTCAACGAATCAAAACATTATTAATTATAATACTAAATTTCAAAATTACTATGATACGTTAATAGCAGCTGTAAACAATAAGGACAAGGAAACATTATCAAATGGACTTACAAGGCTAAATAATGATGTTGTAGCAAATAAGGCGGAAGTGGACGAATTATTAGGAGAACTGAGAGAATTCCGAAAGAAAATGGCAACAGACACGCAAAACTTTAAACAAGATGCAACTCAAATAACGTCTATTTTAGCAAGTCAAGATGCTGGAATTCCGCTGTTGCAAAATCAACTCACAACGTATCATGCTACAATTGCTGAATATAATAAACTTCTTATTGCCTCAGCAGTTGCAACGGCTCTAGGTCCACTTGCTATTATAGGTGGAGCAGTTCTAATTGGTACTGGTTTAGGAGCTAAACTAGGAGTGGTGTTCATTGTAGGTGGTTTAGGAGCAACAGCAGGAGGTATAGCGGGAATTGTTATAGCAAAGCAAGAGATGGATAAGGCTCAGGAAGAGATTAAGAATATAACAGGACAAATAACCCAGGCTCAATTAGAAGTAGCTGGTTTAACCAATATAAAAGAGCAAACTGAATCCTTAACAGAGACTATTGATATAGCAATTACTGCACTACAAAATCTTTCAACCAAATGGGATGTAGTTGGATCAAAATATAAATCTTTACTTAAAAATATTGCAGTTATGGACCCTAACGATCTATTTTTCATAAAAGAGGATCTCGATGTGGCTAAAGATAGTTGGAAAGAAGTTAGAGATACTGCTGCAAATCTTTATGAAACTGATATTAAATTAGTAGATACAAAATAATCAATTGATTTTATGTGATAAGGGTTCCCTGTTCAAACTTGAGCAGGGAACTTCCTCAATGCTCACTAAAAGATACGAATTCTTAAAAAGCGTAGGTGGGATAATATGAATAAGAAATTGTACAAGAAATTCTTATTATCAATGATGATTGCTGGAATGGCAACAAGTAATATAGTACCACTTCATTCTTTCGCGGCAGAACAAAAAGTCCATACAACTATATCGCAAGAAACCATTCATAATTATTCACTTGGTCCTGAGGGCTTTCAAGATGTACTAGCACCAGCAATGTCTAATGTACTTGTTATGGATTCATATGCCAAAACAATACGTAATCAACAAGAGACAGACCTTAGTGGTATAAGTTCTCTTAATAGTTATTTACGAGCAAATATGTTGAAGCACCAGGACGATGCAAAAAAAAACGCGACCTATTGGTTAGATAATCTTAAACCACGTATTATGAATACGAATCAAAACATTGTAAATTATAATGATACATTTCAAGCACACTATAGTATTTTATTAGCTGCAATAGATCAAAAAGACACTGAAAAATTGAAAACTGAGCTCGAAAAATTGTATCAAAGTATATTGACTAATAAAAGTGAAGTTAACGAGCTATTGGAACAGCTGAAAACATTCCGAAATAAAATGACAGCAGATACGCAAAACTTTAAACAAGATACAACTCAATTAACGACTATTTTAGCTAGTACAACTGCAGGTATTCCATATTTAGAACAGCGAATTAATGGGTATAATGAGTCTATCAAAAAAAGCAATGATCAAATTATTGCAGGTTCAGTACTTTGCGCGACGTTAATAACGTGTATCATTGGTGGACCGCTGATTGCAACAGCAAAAAGTAATATTGCATCTGCTGAGCGAGAAATAGAAATTTTAAAAGCACAAATTTCTGGGGCACAAGCAGAAATAGCTATTATAACTGATGCAAAAAATAAGACTACGAATATGGCGGAAACAATTGACACAGCTATTACTTCTATACAGAAAATGTCTAATAGTTGGGATACTGTAGCAGCAAAATATAATAATTTAGTAAAAAATATCACATTTATTACCCCAGAAGAATTTGCTTTTATAAAAGCAGATCTTAATACAGCAAAAGATAGCTGGCAAGATCTTAAGAATTATGCTGATAAATTATATGAATCGGTGAAAATTGCGGAGAAAGAAGAGCAGGATCTTATGGATCGACTTCGTCCGTCAAGTGTTCAATATTTCTACAAACCGATACACAATGCCTATACATTTGAAATAAAAACGGGAGCAAATGCACCAAATGCGTCCTATAAAGTTATGAATTTAACAAAACGGACTACTCATAATATGTGGAGCGGAGGACCAAATGCAAGCATGTGGATTGACCGGCTTCCATTAAACTTAAAAGACCAATATGCGGTAATAGCAACGGTCAATGGAATGGATTATGTCATATATAAAGAAGTAGGAGAAAACATTCCTGGAGCTAATTTGAATGGTACCTATCAACTATTTTCTGCGTTAAATAATAGTAGCGTTATAGATATGGATCGATCAACGAATAATGTTACCTTATGGAGCAATAACGGCGGTAATCATCAAAAATGGAAGTTAGTATATGATTCAAATAAAAAGGCCTATCAAATTAAAAGTATAACAAATGAAAATTTAATATTAGCTTGGAATGACTATCAAGGTTCTAACAATGTTTTTGCTACACCTAACCAATACTATGAAGAGCATTATTGGATAGTTGAAGATGCAGGAAATGGATATTTTTATTTAAAAAACAAGAAAAACTCTAGGTATTTAGATGTAACTGGTTCTGGTACTAAAAATGGAACAAATGTTATAGTATATCCATTTACAGCTAGTACTAATCAAAAATTTAAATTACAGAGACTAGATTAAATTGTAAGATTCTGGCACAAAAAATTTCATCTTGAATTTCTATTGTTGTAAAATAGGGCATCTCTCCTGCTTCGGAAAGATGCCTCTTTTCTATTCTAACGAATGTTGGGGTACGGAAACGATTCGAGGTATGAGGGGTCACTCTGGGATTTAATTACAAATCAAAAAAGATCAAGCAGAAGCACTAGGTTTGGTGAAAAGAAAAGGCAACCTACAAGTGAAGAAGTTTTACACAAAGTATTAAAGGAAAAATTAGATCTCTTTTACGAACAGTAAGAAGTGCGTAATAACAAATTTAAATAGATTACATTTTAAGTTGTAACATTGAAAAAAATAAAATAGAGAAGGATGAGAAAAATGAAACATACAATACTAACTGAAATTCATGAATTTATATACCTACATTCAAATTAAAGATAGTTTTTCAAATATTTATTAATATTTTTCATCATTCATATCCCAAACGAAGCGACAGATAAACTATGTATTTTTTACATAATAAAATTAAAATTACAATAAATAATAAAAGGTTCAGCAATCATATGAGAGCTGAACCTTTTATTATTTTTCTTTCCCTATTCTGCCTAAACTATCTTTAATAGTTGTTTCCCCAAGTTGAGTGTATAACAACGCTGTATCTTGACTCGTATGCCCAAGTTGCTGCATTACTTGTAACGAGTCTTTTTCTTCCATATATAATTTATTTGCTAATGTATGTCTTAATTTATGAGGAGACATTCTTTTTCCATAAGCCTTAGTATATTTTTCTACTATATCTTGGATAGCCCTAACAGAAAGAGGCTGTGCAGTATGTTTATACTTCGATAAGAATACATTTTGTAATTCTTTCCCTGGAGCATATTTGCTATCCCTAATTTCCATATATTTTTCAAGATCATTCAATGCAATTGGGGTAATCCATACTGAATCTTCTTTATTTCCTTTGCGGATTACATCAATTAGTCTTTCTTTTAGGTTTATATCCTCCATACGGAGATCGGCCAATTCACTTACACGAATACCACTACCAAGAAAGAGGGAGAGGATGGCTACATCACGCTCTTTATCTCTTAGGAAATAGAATAACTGATGTTTTGTTAAAGATTTTTCATGTTCGTACTTAACATAATTCAGAAATTCTTGATCATCATCATTATGGAATATTTTAGATCTCATACGTTTTGCACGAGCATTTAATGTTTCTTTATCTTTATGTATTTCAATTTTAGCCATCACATTTCTATAAAAATAACATTCTCCATCTTCATTCTCTGATAGGGAGGTAAGGTACTTAAATAAAGATTTTAAAGCTGAAATTTTCCTGTTAACAGAAGAATTCTGCATATTTTGTTGTAGTTTTAGGAATCTCATAAAGTTTTCAACATCTTTTTTCTTTAAATTCTCCAAATCAGAGAAGGATATTTCTTTAATGGATTTTAATTCAATAATTTGTTCAGATAATAACCAATTAAAGAAGACTCTAAAATCATATACATAATTCAGTAGGGTGGAGGGAGAGGCATCATGCAATTCTTTGTACTCCACAAATTCTTCTATGTAAAAGGGCATTTCATTTAAATTCTCGTATAATTTCTTACGATGTACGGATTTTTGACGTTGCTTGCTGTAATCCATAAAAATCACCTCATATATACTATAACAGAAAAAAGATGCGAACACAAGTTCGCGTTAAATTCAATTTTTACACGAACTTATTTACATAATTAAATTATGAAACACTAAAATTCACTCGAAATTGAATGGGAAAGTGTAATTGTTCTAATAAAAGTTATAGATAACCAAGTGATAAATTCATACTTGGCTATAAAAATTATATATGCATATAAAATAAAACGATTTTCAAATATAAATTCTAACAAAATGATTACATGAAAACAGTTTAAAAGTCGTTATAAAATGTGAATTGGTTAATTTAATCAAGGTTAATCAGGAGTTAGTTAGATCAACACAAGAAAAGCTCTTATAAATAAAAATGTAATTCACTATAAAAATTGCGTATGAGTAATTTAGCATTTGATAATTCTTATATAAAGTATCAATTATATGGCGTATACCAATATACTAAGATTCATGCACTTGGGCTTGAAATTCCTAGATACTGTATTTGATTTTTATATAACCGTATTATTCTGCGTAAAATTGGTATTTCGTGCGAACTTGTTGTGTGTTTTTAGAGTAAATAATCACCGCCCTTCAATTGTCGAATTTCACTGATTCCGATTATTCTCTCTTTATATTAAAAAGACCCTATAGAATGGATTTTTTCATTTTCTATAGGGTCTTTTTTATATGGAATCTTTTATTTTATATTGATTCTGTCTTGTACGAAACAAAAAAGTAAAGAAAAAAGCATATTTATATAATATTACTTCTTTTTTTGAGATATTTTATTAAAGATCGCCATTTGTTCTAACTAGTTTGTCTTCAGCAATTCTAACCATGGAACCATTTGCAACTTCATTTCTTATGTGACTACTATATTGAGTAATACTCCAGGCATAATTGTTGTAAGCAATCGTTCTACCAACTTCATTATTATATAGGTCCATTTCCTTATCAACCCCACTAGAATATTGCTCATGGGCATCTGTCCAAACTTTTGCTCTTGCAACACCAACATCACGACCTTTAATAGTACCTAATTCCTTAGCAAGGGCTGCATTCCAAAAAGAGTGCCTAAAAGCATCACCATTTCCTTGATAAAGTGTTGAGTTGCTGTAGTATTTCTCTGAAGTTGTCTTTGCTAAAACGGAACAAGCCCCATAGGTTACAAATTCAAATGGATTTTTCTTGGCTAAATCAACTTCAGCATCAGTCAATGTTCCAAATCCAGGTATTTGAAGTGAATATGCGGAGCGAAATGATACTGATTGATTGTTTTTAATCTTTTCAACCACAATTCGATTTAATTCGTCTTCAGATTTGCTGTCAGCAATGTTTTTCACTTCTTTATATATAGCATTTAAAGCAGATAGATTAATTGATTTGACTTCCTTATCAGTCAGAAATTCATTACTTTCTACGGTATCAATATAACTTAATACTTTTCCTTCTGTAGTTTTGTTAGACGAAATTGATTGTACTTTAGTTATATCCCCTTCATCTGCATAAGAATTACTTGGGAGAACCCCAACACCTAATAATCCCATAGTTAATGCCGTGGCCCCTAAACGTTTTAAGCTTTGATTTTTTCTCATATTATCCCCAAAACCTTCCTTACATTCAGATTCATATAAATTCAAATATTGACCTGAAAAAATTTTAATATTTTTATGTAAAACTTTATTTAAAAAGTTACACACTTAAGTAAAAAATAGTGAAAAGATTTTACATTTCATAAAATCCTTTCATTTTTATATCTCATTTTAACATTTATACAACTTGTTTCCAATTGTATTTATGGAATTTTTTTAATATTAAAAACGAACAGAATCTCCATAACTACCTTTAGACCTTTCATTATTTTGATGTAAATATGCTAGGTTCTGGTGCAAAGATAAAATAAAAACTAGTAAAACACATATATTCCTAACAGAATTGTATTTTATGCTGCAAGTTCAAACAATTGATGGATGAATTCTTTCTGTTTTTGGACAGACTGGTCCCGTAAATCAATCTGTTCTTTTTTTATCATATGCATAGCCTCTATGGATGTAGCTGTGTCAAAGCATTTGAACCCTAGCATAGAATGGATTTGTTTCTTTATAAAGCGATGATCTTGTTCTACTATGTTATTCAAGTACTTTTGTTGTCTAAGTCGCATACCGTTAGGTATGCTTTTTTCTTTTTTCAACTGTTCAATTGCTATAGGATAAGCTGGATTCTTGTCGACCGTTATAACACGAGACTTTGAAACAGGAAAATTCTATTGGTTAGGGGATTTTTTGTGAAAAGTAAAAAAGAGTTGAATACTTTTTGTATCAAGTACTCAACTCTTTTCAATTTTAAGCTCTTTATTTTTGAATCAAAAATGCATTTTTGTAAGTATAAGCACCACCAAATTGATGTTTTTCAATTCCTTTTACATAATCCTTTTGCACATATGCTTTACCAGTATGATAAAGGGGAGCAACAGCAGCATCTTCTAACAACACTCTCTCTGCTTCTCGTAAATAATCCCATCTCTTCTGTTGATCTAATAAAACTTCATTTTTAGCTTTACTAATAAGGTCATCAAAACTCGAATTTGAATACTTCATTTTATTATTTGGATTATCTGTCGTAAATAATTCTAAATAACTAATTGGATCTTTATAATCAGGTGTCCAACCTACCATAGAGATATCATACTGTCCTGATTGTTCAAGCTGCAATTTTTGTTTAAATGGTTGTTGCTTAATCTGTATTGTTAAACCCTGTAAGTGTTTTTCAAGTTCTCCTTTTATATATTCTGCTATAAGTATTTCATTATCTTGCTCAAATGTTAGAAGCTCAAGTGTGACACTTTCTATACTAAGTTCTTTTTTGGCATCTTCCCAAGTTTGTTTAGCCTTTTGTAAATCATACAAAGCAAGAGAACCATTTTCCTTTCGAAAATCTTTTTGATTTGCTTCATTCGTATATCCTGCTGGTATAAGACCTCCTGCGGGTGTTCCTCCAGTATTGCTAAAATGATGTACTATCTCCTCTTTATTTAGTGCTAAAGAAATAGATTGTCTGATTTTTTTATTTGCTAATGTAGTGTTCTTTTCATTAAAACGTAACATAGCTATTGCAGCTTCTTTTTTCATATGTAATTCCTTGTTGCCCTTATATTGCTCAAAATATTTTGAAGTAATTGGAGCACGATCAATACTACCCGATTCATATAAATTTATAGCCGTCATTGAATCTTTTACAATATTAAAATCTATTGCTTCTAGCTTTACTTGTTTCTTATCCCAATATCTATTATTTTTCTTCAATTGAAATTCTTGTCCATGCTTCCACTTTTCTAACACAAATGGCCCATTATATATAAGATTCTCCGGTTCTAAACCATAACTACTTCCTTTTTCTTTAACAAACGATTCATGCTGAGGTAAATAAATAGGTAGTGCTAATAACTGCAATAAATATGGAACAGGCTGATCCAATTCCACTTCTAGCGTATAATCATCTATTGCTTTTACTCCTAACTGATCGGCAGCAACTATACCTTTGTTTATTTCTTTGGCATTTTTTATATAAAATAACATGTATGCATATTGAGATGCTGTTTCAGGACTTAATGTCCGTTTCCAAGCAAAAGCAAAATCATGTGCAGTTACCATCTCACCATTTGACCATTTAGCATCTTTTCTCAAATGAAATGTATATTTTTTCCCATCCTTACTCCTCTCAAATGACTTTGCTACACCTGGAATAGGATTATCTTTATTATCCAGTACATATAATCCTTCAAATATATTTTGCATAATATGTGATGATGTACCATCCATCGCTTTTGCCGTATCTAGTGACGGAATTTCTTCCGGTATCGTTAAGTTCAATACCTGTTTTTGACTTCCAGTTTCAGTTTTATTAGTTTTATTACTACAAGCTGAAAAAATTAAGGAAATGATAATTGTAAATACTAGTAAACTAATCTTTTTCTGTTTCATAGATTTTCTCCCCAAATCCAATAAGTTTTATAATTAGATATACATTATACCAGAGATATTATACCAAATTATTGGAATTCCGTTAAATACTTTTTCGTTTTTTAATAAACTAGCTATTTTAAAAGCTACCAACACTCTAATCGATCTTTGATGCCCTATGGTATTATTCTACCGCTATGTATGGTTATACCTTCACTTAATCTTGAACTACTCACCACTTAACATCCTTGCGGACTGTTTGAAGTGTGAAATTCCTAAGTACAGAAACCTAACGATTTCTAATTCAATAGCCTATCCCCGTAGTTCCTACGGTTAAGAGACGAATGGCTTCATTTCTAAGATTGAGCGCTGCATTCCGATCTCTATCGTGATGTGTGCCACAAGAAGGACAATCCCACTCACGAATGGTTAGATTTTTAACATTTTTGTTTTTGTAGTCACAAGTGGATTTCATTTTAGGCATTTCTTGTACCTCCGTTTCGACGAGGATGGTTACAAAGTATTTACCACTTGGGTTTCGGCGAATCGTTGCATTTAGAATACTTCCTTCTACTTCACGACTTTTGGCAAAGCGAACAAGGCCAAGTTTCAGTAATTTCATTTTGTTGCCTACAATTGCAATATTTCCGTTCGTTTGCTTAGTTGTGTAGGATTAAACCTTCTGGACAGTGTCCTTATTAGTTGATGTCGAAGTATCCCCGCATCCTGCCAGTAAAAGTGTAGAGCCAATCAACAACATTAATATGAACTTTATATTTTTTAGTACAATCTTTTCTCTCCATTACTTATATTTACATCTATTTTATCGGTTAAGATGTATATTATACTATAATGATTTATAGGCATCAATCTAAATTTGTATTTTCTGGAATTTAATAAGAGGAAGGACTCAAGTGCGAGTTCTCCCCCCTGATTTGCTGAATTTTTAACTCATCCTAATTTTCATCTAAAAAAGCATTAACTTTATTTATATAGCAAGAATAACAATGCATCCAAATTCTAAAGCTGTATCGGTTTATATGCTAGTGTTATATCTACAATTTGTTCTTAACTAAGATCTTTATCATTCCAATATATTAGATCACTTACTTCTGGATGTGGGACATTTCTTTCTACAGCTTCTAACATTTCATCAATCTCCTCTTCAGTTCCTTCACATTCTACAATTTTACCTACTAGATTTATCAGTTCTTCCCTTGTTATTTCATCAAACATACATTTCACTCCTTATTTATTAAAATTGAATACTTTGCTCAAAGTGCATTCCTCGAGACGATATTACTATATTATCTAAATTGCAACGCCACCTCAGTTTGGGATTGTACCAATTTAATCATCCAATATTCTTACTACATGTATTAGATTGTTGAGATCGTAGTTTTAATGTTTGTCAGTGACTTAAAGTAAAAATGGCCCGTTTATGATGATTAATCACAAACAGACCATTTTCCGCAATTGGGACAAAGTATAACAGAGAAGCCTACAAAATCATCGTAATTCTCTTCAATTTCAATTCTTAATAATGAAATATCCCCATCATAGATAATCTCAAAAAACGGTTTATGCACGGCATACAGTCTTTCATCTACTAAAACTGTAATCCATGTATCACTTACTATATCACTCGGTGTAACCTCGTTCCGTATGGTTTCTGTTTCATGTAAGTGTGAATCCATACATCCGCATTCACACTCATCATCATGACACACACCAATATGCCGTAAATCACTGTACTCTAGTATATATCGTTTTATTTTATGATGATCCACCTGGATAGCAATCGCGTTTGCACCAGAAGCATATGTATGCGTAAATTTATTCTCTAATAGCTTCATAACAACCACCATGCCTTTTTAGAAAAATTGTATTAATTATCAACAATATTATTTTGTCGAACAAAATATATACATTCTTCAAGCGATTAAATATCTCCTCTTATTTCATATTCATATATTCTTCTAAAGTTAAGTGTTTCTTATATATATTTTCAGCAATATCTCCAACGTAGCGTATGTGCCAAGGCTCATACGCATATCCAGTAATACTCTCCTTACCTTTTGGGTAACGAATGATAAACCCTGCACGATGTGCGTTATCTTTTAGCCATTTGCCTTCCTTCGTATTCGCAAAGGATAGCTCTAGTTCATTGTTCGCGCTTTTAGAAGAAACATCCATTGTTAACCCTGTTTGATGTTCACTATGTCCAGGCTTTGCCGAGAAACGATCCGTATGCTCTTGCCCATTCTTTTTAACATTGCTGGCATACAGATTCTTTTGATACTCATAGGAACGAAATCCTGAAACTGCATTCAGCTGAATTCCTTCTTGTTTTGCTAAATCAAATAACTTTTCTAGTGCGTCAGCTGCCTCTTTACGAAGGTGACTCTTTTCTACCGTTCCACTAAATGAGAATGGTACATTTGGGACAACTAAATCATTTGGCTTATAGTTTTCAGGCAATCCATATTCCTTATTCACTACAGCCTCTATACTAGCAAAAGAACTTTCTTTCTCTTTATTTATGGAGTTTTCACGATTTTCATAGTTTGTCCTATTTGGTCCTTTACCAATAGATATGTTGGTGTAAAGAATAAAAATACCTAACACCACAATCATACAAGTGAAGATTCCTACTAATTTAAGTCTCATAATTCATTTCCTTCCTACCACTTTAAATGTTTCTCGTTCATCATACTGCAACCATATCAAATTCATATTAACTTGATGTGAACTTTAGTTCTTAACATATTTTATATCAGAAAGACAGCATATCCTTCTATACGTTGGAAAGGCTTTAAATACGAACACGTAGAAACCAATTCTAGTCATACATATAGATAAATAATCTAAAAATTTGTATAATAAAATTAGAAGTGTAGCATTCTATTATAGAAAGGTCTTGGTATAATGCTAGGTATTGATGTAAAAAAAACAGAAGAAGAATTAATAATTAAATGGCAATTGGCGAAGGTTACAATCCCTTTACGCGATGTGATTGAGGTTACTGAAGATGCTACCTATGCTGGCGTTGAAGATCCTAGTGCAATCCGTATTGGAGCAGCATATGGGACAACGGACCGTATTTTAATCAGAACAGTAAAACAAAATTATGTATTATTTACGACGAATAAAGTGTCAATTTTAAAGGCAATTCACGCGTAACAATGCGTATCTAAACGGTCTCTAACAAAGTTCAAGTGAAGGAAAAAGGTACGAAGTCATAAATTTGACTTCGTACCTTTTTCCAAAATAATCTATAAGAATTTCCCCTTTAACATATCAGTAAGATCTATAACACTTCTGATACACCTTACAATTTTGTATCCCATTTATCTAAACGGAAGTAGAACAATACGCCATCCTCTGTATTGGTTACACCGTACTCTGCATCATGTAATTCAAATATATTTTTTACAATCGATAGGCCAAGGCCCGTGCCCCCACAAACTCGTTGTCTAGATTTATCCACTCTATAAAATTGATCCCATATTTTCTCTATATTTTCTTCCGCAATATGTGAACCTTTATTTTCAAACCCTATATATACGCCATCTATTTCATCTTTTACCTCAATCACAATGGTTTGTCCCGCATCTGTATAGCGAATTGCATTTGTAAACAGATTTCTTATCACTTGTTCCAATAAATTGGCTTTCCCTTTTACATACACTTCATCTATATTAGTTTTGATTTGCAGTGACTTTTCATGTATCTGAACATAAAGGTCATTTTGAACCTGATGTATCAAACTTCCAATAGGAACTTGCTCCATCTGTATTTGATACGTGCCAGATTCATATTTTGCCAAATTAAGCATTTCATCAATTAACACATTCATTTTCTCTATTTCTTTTTCTAACGCTTCCCAGTAATATTGATTCATTTCAGGTGCAATCCCGTCCTGAAGCATAGATGCCGATACCTGCATCACACTCAGTGGTGTTTTCAATTCATGTGAAACACCAGCAATAAAATCTTTTCTTGTCTGTTCTAATTGCTTCTCTTTTTCTAGGTCACCTTTCAATTGATTAATATATCCTTCCATTCTTGCTGAAAGCTGATTAATATTGGAGGACAGTTCCCCTATTTCATTTTTCGATTTTATGGATAGCTGATCTTGAAAATCAAATTCCATAATTTTTTTTGTCGCTTCATTTATTTTCAATAGTGGTTTCGTAATGATTCTTGAATAATAGAAAGACACAATAAGCGATAGAACTAACACAAATGCAACGATATATATATAATAATCACTCATTAAATCGCTTGCTTTGGTAAGTGGTTGTAAAGAAGATAATGTATATACAATTTCTTGCACTTGACCATTTTTAATAATTGGTTTTATCGTTTCAATATATTGTATTCCATTAATAAGAATTTCTTTTTGTGTCCAACTACTATCCTCCAATTTCACTTTATCTGTAATCCAATCGGCTTGAAAATTTAAAATTTGTTTCGCAAAAATATCATTGTTATACATTGTATTTACAGCGTCGGGGTCTGCATAATTGGGCATATTTATTTCTTTGACAACACCTTCTAAATAATAGAGTGCATACCGCCCATCAAGTATTATCAATTGATGTCCCTTTTTCGTACCATCATGCGATTTTTTCAAAATCTGATGATATGTTGAAACATCAAACCTGGTATCATATCCTTTCGGTCTCATACTCATTGGGGTAACTATATCCTTACTTACATCCTTACTAGCTACATCCAAGAGAGCCACATTAGATAATTTATTAATGAAATCCGTAATAATAATACTAAAATTCGAACCCAAATGTTCTTTTGCATTAACAAAATTATTAAACACAACTTTAGAAGTTTTTGTAGGGTCATTTCTATCTACGACTTTCAAATAATAATCCCCTGATGGCAACATTTTAATATTTGCTTCTTTATCTAGCCTTGCAATCAAAATGCCATGCTGGTTTGCAAACTTCTCTTCTATGTTTTGCATTTCCTTCTCTTCTTGTAAATGAGATTCATAGTACTTTTCATACTGGTGTAATTGTTTTTGAACACTTTCTTTTTCCTTATCAATATACAAGTATTTCGTCACATACATTTGGCCAAAAAATATAACAGCGATGATCATGCAGCAAAGTAAAAAAGTAAGGGAAAATAATTGAAATACAATTTTCTTTCTCATTATCTATCTACCTCAAACTTATACCCCGTCCGTACGACAGTTGTAATATGTCTTGCTTTCTCTCCAAGCTTCACGCGTACATTACGCATATGTGCCGTTAATGTTTTATCATCTCCATCATAATCATATCCCCAAATGTTCGTAATCAACGTTTCCCTTGTTAATACTTGATCCTTATGCTGCATTAAAGAAAATAAAATTTCATACTCTGTATGTGTAAACTCAACCTTTTGTTCATTTATCGAAACAGTACGTGCCGATTTATCTAAACGAATACCACATAAATCAATGCAGTTCTGGAATTGTACAATTTGATTTGTTTCTTTGTATAAGCGATTTGCTCGCGCTAATAATATCGAAGGTTTAAATGGTTTCGTTACATAGTCATCTGCTCCTAGTTCAAACCCCAGTAATGTATCATCCTCATCGCTTCGAGCTGTTAATAAAATAATAGGAACCATAGAGTTCTTACGAATCCGTCTACAAACGGACCATCCATCCATAACAGGGAGCATAATATCTAATATGATTAAATTGATATCCTCATGTGAAGCAAACATTTCGAGTCCAACTTGGCCATCCTCTGCTGTTAGTACTTCATATCCATCATGCGAGAAATACTGTGCTACTGCCTCTCGTATAATTTTCTCATCTTCAATGATCAACACTTTTTTCATTTCATTTCTCATCCAATCTACATTTATCTACATCGAAATGGTCATAGCCTGCCTTCCCATTTGAATCCATGCTTGTTCAAATTCATTTCGATTGATTGCTATATGTTTCTCCGTCTTTAACGGATCGTTAATGTATACATATTGGTCATCATAATCTGTCACAACAACACTATGTTGTTGATATGTCACTTTCATTTCCCCTGCATCTGTTTTCCATGTATCAAATTGATTATCAGGTAACTGTTTAAAACGGGCATTTGTTAATACCCATACAGGGAGTCCTTGATCTATAGCTTCATATATTCGCTGAGGATCTTTGTGACTGAGATCCTTCACTTTTTCTTCTGATACATATAACCTCGCCAATTCTAATATCGGTTCTACATAAACACCTAATCCAGGTTTATCAAAAGTAGCCATATTCCCGATAAACCCTTTATGCATATTTCCCTTTAAACCATTTCTTTGAAATGGTACATGCTTTATTTTCGAAGCTAATGCCATCTTATCGACTTGTACACCTGAAAACTGTAATATCATTGCAAGACTGGTCACTTCACAACCACGCATCAATTCTGGCTTTTGTAAAATAAGCGGCACATCCAATGGCCTTACTATCTCTTTCTCTTGTTCTACAGGTACATTTTCATTTTCAACAACCTTTTCTGGCACTGCAGATACATCCCTCACATATTCTACTTCCGATTTTGCACCCTCTTCTTGTAATACGGCAGGTTGTAATTTATTAAATATAGGACTATCACCAGGGGACATACCAATACCTGTATTAAATACCGATAGTGTAAATACACAAAATGTTGTTTTTCTAAATAGGTTCATACTAATCTCTCCTCGATGCTTTCTAAGGAGAGTGTAATTTGTTCATATTTAGATAAAATCATATTTATAGAAAGACAAAGTGAATGTTATATCAAGATTATATAAAGCTAACTCTCATATGCTTTAATCGTATGTGTTACAAATTACGCTTTCAACAAGCAATATTTAACTATTTTTATTACTTACTCCTTTTTCATCACACAATATGAATTCAGGAACACGCAAATAAAACCGTAGGAAAATCCCTACAGTTTAAATGGTGAAATACTTCTAGGCTCAATTGTGTAGTTTCTTTAACATATTCGTAATGTAATCAATAGACTCTTTATATACAAAAAAAAACACCTAATTGTCATACACACGATAATTAGATGGGATTGCATATTACATTCTTTACTCATTTCTTATATATACACATTCGGCATATACAGTTGTTATTTAGGTAAACTTCTACATTACCGTTTGCTAACTTCACGCGAAGCGTATCGCCGTCGATATGTTCCAGTATCGTAGCTTTGATGATCCTATTTGCATTTTGTTTCTTACTCTCCCCAGGTACTGGCTTCATCACCTGTTTGACCTATTCTGGATGCTTCAGTTTACCCGTATCCTCTTCTTTTTTTATAGGTACGGATGCTGCCTCATAACTATCCTGTTCAGTTTTATTTTGTTTTGTTTCGCTTCCTTTCCGCTGGTCTATCTCCGCTACATTTCTTGTAATGGATATCCCATTGTCATCTTTGCTACTACACCCTGTTACCAATCCTAAAAACATGCACAATGTAGAAATGAACCACAAAAATTTCTTCATCGTATGCCTCCTCCCTCTCTACTTGTATTTCTTCTCCTACATCATAACGGGATTGGAATCATTGTTGGAAAAACGATCGATTTCTATGATTTAGCACTGATTTATGTATTGAACCATCGCAAAACTCCTCCACTCTATCAAGTTTACTTTTTATGATATGTACGCAGGATTCCCCCTTACATGTACCGAAACCACAATAGGGACACATTCCACTAATTACCATCCCTATTTCATACCATTACATTTTGGAGGTTAAACAGGATGAAAAAAAAGAAGTTACAAAAATCAGCACTTTCTTTTACCCTACTCTTATCTTTAGGAGTTTCTTCTTTTCCGCTTACAACAACTATTCACGCGGATACACAAGGGACACAAACTGCAGAAAAGAAACAAGTCTCTTTAACGGAGCGTACGTCTTTATTTTTTGAATATCTCCAGCAAGGTAAATATGCAGAGGCACTTCAATTGACGTCTGCAGCTTTTCAATCCAGGTTTACGGCAAATATATTACAAAGCTGGTGGACACAAAGTGGCGGGAGCAGGATTACAAGCATGGGAACGCCTGTTATAAAAGAACGAAACTTGGTCCATCAAACGGTTGAAATTCAAGGAGCTATCGAAGGAACTACTATTCCACTACTCCTTAAATTCACGCCTGGCGGCAAAGTAGATGAAGTTGGAGTAAGAACGACGCCCGAGAAATCTTATACCATCCCGCATCCTAGCTACGACCAACCTGATTCCTATCAAGAACGCGAAATCGTCATTGGAAATGCTACATACCCTTTACCAGCCACATTAACGGTTCCAAAACATAAAGCTGGCGAAAAAGTGCCTGTTGTTGTTCTTGTTCACGGTTCTGGTCCGCATGATCGTGATAGTACATTTTTGGGAGCTAAAATCTTTAGAGACCTTGCAGCTGGTCTTTCATCAAGCGGTATCGCAGTGTTACGTTACGAGAAGCGTTCCTTAGAACACGGTTTTAAAATGAGTGCAGAACCTGCTACCTTAGACCGTGATACTACGGATGATGCCATATATGCAGCTAAATCGGCAGCACAACAGGAAGGCATTGACCCTGCTAACATTTTCATTCTCGGACATAGTCAAGGAGCTGGCACAATGCCGCGTATATTAAGCAGAGCACCTGCATCACTTGTGAGAGGAAGTATTTTAATGGCACCACCTGCGCGTCCTTTTACTGACATGCTCCTTGATCAGTATCAGTACCTCGGGGCACCTAAGGAATATATTGATGAAATAAAAAAACAATTCGCTTACATTGAGGACCCTACTTTTGATCCGGATCACCCACCAGCTGGTTATAATTATCTTTCTCCACATTTCATGTATGATGTGACTCGTTGGCGGCCAGTTGAGGAAGCGAAATCACGAAAAGAGCCATTACTGATTCTGCAAGGCGCACGTGATTATCAAGTAACAGTAAAAGACGAGTTTACGAAATGGCAAGAAGGGCTTTCAAGCCGCAGTAATGTTCATTTCAAAGAATATCCGAAATTGAATCACTTCTTCACGGAGGGCGACGGGGAATTAAGTCACCCTAGTGAATACGAAGTCCCTTCCAATGTTCCTGCGTATGTCATCCGAGACATCGCTACATGGGTCAATGAGACCAAGAAATGAGAAAACAACAAAAGCCATCATGCAATCATCATTGCGTGATGGCTTTTTTGATATTAAAACATGTCATATCAGAAATTAATCGCTTCTATGGTAATGTATGTATTATTTTTTGGGTTTGCTTGCAAGTAAGTACATCCTAGACTTGATATTTTTACAGCGCTTATTTGCTTCACATCTTGCTATTTCTGGTCCGTCAGTGCAAGAATACAAGATTTATTTCGATATGTAAGAATGCATATTATTTCTCTTGGATGTTAGGATATACTCTCTTTGTGAGCTGATACAATATTTCTTTAGATCGGAAAACTAAAACCTCATTAACCTAAGTTGGGGGCGCCTTATGGCGTCTTTTTTTAGTTCTGCTACATAGACATTTAGCTTAGATATTGAAGTAACCCAAAAACAAATAATAAGCTGCCCATTTGGACAACTTATTTACATCATTTTCTTTAGCGGAAGTTCCATCTTTCAAAACCACTCCATTAAATATGATTGGATGTATAAAACACATTAATAAAGGATTATACTCGACTTGGGGCTACCGTAGATGCTTCCTCCTAATCATCCATATGAATAAATGACTTACTTATGCTCAATTTGTAGTTGTTGTTTTTCGTTAAAACACATTGAGAATTGTGGATGTTTTTCTGCTTCTTTCTTTGTTCCTATAAAGAATTGCGAATATGTCAATCCCGCTTGCGATGCTACTGATATATTGTGAACATCTTTGCCTTTTTCTAACCTCTTAACTTGGTTTCCGCTTTTGTCTACATAATAGAATTTTACATTATTCCACCCAGAATCAAGGTCACTTTCCCTACCAATCCTTTCATTCGATGATGTTTTCAATAGTCCATCTTTAGTTACTTGATATATAATTTTCTTATCTTCAATTTTTAGGGGTGGTGCATCCTTGATGTTATGAAGGACACCCACACATCCTTTGTAACCATCAGGTATTAAAAAGACCTTCTTAGCGAAAGAATTATACATATCATATATCCAAACAATAGGGGTACCTAGTATGATAACAGACAAAAAAAAGGCTATTCCAGCATAAGCATATTTACTCTTACGGATAGAGTACCATGCCAAAAATATAAACAGTATAAAAAGTGGTATTGCTTGAATGAAGAGAAACCCTTTCAAAAAATCAAGTTGAGTACTGTCTGGAGGGTCTGTTGCCATCCCGCCTATAAATAATGCTAATGGAGCTGTGATGAGATTCAATCCTAAACTAAGATAAATCAATAACAACAGGTTTTTATTTTTATTTTTTGGTACTTCATCCATCCGAATTCCTCCTACACTTAATTCAATGAAATTCATGTTGCACAGCAAACCCCTTCCCATTTTGAGAAAGACATGATCCGCTCTTAATATTTTTTCTTTTTAAGCCGATAAAGCCCCATCAGACAGGCTCCCAGTGCAGATTTCACTTTACAATTTTTTTTCGAATTGCCATTACAGCTGCTTGTGTACGATCTGTTACATCTAGTTTTTGAAGAATATTGTGGATATGAGTTTTAACTGTTCCTTCGGAAACATAAAGGATTTTAGCTATTTCATGGTTTTGTTTTCCATAAGCTAATAATTGTAAAACATCAATCTCCCGCTTAGTTAGAGTTTCCGTATATTCTAGTTCTTCGCCAGCAAAATTATAATCATGTTTTATAAATTGTGAAAAAGCTTGATTTGCTGTCGTGCTATTATAAATCATTGCACCTCTATTCATAGATCGAATACTATCTAGCATTTCCTCCGTTTCAGTATCTTTTAATATATAACCCACTGCACCCGCTCGAATACCATCTAAGACATATTGCTGTACATCAAATGTTGTTAATAGGACAACCTTTGTGTTTGGTAGTATACTCATAATGTTTTTAGTAGCCATAATGCCTGATAAATCAGGCATTTGAATGTCCATAATTACCATATCTGGTGCAGTTTCTAAAGCCACTTTAATTGCTTCCTTACCATCTTTACATTCCCCAACTATCTCCATGTCATCTTGCATTTCAATAATATAGCATAGGCCTTTTCGAACAAAGGGTTCATCATCAGCTAGCACAATACGAATCTTTTCTGTCATACTTCTCCTCCATTTTTCTGAATTGGAATAGTGGCTTCAACTCGAAGTCCTTTTGGTTCGTTTAGAAAAAAGGAACAATTACCTCCAACTGATTGACAGCGTTTTATCATACCATTTAGTCCAAAACCATATTTTAATGGCTTATCCCCTGTATATATACCATTATCATCAATTGTGAGTTTTACTACTCCGTCTATTTCTGTTACGTTTACAATAACAAAGTCTGCATTAGAATGTCGTAATACATTCGTTAAAGACTCTTGTAGAATGCGATACAGAATTGTACTTTCCTCCATCGTCCACTCTGTTATATTTCCAGCTTGAATGAACTCAATTTGTAATAAAGAATTCGCTTGAACCTGTGAAATCAATCCTTTTAATGAAGTAAGCCCGAGATCTTTTTCATCACTTGTCCATTCCTTAACAGCGACGCGGATTTCTTCCATTCCTTTACGTGCCACCTTTAAAAGTTCTTCAACATGATCATGGGCAGCAGCAGGATTTTTCCTTAAGATAATTTTAAGAACCTGTAATTGAATAATAAGTGAGGTCATTTGATGTCCAAGTCCATCATGAATCTCTCTTGCTAATTTTGTTCTTTCCGTAAAAGCTGCATATCGCATAGAAAATACCGTTGTTTCTTGTAGTTCAGCATGTGCTTCGTCTAATTCTTTTAGTTGTTTTTGATTTTTTTGATATGCGTCTCTTAGCTTGGATGTACTTCGGATCGAGACAAAGAGGCCAATAATAATTAATGTTTCTTGATAAGGAAACGTGTTCGCATATATAAATAGAATAATAACTATCCCCGTTATAGCAGCTAAAATTGTCGTTACTCGTGCCCACTTTGGTTCTGCAGCGGCAAGAAAAACTATGAGTGGCCATAACGCATAATTTGGAAAATTAGGATGAGAAAAATATAATACACATGATATGCTTATTAATATACTCGTAAATAAAGCGTACTTCCTTGCATTCCACCAAGATTTTGGTGAATACAACATCCATAGATAAATTGTTACAAAAAGGCTACAAACCCATATTGCAAAGGTACCATGAGGTGCGAAACCTTGATAAAAAAATACACATATTAAGATGATTCCTATCGCATTTCCTGCATGACTATCAATAATTTTTAAAAATACTTTTTCCATGTACTTATTCCCTCCCAACCTTACTGTTTAGTTTCTATATTTTTTAGCTATAGATGAATACCCATTTCTTGATTTAAAGGCTGGAAATTTACAGCTCCCAATTATAATAGTTCATAGTTGAGTTAAATTCCTTTAATGCATATCATCTAGAATCTGAAATTAAAAGAATAATGAAGTAGTTATTATAGTGTGTTTGTTTTACCTACTTCATTATGCAAAAGAAGTTGTTTTTCTTAACCTATTTCTTTAATTTGTTTTTGATTTTTTCTATATCTTTGTATCCTAATCACAATTCCAATAGTACGAATAACTACCATCGCAATTGTAAAAAATACGAAAGCAGGGGCTATAACATTAAAGTCCAAGTGATTCGATACCATGAAATCTATAAATTGTTGTGGATACCAGTCTGTCGCTACATAAGCTAATACGACACGCCATCCAAGTCCAATAATCCATAAACATAAATAAGGAATACCAGCAGTTACGTACGCTTTATTGTCAGAACCATATTCTACTTTCACTGTAAAAAGCATTAGCCCTCCCATGATCATGCCGACCATTGTCATGATTATGAGTGCGGTCATATTTGAACCTGAGGTAGGTATTTCCTCGACGAATAAATAAACACTTATACCACAAAGAATAAATGGCAATACAGCCTTTGTGGTTGTAAATACTTTTCTTCCGATTTGTGTTAATAATATAATTGTTAAAAATGCACCAATCATTATCCAAGCTTGAGTATTCAAATTAAAACCTCCATAAAGTATAAATTTATTGTTTATTTGCTTACTTACTGGAGGATTGTAACATCCATACTATTTTAGAACATCTATCTGAAAGATGATTTTTTTGAATGCCCTCTATCTATAGATAGAGGTTTTTATAATTTTTATGGTTTTTTTGATAAAAGCTAATAATTTCTTATTTAGAACTCATTTAACTCGTATATTTAAATTTATCGATTATATCAAATTTAGTTTCCTGTTTTGTTGTTTTTAAAAAGTACCCATATTCTTGTCTGCATATTGAGACAAAAATATGGGTTCTAAATGAAATGTTGCTGTAGGTAATTCCGTATTTTAGACTATAAAATTAGTTCCTATTTTCATGTCTTTTTACATTTTATAAATTTTTATATACACAATTACTTGAGGTCACCGTATACATATAACGTGCAGTAAATTCTTTGCGCACTAAAGGAGTGGACATTCCAGAAGAATATTTACAACATATATCTTCACTTGGATGAGAACTTATCACGTTAACAGATGATTATGTTTGGAATTAAATTTAAAAACAAATTTCAATAATTAAAGACCGTTATGATACAAAAATTCTATAAAAAAAGCAGTAAAAGAAATAACCAGTTCCTAAGCGTACTGGGAACGGGTTAAAATGTCTCCAACTTGTGTCTGGGGTATTGCCACATGCCCATCACAACTTAAGAATTCAAAATTCACCCCAAAACGAAAAAATGAGCTTTTTTGTTACAAGTTAGTACAAAATTTAGTTCTAGGGGTGCTATAAAATTTTAGCTTGATCGCGATGGGGGCACCATATCAAAAAAAGAAAATTGTACGTTTGGACATATTTTAGACACAGAATATACAATTCCTTGTACGCAAAGGGATCGGATACTTACTTTACTGTTTTATGTAGTGTACATATTCTCGCTAACGAGGTCTGTGTAGCAACCGAATCAAATCTTGCGTTAAGTATTAGTGGCCATCAAAAATAGTAATGACTACTTCAGATTAACATCCATTCGATTCACAATTAAATATATCAATATGTTAAATGGATAAATAATACAAACGGTATGAAGAGAATTTCTACTCTTTTCATACCGTTTTGCATTTGTTTATAAGTTTCATATGAAATTCGTGGGAAGATGCAGCATTTCTTTTATAAATAAGACTCAAAAATCACCATACCTGATAAAGGAAATATTAATGTAACTCTAGTTCCTTTATTCACTTCAGATTCAATGCCAATTTTCAATCCTAATTTTGAACACAATTTTTCGCAAAGATACAAGCCCATTCCTGTACTTTTGCTAAATCTTCTTCCATTCTCTCCAGTAAACCCTTTCTCAAAAACTCTATTTATATCTTTAGTTACTATCCCTACTCCATTATCCTCTATAGTTAGTATTACTGAGTTAGTTTTCTTAATTGTGTATATACGTATCATTTGTTCTTTGTTATTTGAGTACTTTATAGAATTTCCTATTATTTGATTAATAATAAATTCAATCCATTTTCCATCACTATATACAATCTCATCAATATCCTGTATATCTAATTTTATTCTCTTATGAATAAAATCCCTATAGTTTCTTTTAATTACATTCCTTACTACATTATCAAGGTTGATTGGCTTTATCATATAGTCTTTATTCACGTTAGAGCTTCGAGAATAATACAGAACCTGTTCAACAAACCCCTCAATTCGATCCATTTGAGAGTCAATTTTATTCGTTACTTCATTTTGATTATTTTCAATTATAAGCTTTGTAGAAGCTATTGGTGTCTTAATTTCATGCACCCATGTTTCTATATATTCTCTGTAATCCAATTGCATATCTCTATAATACTTTACATTTTCATGCATATCTCTACTTACTTCTTTCAGTATAGCGTTAAGCTTTTCCCCATGTATAAAGTTTGCTTCCTTTACTACCTCTGGAAGTAAGTATTTTTTCTCCAAGTTTTCTAATATGCCGTTAATCTCATTATAATAAATTTTACATCTTATAAATTCTATAGCCATATATGAAATCAATGGAAAAAACCAAATACAAAAGACAAAGAATATGATAATGAATGGAACATTCACAGTCAGCAATATACCTGCTAGTATAATAAATACCAGTACATTAAATAGTATTACTACCATTTTATCTTTAATAAATTCACCTATATTCATGGCATTATATACCCTAAGCTTCTTCTTGTTGCAATTGGATTTTCTATACCTATCTCTTCAAGCTTTTTTCTTAATCTATTTATATTAACAGTTAAGGTGCTATCATCCACAAAATAATCAGATTTCCATAAAGTTTCAATGAGTGAATCTCTTTTTACAATATTTCCGCGATTATTTATTAAACATGAGAGTATTTTAACTTCATTTTTAGTTAACTCTACAGACTTGTCTTGATAAGTAACTGTTGCATTTGAAAGATTTAAATTAAAATCTTTATAAATTAAGATATGATTCGTCTTGAAATCTCCAGATGTTCTTCTTAAAATGTTTGTTACTCTTGCTAATAGTATTTCTGTATTATAAGGCTTTGTTATAAAATCATCTGCTCCTAAATTCATACTTATTAGTTCATCTACATCACTATTTCTGCTTGTAACCATGATGATTGGAACATCTGAAGTTTTACGTATTTCTCTGCATATATAATAGCCATCGAACACAGGAAGATTTATGTCTAGTAATATAAGGTCTGCATTCTCACTTTCTATATATTCGATAATATGATTAAAATCTGTGGGAGCCTTTACTTCATATCCATACTTTATAAAAAAATGTTGTAATTCTTCTCTGATGATTTCATCATCTTCAATCAGAATGATTTTTTTCATCACTTTTCCCTCCCTATACAGAATATAAGGCTATTACATCTTGAGAAACAAGGTGTAATAGCCTTAATGAACATTATAAAATCAAGTATTACTTTTTACAATATTTTTATACCCGACATATGTCGTGTAGAAATATATTACATAAACTACAAGGAATACTAAGCCAGTCATCAATGCTGGTAAAATAATGTCTGTTTGTTGAATTGCGTTAATAAAATTATTAACAATATAAATTCCAACTACAGAATGAATTAGGGCAAGAATAACTGGAAGACTAAAGTATACGAAAGTTTGAATAAAAATCGTTTTGTCAATCATGGTTCCGTTTGAACCAATTCTCTTCAAAGATTTATATCGATCTATGCTATCACTGGCTTCAGATAATTGTTGAAGAGCTAATACAGCCATACTCGTTATTAAAAATACAATTCCTATATATATCCCAATAAACATTATGATCGTTTTCAATCCCTTACTTCCTGCACGAACTTCATCCTTTGATTTGCCTGATATATATACAATATTTAATTTCGGGCCATTTTCGTCATAAAAGCCTCGTGCAACGTTATCATATTTTTTATTATATTCTTCTCTATTTCCATCTACATAATTTACATTAAGTACGGATGTACTAATTTTGTGGTCTGATACAAACTCATCATTTATAACGATTGTGAAGAAATAAGGTTGCGTATCAGCAGTGTAAAGATTCTCTTGTATAACTTTAGCGTTTTTTACCAGATATTCTTTTTCTTTAATATTCACCTTATTGCTATTTTTTAATCTTTCATTTATCGAATTAACCAACCGGTTAATATTTGATAAAAGTAAAACTTCATTGTTATTTAAAGTAATTTTCTTTTCACCTTTGAGATTTAAAATTTTATTATAATCAGATACTTTAATGAACTCCACACCGCTATCCCTATAATCTTTAAATGCTTCTGGTACAATGTCCCCCACTTTCATCTCTGTTGAATATACATTATAAGATACATGTTTTTCGTTATTACTTAGTTTAAAATTTGATTTATTTAATACGTCTTCTATCGTGTAACTTTCATCCCTATTCATCAACATAATACTGGCATCAAATGGTGTTGATTCTTTTATTGTTGCGTCCATCATTCGGTTAAAGCTGATTCCTGTAGATAAAGCCACCATTGTAATGAATAACATTAAACAGATTACAGACATGGATATAAAATTTGTATTAACCTTACTATTTATTTGTTTGATGATAAATATATTTAACCCTTTAAAATAGACTTTTTTATTCTTCTTTACAACATATAATATAAATCCAGATAAACTAAAGAAAAACAGAAATGTACCTAATATGCCAAGAATGATTGATACCATGAGCATAGGATTCATATAATTCAATCCGATTTTTAATACAGTCACATATGCATATCCAAGTGATGCTACACACATAATAAATGTGATTACATAGATAAGAGGATTTCTAAATTTTACATCTTCGTTTTTTCTACCTGCTGTTAACATATCAATTATTTTATATTTTGAAACAACATATACATTAAATAACATAACAAGCAAAAACATGATTCCAAAGTATACTACGCTTTTACCTATAGCGCCCGTTGAAATTGCAAATTTATATTTATTGATGGGCAAGTCAAATAACTTTAATGCAAATGTAGATAATCCCTGTGATATTCCAATACCTATTATAAGCCCACTCACTAAAGAGATAACACCAACTAGAAATGTCTCTGTTACTAATATTCTAGATATGTTTCTTCTTCCCATACCTAAAGTCATGTATATTCCTAATTCTTTTTTACGTTTTTTGATTAAGAAATTATTTGCATACAATATTAAACCACCTAATATTACGGATACAAATACTGACACATCTGAGATAGCGTTCATTATTGCAGGCACATACTTTCTATCTGAAGCGTTAATTTCCATAAATGCCTTTTGTGATTCAATCGAGTTAAAGCTATAAAATATACAAACAGCCAGTGTTAGTGTTAAGAAATATATTGCATAATCTTTAAGACTTTTCTTTACATTACCAATAGCAATCTTAGAGTACATTATTATCGTCACCTCCAAGAAGGGTTATAACTTCGATAATTTTAGTGAAGAATTCTTTTCTGGAATCATTCCCTCTTACCAACTCGATAAATATTTTGCCGTCATTAATAAATAGAATTCTACGAGCATAGCTTGCTGTAAATGCATCATGAGTAACCATAAGTATTGTAGCTTTTAAATCCTTATTTAGACTTTCAAATCTTTCGAGTAATAATCTAGCTGATCTAGAATCTAACGATCCTGTTGGTTCATCTGCAAGTACTAAAGATGGATCTGTTACGATAGCTCTTGCCGAAGCAACCCTTTGTTTTTGTCCGCCTGATATTTGATAAGGGTATTTGCTTAATACTTGTTCAATGTCTAAATATTTTGCAACTGCTTGTATTTTGCCATCAATTTTTGAACTTTCCTCACCTTTTATTGTTAACGCTAGAGCAATATTTTCATAAGCAGTAAGGGTATCTAATAAATTAAAGTCCTGAAACACAAACCCTAATTCATTTTGTCTAAATTTATCTAGTGACTTTGATTTTAACCGAGTAATGTCACTATCATTTATTATTATTTTTCCCGTAGTAACATTATCAATCGTTGATATACAGTTAAGTAATGTAGTTTTGCCACTTCCTGAAGGCCCCATTATCCCAACAAATTCTCCCTCATCTACCTTAAAACTAATATTATCTATAGCCTTTGTTACATTATCTTTATTACCATAATATTTTTCAATTTTTTCTACACTTAATATATTTCGCATTAATACTTCTCCTTTTTCATTATAAAAATTCTTTAACTCCCATTCATTTTAATTTTATATACTTTCATTTATAGTATCGGTGGAATTACATTTCATTAACATTACATTTTTGTTATATTGAGTAATTCTGATGTTATCTCTCTAGTTATTAGGATATCTTCCCTTAATATATGCATACTAAACATACTATAAAAGGTACATAGAAAGTGAGGGAATCATGGCTAAATTTTTGACACGTTTAAAATATAGAGACAATACTCATTTTTTGGTACATTTATTATTATTTTTAATCTCATATAAAAATAAAATAAATACAATTACTCTATTTTGTAACATTATGTATTAAAAGAGGAATAAAAACCTCGATTAATTTCACGAAAAATTCAAACATTAAACCGAATAATTATATTTAACCTCATGTAAAAAAAACAATTTTAAAGTAAAAAAGTCTGGAAGAAACCGATAATATCAGTTTCTTCCAGACTTTCCACTTCTGTTATATAACATAAAAATACGTCATTTCCAAGGTTAAGTTCACACATAGTCTCTAAACCCTAAAAAAACAATAAATATTATTGTTATATTCTCATGGTTAATCCACACAAATCCTTTAATCTTAGAAATATACTCCTATAAAGGTCCACATAACTAATGTAATATATATTGATTAGCTTCTAGATGTTAAAACTCATAAATTAAAAGTACGAGGCAAATTAAAACAAGCGGTACAATAAGCTCATAAAATACTCCTACAAAGTCAAACTATACCCTAATTACCTATAAAATACCTAAGATATCCAACCTAACTTTATAGTCCTTGTTAATAGCCACCTTCTACCCTGGAATTCCTTATCATAAACTAATTATCAATAGATTGTTAATTCAGGGATTAACTTACAATTCATTTTCCCCTATCTCATACTAATAATTTATTATATTATTTTTACCTAATAAGGCACAGAAACAAAAGAAAAACTTCAGTGTGCTTGAGTTTTATATAAATATAAACGTTTTTAGGGTTAAACGCTTAAAGGGTACTTTAGTACTGAGTTTTTATTAAATGTTCCTGTACCTAATATTTAAATTAGCGTATGTCAAAATATTTTACAATACAAGTGTTAAATGTTACACATTTCTATATTTAATGATACATTTCATCAAAATACCTCCCCTTATCTTTATACTAAATACAGAAAATTAAGCTCGTTAGGATTTAATTTTAAAATCCTCATAATATCAAATAATAGATTAGGCACATAATTGTCACAAATTAATAGGTTATCTACTTTTTTTCACCTATGAAAACTTTATTACCACTTCAATATTTACTCCTAAACTAAAACACACCTATACCTACAATTACTTAACAATCTTTTAAATAATCTTTCAAAAAAGTTGATAGTTTTATATTTTTCATTTTTTTATTGTACATTTGTACAATTGATGTTAGGATTATGCCTAATAAAATTGAATCCTAACGATTCTTCTTTATAATTTCTATATTTTAATTGTTAAATAAAAATATAGATTCTGAAATACATTAAAAACCAGAACAAAAATGTCGTTATTTTACAATAATGTCATGGAATACCTTTAGAATGGAAAGATATACGCAACAACGTGTTAAGGGGTTACAGGGGGAACAAAAATGAGAGACTTTTTTGATGATAAGTATAAAAATATTGAATTAAAAAGGAGGTTAATAAATTTAATAAGTGAAATTAGCGAATTCAAAGGAAAATTAGCTGCTTATCAGGAACAAAACCCTGACATATTTAATAGTTTAGAAAGAACTATACCACTACATTACATAAAAAATTTCACAACTATTTATGAGGATATAAAAGTTCCTAATAAAAGATTAAAAGAACTTATTTTAGATGATATAGTACCTCAAAATATTTCGGAAGATGCTATTTTTTGTTATTATCAAACACTTTCTTTTGTACATAAAAACTCCTGTACTTTATTAATCAATCCAGCAACTATACAGGAATTACATTTTCAACTAATACATTACATTACCTCTGACAGTGCCAAATGGCGTGAAAAACCTTTTATTATTCCAGGTATTCCAGAACATGGAATGCACTTGAATAGTTACCGCATTCTTCCGCATGAACTTATTCCACAGTTTATGAAGCAATTATGTGATCAATACAACTCATTAAATACTAGTAAAGGGCTACATTCGCTTTTATTAATAGCTCGTTTTTTATTAAATTTTTATTGCATAGTCCCTTTCAATCAAGGTAATGGCAGGCTGGCATTTATGTTAATGCAATTGTTGTTAATTAAGAGCGGACATACATTTGTAAAATATGTATGTTTGGATAAATATATTAAGAAAAATGAATCTGATTATTACAATTCGATTTATAAATCTTCGGTGAATTGGTACTGCGAGGAACATAATATTAGCTTTTGGTTAAAAACGTTTTTAACAATTATATTAGAGGCTTACAAAGATCTTCATAACACAGTTCTAGATTCTATATGTAAACATACTAAAGTTGAGAGAATTCAGGATTTTATACTTAAACAAAAACAACCCTTTACTAAGGAGAGTATTCGTAACACTTATCCAGACATTGCAGAGAGTACAATCAGTAAGGCTTTAAATTCCTTGCAATTGTTTGGCCATATTAAGCTAGTTACAAAAGGAAGAAACGCAAAGTGGACTAAAGTTTGACCATACTTTTAAAACTCTTACGGTTCAAAAATTCAATTATAATTTTATCAATGATTTTCATGACTTTGGACTCAAATTCATTGAATTTCATTTTAATTTTAGGCTATTATTACTACAAAACATTTTATAGGAAAAGGTAAGTTTTCCTCCACCTTTTCCTATAAAAATATTACATTTAAACACAGAAAATTTGTCGGAAAAAGTCGTATTTTACTATTTTTTCTTTATTTTCTGGTTGTAAACGTTTCAATTTCATGTTACCATCTTAATCAAACAATAGATGGTAATAAAAATGAAAGTATTTCTTTCCCTTAGAAACATATAAACGTACGGTAATATCAAGAAAATAAGGCCAAAGAAATATTTGATACCTACTAAAATAACCAATAGGAATTTTGCACGTTATTTTTTCTGTTAATTCTGAAAAATTCATTTTGTCCCTAAACAAAATTTGTTAGCGTCCAAAATTCAAATACACTAAAGCACCCAAATAAATGTAATGTCCTTTTTAATCGAGCATTAAGGTATGAAAAAAGAATTCTTCCTACAAAAATTCAGCTGATTAACTTAAAGACATTTAAATTACTACCTTAATTGCCATCTATTGTTGAGAAAATAGGTTGTGTTGCAAAGTTAAAAAACATACACTTGTTTACAAAATAAGGTTATGGTTTAAGCAGTTATGAATAATTGCTGTAGTTCATTGTACGTCGAAAAAACGAAGTTTGGTTGCTGCACAAACTTCGTTTTCGTTTATATAGCGCATGGATGGTTTCAATACCTTTCAAGGTACGTGAAGCATGGCGAAGAGTTTGAAATCCAGAAGATTTGACAAAGCGCCGCTTTACATGTCGATGATCTTGTTCAATCCGGTTATTGATGTGCTTGACGGTACAATGTTTCGTACTTCCATAAAAGCCGTTCTTTTTCAGTTTTTTGAACGCACACAGTAAGGCGGGAGCCTTGTCTGTAGTAAGAACCGTTGGTTCTCCAAAGGTTTTGACGAGTAGTTTCATAAACATATAAGCCGCTTGATGATCGCGTGTTTTACGAATTCGAAAATCAAGCGTATGTCCATCGTTATCCACTGCACGATATAGATATCGCCATTCTCCTTTGACTTTGATATAGGTTTCATCTAAATGCCATAATAATTGAGCAGTTTTATTTTTCTTTTCCAGATTTGATAAATCAAATTGACATATTCATGGACCCAACGCATGATTGTTGTAGGGTGCACGGAAATTCCTCGTTCCCGTAGGATTTCAGATACATCACGATAGCTTAAAGAAAAACGACAGTAATAGCCAACGGCTACCAAAATAATATCTTTTTTGAATTGTTTTCCTTTAAAATAGCCCATACATGATGCTCCTCAAATCATTTTCCTTACATTTTAACTTCGCTTAGAAATCTTTGCAACACAACCGTTTATCTATTATGACTTAAGTAGTTTAGTTGACAATTATTTTTATGAAAATTTAAAACTAACCTAAAAAGGCTTGTAGCAGATACTATCACTTTTTCAAATCAATACAAGATTAATTGGAATTTGCTTCATTTATGCTTTTCTAAAAATTTGATTATACGACGATATACATGTATCTCATTTTCTTTCTTTGAAAATCCATGTCCCTCATCGTCTAGTACAAGGTATTCTACATCCACCGCTTTATCCTTAAGGGCTTGGAAAATTCGATCCGACTCCGATTTTACAACTCGAGGGTCATTTGCCCCTTGTATGATAAGAAGCGGTTTATTCATTTGATGTAAATATGTGATTGGCGAATCTTTTCTAAGCTTATCTTTGTCTTTCTTAACATCACCAATTAAATTAACTGCAAGTGGCTTCCAATTCTCAGGCATAGATTCTATAAAACTAAATAAATCACTAGGGCCAAAAATATCTACGGCTGCACGGAAATACTCTGAATGACGCCCGTAGAGTAATAAAGTCATATACCCTCCATAACTACCGCCCACAACGAATAATTTATTAGGAGTTGAAATACCCTGCTTAAATAGCCATTCTATTCCTGCTACACAATCTAATCGAGGGGCTTCTCCCCAATCACCTTCAATCATTTTCGTAAATGTTGAACCATACCTTGTACTACCTCTAAAGTTTGGAGCGAAAATAGTATAACCTTGCCCTAATAAATATTGAAACATTGCTCTGAACTTTTTCGTCTCAGCACTTTGTGGACCACCATGAGGCCAGAATATAGTATATCCATTTTGCACTCCTTTTTTAGCTTGGAATAACAATGCTTCTATGATTAACCCATCAAACGAAGAATACGTAACAACATCAGGCTCCACAAGAGTATCTTCTGAAAGCCCAACTACATGGTTTCTAGTCAAAGCTATCCATTCGGTACTATCAGACTCCTTACAGTAGATATTCGCTGTTTTCGTCGCACTCTCACCCAATAAGTATAAGTTTCCAGACTTAGCGACATGAATTTGTTTGATCGTATCTACTGGAGTATCTAATAAAGTTAATTCCTGCTTACCCCATTCAAATCTATATAATTTATCGGTTACACCTTTGGCAGTAACAATGTAACAAGTTGCTGATCCTGGGTGCCATTTTATATCAGATATGTCTTCACTTTCTATTTTGCAAATTGGCTTGAATTTCTTTTCATTCAAATCAAAAGAAGCTACATAGGAAAACTCCTCTTCATAATTTGTAACAAAAATCACTGTATTTTCATCGACATAACAAACGGATGCTATGGTGTGCTCTAGCTCGCTGGAAGGTACTATACAAATGAATTCTTCTCCACTTTTCACATATCCTACATTATATGTATTACTATATGACTTTAAGACAATGTAATTTGTTTCATTCGGGCTCACTGCCTCCACATATGTAGGTGTCTCTGTACCGGTAAACAGGAGAGTATCTTCGTTTGTACGTATATTATAACAACGAGAGTTTAAGAACCTTGGGTTATCTTTACTTGTGACATAGTATAGTCTTTCTCCATCCGCTGTTAAATGCACATAATAATCTTTTTCTTTCTCTCCTGCCGGAATCAACTCAAGCAATTCTCCACCCACTGGTTTCAATGCATAAATATGATAGTTTTCATCTCCATCTTTATCAAATCCAGCTAAAATAAATCTATTCGAGGGATCTATTTTAATAAAATTACTTGGTTGATTACAATATGTTAAGGGATAAGGGTATAAATTAGGTAAATCTATCGACCATAAATTAAAATGCCCATTTAAGTTTGTATTGAAAAGTAATCTTCTTTCATCTTCACTCACCGTAAAATCACTAATACTATATGACCTGAAAAATTGCTCAGCATTTTCTTTCGGAAATTGAATCATATTACATCCTCCATCCTATTTTTTATTAGAAAATTCAGAAATAAATATATATTATTATTCGCCGTTACCATATATACCCCTTTTGACTTTCATTAAGTTCACTTTTATTTTCTAGTCACACTCTCATATGAATAGCATAAAAAGAAAGGGCAAGTTCTCACAGTAAGAGTTTGCTCTTCCTTGTATATTTAGAATATAATGATATTTTATTGTGGTGTATTAGAGATCTACATGGTAAGGTTTGAAACGCCTAATAGATAGCATATTTACATAATTTTCGTTATTGGAAGTATACTTAAGATCATCTTTAACTTAATAGGAGTCTAAAAAGTCCTCTAGTTTGTTTATGAAGTGACCCCTAAAAGTTAGACATGGTTATTTCATTAGGCAGCGTTTTGGGCGTGGGTCCGGTATTGTATCGGACTCATACCCTTTAATTTTGCCTTAATTCTCTTATGATTATAGTAAGATATATATTTTGCTAGTTCTTGTTCAAAATGTTCCATATTCTTAAAGTCTTTTCGATATAAAAATTCAGATTTCATAATACCAAAGAAATTTTCGATAACTGCGTTATCGTAACAGTTCCCTTTCCGAGACATACTTTGTGTAATACCACGTTTATGAAGAGAATCACGGTATTTTTTCATTTGATAGTGCCAACCTTGATCGGAATGAATAAGGAGGGCATCCTCATCTGTTAAGCGTTCAAAGGATTGGTCTAACATATTAGAAACAAGGGCGTAGGTTGGCCTTGAACCAATTGTATACGTGATAATTTCACCATTAAACAAGTCCAACATTGGCGATACATATAATTTCTCTCCAAATAATTTAAACTCCGTAATATCCGTGACCCATTTTTCGTTTGGCCTTTCTGCTTTGAAATTACGTTCTAAAATATTAGGGGCAATCTTTCCAACAGTTCCTTTATAAGAGCGATATTTCTTCATACGGACCAAACACTTTAATCCTAATTCTTTCATAATGCGTTGTATCTTTTTGTGATTTATTTTATGTCCACGATTAGTAAGTTCATCACGAATACGGCGATAACCATAACGGCCTTCATGTTCATGATAAACAGCTTGAATTAATACTTTCAAATCTGCATCTGGATCCGGACGTTTGGCATTTTTTAACCAATAATAATATGTGCTACGTGGAATATTGGCAAGCACTAAAAGTGATTGTACCGGAAATTGATGCCTTAATTCATAAACTACTTGCGCTTTGTCTTTTTTTGTGACTTCTGTTTGTTTTGAACTAAGGCATTCAACTTTTTTAAATACGCATTCTCCATACGTAACCTTTCTAACTCCTCTTGGAGTTCTTCAATGGAGCCTTCGACTGGTAATTGCTTTTTCACTATTTTGTGATTTTTATTATTCATAGACGGATGCCTCTTTTCTTTAAGTTGTAGGGCATCCAATCCTTCTGTTTCATAAGCTACTTTCCATTTACGAACCGTTTCATAAGATGGAATATTAAAAATTGCCGCTGTTTCCCTGATAGACGTCCTATTTTCAATCATATAGTTAAGTACGTCTAGTTTAAATTGCGTAGAGTAAGATGTATAGCGTTTTTCAAAAGCTTTTTCACCGGAATATTCATATCGGCTAATCCAGTGATAAAATACCCGCTGATCCACGCCTATAGATTTAGCAATGCTTGTCCCGCCTTCTGGGCCTTCTAAATATCGTTTTACTGCTTGTATTTTTTCTTTTGAAGAAAATTTAGCCATAAAAAAACTGCACCTCCAATTGTTAGTCGTGTCTAACAATTGGGGTGCAGTTCATTTAACTGGAGGACTTAATATCACTTTTTTGTTTTATTTTTTCTCACTAATTTTAAGCCGTTTTGCATTTATGAAAAATGCGCTTCCAATTATAAATATAACGGAAGAGATATACATTGTTATCCCTGAGTATTTATTATCGAATATTGTAATATCAAGTAAATTAATGAACATTATCAATATAAGTGATATGTACAATCCATTAATATATTTCACTTATGCCCCCCCTTTTACTATATTTTTTTCTTTTCTTTTTCATCTCTTTTTTTCGGTAACTCCTATGTGATAAATAGTGGTTTCTAAAGGCATTATTTATTATATCCTTTTTCCCTATTTTACCATTTGAGAGAGGTGATATGTTGTATGGTTTTAGTTGTATATTGTATACATGATCAGTTAAAATAACGTCTCATTATCAGCAGCGAAGAAATACAAATACCTCCAAAACGAGAAAATGTACATTTTTTTAGTTTTGGAGGTTATAAAATCCTTAAGTTGATGGATGTGGCGTTACCCCAATTAGAACAAAATATAGATTTAGATCATATTTCTCAATGTGTAAAATAACTTAACAATGTTCGTATACTTTTTCTTTGCTAGGGCGAAATAGCTTCAATTCCTTCCAATTCCGAATTCGAGGCATCAGCTGAATTCCAAGCAAAACTACTAACCAAAATAGGAGTCTACTATTCTCCGTGTTATTCTTCATATATTTCCACCAGACCCAAATAAATTAGTATATCTCCAATAGAGACACATTAATTTAAGTTATAATATTTTTTGCATAAAAAGAAATGTTGTTTTTCATGTATACCTATTAAATGAATACTTTGTATTAAGTTTGGATTATGGGCGATTGGATCAGGGAAACGTATGTGGCCAGCAATGTCATCTTCGATTTTAGAAAGCATTTTTTCTAAATTCTTCGTTTCATTATCTAGCCCTTTAATTAACCTTTCAAATGAAATTTTACCTTCTATTCCTTTAGGTGGTAGCAAAATAAAAGGTGCTTTCATTGGTTTGTTGTGTTTCTCTTTATATTCAGTATATATGTCCTTACTATGGGTTTTGTAAGGTGACTTTTTTCTTGCTGCAGCAATTGGTCTAGACAGTGGTAAATATAACTTATTTAATTGTCGAAATCGCCTGACCATTAAGTATAAATGATAATATGTTTCTCCAAAAGACCACTTATCCTTATAAGGCCGTTCCCATTCTTTTTGTTTGAAACACTGTATTTCATTAGCGAATTCTTCTCTTTGTTGATAAATTTTGTAAAAGTGATTAGTCATGTAAATGCTCTGCATAATTCCCCCTGTGTATGTAAGTTAAAGTTTCTATAATTTGCGAATAGCACACTAACTTAATATTATAGTTAGTAAAGTTCTTTCCACTTAACAAACACCAACTATAATTTTCGATAACCCCACGTACATAATGAAATAATTCACCTTCAATTTCTGTTTCATCCTTAATAAAATAATTCCTTACTAAAGGTGAATTGATATTGTTTTTAATATCAAATAAACTAATTCCTTTACATTTCACATAACTTTCTTTAAAAGTCCATGCATCTGTAAAAAAATTGATTTGTTCTCTCTGTGATCGAGTTAATAAGTGTTTTAGTTCTTCTTGAGTAAAGAAGAATTGAGCTAACTCATGATTGCACCACTTATATTCCTCAATATCAGCCCCTACGGCAGCATTATCACTGTAAGTACACATAACCCATTCATTACAATTTGAAATATTAAAGAAACCTTTCGATAATAGAGGTTTCCCTCGCATATTATAGGTAATACTCAACGGATATTTCATTCTTTGTTTTGTGAACAGCACATACTGTATAAGTAAATCGCTGTACATAATATGAAGCTTTTTTTTAGGATGTGTAGTTTTTTTTAATCTCTGTATAGCTCGTTTAGTGAGAATTCTTCTTGATATAAGATTACTTGGGTTTTTATTTATCTTACAGAAGAAAATATCCATAATTAATCCTGAAAGTTCGATAATAAAATTGAGGCATTATGCCCACCAAACGCAAATGAATTATTTAAGATCTTACCACCATTATAATTAGATACCTCTTCTAGAAGAAGGTTAACTTCTATATCCTCTCCCACACTGTCTCTTGATACATTAAAAGTGGGAATTAATTTTCCTTTTTTAATCATCATACAACATAATGCTGTTTCAATTGCTCCAGCAGCCCCTAAAGCATGTCCATGTAAAGATTTAGTCGAGGATACTAAAGGATTGTGATTAAATACGTCCTTTATAGCCTTTCATTCAGTTAAGTCGTTAAGTTTAGTAGATGTACCATGAGCGTTTATGTACTCTACCTCATCAGGACTACATTTGGCATCAATTAATGCATTTTCCATACATCTTGTAACACCATTGAGGTCAGGCGCCAATAATGAAGTAGCATCTGATGAACTTCCATAACCTTCTATTTCACAATAGATATGAACCCCACGCTCCTTTGCATGATTAAGCTCTTCAAGAATAAGAAAGGCCGCCCCTTCACTCATCACAAATCCAGATCTATCTTTTGAAAAAGGGACACTAGCTTTATCTAAGGATTTAGAGTTCGTCAAAGTTCTTAACTTTCTAAAAGCTTCTATAACTTGTGGAATAACACATGCTTCTGCTCCACCTGCTAATATTATTTTTTTGCTACCATTTTGAATTTTTTTAAATGCTTCTCCTACCGCTACTGTTCCTGAAGCACAGGCAATTGAATAAGCAAGAGATTCACCTTTTATACCTAAATCAATACTAATATTTGCTGTTATCATATTAATTAGATTTCTAGGTATTACAAGCATTGTCATTTGATCTACACCTTTTACAGCTGCAGTTCCAAACTCATCTGCGAGGGCACGAATGCCCCCAACAGAACTTCCAACAAACACAGAAACATTTTCATTATTTTCATCATTAATTATTAAATCTGCATCTTTAACGGCTTCTCTTGATGCAATTACGGCCATTTGAGTACAACGATCCATATACCGCTTATCCTTTGTTGTAAGTGGTTCATTAAAAATGTCATCTACTTCCCCAACAAATTTTGTATTTTCATATTTGGAAGGAATAATACCACTTTCAAGGTTAACAATACTTTCCCAGGAACTTTCTCTGGTAATACCATTTGGTGAAACAATACCTATTCCTGTTACCACGACTCTATTCATAAACTCGTCTACCTCCATTGTCATTTCAAATGCATTTCATTTTTGACCTTATTCTTATTAAGAAGAAGGTAAATACGGCAATTATCATTCCATTACTTGCAAATATAATGTTTAGATTATCAGTAACTCTAACAAAGTTGACAAAGTCAAACATAATTTGATCCAAAAACACTCTTACACCTATTCTTGACAGAAGGTATGATCCAATAATAGTTAGGACCGCAATAGGAAAACTAAAGGCAAAATGCATTCTCATTAGTTCTTTTAATGAATAACCTTCTAATTTTAATGTCTTAATTGATTTGATACTATTTTGATAACTGAACTCAAGAAGTGAGTAAAGTAATGCAACTTGTAGAACTATAGCAAGACCTAAAATAAGTGTGATCTGTTTGTTTATAACATCTAAGATATTTTTCCCGGAAGTTATTATCTCGTTCCTAGTTAATGTAGCTTCTATCCCACCATCGTTAGAATTATCATATGGTTTTGATAGAGCTACTGCAGGTACTGAATATGTTTCATGGTTGAACATTTCTCCGTTATCGGAAACTAAATATATATTACTCACTGTAGTAACATTGTTGACTTTATTAATTTTAAATGAGTAATCTTTTTGATTAGTTACATCTTTTAGTAGTAACTTATCTCCTACTTTTTTCCCATATTTATCAGAGAATGCTTGAGTAATTATTACATCTCCATCTGCAAGTTTGAGATTATAATTATAATATTTAGAATCAGAACCGATTACATAAACACTTTGTGTAATACCGTCTTCATCATGTAAGTTATATAGTTTAAACTCTTCACCCTTGATATCATGTTGATTAGGTGGATTTAAAAACAAAATTTCTTCAAAGATATTCTCTGATGCTAAGTCATCGACATACTTAGTTACAGAGTCTTTCAATAAAAACGAAAAATTAATCAGTAAACCTACAAAGAAAATCAGTACTATAAACAAAGCCAGTTCCTTTTTATTTCTATTTATCCGCTTTAACCGATACCGGTAAGTAAAAGGAATGAATTTCATGATTTTTCTACTTCTTTTTCTTATAGATTTAACTTTATTTTTCTTCTTTTTAAATTTTATATAAAACAGATAAACTAAAACAAAGTTAATCACTAAAACAATAGCTAACGAGAAAACTAAACATTCCGTCAATAACATATAATCAATTTTAAGAATTGGATAATTATATATTTGGCTATTCATTTGCATAATCGTCTCAATCAAAAATATACCGATTGTACCACCGATTAACCATGCAATTAAAAGTGTTAAGCTCGTTTCAGTTATATAATGTTTAAAAAGCATCCATTTGTTAAAGCCTAACTTATTAAATGTTGCTAGGTTATTTGATTCTTTCTTGGATACTTCAAAATGGTAAACACTTAAAAGAACTCCAACTATCAGATATAGTAAGCATGTTAAAAGCAACGCAAGATCCCTTGGTGCTTTTGCATCACCTATTACTTGTTGTATCCTCGTGTTATTTTGAGAATCATTTATATAAGTTGGTTTAACGATTTTCGAAACCTCTTGAACATCTAGATTGCTAGTATAAGCATAATATGAAGAGAACTCATTACCAAATAGCCTTTGAAACGTTTCTTCATTTACAAATGCTATACCAAAAACTTCAGAATTAGCTTGCAACACTAGATTACTATTTTTGGTTGTAATATAATCAGGTGATATTGCAGTTCCAACTATTTTTAATTTTTCTCCATTAAAGGTCAATTCATCATTGAGCGCTAATTTATTTGCTTTTAAATAGTTATTGTCAATTAGAATCTCTTTATCATTTTGAATATCACGACCGCTGGTCACTTGATATTTATTAATTTTTTTTCTTGACTGGAATATTCGAACTGTACTGCCGCCTTCCCTCACTTCCCCATTTTTAATTTGTTCGAAAGAAATATCCTTAAATTTCTCATCAATATCGTCATTAGTTATAAATATACCGTCTTCTACGTTATATTCGCTGTTGAATTTTTCAACTGATTGTAGAACGCTACTTGTACCAACAAAAAAGCTTATAAAGATACCAGTTGTAGCAAAAACAACAAGAAATATAACTAGAAACTTTAATTTATAAGTGTTTAATCTTCTTATTGTGCGTTTTCTGAACTTTCTATTTATATTTTGATTTACCATTCTAAATTCTCCGCTAATTCAATATCTCCATTTACCATATCATTAACCTTTTTCCCATCATGAATAGTAATAACACGATTGGATATTTTCGTTATTTGTTCATTATGGGTTATAAGAACAATCGTAGTTTGATGACTTTGTTGCAGTTTTTGTAATACTGTTAGAACCTCCTTAGATGAATTCCCATCAAGTGCTCCTGTAGGTTCATCACAAAACAGTATTTTAGCTCTTTTCACTAAAGCTCTTAATATCGCAGCTTTTTGCTGTTGACCTCCGGAACATTGATTAGGAAATAGATTAATTGCTTTACGAATATCCCAATCATCGATAAGATTTTCAATTTCCTCAGTAACACCATGTTCTAAATAGATATTCTCATGCAAGGTTAGATCATCAATTAAGTTATATTCTTGAAAAATAAAAGCAATATCATTTTTTCTAAAAACATTTACTTCTTTTTTAGAGAGATTACCTATATTTCTTTTGTTTACTTGAATTTCGCCTGAAGTAACACTCTCTAGTCCCGATAAGCATTTGAGAAGTGTAGTTTTACCCGACCCAGATTTCCCAATAATTGTACAAAATTCACCCTTAGTTATACCTAAATCAATTCCTCTTAACACTTTTAATTCATTTTGCTTATTTGCATTAAAAACCTTGATAACGTTAGTAGCTTTAATCATTTGTACCTCCATATTTATGTTTAATTGTAATAAAATACGAATAATATGTATCATCTGCTGGTGCAATTTCACTTACTTCAAATCCAGATGAATCTAGTAAAGTAAGGAAAAGATTCCACTGTTCCGCTTGAGCAAAATCAATAAGCATATTATTTAATACAACTTCAGCTTGGAGAATACTATTACAGATATCAAATTTATAGCGAGATATAAGATTCCAATCCTTATTATGCTTTGCCATTAGCTCTTGATAAATCTCAAAATTAGGATAATACTGACAAATAACAATAGTACCGTCCCTATGCAAAATTTCTTTTAGTCGCTGGAAGAGCTTTTCTTTTTCGTCTTGAGTAAGATAAAATAACATGTAGCTCATATTGATCATGTCAAATTTACATTCAAATGAAAGGTCTATAATGTCCTCGTTATGTATAACAACATTCGATTTATCTTTATATTTAGTTTGTAATTTTTCAAACACCTTCTTTTGTCTTTCTACACCAACAATTTGTTTATCATCAGAGTTCAAATGAACATCAATATAGTTACCATTTCCACATCCAATATCAAGAATTGACTTAAATTGTTTTTGAGAAATAAAAGTTGCATAGTTTTCTTTTGTGTAAATATTAAACGCTAATTCTCCAAGATCTGTGTAAAAATCCTCTGAAAAGCTAGGAGATATTTGTTTAAAAAAATTTAATTTATTAATCTCTTGTAAATAAGTAAGGACCTCTTTAATATATACAAACTCTAATTTCCCCATTATTTTTCCTAATGTTGTATTATGTTCTGTATTAATTACACACTCAATGAACTTGTAATCACTTTGTATTTTACTTACAATCTTACTATAATTTGTGTCTTCAAATTCAACTAAGCTATTTCTGTCCTTTACTGCCAAAAGGTATTCTTGATTTAATGTGTATACATCCTCTTTTTGTGAAATCATCCCCAACTGGATACCTAAATCCATAAATGAATGAAATATATTATGATGCATATTTCCTTTTGTCATTTCTTGAACATTATCAAAATTTTCATGCATCTTCCTTAATACAATAAATCTTATATAGTTTTTAACTTTTGAAAACAAAAGTAATTGGAATAAAGGAGTATCTCTTATCCCTACAATTTTAGATAATCGAACTAAACTGTTTATACGAATGGACTTTTCTGGTAACTTATAACGTTTGTTTGGAGAATATGATTGATACTTGCTCATTAACAAACTGTATTGCATTTAAAAACCTCCTCTTCTTTTAAAATTAAGTGATAGGAAGCAGAAAGCTCCCTATCTATATAAATTTCCACGTAATTTATAAAGGTATTAACACGGACTCATTGTACGTAGATAAACTTTGAATGTTTTCTTTAATTACTTTTAAAGTCATATCCAGGTCTTCTCTTGAATGAGCAGCTGAAATAAAAAATCTTATTCTAGCTTCACTCTCTTTTACTGCAGGATAAATTATTGGCATCGCATTTATTCCATTTTTAAATAATATTTCTGAGAATTTAAGAGCTTCATCAGAGTTTCCAATGATTAAAGGTACTACTGGAGTGTCATAGCTTTTACCTGTATCAACTCCCAATTTCTTTATTTCATTTAAGAAATAAGTATGGTTTTCTTTTAATCTTACAAATAAACTTTCTTCACTTTCACAGATTGTTAACGACGCTACTGCCGCAGCTGCATTAGCTGGTGTCATTCCTACACTGAAAATAAATCCAGGTGAATTAAATCTTAAATATTTAATAAAGGATTTGCTACCAGCAATATATCCCCCACAACTATTAAGGGATTTACTTAATGTTCCCATTAGAATATCTACTGATTTAGGGTTAACATCATAATAACTTGTAACACCTCTACCATTCTTACCAATAGTACCGATTGAATGCGCTTCATCCACCATGAGAATAGCATTATACTTTTCTTTTATTCTGATTAGTTCTGGCAGTTTACAAATATCTCCATCCATGCTGTAAACACCTTCTACCACGATTAAAACCCTGCGGAATTTCGATCTTAGCTTTTTCAGCTCATCTTCTAGATGATCCATATCATTATGTTTAAACGGTTTTCGCTTGGCATTAGAAAGAATTGCACCTTGAATAATACTATTATGAGCCAATGCATCATGTAGAATTAAATCTTCTTGATTGACAATATTCCCTATAGTATTAACGTTAGTACTGTGTCCTCCCACCTGAATTAGAGCATCTTCTACATCTAAGAATTCAGCAATTTTTCTTTCAAGCTTTTGATGGATTTCAATTTCTCCGCTAAGTAACCTACTACCAGAAACACTCGTTCCATAACGATTTATCGCTTCAATGACGGCCTGGTTAATTATATTTGAACCATTAATACCAAGGTAATTGTAAGTGGAATAATTTATCTTCTCTTCTCCATCTATAATAATTCTATTTGATGCTATTCCATGGTTTTTTCTGAAATAAGGAATGTATTCTCTGCTTTTAAGATATTTATGAAACTCTTTAACTTCATTGAAATCATCCAGTAATGAAGCTGTCTCTTGATTCATTTCCATCCCTATTTCTTTATATATTAAACATAAAATATCATTTACAGTTGTATCCTCTTGTTGAAAAACTTCTTCCAAGTCGACTTCTTTCATCTCAGGAAAGTCTTGTACTACTAATCTATGAAAATCCATAATCATCATTGAGTCCAGGCCAAGATTATTAACTAACGAATCAGTTACAGCAATATCACTTTGATCATAACCTGTTATTTCAGCCAAATGGCTAATGATTTTATCGTATACTTTATTCATGGTAAACCTCCATTATTCTTTTATGTTATAGCGAAATGATTTATTAAGAAGTTAGCAGCATTTACTGGACCATCAATATTTTCTAAAAGTTCCTGCATTTCTTTTGCCTTATTATGCATCTCTTTATTTGTTAGCGAGAAGTCTATCAATTCACCAATTTTCTGAGTCGTAATATCTTTTCGTTTAAGTTCCAATGCATTACCAAAAAGAACACATTCATTTATATTGGCTTTTTGTTCTGCTTGCAGTCCAAGCCCAAGGAATGGTTTACCAGATAAACAAGCCGTTTGAACTGTACCTTCTCCACCATGAATAATAGATAAATCTATTATATTTCCCAATTTATGAGCGGGAAGTAAGTCACAAAGAATAATATTCTTGCTACTAGAAAAAATATTGCCACTAGACGCAAGTATTTTCTTCATTGGACATATAACTGTCACCGGAAGTTTCTTTAAAATATGTAAGAATTTCATGACAATTTCTTTACTTCCAGAGCTTCCCATCGCAAAATAAATAACAGGTTGATTTGAGGGAAGACTATATAGAAATGATGGTATGGGCATATCCAGTTTTGCATAAACCGGGCCAATATATTTATAGTTAGCAGGAAGATCGTCCACACCACTAATTTCAGGAATGGTTGTAATTAAATTATAATCAGCATCCAGTGCATCTATGGTGTATTTTGGAAGTTCTACTCCTTCTTCTTTTGCCAATTTTGAAAAAGACTTTGGTTTATAAGTAATACCTAAAGCAACCTTTTTATAGAGATTCATGGTGATTTTTTTAGGTAAGAAAGTCTTATTAATTATGGAAGGTAATTCTAGGTGTCCTTTTAATACAAAAGTTCTGGTGTATGCTAATGGTTTAATATATACAAGTGGTGTTTGACAAGCTCTCGCTGAAATAAACATACTCAATGTAGTTCCGATAACGACAACCGCCGGACAGTAAGTATTTATAATTCTTTTCTCATTCTCAATTCGTTTTTTGAGATGTTCGTATGTAAAGGGATGTTTTATACCCTTCATCTGATCGACTTTCATAAGTTGAGTGATATCGTCTTCACTTAAAACTGGTTCAAGGTGGATAAATTCAAAGTTAGCTTTTTCAATAAGATAAGCATATTTTCTAGAGTAGCCTATAAATATGCAATGAAAGTATTCGGAACATTTCTTTGCTACTTCTATTGATCTGGTAGTTTCGGCCAAGTTAAAAGTTTCTGGTGCAAAAATTATGTTTTTTTTAATTATTCTCATCCTCCTTAAACGTATTTCTAATATATATCACTTAAAAACTTCAACATGGATTTTATTAAGTCTGGAGGAACTTGAGCGGCGATTTAACTCGGCTTCTGTATCCTTCTTTACTACACTTCTACAAGCTAAAATTGGCGGATTATCTAAGATTTCATAAAAGCAAATCTAGCGATGATAATAGCAGCCATAATGCTTAAAAGGCCACCTATATAAGTTGAATTAAAAGGTTACAGCTACTGTTTGTCGAAATATAATAAGTAACATATATTGACAAATGGAGCGGAGCAAAATGACACATGTACACCAAAACGAAAAAGAAAGCCTACTTGTAGCAATGAAAACGACTAAAACGAAACGAATGTATGAACGTTATCAAACGATCTATTTCTATGTACAAGGCTTTTCTATAAAAGAAATAATGAACATGATTGGTCGTTCTGAAAAAACAATCTATAATTATGTGAATGCTTACAAAGAAAAAGGATTGCATGGCTTACTCATGGGACAATCAACAGGAGCACCACGTAAATTAGCCCCTGAACAAGAACAGGAGTTAGTTCAAGTGATTGCATCTCATCTACCCGTTGATGTTGGATTTCCAGCTAAACATAATTGGACTTTATCCATTATCGCTTCTTTCATTAAAAGAGAATGGAACGTAAGTTACACACTTCGCGGGGTGTCTCGACTTTTACATGATTTAGGGCTTAGTTACACAAAACCGACGTATACATTAGCGAAAGCAGACCCGGTGAAACAACAAGAGTTTAGGGAAGTTACCTTCCCCGCCTATAAAAAAAACTTTTAAACGAGGAGATTGACCATCTTCTGTTTCAAGATGAGTCCATGATCCGCGATTACCAAGCACTGCAGCATACATGGTTTTTAAAAGGAAAACAACGCAGTATTCCTACTTATGGGAAACACCAAGGTGTTAAACTTATTGGTACACTTAATTATGAAACCGGTGAGTTAGTTTGTGTAGAAGAGGAGCGGTATGATGCCGAAGCATTTCTTCGTTTTCTTCAGCATGTACTTGAACTGTATCCCAACGGGAAAATAGCTCTTATTCTAGATAATGCGCGTATTCATCATGCGAAGCTCATCCAACCACTTTTAAGGAAACACTGTCATCGCTTAGAATTAGTGTTTTTACCTCCCTACAGTCCCGATTTAAATTTAATTGAAGGGGTATGGAAATGGCTCAAATCAGACATCATTCATAATGTTTTTTATTCATCGATTTATGAAATTCAAAAAAATGTACAGGCTTTTATTCAGGAATTAAATCGCACACCTGAAAAAGTGATCGATCGATTATGCATTCGATTGTAATCTTTTAATTCAACTTATATAGAACCATCTTTTGTTTGAAAAATTGCTTCACTATAAGTCTTTTAAATTATTCCTCCTAGCATTCGTTTAACAAACAAACAGATAGATAACGAACAATGTGTAGTTGATAATAAATTCATGTTGTTTATAATGGAATTATATCGTTTTTTCCATAAAATTCAATTTACATTTAAGGCCTAAATGTAAGATAAAAAACAAAAGGATGAAATCTGTTGTCTATAATGACAATAACGAACGGGGAGGTATAAGATGTTGAAAAAAGCGGATCTGCGGATTATTCGAACAAAGAAATTTATATATGATGCTTTTATCAAACTGATAGCGGAAAAGGGATACGATGCTATTACCATTCAAGATATCGCAGATGAGGCACTCATCAATCGGGCAACATTTTACTCGCATTACAGGGATAAACAAGATCTGTTAACAAAGCTTAGCGAGAGTGCACTAGAAGAGTTAACAAGTAAGATGGTCCTATATGCCCATGTGCAGGGACATCAAATAGATTTTTCGAAACTCGAGGAAGTTTTACAATCGATATTTGAGTGTATGGTAAAACATGCAGACTTTTATAAAACCATGTTTGGGCCTCATGGCATTCATGATTTCAACCTACAAATGCAGCAGACTATTATGGATAATCTTGAACGAAATTACATTGAGCTTAAAATTGGAGAACATGACTCAGATATTCCAAAGGATATGGTATTACGTTTCTTCACTTCCTGTGTTGTTGGGATGGCAATTTGGTGGCTTCAAAATGATATGAAATATTCACCAAAATATACTGCACAACAGTTAGTGAAGCTTATGACTAAAGGACCCTTTTGTGCAGTAGGTTTTACTTTTTTTAATGAGCGCTAGAAAGAGCAACTATACCAGGAATTGCAAAGGGTTCTGGTGCGAAAATAATCATCTTTGAAAAAATCAATAAATGATTTTTTCAAAGATGATTAATATGTTCTAAACTTTTATTCTATATAAAAGTAATTTTTACTTTTCTGTAATATTTACAAATTCAACGGCTCCCTTACCCTCAGTACCTAAAGCCGTATTCACTTTATCTATTTCCTTACTTAATTCTGGTGCTTTCCCTTGATTGAGTAAATTATGATTCCCAAAAGATTTATTAAAAGATAGAATCTGTCTAGTTTTTTCTTTCCCATTTATTTCTTTAAATAATGTATCATCTACAATTAATAGGATTGCGTTGGATCCACCACGATATGGCGCTAGCCATACATCACCTTCGTATTGAGTACTCATTTTTTTCCCATCATATATTATTTCTTTTAAGTCCTTATATTCTTTATTTGCAAATAAGATAATTTCATCTTTTTTTCTTTTTGGTAAAGAGGCAATAGGGACTGAAGATGTGAGCCCACTATTATTATCCCTTTCACGTATAAGCCCCTTTTTATTCATTTTTTCAGCAGTTGTTCTGCTTATAAATAGTAAATTACTAGGAGTATCCGCCCTAGCATCCCAAAATTGTGTCGGGAGCTTTATATTGAGTTTGTTATTATCTATGCTCCCCTCTTTTATTTTGAATTGCTCTTGTGATATGGTTATATCTTTGTATAGGTCTATTATAGAATTTCTTGTTTGTTCATTTAACTGCTCTACCTCTATTGAAAGCCCATTTGCCGGGGAGTTTTTTGCACCAAAGAATGAACATGCTCCTAACACGGTAATCGAAATACCAGCTACTATTAATAACCCAAGTCTTTTTTTCACCCTATATTCTCCTTCTTTTTATTATTTTCGAATTAAAAAATCGTTTTATACATTTTTTTCAAGTATTGAGAACGAACAAAGTAAAAGTATATAATTTGCAAAACTAAGAAACAAACCAATACTATAACGGAACTACCCAAGACCGAAAAATTAGCTAACTTTTGTAAGGTGATAAAAGCAACCGAACTATGTGTAATCGCTATTGAAATTGGTAAAAAGAATAACAATGTAAGTTGACGTGACACAACTTTCTTTAATTCCGGTTTGCTTAAACCGACCTTTGCTATCATTTTATATTGCTGCTGATTTCGTTCTAAGTCTGTATATAATCGGAAATATAAAAAGCTTGCAGCAAACGTAAAGAAAACAATGCCTATTAATACACTCATGATGGATGCAAGTCCAAAACCTTGTTTCATCATTATCCATGTAGATATTAAAGAAGAAAATTTATATTGCTCGTTGTATAATACTGGCTCATGTATACCTTCATTATCTTTCTGAAGAGTAGTCACGATTTTTCCAGCAACTTTTTTCGTTTTCTCCCAATCCTTCACAATAAAACCATTAATGGTGGATTCACCACGGTAATTCTCTGGATCCACTATCATTTGATTATATACAGCGTCTGGTATAATAATTGTCGTTATGTTTGTATCTTGTAGTTCTTTTGGCGTTAGTGTTTTATTTACATGCATATCTATTTTTATATTTCTATGCGACAATCGAAAGTTATTTTGATTCGATTTTGTATTAGAGAATTTTCTTGCAGGTATGACAAAAC
>NZ_JBNGVC010000019.1:0-153138 GCF_050524305.1 Bacillus silvicola
ATGTATTCGTGATAGATGTAAAACAGCAAAGTGTTAGTACTATCATACCTGTTGGAAATCATCCCGCTGGTATTGTCATTAGTCCGAACGGAAAACGTGTGTATGTGATGAATAATGGTTCAGATACTGTATCAGTTATTGATAGTAAGACAAATTTGGTAATTGCAACAATTCCGGTTGGGGATGGACCTATTTTAGGCGCTGTTTCACCAAATGATCAACTTTTATATGTTCCGAATGATGGAACCGATAATATATCTATAATTAACACGAAAACGAATATGGTGATTGGTACAATAGCGGTTGGGGATGGGCCAAGACAAGTTATGTTCACACCAAACGGACAATTTGCTTACGTAACAAACAGTAATTCAAATACTGTGTCTGTCATAAATGTCCAACAAAGCATGGTTGTTGACACCATACCTGTAAACCCTCAACCAAGAGGGATTGTTATGACTCGAGATGGAAAGTTTGCTTATGTAGCAAACTTTGGGGCGAATGCTGTGTCTGTCATTGATATAAAACAAAATATTGTAATTACAACGATCCCTGTTGGCCTTCAGCCAAGAGGGATCACGATTACTTCGGATGGAAAATTTGTTTATGTAGCAAATTTTGGTTCAAATAATGTATCGGTGATCAAGGTAAAAGATAATGTTGTGGTGGATACAATCGTAGTGGAAGATAGCCCGATTGGTATAGATGTAGAATAAAAGGGTAACTACTCAGCCTCCTTTTGGAGGCTGAGTAGTTACCTTTTTTTATGGTACATACACCCAATTGTTTCTACAGACATAGAGTGCACTGTAAACATAAGGAGGCCTGATAAAATGAAAAACGAACACAATCATTGTCAATGTGAGCAAAGACCACTCGAGAATGAGATTTATCAAAATTATAGTGCAGGTTACTATACAAATGGCATTCTACATTTTTTAAGACGCTTAAGCCCTGGTACATGTATTATCATACAATACGACTGTCAACCACCAACAACAGGAACATTTCAAGGTTTTCAAAATGGACTTGTGATTTTATCTGACTTTGACTGTTTTCCAGGACTTGCGCATCTGGTAGTTGATAAGATTAATGTAATTACGCTGGGTTCCATTCCATGTGATCTTCCACGAGAATGCGAGCGTCGTTAATTGTAAGAAACATCCATAGAAGCAATTTTCCTCTCTACACATAAAAATTGTTTCACGTTTTATATCATAACAAGCAGGCTCCCTACTACTTCAGGGAGCCTGCTACCTAATGGATCATTCGCAATCCATTCGAATCAATTCTATACTTTCTATCATAAATGTTCCCGCTGTCTCTCCAATCTCAATACACACGCGATTCGTTTCTGGGAAGATTTCCACCGTTTTCGTTACATAATCAGAAAGGTCAAGGGTACTTTCTTCTACCATCGGATATTCATCGACGCTATCATCACATCCACAGCCCATTCCCTGATGATTGGTCATGTTTGTGTTGCTAAGATATACATTGGGTTCATAATGATTTGGTGAATAGTTGCTCATCGTCATATTCTCATTCGGATATGCGTTTTTATTGCAACCGCATTTGCACACCGCCCCTTGATTCGTTGGCATATTGATATTGCCAGGGTATGCATTCATTTCGTAATGGTTCGATGGATCATTCATCATACTATTTTCATCACTGTACGGAGTAAATCCAAAACTCTCTGATTGATCATTCATAGGAGTAGCGCCAGGATATGCATTTCTTCCATAATTGTCTGATGGATAGTTCGACATATCTTGATTTCTAACATACCCATTTGTTCCATATGCTTCTGTATAAGAGGTCACCATATTACGCTCAGTATAGCGTTCGCGAAGTGTAGAACGGTTATTAGATGCGGCCGGACTTGTCGCCCCTTCACCAGCTATCAACTTCAATGTTTCTGTATTTTCTTCCGTACCATCACTAATCGTCACATAGCCTTCTCCAGATCCTTCTTTTCTTGCCGTTACACGTAACACATAGCTATGTTCTGGTTCCACACACACCTGTTGCGAAATGGTTGCACTCCAGTCTGAAATCACGAGCACAGATTCCTCTCCAATCTGTTGTACGTCTGCACCTTCTGTGCGATTCCAGTTTGACAATCCCGCAGTGAAACCCCCATTAATCAGCACATTTCGCTGATCATATAACCACCGGGCTGTCGCAACGACGTCGGAAAGTTGTTGAAACATGTCATATGCATACGCTACACCCGGTACTCCTGATACATCCCCTTGTAAGAATGCATTGTATACATATGGAATGTTCTGCACCAATTGTTCCGCACGTAAAATATCCTGTAATGTGATAGCCGTTTGCAAACGATTTTGATTAGAATTTGTGAATAACGTCTGCATCGCATCTCGTGCGATTTGTACCGCCTTTTCAACCTTCATTTGTTTCTCTACCCATTTTTTCTTCCATTTTGGCTCTCGTTTTTGCATACGAGTTAAGGTATCTCCCGTTAGCGGTCCTACTTCTACCACTTCTATATTATCTAGTGTTGCCATACCATCTGTCGTTCCCACTTTAAACCCAACCCAGATGCCTAGATCTCGCTCCATATCGAGCTCACCTATATCAATAGGGAACTTAAATTCATGTGGATCTTGACACACCATATTTGTCTGTTGAACCATCATCCCGGCTGCAGTCTGATATCCATTCTCACATGGATTACACCACATGTCTTGCGGCATCCTATTGCTTGACATAACGGGATACGGAGTTGATTGCAATAAAGATTCTCCTGTACACGGATTGATTGGGATGATATCATTCGGTACATTCATTTTCTTATGCACTTCTTTATCATATCTCGCGACGAATATTTCTAAATCTGTACTATTCCCCACAAATCCTCGTACGATGTAGCGGGTATATGGTTTTAACTTTGCTTCCTCTATCTTTTGATATGCATACGTTGGAAATATTTTATCACTCAATATGGGATGATTTGCACTTGGCAGATTGAGATAATGATCTTTAAAGATCGGATTATCCGCTATCGTGTATACATGAGCACTTATGTTCCATCCATCTACGCCAGACCAATCTGAAGAGTCAAAATCTCCATAGTTTAATAGATTCCGTTCCCGACTCAAGCGTTTTGCACATTTCACTTGATCCAGCAAACACATTTTTTCTTTTGGATGGATTTGATCAGATAGACACTCTACTAATGTTGCCACCTGATCCACCTGATAATCTGTGACGTTCAATTGTAAGGTCGTTGGATTCGAAAACAAGGCATGGACCGCCTCTCGCGCTTTTGTCACATTGTAATTCATTGAACATCCTCCTTCGTGAGCTTTGCTTTAAGATGCGTGTTAAATGTATATTTTAACCAAAAATAATTACACTACATCGTTTTAACTCAACCTAGTAAGTTTGAATTTTTTATTTGTGGTGCCGTTATTAGTGTATACTCCAATATTTGTTCCATTTGCAGTACCAGAACCACTTACATCTAATACTCTAGTTTGATTAGACTTATTTTGTAAAAAAACATATTCTGTATCTACAACGCTCTGTTGAATGATCCAATACTGCTCTGGACGGTTTGCATTAGAGACTGCTCTCACATTATCTCCTTCCGACCGCTGCCAAGTTAATACTAAATTTTCATCCGCTATATTTTTAATTTGATACGCTCCTTGACCCGAATCATAAACGAACCTCCATTTTTGGTTAGCAGCATTACCATTTTGCCATAAGTGAACATTCTTAGTGCTTGGATCCATATCTACAACACTACTATTATTTAAAGCTGTCACGATTTGATAGATACCAGGAGTTACTGGTAGTTCTGGCGTTGGTGGTTCTGGTTCTGGAATAAATTCAATTTTATCAATATAGATAGGGCCACCACTATTACAACGTAGCTCTATTTTAAATTCTTCTTCATTTGCGGAAAAATTGAAGGTATCCAAGTAAGTGAAAGCGCTATATGTCATACTTCCGGAAAACGTTCGTTCAACCGGATAGTTATCGTTTTCCCGCCATCCGTAAGAATCATCATACCTCCCTACAAATAGATTGGCATTACCTTCACTTGCGTATCGGATTCGAACTTTATATCCTCTTGTTCGTGCAGTGGCGGACGGTCTTACTTTCACACGCAATTGTGTCCATTGCTGATTATACGCAGGTAATCTTACAAGATCCCCTCCCGTACTACCAGGACCTCTTACCACCGTAGCGCCATTATCTACGGCATTTCCTTTCACCGCCGGAATTTGAGTCGTTTTATCAGATACTATTGTATTTTCTGGTGTTAAGCTGTTATGCAACCAGCCAAATCCAAATAATCCTACACACTTTAACCCCTTAGTGCCACTTGCAAGTTTAGATTCCATTGCATTTCCATAGGATAGGCGATGCGTGGCTGGATAAGAACTGGAAGGAGGAGATATACTTGCCTCATGTACATACGCATACTGCCCCCCGAAGGACGACTCATAACATTTTCCAAAAGCCTTAATCCTTGCACCTATAGGATTCTTAAAATCAAATGCACACGTGACTTCATTAGTTGTTATTCTCAGGCCACCAATGTCATTAGATGTAACGTTCTGGATCGAAGAATATGCCTGAACAGGTGACAGCCCTTCCTCCCAGGTGGAATTACTGCCTGTGAGAGACAGCCTGCTCTTTATCCCTGCATATTGCTCCAAATCAAAATAGCCAGGATTTGATGACATATAAAAGGCTAAGTTTGTTAGCCACGTAACGAGATGAGGTGACCGCACAAAATTACGTTCGATAACTTCCCAATTTTGCGATTTATTTTCAACTTTACCGTACGCTGTTGAATAGACCTCCCTTGATAATTGAATATTCACACCATTGGGGTTTGTATATTTTTCTATATCATATGTTGGCCATATTGCTACCAAGTCTAATGCCATAAGAGTCACGTCTCTTCGAAAATCATTCATAAGATTCCAATGAATCACGGGAATGTAAAAATCAGTCGTAGATCCACTAGTGGTATACCCTTTTAAATATGGATATTTATTATAGTCTTTTATATTCGGTTTTAAGGCGACGGCTTTGTCTAAACCTACCTTATAGGTATTCACACAATAATCCGTGTAATCTGCTGTACGTCTTCGAAACCTAGTATTAAAATCCACAACTTCTGCCGGGGTCATCCCCCAGTCCTTTCCGAAGTTAACTGCATCTTGTAATAAGAGCAAATGTAAATTAGCTGCTTGTGCATACACGGTTAGTAAAGGAACCTCAAAATCCAGCACTCGAAATGAGGGCATAGCATACTCCATAAACGAATTCGTAATACGGAATTGTGAAAGTACCCGTGCTTGAGTAGCTGCATTACTAGGATTTTGATTCCAATCCTGGGCTGCCTCCTGATATAACTCCAGGGTAGCTTCTACACCTTCTAATTCTGAAATAGCTTTGCTTCGTACGGCAATTGTAATATTTTTATCTATAAGGTATTCTACTGCATCCATGAATTGTCGCCATTGCGTTTGTTGTTTACGTTGTTTCCAGAGGATTTTAAAAATGGCAGCAATACCTTTCGCTGCAAGTGCTACACTACTACGAGCTGTTCCGGTGTTTGAAAGAGTAGCTTCAGTAACACTTAACGCTGTAGAGACAGCCTCATTTACATTTGCCTGTTGCGCTATATTGTAGGCCCTTCCAACACTCATGTTCATCACATTTTGATCATTCATGTTTTGCAACTCAGAACCTGGTACATTCGCAAGTGGATACCTCAGCTGACAAGGCATGCTATCACTATCCAGTGTCTCATATTCATTATGATTACATTTTTGATTCATCGACAATCCTCCATTTCAGTTTTAGCCCTCTTATCCCATACCAATATAGTGGGATAAGAGGGCTATGCTAAAAAGTTAGCGTTTCTATCAATCGAAGAAATTGACTTCCTTTTGATAGCTGAGATAAACCATACATCACTTTTTTCTTTCCATCTGGCATGTTTATGCTACAACAGAAAGAAATATGAGGATTCACCTGTTCTGCGTCTTCTAAAATAGCTGCAGACTTGTTTTTTTTCTATATCTATTTTATTGACCTATCATTAAATGGGGGATTTTTTAAAATAAGTAGAACGCTTCCTATCCTCTTCTATTTTATGAACTCAACGTATACCCATATCAATTACGAAGTTCTGTCATACGATGTACAGATAGAAAAAGGAAAAAAGGGGGCCATACTATGTGCCGTTTTGATCATGATTTTGATGACGATTTTCGCCGTCGTCGCTTTGATTGTAGACATAATCACATTCGTCGTTTGCTACGAAAATTAAGTCCAGGAACTTGTATTCGCATCCAATTTGGTTTTCAAAATCCCGTAAATGCTATTTTTCAAGAGGTTTCATTTGATGGCTGCACGCTGATTGTAAGTAATCTTGATGATTTTGATGACTGTGCAGCTTTTACCTATATCGCTGTTGATCAAATTAACGCGATATCCGTTGTAGCTTCTTGTCCAAGACGCTGTCGAGATATTGACTAACCTTCTGTATGGATAAAAAACGAATGAAATGCAGGCGGAATCCTAAACTTCCAACGAACGACGATCTATAGCAGTAGGTCGTCGTTTTATTTTCCCAGCGTGTAATGCAGGCAATTATTGTTCTGTCTGTTACTCAGCATACAGGATAATATAGCGCTATGAATTGTAAGAACCCTCCATAAAAAGAATCCGTATTTCAGCACATCAAAATGATTTTAAGATGTATATCATAAAAAACAGGCTCCCTACTACTTCAGGGAGTCTGCTACTTATTCGATCATTCGCAACCCATTCGAATCAATTCAATACTTTCCACTAGGAATGTTCCCGCTGTTTCTCCGATTTCAATGCAAACAAGATTCGTTTCTGGGAAGATTTCAACTGTTTTCGTGATATAACCAGACAGGGATTCGGAAGCGTACGTAGTCATGTTATCTTCACTTGTGTATACTTTTCTATGGCAACCACATCCACAACTTGATCCGGTAGGATTGGCCCCGCTTGTGTTACCTGCATAGGCATTCATTTCATAGTTGTTAGGTGGATAACTCATCGATGCCTTTTTACTGCAGCCACATCCACAATCTGTTCCCGCATAAGATGCTGGATCGTTCATCATATCCTCATCACCGTACGGATTGATTCCAAAACTCTCTGATTGGTAATTCATTTGATTCCCGTTTGCATATGTCTGCGATCCACTTTGTTCTGCTGGGTAGTTCGTCATGTCTTGCTCATAATAGGATTCACGAGACGGCGTCATCGGTGGTACCAAACTTGTTGCACTTTCTCCCGCTATAAATTTCAGTGTTTCTGTATTTTCTTCCGTACCATCACTGATTTTCACATAGCCTTCCCCTGAACCTTCTTTTTTCGCTGTGACACGTAACACATAGCCATGTTCAGGATGGACACATACTTGTTGGGAAACGTTTGTACTCCAATCTGAGATGACGAGCACAGATGTATTCCCTATCTGTTGTACCTGCGTCCCCTCAGTTCCCTGCCAGTTCGATAGTCCTGCATTGAAGTCTCCATTTCTTAGCACGTTACGTTGTTCATATAACACCCGTGCTTTCGCAACGGCACCGGACAGTTGTTGGAAGATATCATAGGCTTCTCCTGGTACGGTTGGTAAAGCTCCGACTAAGAATGGATGATACACATACGGAATGTTTTGTACCCATTTCTCCGCGTCTATAATATGCTGTAATGTGACGGAGGCTTGCAATTGGCTTTGATCTGCATGTGTGAATAAGCCTTGAATCGCACGTTGTGCGACTTGCACAGCCTTTTCGATTTTCATGTATTTCTCGTTCCACTTTTGTTTCCATTTGTATTCTCGTTTTTTCATACGAGTTAATGCTTCTCCCGTTAACGGACCTTCTTCGATTACTTCTATATTATCTAGTGTCGCTAGGCCATCTGTCGTTCCAATTTTAAAGCCAACCCATATGCCCAGATTCTGATTGATATCAAGCTCACCTGTATCAATGTGACACTCCCATTCATGTGGATCTGCACATACCATACTGGTTTGTTGCATCATCATCTGTGAGCCATCTTCACATGGACCACAGGACATGTTTTGCGGGATGACCTGGTTTATCATCACAGGATAGGAACCTTGTTTTAATGGGTATTCTCCCGTACATGGATTGGTTAGTATACTATCATTTGGTACGTTCATATTTTTGTGCACTTCTTTATCATACCTTACGGCAAACACTTCTAAATCTTTACTATTTCCAATAAATCCTCGTACCATATATCGTGTATATGGTTTTAACTTCGCTTCCTCTATCTTTTGATACGCATATGTCGGGAATACCTGATCATGAAACGGGGAATAATTCGCACCTGACATATGGAGATAACGGCCTTTAAAGAGTGGATTGTCGGATGCAAGAACTACCTGACTACTTGTTTTCCACGCATTCTCTCCGAACGATTCGGAAGATTCAAAATCGCCAGCATTTAACAAATTGCGTGCTTGACTGAGTCGCTTCGCACATTTCACCTGATCGAGTAAACACATTTTTTCTTTTGGATACATCTCATCAGACATACACTCTACGAGTCTTGCGGCCTGATCTACCTGGTACTCCGTGATATTCAATTCCAGCGCATTTTTCGCATCATTCGTAAACAAGGCACCCACTGTCTTCCGTACTTTGTTTAAACTGTTCTCTGCTTCATACACTTCCACCCCTGTTCCAACTGGAAGGAATTCAATTTTGTCGAGAACAACCTTCCCCGTTCCAATGTTTGTGATTCTGAGCGTTATGCTCTCGAGCTGATTTAAGGTTAGGCGCTCAGTGTACGTGTACAAAAATGACTCAGGTCGCAAGAGGTTTGATTCCTGATTTGTTGTTTGGCTCATCGAGAAGGTTGGCAAGGTTCTTATTGGGTTCAGATTTGAATCTAGCACCACAACTTGTAACTGAGTAAATGTAGCAGTCGTATAACGAAATCGCATGTCATAGTTCACGCCTACAGGTTTGTATAGATGAACTTCTAATACTCCCCCTGCCCCTGTTACTAGCCCTGGTCTTAGCTCTACTAAATCTCCTCCTGTAAAACCAGGACCCCTAATTACGTAAGAATCATTAGGTCCTAGTCGATTCCCCTTGACGGCTGGGATTTGGGCAATTTTATCTCGCCTTAGGTAATTTGAGGGGTCGCATGTATTAGATTGCCAGGCAAAAGCAAAACTAGTTGCAAATGGTTTACCGGGATTTATATACGAGTACCCATCTGGGATAACCGCATTCAAGTTATTAGTACCATATTGGCTTGAAAAACAAACACCGGTTGGGTTTTCCTGCCATTGATTTGGCTGGCAAACATCAGGGTCATTAGCTTCTAAAGGAACATCCTTACAAGGAGTTCCAAAATAAGTATCGTAGCTCAAAGGACTTCCGGAGTATCCGGCATAGAAAGAACCTCCAGTATAATCAAAGAATCTCATGTAGTTTAGGCGTCCACTACTGATCCTGTTACCGAGAACGTAGTTATACCTTCCACCATAACTTCTCCATTCGATCCTATCCTCAGGTCTTGGGGAGTTCCCAGTCCCGACCGTAATATCATAAGGAGAATTGGTGGTCCGATAGATTGAGTTTACTCCAGCAAAGTGTTGAGCAACGTCGGCGTTGCGATAACCTACAACAGTGAACAGCTGCAACCACCGAAATAGCGTAGGAGCGCTATCCCATGTCATACCCATTTCGATAGGCCATTTGTCAAAATTCCCCGCTGGAACGCCAATACAAGCTGAAAATACTTTTCGCGTGAGTTGTACTTCTGTAGCTAACGGATACCTGTATGGATCATATGTTGGCCATAGCGCTACAAGATCTAACACCAACATAGTCATATTTGTACGATACGTAAAATACTCCTCCTGATAGTGGAACGACCCCTTTGTTTCTTCTTCCTTATCCCTTATCCCTCTCTCATACTGATTCATAGAATAGTTTGTATATTGTACTATTAATTGTACCATGCCTGGGTTACCTACACCCGTGTTCGTATAATATTGATCCACTCTTTGCTGTGGGAATCCCCAGCTTTCTCCAAATCTTACAACATCCTTTAACAAAAGCAAATGAAGATTGGCTGCCTGCATATAATTGAATAACAGTAGGAGTTCATACCTTGGTTCACTAAAGAGTTTTATGGCGTCTTTCAATGCATCTTCAGCATCATCAAATGCATCCCTTATTAACTCCTGATACCTTGCATCATTGGGGTATTTTTGGAAATTACAGGCTGCCTGTTGATAATCTTGAATTCGTGACTGTACAATTCTTAATTGAACATCGGCTCTACTTTTTACCACTTCTGAAATTTTCTTACCTACCATCACTTCTGCAGCATCCATGAACTCATACCATGTGCTTTGCGAATCCGCAGATGCAGGATCAGAGTCCGGCCACAACACATCTAGAAGCAAAGAAATAATTGCGAATACGCCCGCTACAACTATTAATGGTGGAAACGAAGCTGAAGCCACACCTGCGATTGCAGCAATTGTCCCCGTAACTATCGTTAGTGTCTTTCCAACAGCCTCCCATTCATCTATCTGATAGGGGCGGATTCCTATCTGTCCGAGAATTTCTCGTTTTACATCTGGACACATCTCCATCCACTCTTTATACCCCATATTTTGCAGTTCAGAACCTGATGCATTCGCAAGTGGATACCTTGGCTGGCGATACATGCTACCACTATCCATGACTTCATATTCATTGTTATGATCCATTTGATTCATTCATAATCCCCCAATCCTTCTCTCGCCTTCCCATCAAGAAGGCTGATTCGATTTCATCTGCATCCTTCCATATACTCTTCCATATTTGTTCTTCTTTTGCACTACATACAGATTTAAAATGAAAGAAATGAAAAATCAGGACTGGTTTCAAGATAATGACATATCATATGTACGGTAATCATTTCCTCATTCTGTAAGTTTCTAACATGAACTCTACTTCGGAACATTCTGAAAATTCAATATTCCTGTAAAACGAAGAAACTGATTTTCTTGCTCTTGCACCGGCGTGACGTCAAATGCTGAAATTATGACATTTTTTTCTTCTATTTGATAATCTGGAAGATCTGCTACACTAAACTTCAGTACCGTATTCACTGGAATATGCCCCGTATGACTCATCTCAATTTGATTATCACGTCCTGAAGAAGCACCCTGTTTCTCCCCGCACTCTCCCTGCACTTGTGCATTGACTATATATGCGATGCTTCCCACCACTTTCAAAAGATTCAGTGTCACATCCACCGGTCCGCAATTGTCTACTGTAATGGTTTTCTGAGAGGTTTCTTTTACAGTAGCTAAGCCAGACAGGCTATATGCGAGTTTTCGAGTACCGTTCGGTACGTACACAAAGCCATTTGGCACCTGTACGATTGAACAAAATGACACGCTCGATTGGACTTGTTCCGTATTATCTATGGTTGCTGCGGACTGGTTCATGCCTTCCAATGGAAGTGGATGATGTTTTCCAGTTTGCATCATTTCATACTCTCTACCGTACTGCCCTGCTTTCAATATCCTCGCCTCCTTGTATGATTCAGTTAGGTTTTTAGGGATGGGATGTACCTACAAACCCAAGAGTATCTAGTTTTATGAGATTCTTATATTTGTAGATAGCATGTTACCGAACACTTCCTTGCCTTTTGGTATTCGGCAGAAATATTGATACCTCTATCTCATAAGTCATTTACGAGTGAGATGGAGGTATCAATATTTGGTCATTCTTCGTATCTCTTATGAGGTAATAGCGTTTATTATGAGAAAATAAGGATTACAATCATCAGATGTAAAAACATATAAAGCAACCACCAACTCGAAACACTATGATCCTGTACATGATCATGTATGAAATTAACAATTCAAAGTAAAAAAAACCAATCAAAATCGTACAATGACAAAAGAGTTCGTGTTACAAGCTTTACAACAAGCCTATTTTTTTGTCAGAAACCGGAAGGGTTTGTCTTGCATCATTTCTTCTATTTCAACAAAAGAAACATGACACACAAGTTAGGGGTCATGCATTTCTCATACAAAATATTCTAATAATGTTTTCGATTTCCCTTCTTTATTTCATGAAACATACTACATCCTATACATCTTTATTTTATTGCCAATCCTTGCATACCATTTTTTTGTCATACAACATAATGTATGTTTTTAAAAAAAGACGTAGAACGCTCCCCATCCTCTTCTATTTTACGAACTCAACGGATACCCATACCAATTACGAGATTCTTTCATACGATGTACAGATAGAAAAAAAAGGGGGCCATACTATGTGCCGTTTTGATGATGGTTTTCGCCGTCGCCGTCGCTGTGATTTTGATGATGGTTGTCGCTTTCATTGTAGACATAATAGCGTTCTTCGGTTGCTACGAAAATTAAGTCCAGGAACTTGTATTCGTATCCAATTTGGTTTTCAAGATCCCGTAAATGCTATTTTTCAAGAGGTTTCATTTGATGGCTGCACGCTGATTGTAAGTGATCTTGATAATTTTGATGACTGTGCAGCCTTTACCCATATCGCTGTTGATCAAATTAATGCAATATCCGTTGTAGCATCTTGTCCAAGACGCTGTCGAGATATTGACTAACCTTCGGTATTGATAAAAAACGAATGAAATACAGAAGTCATCCTAAACTTCCAACAAGCGACGATCTATGGTAGTAGGTCGTCGTTTTATTTTCCAGGCGTGTAATGTAAGCGATTATTTTTCTATCTGTTGATGAGCATACAGGATATCCCTATGTAATATTTTGATGCCGCTATAACCATTTTGATACCTATGCATAACCTAAATATTATAAAGATAACACGTACCATCTACCATCATGCAGAAAGGAGCTTAAAGTATGACATCAAACCATGATTTTAAGCAAGCCGTTGCCAATATGGAACAGGCGCTCGCAGACGCATTAAAAGCGGCTGTAGCAAGTGGAAATACGAAAACCATTGAAAAAATATTAAAGCTCGTTATCAAAAAAGAAATCATCCTGGAACTTTTAGTAGAAGAATTTTCTTCCTTCGATGACCCATGTTAATTCTCTCCATAAAATGTGGGTAACCACATTTTCCTATCCATGAAGAATCAATACCGTTATGCAACAAGTGAAATCCAAAGGAGATGTATCATGTCAAAGCGACATTCTAAAAGCGCTTGTCATCGTGATGTGAAGTCTATTATGGAACCTTCGGTACCGTTGACTCCCTTTTTTCAGAAAACGATACAAGGAGATTGTGTGGCAAAAGGTATAGGAATGCGGAATCGTGGTTTCGGAACAATCAATATGAAAGGGTCCATTCCAGAAGGTTCTACGATTTACAAAGCTTTTCTATATTGGGCTGTGCTTCGTTTGAATTTCCAGACTGTGAACGCACAGGGTGTATGCAATGGTGTTCCCATTACCGGAGAATCCATTGCCTCCTCTATCGCTCCACCTTGTGGGAATGCGGGAAGTATGGATGTATTTCGTGCGGATGTGACAGAAATCGTCACAGATGGTCTCAATATATTAACTGGATTTCCTTCAGGAGATACCGACAGTTCCTCTCCATTTGTAAAAGCAACTTTTCCACTTTTGGAAGGTGCTTCCCTTATCCTGATCTTTACCAATCCCAATTTATTGTTAAAAACCGTTATCATCCACGATGGGGGGGTTACTTTCTATAATCATACCGTCTCGACAACCTTTTCTGGTTTTCAAATAACGGAATTTCCAGAGGCCAAAACTTTTTATATCGTCGCAGACAGTCAAGCTACTTCTCCTGGAAATCAGGCGATATGTAACAGCGTAGTCGTCGCAGGTCCCACGGCTACACTCCGCTCTACAGATGCGTTTCATGAGCAAGATGGTATAGAGGGAATGGATGCAGTAAGAGGATTCTGGGATACACTAGAGGTGGATGTGAGTCCCTTCGTTCGTCCAGGCGATAAAAGTGCCACAACATCCGTTGTGGCATCCCCTGCCGGAGGAGGGGGGTTGACTTATATCGCACAAGTTTTCTCGGTAACCGTGTCATCTTGTCCCGCATTGCAATCAATTATAAACATGGAGCAAGCACTGACAGACGTATTACGAGGAACGATTGAGAGCGGAAATATGCAAGCCATCGAACATATATTAAAACTCGTCATTCAAAAAGAAATTCTATTAGGCTCATTGCTAGAAGAATATAACGATGGGGGCTAGTAGTGACGAAAGTTGAATGCAGCCCTCATCTTTCAATCCGAAATACACGATAACGATGAGGAGAATAACAAAGATTTTACAAAACAAAATCCCCTGAAAATACAGGAGACGTTAGGACGCGTATAGATTTCCCTGTTACATTATACCCCGCTTTTTTTCTATTGGGGGGGAATATATTTTGATCTTCACAACATACAAAATCTGTTTCCAGTCAAACATACCTTATTTACGCATCTACACAATCACAATCTCTGTGGATTTTTGGACGCTTACAAACAGGAAACCCAAGAGCAATCACATTTACTGCCTGAATCGCAAGATGTGCGAGCATAGGAAAACCACCAAAATCAGATAAGATGATTTCACCGTACTGGAATCCTTGAAATGTCGTGGTGGTAGGGCGTTGCCCATCATACTGTAACACAATGCAAGTACCTGGGCTTACTCGTCGTAAAAAATGAAGAATCCCGTCTGTATAACAAGCCATTGTAGGATAACCTCAACTATCCCCATATATATTTCTTTTTTCACAAGAATGATATTCAGATTCATGACATTCTATAGCCATCATTCATTCCTCTTTTTGTTCACAACACATCTTACGTGTTAAGAACCTAGTAGGTATTCGTACAAAAAAATATATCCGAACCGAACATCATTCCTACATAAAAAATGTCATATTCCTTCTCTTTATAGATGTAGTCAGATGATTCACTTTCATTTCTCAAGTAGGATTCACTTGCTTTCAACCCCACATCATGATACAGTTTGAGTAGATTATTCATGCTTAATTGCTTGGCTCTATATTTGTGAACATTGTATGGAGCATCGAACCATTGAGTAAGTCATTTAGTTCCTCACTAAGTGACTTCTTTTTTTTGGAAAAATCTTTTGCTATGTCTAACTTTTTCGGGACAAGATCCTTCATTTTTTTTCTCCAGGCTGTCTTTTGATACTTGTCCATCATCCCCCAATACCTTCCGTACTTATCACTCATAATTGCATCAAGAATGATTTTATCATTCAATTTCAAATTCATTTGTCCCAATTGCTGTAATGTACTCACAATTATGTTGTCAAAGGGGGTCCAATCCTCTTCCCATAGTTCTAAGGTCTTCTTCTTTCTTAAGCGCGCTTCGAAACGTGTTACATATTCTATATCCGGATACGGATCAATGGAACCATTTTGTTCCGCTTCTTTCTTCTTATTATAAATACATAAACAATTATCAGATGATCTTACACCTATATAGAGTGTTTCTAATGTTTTATCACGACTGAGTATCATATATTCCGTTTTGCTGGATAAATCTCTTATTTTGAGATCGGATATGTTCACAGCATAATCGAGTGCAATATGTATACCTGTGACTTCTATATTCTCTAGTAACCCCAAAACATGTCGTATAGATTCGTTCACGATTGGATTGCATTTCATATATTTTGGATTAAATTCAAATCGTACTGCCTTTATCAAATGCTTTCTGGTTGTCTTTTTTGTATAGGGAAGAAATCCTTCTTCATCAAGTAAGCACATCTTTTCTGCATCCATTTCCAACTCTATTTGCTTCGTCTGAATTTGCTTTTGTAAGATTCTCCTTTTTTCATGAAGAGCGTACAAGTGCTTTTCATGATACCGTCGCATCGACTGAATTGAAAAATCTACATTTGCATATATTTCATCTATCTCATCTGCTGTCGACTGTAAGATCGATTGCAATTCACGTAAAGATACTTCAATGTGTTTTTTATGATACTCTATTTTATGTCGATCTGTAAGCATTCCCTCTTCATTTGTTTGTTCGATTAACGCTTGTATATCTTCCTTATTTTCGAATAACCTCTGATATTCCTCATTTGATAGCATCGCTTCTCCATGCTCACGGCGTTTACTTTCCCGTTCGATTTCCATTTCTAGCCGTATTCTATGAAATATTAATTTTTGTAGATCTATGTCTATCCCTTTCATTTCGCCTGCAAGTTCTATATAACCTACTTGAAGAAACTCTGATTTTAACACTTCTTGATAACCAAAGTTACGTGAAGTATATGGCTGTCTGTCATAGATCTGTGTGTTCGTGACTGATTGTATAAAATCCGATTTCCTCAAACCTTCCCTGAAATCCGCAACAATGGAAATCTTGTCTATCGTTACGTCCAGTAGATCTATCTCCTGCTCCACTACGACCAAACCAACACCCCGTTTTTCGGCAAAGTCAGGAACAGTTGCGAAAAACCCAACCTTTACCTGCTAATTAGTATTACCACTGAAAACACTCACGTTTCTTACAATAGAAACAAATATTTACAATCGAACTTGGCTGAATCAGCCAAGTTCGATTGAGAGTATCCCGTTTTATCAAGAATGTAACGTAACAAACAGAGTGAAGTACTTGCATAAGCGAGCATATATTCCCATCACAAGAAAACTTGTATGATTGATGAATACGTTCATACAGGATTGTCGTATAACTTCATAATATTTATACCATTAAATCCCTTTGGTAGACTATGTCGAACAACATGAGAAATAAAAAGGATTGTAAAATAAAAATCTGTTTGGAATCTTAAAAAATAACTGGTTTGTACACATTTACACATCCTATCTTCCTCTTTCACTAACCTGTTATTAGAAATGATCTCAGTAGCGTAGTAACGAATGTGTTTTATAAGGAAAAGGCACTCATGAGAGTGCCTTTTCCTTTGACTTGATAACCACTTTAATTTTAATAATATACAAAATCATCCTTTATTTTATCACATATACTCATTAGCCATATTGAGAAAATATAGTTCTGATAGGACAAACGTATGAAAATGACCTATACATATCTTTTTCAAACTTTGCAACAGAGCCTTTTAAATTAACCTGTATAAGTCCACAATAAAATATCACCATGTATAAATCGTTTCAGGATACCCGATAATGTTTGTAAAAAAACATAAAGGGAGAAAGATACACTATGCCACATAAAATACAAAAATCACATGATTTCACAATATCAGATTTACGAAAAATAGAGAAAAAAGAAAAACAAACTTCTCGTCAACGACGTATTACAGCTGTTCGAATGGTAATGGAAGGATACACAATGGTAGATGTAGCAATCATACTCGGGATGCATCGTCAAAGCGTCTCTAGTTATGTGAAAAAATTCAAAGAACATGCGCTGGAAGGATTACTTACTCGTAAACAAATCCCTGGGAAAAAGCCATATTTAACTAAGCAACAACAGGAAGAATTAAAACAACTCATTTTACATACAACTCCAGCGAAGTTGCAATTTGGTCAAGAATCTTTCTGGAATACACGAAATATCCAATATGTCATCAAAGAGAAATTTGCTATTTGTATGTCGCGTGAAGGCATCCGAAAAATGTTACATCGGATGAATTTTTCTTATACAAATGCTACTTATGTATTAAAAAAAGCAAATAAAGAAAAACAAATACAGTTTCAAAAACAATTAGATATGATAAAAAAAGCTTAATTGATGAAAATACCGTACTCTTATATCAAGATGAATGTCACTTTAGAGATAGTCAAACCGTTCATGCTACATGGTTTGCAAAAGGGAAACAAAAGAAAATTGCAGTGTTAGGAAAGCGTAATTCGACGTCTTTATTCGGTACGATTGATGCAATCACGGGTAAATTTCTCTGTACAAAAGCAGATTGCTGTAATGCTGAAACGTTTCAGCAATTTTTAACATATGTGTTAAAAGAATATGAAAATAAGCACGTTGTGCTTGTATTAGATAACGCAAGGTATCATCATGCTAAGCTACTGAAATCGTTTATGCGAGAAAATAACCGCCGTCTGACTTTGCTATTTTCACCTCCATATTCCCCGAACTTAAATATGATTGAACGTGTATGGAAGGTAATGAAAGAAAATGTTTTAGCAAACTGTTATCATGAAACGATGGATCATCTTATGGATTCAATCTATCAATTTATAGAATCTATTGATAAAAATCCTGAGGCAATCCTCAGTCGTATCCAGCGTGCAGATATGTCGTTTTTTAGTAAACTAAATAGTTACTTGCAGAGAGCGTACAATTTTTAGAGCCACGTAATGGTGGTGGAGGAGAACGTAATTCATTTAATCAACAGCCAGTGGGGGCTAGTCTTGGTAATCAAGGTTCAAGTCCATTTAATCAATCTAGTAATTCTGAATTTAAAAAGAATGATGATCCATTCTCAAATGCAGGAAAACCAATTGATATTTCGGACGACGATTTACCATTCTAAAGTTAGAGTGGGAGTGTATAAAAGGAGGAAATAATAGATGGAAGACGTACAATTTCCCTTTTTACAAATGTGAGGGTGTTGCAAAACTCATAAATATCCAAAAATGAATGCATAAAAAAATCCGTTTTCCAGGAAGAATGATAGTATCTCACACTATCTCCGGAAAGGACGGATTTACAGGAAAGGTGTAAATAGTTATTCTATGTCCATATATATATAATTTCACGTACTGTAATATTTATTAAAATATTCAACACCCAAAGTTAGTATACATTTAAATCTTATCTTCTCTGTTTCTTCCTTTGTTCTAATGGAGCGTATGCCTTACCTTTAGGATAACGATTTGAAGAAATGTATACATAAAAAATTAAATTGTCTAAAATATGATGCCATTATATAAAGAGAGATAATTGAAGTAATGAATCAGCGCACGTTAGAAGTGAAATAGGGGGAAGAGGGATGAAAAAGAAAGTATATGCTGTGCGAAAAGGGAGGAAAACTGGTATTTTTTATTCTTGGAAAGAATGTGAGACGCATGTAAAAGGGTATTCAGGTGCTCAGTACCGCTCTTTTCCTTCTAAAAAAGAAGCGCAACAATATTTGTCATCCACTCTCATTCAAAATAAAAAACACCAGGTATCTCCTCCTTCTCAAAACATAAAAGAACAGCCAACAAAATTACATTCCGCAGGTGTTTCTCAAGAAGCCGGCGTAGAAGTTTATATTGATGGAAGTTATAACATGAAGCGAAAAATTGCAGGATATGGCTTAGTCATGATTGTTCAAAATCAGGTGTATTTAAAAGATTTCAGTGCCTATCCCTACTCAGATGTAACAGTTACCCATAATGTAGGTGCTGAGCTCATGGGTGCAAGACGTGCGGTAGAATTGGCTTTAGCGAATGGCTGGAAACACATGATTTTGTACTATGACTATACAGGTATTGAAAATTTCGCAACAAAAGCCTGGAAAGCTAAAACCACTCAGACACAAGAGTATCAAGATTTTATGCAAAAATACATGCGTAACATCGAAATACTTTTTGTAAAGGTAAAGGCTCATAGCGGTAATGAGTACAATGATTTAGCTGATCGCCTTGCGAAATATGCAACGAATTTATAAAAATGATTGGGTATGAATCCTATAATTGAAATGTGTATACTATTTTATTGTTTATATTTTTGTTATTTGTCTGCTATTGACAAAATGAGATGTAGACTTTATAATCCGAAAGCGTGTTCTTGATTCTTCGCTAGCACAATCAAGATTGTTGTGAAGGATCGGGTGGTAGAGCCAGCAACTTTCGTAGCATATGGAATAGCTGTGTTTGTGAAGAATAACACGTCTAATTTACTAGCATACAATTATTTAGTATATTTATGAATAAATTGCATATAATATTATTAACATCTAGAGAGAGTTACCTAAAAAAGGCATCTTCCTGGGGAAGATGTCCTTTTTGCTGTTCCTAATTCTATGCCTATACAAGATGAGATATGGTAGAATAGATATGAAAAGATAAGGAAATGAATTTGATGGAGGAGACGTATAAAAAATCACATAAAGGAGGAAAAAGGAGATGAAAAATGTCTTTTACACGGGGCCAAATGAATTAGAACGTGTTGCAGAAGTATTAAGGGTATTAGCACACCCTGTCCGTCTCCAAATTGTACATCAATTAATAAAGAAAACTTCATTAAATGTTTCTGAATTACAACGGTATCTCGCCATGCCACAATCCACTGTTTCACAACATCTTGGCAAGTTAAAATCACATAAAGTCGTAGCATATGAGCGAAAAGGATTAGAAGTATTTTATCGAGTGGACGATGAAAAAGTGAAACAAACGCTGAAGATACTTATAGGCTAAACAGATAGATTCATTTATATACCTAGTCATGTACGGATGAAAATAATGACCGAGGAGGGGATTCTTCTATGAGCGGGAATTCACATTACAATTATATAACAATAAAAGAACTTATCTTTATCCATGCCTATGTAACAGGGGAAGAAATCCCATCTTCACAAGCATTACAAATACTCAAACAGTTTGCTCCTGAAGAAATACCAGGTACAATCAGACAAACTCGTCGGTATCGTATACGGGAAAATGGAGAAGAATTGTTCGGATACTATAGACAGAAGCATCCCAAATTATTTGATAAACAAAAATTATACACGTATGAAGAGTTGAAACACCGAGCGGTGTACTATTGTTCTTCTCATTTGACTGTACATCTATAATTCGTATATTTTGTTTTATTGGTTTTTAGAATCCGATAAAATCGTTCGTTTTTTGGCGGAAAGCGAGAAAAACGGGCGTTCAGATGCCTTTATAACAAAAGAAAAAGACAAAGTGAATATATTTCCATGCAAAAAGACGAAATCCCTGCATAGGAATTGATAAGGAGGTTAAAAAGATGACAGGTAAAATCCTCGATAGAAAAGGGAAAGACATAAAAAGATAGGTGCATGTTTAAGCTACAAAAATATAATTTCACGTACCATAATGTATTTAAAAATAAATGACCCAAAACATCTTCACAAGGGTTGCTTCTCCTCTTCCTTCTCCGATACAATAGGCATATAGATTCTTTGCTCATTCCCCGAAAAAGGGGAATGACAAAAAAATCGTATAGCATACGAAACAGAAAGGTGACTCTAACCATGGATCAACCTTTAGTCAATTTGCGAGTCGATTTTGCTTTCAAGCAATTATTTGGCTCAAGAGGAAATGAACAAATTTTAATGCAATTTTTGAACGTGATTTTAGCGTCTTCGCTCTCTTCACCGATTCAAATCTTACAAATAGAAGACCCGCACTTGCATCGAGAATATGAAAAGGACAAATTGTCCATTCTAGATGTATTAGCAACTTTAGACGATAATACCCAAATTTCTATTGAAATACAGCTCAATGACCAACATGATTTTTTAAAACGCAGTTTGTATTATTGGAGTCGTTTATATGCTTCTCAAATGCAAAAAGGTGGCTCTTACGATGCACTCAGAAAAACCATCACCATTAACATTTTAAACTTTCCTGTTTTCTCAGAATACGAAACATTCCATACAACAGGAAAACTGTGGGATATCGAGTTACAAAAGTTACTCGTAGACGATTTAGAATTACACGTAATTGAAATTCCAAAATTAATGGCACAATGGAAAGAAGAACAAGTAAATCCGTGGGAAGATTCCTTTGTGAGATGGTTACTGTTACTGTCCGCAAACGAGGATACACAATTAACGCATACACTGGAGGAGATCGCCATGAACCGAGATCCGATTTTAAAAGATGCGATGCAGAAGTGGGAAAAGATGAGTCAAGACCCTGCATTCCGTATGTCATATGAGGCGAGACAAAAGGCTCTTATTGATGAAGCTTCTAAGTATAAGTATGCCGAAAAGAAAGGCATGGAAAAGGGACGAGAAGAAGGGCTTCAAGAGGGTATGGAAAAAGGAAAAATCCAACTTATCCGAGGCATGCATAAAAATGGCATGAATATAGAAGATATTGCAAAGTTTACGAATATGGATATATCGGAAATACGCCATATTTTAGACAATTAAAGTGTACGGTACACTTTTTCAAAAGGTTAGTTGTTCCACTGGAGCTTCTAAACCTAAAGAACTAATATTTAATAATAAATCGAATATTCAGAAAAATACAGACCGAATGAACCTGTTTGTGCTACACTTAGCGTAAACGATACTGTACTACCTTTTGCTCCCTGATTTGTATAACAAGTTAGGGAGCTTTTCGTATGTTTCATGTTCTACGACTCTTGTATCCGCAGATTCCTATGAAAAAAGAAAAAATTGAAAATATTACCCTTTTGCATTTATGTATATAAGAAAGAAGTTCAATCGTTACATTTCTACAAATAAACTTATACTATTTTAGTATGCCATAGAAGGTGCTTCTATTCAAATTATTTTCCATGTGAATGTTGATTTGCATATTCTGCATAACGCTTTACTGATAGATGAGAAAGGAATCCTGTTCTTTTTATGACTTCCTCTGTAGACATATTTCTTTCTAGACAACGTAGAAGGTTCTGGTGCAAAAAGATGATAAATAAAAAAGAATCAAGGATTCCTAACGGAATCACCTGTTAAGCAGTTAATCCAAACAGCTGGTTGATAAAAATATTTTGATTTTGGACAGACTGGTCCTGCAAATCAATTTGTTCTTTTTTGACCATATGCATGGCTTCAACACCACTCAATATAGAGGCTGATGTTTTGTATGATTTAAATCCCAACATAGAGCGTATACGTTTTTTAATAAAACGATGATCTTGTTCTACTATGTTATTTAAATATTTTATCCTTCGGATTTTGGTGCCTATTGGTATCCTTTTTTCTTTCTTCAATTGTTCGATAGCAATTGGATAAGCAGGGTTCTTATCAACCGTGATGATACGAGGTTTTGAGACATGAAAAGACCGCAAGGCTTTCTTGAAGAATCGCTTTGCAGCCTTATGATTTCTAGACTTACTCAAATAAAAGTCAATCGTGTTTCCTTCAGAATCAACGGCACGATATAAATACATCCATTGTCCTTTTACTTTTATATATGTTTCGTCCACTCTTCATGAGTTATTCGTTTGTTTGAGATGACGTCGAATTCGTTTATCAAACTCCGGCCCATATTGATGTACCCATCGCATAATAGTTGTATGAGCCAGGAATAACCCTCGTTCCTCCATCATTTCCACCAAATCACGAAAGCTTAAGTTGTACCGTAGGTACCAACGAACAGTAAACAAGATGATGTCTGGTTGATAATGTTTCCACTTAAATAAATTCTCCTTTTCCATACTGATCACACACCTTTTATAGAGTAGTACTATCAGTATTTCCAAGTTTGATAGACCATTTTCATATACTTCAAAGTTTTCGCACCAGAACCCCAAAAACGACCTGTACCAGACAACAGGTCGTTTTTGTATGATAGGCAGGACATGGCAGCTAACTTTACGCTAGTTCTCTGTTGCGTAGACATTGTTTTCGTGTTTATGTAAGAATGAATTGTGCTCGCATGCCCCTTCTTTTTGTATACAATCAGCAAAAAAGAGAAAAAACATACGAATTCTCCCGAGGAGTATCCATATGCCTTCTCTTACTGCTATATTTCATATTAATCTCCCTGTATCTTTTCGCTATACAATCGCCAATTCCTCTTTTTTGACATTACGATTTTCTTTATAAACGTTTTTATTTGAAGGGCTCTATTCTTTCTATGTGTGTGAGTAAATGATTGTTTTTAGCCTACTTCACAGAAAAACGAACGCTCAGATTACCTTCTAACACACATTTAATCTTCTTAACTATCAATATGATTCACCCATCCGAAAATCTCATGATGCTTCTCCTGGCGTTTATGAAGAGGTTTCGAGTAAAACAAACACAAACAACAAGATTTTTATCAGTCTTTTTCTCAATAAAGCTGTTCCGCAAAAGTAGTCCCTACATTATTCTTACGCTTCATATGTTTCTCTAAGTAAATCTTAGTTGTTTGAATATCTTCATGACCAAGCGTCTGCATTAAGTGATATAAATCTGCATTTCCTTGTTCTACTGCCATAATTGCAAAAGCATGACGGAATGTATGCGCCGTTACTGGATTCTCACGATACTGCAGAAAATCTAAATTTGTCTTTTTTATCATATCTGTTACCTGATTTGATAACGTTTTTGAATTATAAAAGTTTCCTCTTTGATTTACAAATAAAGGACTTTCATCTCCTCGATCCAATATAGTTTGGAACCCTCTTCTTCGTCTCATTTCACAAATACACTGATACAAATATTCCGAAATGAAAAGTTCACGCACTTTATCCCCTTTGCCTGTGACTTTTAACCAGTATTTTCCTTCGTAGTGTATATCTTTGACTTTTACTGTGCATAATTCTTGAATTCTTGCACCGGTACTTGCCAGAGCTAGTAAAATTGTATAGTTTACTAAATGACCTCTTTCTTTATAAAACCCTAAGATTTTCATCACTTCATCATAGGATAGGTCCCGATTTGGCCGATCCTGTTCATTTACATTTGCGCGCTGGAGTTCTTCATGAAGAGGTTTTTCAATATAAGCAAATACATGAAGGTGTTTTAAAAACGAACGAATGAGCACTGTTTTCTTTGCAAGTGTTGCCACTGCATATGTATCCCTATTCCTACCTTTCTGTACCTGTTTCAACCAGGAATTATATTTACGAATATGCCAAGGTTGCAATGTCTTCAATAAAGAAGCACTTTGCTGTACCTCTTCCCCATTCAATTCGAATTCTTCTGCATGCTGCACCATACATTGACAAAATGACAAGATTTCAGACACATAGCTCTTTTTTGTATCTTCTTTTTTATTCTTCTTTTCATCCATATCTTTTTGTAAATGTACGAAATGATAAATTACTTCTAGGTCACTTAGATACGTATATTTACTCTTTCCCTCTTTTTCAGCTATCTCCATTTTATCTTCCACTTTATCTACATAACGATTGTTATGCAGAAATGGAAAGATATCTCTTATATTCTCTAAATATTTATCTATGTATTCACTTTTATTTTTAATAATCGGTAAGTTTTCTTTTTTATTTTTATTATCCATACTTTAAATTCACCTCTCCTATTAAAGATTATGAATATAATTATCTTTATTAACTGTATTTATCATTTTATTTCACTTCTATCAATTATACAAATTATAATTCATATTCTTTCTATAAGAATCCCACATTCTTCTGTATTAAACTATACTTATATTTTTTTATAATTTATTTGCATATCAATGTATTTTTAAATTATATATAATATAGTTTTATTTTATTTTTCCAATAGAATGTAATTGTATAATACTGTTACTTATAAATTGAATGTCACATGATTTTTATTTCTGTTAAGAATATAATTTATATTTTATTTGTATCTATTCTATTTCTGTATTTGTAGGGATTTGTTATAATACATGTATGATTTACGAGTATCATAGATTATAAGGAGGTATATACATATGTCACAGGATGTATGGTTTCTTACGAAACCAACTGTCACAACAAAAGAAGCTGCGGAAATGTTAGAAGTTACCGTACAGACCGTTTTGAAAAAGGAAAAAGAAGGTTTAATTGCGTGTGTATATAAAGATAATTGGAAGCAATTCGGTAGTAAAATCTTTTACTTGGAAGATATCCAATCCTTAATGATCGAAGACCAAGTAGATGGATTTACAACAAAGGAAGCCGCTGATTTATTAAACGTCGCTCCTTCCACTATCTTTACTTATATTAAATCTGGAAAGCTACCAGCGACACAGGTCGAAAAGCGAGGGAAGCAAGTCTATGTAATTGGGGAAGAAGATCTCGAAGCTTTTCAAAAGCAGTATGATAGCAAAGCCAATCGAAAGGAACGCAAAAGATTCCGCATGAAAATCCAGGATACAGAAATCTTTCTCTTTCAATTGTTGACACATCAGGAAACATCGAAACAAGCACGTGTCATTGAAATCAACGGAACGGATGGGAGAGTCATGACGGAAGAAGAAGCCGTATTCTCTTTATCAGCCTATAAGGAGAAGGGATATCGCGTACCTACGTATCCGAAAACCCCCGTGATAACCAAGCGTGGTATTCTCTCGTTTTCCTTCCGGAAACCACAACTCTTTCATGCGATGCCATATCGATTAATCAATCTGTTTTATGAAAAAATTGGCGTGGCAAATATGCGGGTATCCCTTCAACAAGACACAATACACTTGGAGGTAAAACCATGTTTATTGCGGGTTAATCCTGCGGAATGGCAAGAAGAGATACAGTATTTGTATACCCATATGACATCGGGATCCCTTGTTCCACATACAAAAGGCGTCTTTTTAAAAAGTAATATGGAATCCCTTTCGTTTCATGCAGATCATGCCTTTAAACAACAAGTCATCGCCATGGCAAAAGCTGAAGAAATGGGGCAAGAGGAATTTTTATATCATGCGGTGCGATCTTATATAGAATCGCGGTAGCATAACGGAACGAAACTTCATTTGCTATACCGTGGCGCAAGAATCTAGTACTTGTACCTGGTAAAACACAAAACAAGATTTTGTCACATGTGACCGCATGTCAATTGATCTTCTGCCAGGACAAACCCGGCTCCTTCTGGCATCGCTATTTTACCTATAGAGTCTTAGCGATGCCGCGCGGCTTTGTCAAGGGAATGGTCTTGATAAGTGTTTAGAAATTATAGGGTGGTTTATTCCTAACAGAAGAGATGTGGATGCAAAATCTCTCTATCTTGGAAGGAGAAGATGTCGATCTAGCAATTCTGAATGGCTGATATCCTATGTTTCTTCTATGGTTAAAATAATGAGGAGATACGTGCAAAACCTTAGATTACATGAATGTCTTTAAAAGATCTGTCACTAAGGGAATCACGCCACCAATAAATTTTAATACTACGATTGCAATTTCCATTCCATACACCACAATTCTTTTCGTAATACTCAGTATTTAAATTATAGGCGAGATACAGAACTTCAACAACTTCTTTTGATATAGAATAATCTGTGCTAGTATCAATATACCTTCGTTTTTGTTCAATATTTTTTCATACATTCTATCTTGCCCAGCATACCTCATATGCTAGGCTTTTTTTGTTGATATGAACTATTTTTATAAGGTGGGGACTTCTGGTGTATATGAGAGAGAACAAAAGCCACATTAGAAAACAGTCAAGTGGATTACCTTGACTGTTTTCGCACCTATTTTTAATCAAACTTTTGTTTAATTATGTTGTCGAACGCATTCCATTCTCTCAGGCGTATGTAAGAAAAATGGTTCAGTTGCAAAGTTTCTTCGCATTAAACTAGACGAGGAATTTGTGATTAACTATTATGCAACTATAAATATTTTTTGATTCAAGGTACAATGAATTACAACAATTACTAGTATCCGCATACTATTTAGTCATACATTCATACCTCTGTTTATCTCTTGAGAAATTTTGCAACTGAACCTATCCTTCCATTATCCTTGTAAGAAGCGGAGTATGTCTTCTACGCTAATTTTCGTGAATTTGGCAATATCTTCTACGGATACTCCATTCTTGTGCATACCACGAATTAATTGTATTTTTCCTTGTTCTAACCCTTGTTCTAACCCTTGTTCTAATCCTTGTTGAATTCCTTCTTCTCGTCCTTTGTTTTCTGCTCTTCGAAGTGCCGCTTTTTCATCCATTAATGCTTTTCGTCTTGCTTCATATTCCTTTCTTAGCTCAGGATCTTGACTTACACGATCCCATGTTTCCATTGCCTTGTGTAAAATTGGATCTTCTTTCATCGCAATCGCCTCCAATACAGATGTAATATGTTCCTGTTCTGCCGCTTCGATTAACAATAACCAACGAACCAACTGGTCTTCACTTGGATGAACATCCCCATTTTGCCATTTTGTTAAAAACTTCGGTAACTCAACAAAATGAATTTCCATGAGATCCGTCAATAAAAATCTTTCGGTTGCCTCATATAACCGAAAAACAGAATGATGTTGTCCGGTTTCATGAAACAACGAATAATTGATGAGATTAATCGTAATGGTACGGCAAAGTTCTGCATAATCATCTCCAGCTTGTAAAGGCTCTGTATACATTTTACTCCAATAGAATAAGGTTCTGGCATCCATATCTTCTTTATCTTGTAACTGTATTTCCACGTTAATATTGCTGCCATCTTCCAATTTTGCTCGCACGTCTAAAATCGATTTTTTATCCTGTGGATATGCAGGATTAAGATGCGTATCGACTAATTGCAGCGTCTGAATTTGTTGGTTTTCAGGAAAACGAAGGAGCGCATTTAAGAAAGCAGCTAAAATCATTTCACTGCCAGGTGCTCCAAACACCGCTTTAAATGCAAAATCTACACGTAAATCAATTCTTTTGTGATTCATAGGTTCTTCTCCCAAAGGTAATCTATTTTAGGTTCATTATACCAAATGAAAAAAGAACCGCCAATATAGCGTGAAAACTGACGTGTATGGAATCAATCAATTGAAGGGTTCTCGTGCAAAGGTTACTGTCATCATGTGCAAGGTATCGATAAGTAAAGGACGTGTTTCACGATGACAAAACGAGTAGATTTTAAATGCTTCCGTTGTAAGGTTTTTTAAACTAATAACTTTGATGTATGTTTCATTTACTTTCTAGGAAGAATTCCATTGTATCAGTTGTTTTCGAATGCACTCATTTTTAGATGAATAGCATCCATATGTGCAAATTTTCAAAATTATTTGTGAAAATCCTGAAGTTTTTGCACCAAAACCTTTTTAAAGGATAATCGAACTCAATATAGAAGTACAAACATTATGAAATACTGGTTTTACCACTATCTATATATATTAAAAGCCTAATCCTAATTAAGGGGGGACGTGAAACGTATGAAAAAACATCAAGTTATTTGTACACTTACCGCTCCTAACGGAAATCGTGATGTAATAGGTCCTATTGAAATCTTTGCAACCTCAGAAAATATTATTAGACAACGCTTAGTCAAAGAACTCCAACGAAGAATGGGTAACCTTTATCAGTGGGAAATAGAAGTGCAACAAATAGAAAATGAGCAACTCGTGGCATTACAATTGTTTAGTGCAAAATGAAAGTACAGAGTCGAGCGACGATTTTGTACATAGATACAGTGCATAAAAAAAGGCTTGTCAGCTCTTAATAAATCCCTTACTGTTTTCGTTACGACGCGAAACAGGAGGATTAGAAAGGATGCTAACAATGCCTGAAATCCATTATATCAAACATTTAAGAGAAAATGATGATTTAAGTATATCTGAAATTGCAAGAAAACTAGGGAAGAATTGGAGAACTGTGAAAAAGTATGCTGATGGAGAAGTTTATCCTTCGGATACTGATCCAATTTGTACAAAAACAGGAATGATGTATGACAGTGAGTTTGGTGAAATTGTAGATTTATGGTTAGAGGAAGATAGTAAGCTTCGCCATAAGGATCGAAGAACAAGTAAAAAGATATTTAATCAATTAAAAACAGAATATAATTTTCAAGGTTCGTATCGAACCGTCTGTGATTATATTCAACATCGAAGACCACAAATAAAAACAGCAAAAGAAAAACGGTACGAACGATTAGAACATCCTCCTGGAGAAGCACAAGTTGATTTTGGAAATATGACAGTTGTAAAAGACGGAGCATATAAAGATATTAAAGTACTACTATTAAGCTTTCCCCATAGTAATGCAGCATTTGCTTATCCATTACCAGCTGAAAATAAGGAATGCTTTTTAGAAGGCTTAAAACAGTTATTCCATCAAGCTGGTGGTGTACCAACACATCTTAGGATTGATAATTTATCCGCCGCTGTGATCACAATAGGAAAAGGTGAAAATCGTATTTATACAGAAGCATTTTTACAATTCCAAATGCATTATAACTTTGAAACACAACCGTGTAACCCTTATAGCGGGCATGAAAAAGGTAATGTTGAGCGTAAAGTTAGTTATACACGTAATAATTGGTTTACAACTTCACCGGTTATGGAAAGTTTTTCACAACTTGCACAGTGGCTAGAAGTACAAGCATTAGAAGATCAAAAACGACCGCATTATGATAAGAAAATCATGATAGAGGAGTTGTGGAATGATGATAAAAATGCATTAAAGCCATTGCCTTTAGAAGACCTATCGGTCTTTTCACTAGATACTACAACTGTAAATAAATATGGAGAAATTACAGTAGATCAAGAACGATTTGTTTTGCGCAAAACAAATGTCAAACAAGTTATTGTCATAAAAAAAGAATGGGATCAATTTACATGTTTTACTTCTGAAGGAGAAGCGATTTTCGAAGAGTATAGACCTTACATGCATACAAATAGACCCATTCCTTGGCACGAAATTTTTGAAGATTGGGAAAAGAAACCACGTGTAGTACGTTATTCAATATATTTTAAATACTTACCTATGAGAGTTCAGGATTATCTCCTCTTCCAAACGGAAGAGCGTAAATCACGCTTAGTAGGGGTAAAAAGATTGCTCAAAAAGTATTCTTTACAACAGTTACATATTGTCTTGGAAAATGACGAATGGCTATCAAAAACTCCCTATGAACTTGATTGCATATTACAAGCGAAACAAGTAACTTATCCGCAGAAATGGGAAGAGAAACACACGCCATCCGTTTTAGTGGATTATGAAACGGATTTAGAACAATATGATCGCAAACTCTGTCCAACTTTAGAGAGGAGCTCATTCTCACTATGAAACATAGAAACCTACAAGAAGCTTGTAAAGTATTACATTTGAGTTCTATTTTAGAGATTTATGATGATGTTGTATTTGAAAATAAAGAGCAATTCTTAAAGGATATTTTAAACTTAGAAATTGAAGCTCGACAAAGTAAAAAAGTATCAACTTTAATAAAAAAAGCAAAGTTTAGAGAGCTAAAGTGGTTAAAAGATTATGAATGGGGTGAACACATTCATTTACCTTCTACGACAAGCAAAGAACATATTAGTGAGTTGCGATTTTTTGAAGGAAAACAGAACCTTTTATTACTCGGATCTCCTGGAACTGGTAAAACACATTTAGCAACAGCGTTAGGTTTAAAGGCCTGTGAAAAAGGATATCAAGTGAAGTTTTTGCGAGTAGCGGATTTAGTAGGCATATTAGAAGAAACTTTAAAACAGGGGAATTTAACTCGTATAAAAAAACAAATTGAATCATGTGATCTATTAATTTTAGATGAACTAGGTTATGTACCGTTTCAAAAACCAGGAGCGGAGCTCCTATTCCATATTATTGCCGACTGTTATGAACAAAAAAGTGTGATAGTTACTTCTAATTTAGAATTTGGTCAATGGAATCGAGTGTTTGGTGATAATCGATTGACTTCGGCATTGGTGGACCGTTTGGTGCATCATGCCCACATTATTGCATTTACAGGAGAAAGCTATCGTTTACGCAATGCGTTGTCTTCTGGAAACACTAAAATTACCATTTAAAAAATCGAGCTGCTAGCCTCTGCACTTTTCGCTGCAACTCTCTGTATTTTCCGCTTGCACAAAACACACGTAGGGAATTTTGGCGAAGCCGTGCGGATCTGTCATGGGAATGGTCTTGATACGCTTTTAGAGTTTTGCGAGGTATATTCTAAACAGAGTAGATGTGGATGCGATATCCCTCTGATTTAGAAAATTTGTCGATGTAGCAATTTAGAATGAAACAGACATAGGACTACCGTCTATTAGGGGTAGTGAGACGGTTCGTGCTCTAGTCCGTCAGATGATTTATATAAAATAGAAAAACCTACTGTTTCAAAGTAGGTTCAATTTATCTAACATTTTTGTTCGAGATGGGTTTGTATACAGTAATGTAGTATGTATATTAGAATGACCGGCTATGTGTGCCACTTCATGTACATCAAAACCATTTTCCAATGCGTGTGAACAAAAATAATGTCTTAAATCATGTGGCTTTAAGAAAATCGCTAAATCCGCTAATTTACTATATTTTGTAAACATATCATTTACAGTCATGCGGCTTAATTTTGGCCCTTTATTTGATACAAACAAATAAGGGCTCTTTTTATATTTGTGTACGTTTCTTTCTACTAAATAGTTTTTTAATGCTTGTATCACTTTTTGATTTAATAAAACAGTTCGTTGTTTATCGCCTTTCCCAGAACGAATAACTAATTCTGATGAAGAAAGATACAAGTCTTGCTGTAAATCAACTTGTAAAGCTTCGCTAATTCTACACCCTGTATGCATTAATAATATGACTAAAGCATAATCTCGTATTTTTTTTGTTTCTACAATGGCTTGTAAAAATTTATGTACTTCTTTTTCTGAAAACTGAGCTGGAGAAGCATAGTCTTGTTGAATTTTCTTTTTCATATTTTTTGAAATAACAAGTTCATTCTGAACACCAATTGTAATAAGAAACTCATTATATTTTTGAAGAGCTGCCAATTTTACATTTATAGTTTTAGCACTTCTTTTTTTTACATGTTGAAGATATTGTAAATAATCTTTCACATTTTGAGGATATAAAGCCGTTGGTTCTTTATCAAAAATATCTGTAAACCAAAAAGCGTATTCTTGTATTGCTAATTTATAATTATAAATGGTGTTTTTTGTTTTTTCTTCTGATTTGAGATGTGTTACAAAACTTTCTATTAATTTCATTACGCCTCCATCAATTATGTTTAGTTTTTATTATATGCGCTTCAGATAAATTATGTTTAGTTTTATATAGTGATTGTAACACATCCCGACAAATAACCCAACATAATTGATATTATGTTGGGTTATCTTTAGAAGGGCAGATTGTAAATACCGTAAGGTATAAATGTTTAAGTTCTTATGATACCTTCAACTTAATTGGTATTCGTTTATCCATATTTAGTTTAAACGTTCCATATGGATTAATATGTGTATAGAATAAAGGTGTTAATCCTCTAAAGTCTTCTGGTATCATTTTTTTGAGCCAATATTGATTGTTATCGTACAATACTTCTTGAATCATCAAAGTGTTCATATAAATTAAACAGTTTTGCAGTAATTGAAGGGATAAAGCAGATACCTCTTGATCTTCTACAGAGTTAGAACGCATTTCACTGTTTTTTCCGTAAAAAATAAAGCCATTTCCTGCATTCCAACTCTCTACTGTATTCAGTCCTTCATGAATCTCTCTACGAATTTCTTCGAAATGTAAATACTCACACAGAAAAATGGTCTTAATCGCTTTTCCTAATTCACATAAAGCACGATATGTTGGATGTTGAGTTTCCCTAGTAAACCTTTTTAAAATAGATTCAGCTGATGCAGTTCCTAAACATAGAGCGGTTGTATATTTAATAATCTGTTCATACTGTTGACGAATAAGATCCCAATTAATCGGTTTACTTAAAACAGGTTGTAAATGAGGGTATTCCTCATTCATTCCGGTATCAGGACGATACAACTTTTGAGAACCAATATTCTTAAATCGAGGCATCAGCTTGAAATCAAGTATATGACAAAAAGCAAATGCAACAACACTTTGTCCATGTGTATCTACGTAATTTCGATCTATTTCCATATCGGTACAATGGCGTAACACCCCTTCCATCATGGATGCAACTTCTGAAGAAAGACAAGATTTTAATTGAGAATAAATACAAGCAGATTTTCGATCCACGTGCTAATATATCATGACCCCATTCTTTCTGTAACGAGGATGCCATTCTGTGAGTAGATTTTGATTCCATGCTCCAAACTGTTTGGAATCCGAAGCACAGGCAGTTGTAGCTTCTCCCCAGACTTCTTTCCTTCGATGATGCAAAATTTTATTCGTTATTTCTGCATTTGCTTTTCGTAAATTATCTTTGTGTATGAATTTTTGACGAATATACCGAAGGTCATGATAACTTTCTTGATTGCTACCAGCAGAAACCGCTTTTAATCCCGTATTTGTCCCTAATCCAAATATACTAAGCAGCAAGCGCCGTTGTATGGTTTCACGATCTAAAATTTCTCTACCTGCTATACTCTTAAAATGCTTCGTAAAGTTTGTATGAAAATCTGTTTCTTTTAATACATCTAGTAAATTCGTATCTGGCCAATAATTACGGACAGCTTTTTTTATTTGAGGTAAATGTGGAGGTTCTATTTGCTTTTCTAATGGCGTAACTTGAATCCAGCCTTTATTCGATTTGGTAATGATTTTGACTTTTTCATTATTTTTTCCTTCAAATCCTTGATTCAGTAAGTTTAAGCGCTCCTTCATTGTTTGCATAATGTTTGAAATAAATTGTTCTGCATCAAGGGGAACATTCAGTGCTTGGAAATATTCTTCTTTGTAGTCATCAAAGTCTTGTGGTAAACCTTCTTCAGGATTTCGATAGCGATCTGCCCCTACAATCCAAATTTCTTTACATCTAAGGCGCGTTCGCAAAGACTGTAAAACAGCAATTTCATAATTAATCCGATTCACTCGCTGGATGCCTTTACTGTCTGTTTCAATAATGACATCTTGCCATTTCGACCGGATTACACCCTGAACGGGGATGTTTTCATCAATCTCAAAATAACGTTGACCACTATTCGCATAATCTCGAATCAGTTGTACGGCTTCAATTATAGGTTGATAAGTAACATTATTAGACCGAAATTCGAGGTTTTCTAATATCGCAAAAAATGCTCTGCGGTAATGTCCTTGATATGAAGTATGCATCTTTGTGTAAATTCTTTCTTTATATTCTCTTTTACTTTTCTTCATTTCTTTAATGATATTACGAATAATGTTAGGGGTTGTATTTGTCAATTGAAAATCCGGCCACATTACCATTGAAAACCCAGCCACTTGTGTGAATTCTAATCAGTATCGATTTTTAATAAAACTGGCTGGATTTTCAATTATAATTCTTTAGAATTATATATAAAGTTATATGAATTTCCTTACTGTGTTAATTGTTGTGCTTCTAACCACTTTTCAGTTTCTTTCATGCGATAGGAATCACCTATCATGTTTACGATATATGCTTGATGTGTTAAACGATCAATCCATCGCTGCCGTCATGACGGGATCTTGAAATATCTCTCCCCACCTTTCAAAAGATAGATTTGTAGTGATAATGGTTGCTTTCTGATTTGCCCGTAACGACAAATGAGTAAATAGTAATTCAGCGCCCTCCTTATCGAACGAAATATATCCCATTTCATCCGCTATGACTAAATCATACTTTTCAAATCGATTTTGAAATGCGCGTAATGTACGCTGAGAACGACACTCTTTAATTTGGTTGATTAATAAAGGAATTGTTGTGAACCAAACTCTATATCCTTCCATACAGGCCTGAATTCCTAATCCAATAGATATATGAGTTTTTCCAGTGCCGGCATGCCCAGCTAAAATTACATTTCTCCCCTCTTTAATGAAATCCAAATTTTTTAATAGTTTGAGCTTTTTTTGTGCATCTTGTGATAGGTCTGTCAAAGACAAATCTTCTAAATATTTCTTATAGGGAAAATCGGCGCGGCGAATGCGATTATATTTTGCTGATTCTTGCCGTGCATCTAGTTCTTTTTGAAGCAATTGTGCTAAAAACTCTTCATAACTAGCGTCAATTTGTATGGATTCTTTAATGATTTCTTCAAAATCCTGACGGATTTTAGGTAATTTCAACTCTTTACTGAGTGTGTCAATCTTTTCCACCCATATTTGTTTAGACTGAATCATACTTCTTCTCCTTAATGAATGTATTTTGTTTGAAACATCTGATCGTACGTTTGTAAGTGTTTTTTTGAATAGTGTTCAATATCAATTGTTTTTTGAGATGAGTATGTTAAAACTGGTATCTGTTCTTCCTTTTGTTTTGCACATAATAACTTAATTTTTTCTGTTGTAACATGGCTTGGATGGATATTACGCAGTTGATTGATACTACTTTCTATCTCTTTTAGAGTGACACCAGACTGCATAAAGTGAAGTAATTCTATAAATTCTTTCGGGTGAGTGGTATAGTAAGAGTGGTAGATTTGCTTTAACTTTGGTGATGCCTGTTGTAGAGCCGAACTAGTGGCTAATGCACCAGGCTTTTTCTTTAGAGTGCCTACATAATGATCGAGTTGTAAACTCCACTCCTGATTCCCTGTCTTACGGCAATGAGTTGCGATTTTTTCTTCGTGATAAAAACATTGGATAGAATCGCTATAAACTTTAATACGGACAACTTCACCTACAAGATAATCTGGTACAGAATAACGATTTTAATCAATCACAATGGTAGAATATTTATCCACTCGTCCATTTAATATGCGTGCTGCATCAAAAGGAGGGGGAACGATGAATACATATTCTTGTTCCGTATAGAGTAGCTCGTTCGGTGTCATCTGTTGGTGTGATTTCCTAGGCTTTTGATTTAACTGTAAACAGATTTCATGTAAGTATTTGTTAGCTTCTTGGAGTGTTTTAAAGGTATCTTGATAGGCAAACGCTTTTCTTCGAACCACTTCTACACTACGTTCTACATGCCCTTTTTCATTTCCGCTTGCTGGATTACAAAAACGATAGTGGAATCCATAATATAACGATAGTTTGACTAAAGCTTCTGTCGGTTCTTTTTCATTGCCAATAAATTTTTTGACTGCTACTCTCATATTGTCATAGACCATTGTATGGAACACACCATTTACTTCTTGGAAAAATAAAGCATGAGCCTCTTGAAAACACTCTGTTTTTTGTTTAGTGAACAGATAAGCCATTCTAAAATTACTGTATGCAGACGTAAATACAGCCATTTGTAAGGTTCTTTTTTGACCGTCTATAATGAGTTTTACTTCTCCCCAATCAAATTCACAAACTTGTCCAGGTTGATGTTCCACTTTAATAAATGCTTCTTTTTGTGTGTGCACTAGGGCTTTGATTGTTCGCAGAACAGTGCCATAACTAATATCATATCCTTCGGATTCTAAACAGGTATGTATATCTACCGCTGTTTTCATTTGTTTCCCTAATCCTTTTTGTTTTTTTCTAAGGTTTTCTTCTAAGTGTTCTTGTATTTTTTGTATCATTTCATCTGTTAATTTTCGTTTTTTCCGTGTGCCAATTTTGTACTTTGGCTTTTCAACAATAGATTGTATTAATTCCCCTGTGTCTACCTCCGTATCTTCTTGTAAAAGTTTTTCTCTTTTTTCCTCATATTCATCGATGTATTTTCCGACTGTGGCACGATTAAGCCCTAATTGTTTTGCAATTTTTCTTCTTGAATAATTTTCTCGTACGTGCAATAGTATGATTTCTTGTTTTTTCTGCAGATTAATCATCTCCCTAAATTCCCCCATACATTTATAAAATCTTCATGTATGGTTTATTATAAACTGGCTGGGTTTTCAATGATAATGGTGGCTTACTATTAAGTTACTAAAAACAACTCCTGTAATTCCTTGTACGTCGAAAAAGAGAAGTCTGGAGTGTGACTTCTCTTTTGTTTGTATATAGCATGAATCGTTTCGGTTCCTTTCAAGGTACGTGAAGCTTGGCGAAGACTTTGAAATCCTGCGGATTTAACAAAACGTCGCTTGATATGTCTATGATCTTGTTCGATGAGGTTATTTAGATGCTTAACGGTGCAATGTTTCGTATGCACATAAAAACCGTTATGTTTCAGTTTTTTGAACGCACAAAGTAGAGCAGGGGCCTTATCTGTTGTGAGAACCGTTGGTTCTCCAAAAGCTTTCGCTAACCTTTTCATAAACATATAGGCGGCTTGATGATCTCTTGTTTTACGAAGTTGGATATCCAATGTATACCCTTCTCGATCAATCGCACGATAAAGATAAAGCCACTCCCCTTTGACTTTGATATAGGTCTCATCTAAATGCCATGATAATTGAACAGTTTTGTTTTTCTTTTTCCAGATTTGATAAATAAGATTGCCATATTCATGCACCCAACGCATGATTGTTGTTGGATGAACTGATATTCCACGCTCTTTCAAGATTTCAGATACATCACGATAGCTTAAAGAAAAACGACAGTAGTAGCCAACGGCTACCAAAATAATATCTTTTTTGAATTGTTTCCCTTTAAAATATCCCATGTATCATGCTCCTCGAATCATTTTTCTCACATTTTAATTTCGTTTAGAAAACTTTGCAACAGAACCATAAAAAGTCTTCTCCAAAGAATTAGTCAACACTATATAATAAAAAAGCCCTTCATAGTTAACTAACTGTGAGGAGCTTTATAATGTTAATCTGTATTTTCTATAAACACATTGTTTCACAAATCCAGCCCTTGAATGGAAGAAGGGAGGACGATTTATTTCCTCCCTTCTATAGCGCTTAGATTTAAAGGACTTTATTGTTATATTTTTAAGTGCTGTGAAGTATTTTACATCGAAAATTAAAAAACTTTATTTTAACCGCACCTTAAAATCAAAATGGATTCTTTTTGGCGCTAAATATATAAGAATTTTCAAAGTATTTCTAACCAAACTTTATTTTAAACCAACATTTTGTAAAATTCACGGCCAGATTATGGGTTAATAATTAACTCACGACCAATTTATGCTTCCATTTCCGTTGAATAATTAGATAATCACCTACAAAAATAAGTGTTTTCTGGCCAACTTATAGGTAAAGTGACATACTTTCAAAAAGTTTACCAAATACCTATTCAAAAAATTTATTGAGATAAACAGATAAAAATATGTGCATTTCATAATAAATTTATACAAACCCTATAGGAACAACCAATCTAGCTGAACAAGCTGGTGCAACTGTTGAATTTGCGGTTTACAACACTCCCCTTGATTAGACCAAGTAAAAACACCCATATGCAATGTATCATTTAAAAGATGTACAAAGTATCTCCTAAATTTACAACACGAAGTTATATTCAAAATAAGACACATCACTATATATCATATCCATTCTGTATATGTATACGCTAAATAAGATCGTATCTCTCGATCTTATTTTTTTTGCTATGGTAAGCACATTTATAAATACAACGTATTTATTGATTAACAAAAATATAAAACCCTTTTTCCCATCGATCTTTGAGCCATTGCAATTCATCTTTCATATTGGGAACGTATTCGTTTGTTCGTTCCATCAATTTATAGGTTTCTAATAGTTCCAAACATCGATTTGGACTAGTAAGAGAATGTATAAAGAGCATATCATGTTTTGTTATTGAACCCAAAGAGATCCCTTCACGGCTCACCGATAATAACTCTTGAATTTCCTCTTGATCCATATTTGTTTTCTTTAGGTAATTATTCATATCAATGAATGTAGTGTAATTCCATTTCATATTATCATAATCATTTTCTTGTAGGATCATTTCACGATAAGATCCCATATCCTGTATGAGGAAATTACGAATCGCATCTATAGAAAATTGCATGTATCAAACATCCTTCACTGTATAGAGTATGTGTGAGTTTTGAAGTTCCTTTAAAAAAAGTATTCTCCTACTATGTAGGAAAATACTTTTTTACTGTACCATGCATTTAAGTTCTTAGCTTGTTTTAAAAGCTGGTACTTTCGAAGGAAGAATCGTCATCGCTTCTCCTGTTTTTGGGTTACGACCGTTACGCTCTGCACGTTCCTGGACTTCGGATATCCCAAAAACAAGCAACTGTACTTTTTCTCCTTACTGTAAAGCTTTTGTGACTTGGTCCAATACTACTTGTATCGCTGAAGACGCATCTTTTGTGTTCAGTTTGCTTCTTGTTTGATGAGTTCCGTTTTGTTCATCTGTAACACCTATATATTCAACGGGATTTCAGTAGCCATTATAACGTATTTGCTATATATGAAACGAGTTTCTTCCTATTTATAATAGTACTTTGCATAATCATTGAAAATGATAGTTGGTATAAAGTTTCTAATCGGGACAGGATTTATACTTTCTACATCTGTATTTACTCTTTATAGAAGAAGGGAATGGAGCCACTTCCTATCCTTCGCTACGTGTATGATTCATCAAGTGATTAGTACATGTAATGTAATATTCGTATATAACTAATCTTAGTATACAGGGGGAAGAAGAAGTGTGTAAATACTTTGTCGATAATTGTAGAAAAAGTTTCGGAATTCAAAAAATAAACACTTCCAATTGTAGATTTCATCTTGCTTTTTCTATTTCTGTTCTATATTTTGAGTAAGGGGATCATACAAATTCTCCAATTTGGCAGGCTGAAATGAATAGAAGATAAACTGGATCATAATAGAGGAACATCGTTATATTTTTCCTTGCCTACATTCTCCGTGTCCCAAGGAAAAAATATAGGATGCTGTTCCACATTATGTTGTTACCTAATAATTCAAAGCTCTTTTTTTATTTAGTGGAAAAAGTTTCGAGAATTCTATGTAAATGCCCTTTACTTGTATCACCAGATTGGTAAATCTTCCTCCAGTTTATCTTCTTTTCGCCTGCCTTTTTTGTATGTTATCCTCTCAAAAATAACACGTTTAAGAGGTGAATGCATGATGCAAAAACATGTAAAAAACAGGCGATGGTATAGGTATTTCATACAACTAATGATAGTGGCACTTATTCTTACATCTATACCGATGAATGGATTGGCAGAAACGGCGCCACCATTTACCCCATCACCAAATTCAGAACAAAGTCCAGAAGCGGAAAAGAAAGATGAAAAAGAATTACCTGCTCCACATCCAGATCAACTAAAGAAAGATAAGCCAAAGCCGACTGAGGTCGTGGAAGAGAGGACGGAAACGGAAAAAGTTTTCGATAATAATGATGGTACATTTACGAAAAAGGTATATACAGAACCCATTCATACAGAGAAAGATGGAAAACTAGAAGAGGTTTCTCCTAAATTAGTAGAAGCACCAGATAAGAAAATTGTGACGGAAAACACAAAATTAAAACCAGAGTTTGAAAAAACGGTTAAAGATGGAAAGTATGTTCAATTTACAGTAGATGGACATACCATTCAATATGAATTAATGAGCGCAAATGGTGAGAAGGGAGAAATTAAGCCGTCATTAGTAACTGCGACACATGAAGATAATACAGTATGGTATAAAGGAATCTTCCCCAATATTGATTTGAAAAGTACAACGTTTAATGAAAATGTAAAAGAAGACTTTGTACTGCGTGAGTATACAGGGCATCATATTTTTACGTTTGCATTACAAACAGACTTAACACCAAGTTTACAAGAAGATGGTTCTATTCACTTCCAAGATGAGAAGAAAGAAAACATCTTTACATTACCGAAGCCATATATGAACGATTCGAATGTAGATCAGCAGTCAGGAGAGGCTGTAACGTCAGATGCTGTTCGTTACAATATCGAGAAAACAGACGAAAAAACATATAAATTAACTGTTACGGCAGATCCAAAATGGTTACAGGCGCCCGAACGTAAATATCCAGTATATGTGGATCCTTCTATTGAAGTAGACAACTTTGAAAATGCATACGCTTCTAGTGCCTATCCAAGTGTCAATTATTCAGGAGGGAAGCTTTGGGATTCTGGCCAAAACGCTTATACGCTAAAAGTAGGATATTACGATGGAGCATCTGGAACAAACTTTGCATATATTAAACCGCAAATTTCGGATTTAAAAGGTGCGAAAATTGAAAGCGCTACATTTCATGCGTATGCAGTATGGCATTATTATGGAAATCAGCCAAATGGTATTTGGTTAGATGAAGTAACAGGTGGCTGGAATGTGGGAGGAATCAACTGGAACAACAAACCAGGTTCTAATAACATTGCACATGCTGATGTAGCACGAGGACAATGGGCGCGTTTTAATGTAACCAATACAGTGAAAGCATGGGTAGAAGGTGCAAGACCGAATCATGGATTTAAACTCCACACAAATGGAAATGGTCAAACCCATTGGAAGAAGTTTATTGCGGCTGAAAATGGATGGAGTGCACCTTACTTAGAAGTAACATATTCCTATGCAAAACTGAATAAACCGAGAGTACAGGCGTATTCAAACGGAAGCGGCAGTAGTTCAGGTCATATGAATATACAATGGGATGCTGTGTCAGGAGCAACAGGATATAAAGTAGCTATTTTTAACGGATATGATTATGAATATATTCCTGTTGGGAATGTAACAAGCTGGACAACAAAGGATAAGAAGATATTCCCAACACCAGATGAAATTGCACAAGGGCACTTTGAGTTCCATGAAGACGGGAAAGGCGCAGAGGTACCAGTTAATCCGGGACCAATGTATAAAAATGCTCATCTGGCAGGCAGTCCATATGGAGATTATAGTGGGAGACGTGGTTATTGGATTCGTATTGTCGCAGAGTATCCATTTGGGGATAGTCCCCTTTCAGATGAGACAGTTTCCTATATTCCTTTAGAACAAGTTAAGAAACCGACAGGTTCGGCTTATATCAATGCAACCGATAAACAAACAGGATATGTTTCCTTAAAATGGGATAGTGTTCCTGAGGCTGCTGGTTATAAAGTATGGGTGTATAACGGAAAAGATTATGAAGCATTTGATGTAGGAAATGCAACAACATGGACGACGCAAGGGCAAAATATTTGGCCAACAAAAGATGAAATTGCAAAAGGTCAATATCTTCTTCATCATGATAAAAAGGGTGTAGAGCTTGCATTAGACCCATCTCCTGTTTATCGAAATTCCGGTGGAATTTACGGTGGATCTACAAACTATTGGTTCCGTGTAACAGCGTATAGTACTGCGGGTCATGCTGAAAGCCAGATTTCACAAGAGTTCACACCAAGGTTCTCACAAGATTTTGGATTCCTCGGCATGTTAGACTATTGGGCATCCATTGATGTATTAAACGGGAAAGTCAATGCGACAAATGGTAACTTCCTGATGGATGAAAAAGATATCACTTTATCAGGACGTGGACCAGATGTATCCATTGAAAGAACGTATAATAGTCAAAGTAAAAAAGTAGGTTTATTCGGTAAGGGTTGGTATAGCAGTTTAGAAGAACGCATTTGGAAAGATGCAGAAGGTAACTTACTTCTAACTTCTGCAGATGGTGCCCAAATCACATTTACCCGAACGGGAGAGGGAACGTACCAAGCACCTACAGGTGTGTACTTAGATATGAAGGAAACATCGGAAGGGTATGAAGTCAAAGACAAGGATCAAACTGTTACGTTTTATACCAAAAAAGAAAATTCTGGTCGTACGGAATATGTAAAAGATAAATATAATAATACAACAACATACGAGTATGACGGTGAGTTCCGATTAACAAAAGTAAAGAACGCATCTGGAAAAGAATTGATATTACAATATGAAGGAGCAAATAAAAAAGTTTCCAAAGTAACGGGACCAGATAACAAAGTCATTACGTTTACTTACAAGGGAGATTTATTGGTTTCTTCTACAACACCAGAAGGAAAAGCGTATCGATATGGGTATGAGAATGACTTACTGACTCATGTATATGATCCGAAGCATACAGATGAAAAACCATATCAAACGATTTACACGTACGAGAATGATAGATTAGTAAAAGTAACGGATCCGTTAGGAAAAGCATCAACCTTATCATACAATACAGATGCAAAAGAAGTGTCTGTGGTGGATGCAAAGGGCCGTAAGGCAATTTACAATTATAATGATGCTGGGAATCCGGTTAAAACCGTTGTAGATTCTGGCCGTTTGAACTTAACGACAACATATGAATATAGTGCAAATAATTTAGTAAAAACAACAACGCCTAAAAATCAAACAGAGTCCTTTACGTACGATAATAATGGAAATGTGACATCTGCGACGGACGCAATGGGAACTGAGAAATTTGAGTATAATCAAAATAATGGTGTTGTAAGCCACACAGATAATGAAGGAGATAAAACGACAGTTGCCTATAAGACTGCCAATACAGAGGTTTCTGTAACAGATCAAGCGGCTCACACCGCGTCTGTGATTCAGCACGATCAGTATGGAAATCCAACGGAAACAAGTAAAGACATGGGGACAGGAGAGAATCTCCTCCAAAATCCAAGCTTTGAACTGAATACCCTTGAAAAGTGGGTACAATTCACTCATTATAACCAAGGCACAATGGCAAAGGATACTGTTTCAGCACCTGGCGGTCTGGGCGGAGCTTCTTCACTAAAAGTTACAACCAAAACAAGTACGAACGATTGGGGCTATATCGCCGCAACCCAAGATGTTACGTTGGAACCAAATACAACGTATACGCTAAGTGGTATGTTGAAAACAGCACTATCACCAGGAGTTGGGGCCTTCTTTAACGTTCAGTTATTGAAAGAGGATGGTTCAGCTGTTGAAGGTGGCGGTTGGAACGATAATCGCTATAATAAATTACAAGGTGAAAAGGATTGGACCAATCGCCAATTTATCTTTAAAACAACAGATCAAACGAGAAAAGCAAGAATTTACTTACAGGTAGAAAACGGCGGAGCTTCTACGAGTGGTTCAGCTTGGTTTGATAAGCTGCAGCTTGAAAAAGGGGAAGTTTCTTCTAGTTTTAACCCGATTACAAATAGTAGCTTAGAAAATATGATGGAGAATGGCTGTATCCCTGAATGGCATAGGGGAGATGGTACAAGTTGTGATAGTAAAGACACAGCACATGAAGGGTTTACAGGTGACTCATCTATTGTTTTGGAGCGTAGTCAATATGGTGGCTCAGATGTTGGGTATGCTACGTGGGTGACTTTAGATCAGAAAATGGCAGCGCCTTTAACATTAACAGGGATGTCGAAATCTGAAAATGTAGAAAATGATGCGCCTGATAAGCTTTCAAAAGATTATTCTATTTGGGCCGATGTTTACTATCAAGATGGTAGTGGAGAAAATTATCAAGCGAAATTCCCAAGTGGTACAAATGATTGGAATCGTAGTGCAGTATTGATTCCAGCGAAAAAACCGATTAAACACGTAGCAGTCTATGTTTTATTTAGAAAGAATAATAAGGGAAAAGTTTGGTTCGATGATGTACGTTTACTAGAAGGCAATGTACTTGTTAAAAATGAATACGATACAGATAGCAATGTAACCGCAACGTATGATGAAGAGGGCAATAAAAATACGTTCACATATGATACTTCTGGAAATAAGAAAAGTGAAACAGATGAAAATGGCAATACAAAATCATACGATTACAACAAAGATAATCAGCTGACCAAAGTGACATTGAAAAATGGAACTTCGGTGGGGTATAGCTACGATCATAACGGAAATACAACCGAGAAATCTGTGATGTTTGGTGGAAAAACACAGACGCACAAATATGAATATGACGTAGATAATAAAAATACAGTATTTATCGATGCGTTAAATCGTCGTATTGAGCATACATACGATGAAAATGCAAATAAGACGAAAACAAAAATGCCGAATGGATCGATTCTGGAATACGTATATGATACCGCAGATCGTATGGTCGGTGAAAAACGAAATGGAAAAGATACCTTTACATTTGAACGTGACGCAAATGGGCAAGTAACAAAAGTAAAAGACCATGTCAATGGCGTGGAAAAAAATAAAACATATGACAATGCAGATCGTATGACAAGTATGACAGATAGCCGAGGCGGAAAAGTAGACTGGGCGTATCATGATAAGGCAAACAGTAAAACAGAGAAATTAAGAGAACAAACCCTTATGCATGGTGGATACAGTAATAAAGTATCGTATGACTACAATACGTTAGATCAAAATATTAAAGTAACAGACGGTACGTCCTCGTATCGATTTGATTATGATGAAAATGGTCATGTGCGTACGTATACCGCAGCGAATGGAACAGGTTCAACATTTAACTACAATCAAACAGGTAAACTAACAGATTTAGTCATTGGAACACCGAGTCAAATCCTGTTATTAGAACGATATCAGTATGATAAAACGGGTAACCGTACGAAAATTATACATGAAGGTACAGGCGGAAAAGTAACCGAAACAAATTACGTGTATGATCCAATCAATCAGTTACTGAAAGAATCGTTACCGAATGGAACGGTGAAAGACTATACGTATGATGGATTTGGAAACCGTACAAGTGTAAAAGTAATAGAAAATGGAAAAGAAACAAAATCAATTACAGCAACATTTAACGAAGGAAATCAGCTTGTCAAATTCGGAAACGAATCTCTTACGTATGACCTAAATGGGAACCGTACATCTGACGGCAAATACACATATACATGGAATGAAGTAGACCAACTGGTTGCTTTAACGAAAAAAGGTGAAAGCCAGCCGTTCGCAACATACAAATATGATGATGATAACCGTCGTATTGAAAAGAATGTCAACGGTGTAGTTACACGTTACTTCTATGACGGTGACAGCATCAATCCATTATATGAAACAGATGGAAGTGGAAATGTCCTTCGTCAATATGTATACTCAATAGACGGTGTACGTCTGGCGATGAAATCACAAGGGCAGACGTTATTCTACCACTACAGTCCACGTGGCGACGTCGTAGCGATGACAGATGCAAACGGACAAGTAGTCGCAAATTATGAATACGATGCATGGGGTAATGTACTAAAAAGTGACGCAAAAGGTATCGCAGCCGACAACCCATTCGGGTATGCAGGGTACATGTATGATAAAGAGATTGGCATGTATTATCTAATCGCACGTTACTATAATCCAGATCACGGTATATTCTTATCAGTGGATCCAGATCCAGGCGATGAAGATGATCCTGTCACGCAGAATGGGTATACGTATGGTGATAATAATCCGGTGATGATGGTTGATCCAGATGGGCATGTTGCATGGTGGGTTGCCTCTGGAGCTGCCGGTGCCTTGGTAAATGGAGGATCATATGGTATCTCTTATTACAAAAAGAATAAAACTTTAAAAGGTATAAGTGTAAAAAAATTAATTATAACAAGTGCTCGTGGTTTTGTTGGCGGAGTTATTGGTGGAACCGGTGGTCGCTTAGCAAAAGCTGCTACTTTAGGAAAAAAAAGCACTATGTTCCTTAGTGCTCATACTGGGGTGGCTGGATATGCAGTGGCAACGTCACGTAAAGATTATAGCGGTAAAGGAATGGGAAGAGATCTTGCATACGCGATGACTGGGAATAAAGGTTATGTAGCACTAAATTATGCAACAACTTATTATGAAAGCAGTTCTAAGAAAAAAAAGGTCCCAAAGAAAAAAGCACTTCAAAAAAATCAAAATTCAAAAAAAAGGAAAAAATAGTTTAGGTTTAATAGGCGCATAAATCAAATGCTGCTAGGAAAATAAGTGGAGGAACCCATTTGTAAATATTCAAGCTTGATAATGTGGAGACTTTTCGTTTTACAATTTGAATTAGTAGGCATTTCAATGTATAAAAGGCAGGCTGAATTATGGAGAAATTTATTTTACAGTTGATTATCTTTTTAATGAGTATTTTTTTTATATGGTTTGGGTTTAAAATAGATAAAGAGAGTTATAAAGAAAACCGTATGTTTTTGGCACTTTTCAGTTTCACAGGTTTATTTCCGTTCATTCTAACTATAAGTTATTATTTGTTTAGAATCTTTGCAATAGGCTTCGGTGTTATATTATTGTATTTATTGTTTACCGGAGGGTTTGAGTACTAAAATATGTAGATGGGACGAATGTAGTAATACCGGTAATAGGGTTATAGCAAAAGGACCAATTGTTGCTGTGCATGTTTTATTGAAAAGGCGGAGTCTCTTCATTTGAAGGCTTCGCCTTTGTTTATATGGGTTCTGGTGCAAAAATAGTGGGGTATGAAAAAAGCAAAAGATTCCTAGCGGAATTGAACTTTATGCCGTTAAACCAAAGAGATCATTGATAAGATATATCTGCCTTTGGACAGACTTCTCCCCTTGGAGAGTTTGTCCTTTTTTGACCATATGCATAGCTTCTATTCCAGCAATCATTTTTTTAGCTGTTTGCAATGAGTTCAATCCAATCATATTCCAAATACGTTTTTTGATAAACCTGTGGTCTTGTTCAATGATATTGTTTAAATATTTTTTCACACGAAGTGGCGTACTGTGTGGTATACACTTTTCTTTTTTTAGTTCACGTATCGCAACAGGATAGGCTTTATCTCCATCAGCAGTTATCGAACGAGGTTTTGTGGCATGACAAGAAGCCAAGGCTTTCTTTAGAAAACACTTGGCAGCCTTCGCATCTCGTTTACGACTTAAATAAAAATCAATTGTGTTTCCTTCGGAATCGATCGCACGATATAAATACATTTTCTCCCCTTTAATCTTGATGTATGTTTCATCAACTCTCCAAGAATCATTCGTGGCTTTCAAATGTTTTCGAACTCGCTCATTTAATTCTGGTCCATATTGATGAACCCAACGCATAATGGTTGTATGGGCCACGGATAAACCTCGTTCCTCCATCATTTCTACTAAATCACGAAAACTTAAGTTGTACCGCAGGTACCAACGTACCGTTAATAAAATAATATCTGGTTGATAATGTTTCCACTTAAATAAGTTTTCTTTTTCCATACTGATCACACACCTTTTAAAGTAGTAGTACCAGTATGGCCAAGCTTGAAAAAAACATTTCAAGCATTTTGGGATTTTTGCACCAGAACCAAAGATTTTAAGCATATTCCCCAAAATGTTTTAGGTGATTGGTACTAAGAGACGTAAATAAAGGATGAATTATATGAATTCAAAAAAAATAAAAAGTCTAACAATGATAGTAGCAATAGGAATTAACGGTTCTGTTGCAAAGTTTGAAAAAAAAAACACTCGTTTGCAAAATATAGTTATAGTTTAAGCGGTTCTGAATAACTCCTGTAATTCCTTGTACGTCGAAAAAGAGAAGTCTGGAGTGTGACTTCTCTTTTGTTTGTATATAGCATGAATCGTTTCGGTTCCTTTCAAGGTACGTGAAGCTTGGCGAAGACTTTGAAATCCTGCGGATTTAACAAAACGTCGCTTGATATGTCTATGATCTTGTTCGATGAGGTTATTTAGATGCTTAACGGTGCAATGTTTCGTATGCACATAAAAACCGTTATGTTTCAGTTTTTTGAACGCACAAAGTAGAGCAGGGGTCTTATCTGTTGTGAGAACCGTTGGTTCTCCAAAAGCTTTCGCTAACCTTTTCATAAACATATAGGCGGCTTGATGATCTCTTGTTTTACGAAGTTGGATATCCAATGTATACCCTTCTCGATCAATCGCACGATAAAGATAAAGCCACTCCCCTTTGACTTTGATATAGGTCTCATCTAAATGCCATGATAATTGAACAGTTTTGTTTTTCTTTTTCCAGATTTGATAAATAAGATTGCCATATTCATGCACCCAACGCATGATTGTTGTTGGATGAACTGATATTCCACGCTCTTTCAAGATTTCAGATACATCACGATAGCTTAAAGAAAAACGACAGTAGTAGCCAACGGCTACCAAAATAATATCTTTTTTGAATTGTTTCCCTTTAAAATATCCCATGTATCATGCTCCTCGAATCATTTTTCTCACATTTTAATTTCGTTTAGAAAACTTTGCAACAGAACCAAGTAATTTGATATAGATTATTTTCATAGGTATCAATTGCAGAGGAAATCATCTGTGTCAAGCTGCCTATAGAAGGTGGTTCTATTTTCCAGTTACGAAATTTACTGTAAGAGCCTGTTTATAGTCTTATAAATATGTTAGGATGTATGCAAAAACAGGAGATGAGTGTATGTCTTATCCAAGTGATATCAGCCGTGAAAAATTCGAGATCATTCGTGAGGAACTAGAAACGTTTAGCAAACGCACAAGTCCGCGAAAGTATGACCTTTATGATGTGTTCAATGCACTACTCTATGTTCTGAGTACAGGCTGCCAGTGGCGTGCTTTACCAAAAGATTATCCCAAATGGCAAAATGTTTACCGCTACTATGCAAAATGGAGTAAATCCAATGCCGAAGGTAGTAGTCTATTAGAGACCTTATTAAAAAAATTGTTGGGCAAATAAGGGAAGCAGTGAATCGCCCCAAAAGCTCTAGCTTTAATATTGTCGATGCCCAAAGTGTTAAGAATGCAGATACGGCTGAACAAAAAGGTTATGATGGTGATAAGAAAGTTTCTGGTATTAAACGACATATCAGTGTAGATATTCTTGGATTTCCCCATGCAATCCATGTTACCACTGCCAATGTCACAGATCGAAAAGGCGCACTCGAAATGTACGAGCAATATCCTGAATTGAAAGAAACCATAGAAGCCATCCTCACGGATGGTGGGTACACAGGAGAAAAGTTTCAAAAAGAAATTCAAAAGCTATTGAATGCTGAAGTACAAGTTGCCAAGCGGTCCGAATTGCATCAATTTCAAGTGATCCCTAAAAGATGGATCGTAGAGCGCTCATTTGCTTGGTTAGAAAAATACAGACGATTGTTCAAAAATGTAGAGAGAAAACTAGAAACAAGTAAACAAATGGTTGTCCTAGGATTTCTCGCTATTTTAATAAAAAGATAAGACTATAAACAGGCTCTAAGACTTCATTTCTAAATAGTCTGTATCATGTGTAAAATGTACTTGTTCATTTAGCCACTGTTTTAAACGCTCATTATCTTGTTTCGTCAGTGCTCGAAATCCCAAAATACTTCGTATTTGTTGTCGATGTCTTGTATATGTTTTTTCTTTTCCACCCAGCTATATTGATGGAACAAGTCAGGTGAAAGATGTAGTTGTTTTGCGATGTAGGTTAACACTACACTAGGAATATCTTGTTTTTGATTTGGAAATGCAGCCTTATATTGAAAATACTTAAAAAGAACTGCAAAGCCTAAACGATTTATATCGGTTTTGTTTTTAATTGCAAGGTCAACATCATTAGGTAGTAAAGTGAAAAATTCTATAAGTTCTTCTGCGTTCCAATTTCTCTTCATAGACTCTCCCTCTGCTCTTGTTGTATTTGTTGATAGTATACTTTCTAACGTAGTTAGGCAGCAAGATAATTCAGAGAAATGAGTAAATTCTGAGAAGAGAAACCAAAATTTATAATCTGACGGACTAGAGCACGAACCGTCTCACTACCCCTAAAAGAACAAGGAATTTCTGTTCACCCTGCAACAATTATGCGTTGGATGCATGAATATAGAAATTTGATTTATCAAATCTGGAAGAAGAAAAACAAATCAGCACACCATGCTTGGCATTTGGATGAGACGTATATCAAAGTCAAAGGAGAATGGTGTTACTTATATCGCGCCATCGACAGTGATGGACATACACTGGACTTTCAACTTCGAAAAACACGTAATCATCAAGCTGCTTATGCCTTTATGAAAAGACTGGTAAAACATTTTGGAGAACCATCGGTTCTTACGACAGACAAGTCCCCAGCTTTGCTGTGTGCATTCAAAAAATTACAGAAAGGGGATTATTATACACATACCAAACACTGTACGATCAAACATCGTAATAATCTCATTGAACAAGAGCATCGACATGTAAAAAGGCGTTCTGACAACTCCACAGGATTTCAAAATATCCGTCATGCTTCGCGTACCATAAAAGGGATTGAAACGATTCAGGCCCTATATAAACAGAGACGAAGTCTTGGATCAGACTCCGTCTTTTCGGTGTACAATCAGCTGCATCAATTAGTGGCCACTGCATAAATATTTTCTCTCATTTATCTACATCTGTATACTTTTTCAAACTTTGCAACAGAACCTATAAGAGAGTCTGGGACAAATCTGTATATCAAGCCATTCATTCTTCTCTACTCCGCTTATCGTTGACATGCAACATAAGAATAAATACAGCTATATATTCTCATAAATTTAATTTAATTTTTCTAATTTGAACTTTTGATTATTTTGGTCTTTTTTAGTCCAAACCAAAATGTTAGTTCCATTGTTAGTATTAGATCCACTTACATCTAATACCCCGGCAGGATTTGCCATACTTTTTAAATAAAAATATCCATCTGATGTAGGTTCAGGTATCCAATACTGTCCGTTGCCATTTGAATTAGATGTAGCAATCACATTGTCTCTATTAATACTACTATTATAATCCCAAGTCAAAACTAAATTTTCATTTGCTATACTTTTAATTTGATATGCTGATTTATTTGAATCATATACTAACTTCCATTTTTGGTTATTACCTTTGTTATTGCTCCATAAGGCAACATTGTTAGTTGACTGATTTAAATCTATAACGCTACTATTATTTAACTTAGAAACCAATCGATAAATACCATTATTTTCTATCGCGTAAGCGTCAAAATTAATGCCTGCTGGCTTTGCTCTATTAAGGGCATCTTCAAAATTTCCATATTTGATTCCAACTGTTGCTTTTCCAAAGTCCGTAGTCATTAGTTTATCTCGAATAGCTAGGCTTGGATAGCCATCCCAACCAACCAGTGGTAGATGGAGCCACTGGTTATAATGGTTTTCTGGCGGCTCGTCATGGCTTTGAGCCAGGCGAAAAGCATGTGTGAGGCCGCCGTCCTTATGGTATACAATTTTCGGGTGGTTTCCACTGAATCTGACGTTTGAGCGATGAGTAGGGTAAAAACTACCATGTGCTGAATAAGATACATATTCAACCTGACCACCTCTAACCCAAACTACTATGTGTTCCCAGTCATGTTTATGTCCAAACAAACCAGAGCCGGCAACCGCTTGATCTTTCTCAAAGTAACTCGTATACATAATTGCAGTCCAACCATTATTTGATTTGGCCCGAGAATAAGTGTTTGAATTTTCCAGTCGGCTAAGATCTCTACAGCCACTGCTCGTGGAACCGCTCATATTTAGGCCAGGGTTAGTCGTACCATCTGGAGAAATGGCTGCAGTCGCATAACACCCGTCTTTGTCGTAGTCATACACAGGAGCATAATCTAACTCTATATTTGACGCATTTTGTGGAAGTGCCTTGATTACATCCGCATATATTTTTGAGCTAGAAAGAAAACCCTTATCAAATTGTCCACCTAAGTTGAATGCAAATGTACTTAATACAATTAACGCGGTCATTACTATTTTTGATATTAATTTCATATTCCCCCTCCTAAATGAAATGAATTTAATCGATAGTGACAACAGAACCGAATTTAATTAGGAGCCACTGTCTAAAATCCTTCTGAATCATACGAAACAGTTGGTGTAATGCATATTCATAATGGTTAATCACTCTTATACCTTTTTACATTGCCTCCTCTCTAGTTAAATATAAAGCTACTTCACAAACAGCATCAAAATAAGATAAATTTCAAACCAATACTATAGTTACCATCAAATCAGTTTGAAAGTTCTAACTAATTTGATGCTTGGTTAAAATATAGCATATATTGTCGAAATTTGTCTATAATATATTCAGAATTATTAAAAAATAAAAAGATGACATCTGATGATTTCCGAAGGTTAACAGGTACTCTAAAAAGTTTCAATAACGAAAACCCTATCTTTTTACAGTTATTAATGAGAATTTGACTCATATTTTTCGTTTTTGGGACAATTAATCTCTTAAACTGCTAGATGTGTAATGATATCTACAATGTAACGAAGATGGAACGATGGTTAAAGGTTGGAAAAATAGTAACTATTTAGTTTACTAAAAAACGCAAGACAAAGAAAGGAATTTTTTCGTTATGAAATTCCTCTCTAATTAGTTGATACATGTAAAATCCATGCTTCCTTCACGAATGAATTGTTCTAGTGTGTGGAATACAGGTTTTCCTTGTTTTTGTGCGGTTTGAATGAAACTTCTTGTTAAACAAAAGATACGCGCACCTTCTTTGGTACGAAACGTACCAGATACTTTTTGTTTTACTTTTGCCATCCGAATATCTCGCTCCGCTTCATTATTATCAAATGGAATATCAGCATGCGTGAGAAAGCCTAAAATTGCATCTTTATCACGCGCAAAGCGATCCAATAGGTTTTTGGAAGGAAATTGCTTTGTACGCTTTTTGGATGTGCTTTTTTCTATCGAGTGAGGATGACACTGAGCCCCATCCTGCAGGATGGCTTCATACCGGTACTCAATTTCGAGAAGGTCCCACAATGAAAGCTTTCCCTCTTTCTGTTCTTTGACTTGTTTCGCATCAATCAATAGCTCTTTCATGTCTTTTGCCCATTTTTCAGCAGTTTGCTCATAAATACCTTGTAAATCCCGCAAAAGATGAGCGTTACATAAAACATGTTGGCACTGTTCATATCCAGAATAGGCCCCAAGACCATCATGAACCGCGATTCCTGAAAATGTGGGTAGGACACCAATCTCATTCATGGCCTCTCTTCCACGTTTTGCATGTGTTACTTGAAGGTTTATCTCTTTTGTACTCATGGTATGTATCCACTGTAATTTTCGGTTCACACGAACTCCCGTTTCATCAAAATGAACAATGCGAGATTGTAACAAATGCGTTTTCGCTTTTTCTTCAAAAATATTCAAGCCCTTCCCGAATGTACGGTTCATATGAACCAGTGTTCCCTCGCTGATGGTATGGCCAAATTGATCAAGGATATAGGCAGCTGTACGGGAATAAGAAAGCATCTGGTAATTGATGAGGTATACCACTAATTCTTGTATACGAGGACCATATTGTACGGATTTGGTTACATGAGGTGAAAACTGTCCTTCTTCGAAAGACAGGCAATGGGAACAAACTTTTCCTTCCGCTTCATATTGAGTCACTTCTATTTTGGTAGAAGGTACATCGAAGGTTTGTCGTTTTTTCGACTGACAACTTGTTCATTCTCTAAAGAAGATTGACATTTTGAACAAAGGGAAATGGGATGTATAACAATATGATGTGGGGATTTAGCAGGTACAAGCCTATGGCCCTGGTGACCGATTTGCCCACCAGGTTTACGTTCGGTTTTTCCTCGTAAACTTTTCGTAAGAGGTTTCTTGAACCCATCTGTAGAAGGCGGCTTATGGCTGTTTGAGGAATTCTTTTGGTTAATTACTTTTAACTTCTGTATTTCCGTTTGTAGCGATGCTACAGTTTCCTTCAATTGTTTATTTTCCGCTTCTAATTGTTGTATGTATACGGTTGATTTGAGATGCTCCTCCATAAAAAGGTTTTTTACCGCTTCCAGACCCATGTGATAAGAATGAGAAATTTGTTCTGTATGCATAAACAGCATGCCTCCTTTCATTTTTATTATTAGTATGAGCGAAGACATTGAATGCTAAACTATGAATTCATAAATATCAATAATACTAACGGACTAAGCAGTTACGAAAAATATCAATGGCAGTTGGTATTACTTTAATGATCATTGATACATGTCTACTGGATGGTTGGAAGAAAATAACAATTGGTACTACTTAAATGCAAATGGATCAATGAAAACAGGTTGGATGGCGTTTTTTATGAATCCTATCATTTCAAATGAACTGAATCTTCTCACACAAAAACTCTGTTCAAATCACTCGCTTTCTGCACACATAATCTCTAGTTTCAATCGTATCTGTATTTTAGATGCGACAGTGTTTCAACTGCCTAATCATTTCGCCACTAACTATAAAGTGTCAGGTGGGAGTAGTAATACGGCAGGCGTAAAAATTCAATTGGAATATGATTTACTAAGAGCCTGTTTATAGTCTTATAAATATGTTAGGATGTATGCAAAAACAGGAGATGAGTGTATGTCTTATCCAAGTGATATCAGCCGTGAAAAATTCGAGATCATTCGTGAGGAACTAGAAACGTTTAGCAAACGCACAAGTCCGCGAAAGTATGACCTTTATGATGTGTTCAATGCACTACTCTATGTTCTGAGTACAGGCTGCCAGTGGCGTGCTTTACCAAAAGATTATCCCAAATGGCAAAATGTTTACCGCTACTATGCAAAATGGAGTAAATCCAATGCCGAAGGTAGTAGTCTATTAGAGACCTTATTAAAAAAATTGTTGGGCAAATAAGGGAAGCAGTGAATCGCCCCAAAAGCTCTAGCTTTAATATTGTCGATGCCCAAAGTGTTAAGAATGCAGATACGGCTGAACAAAAAGGTTATGATGGTGGTAAGAAAGTTTCTGGTATTAAACGACATATCAGTGTAGATATTCTTGGATTTCCCCATGCAATCCATGTTACCACTGCCAATGTCACAGATCGAAAAGGCGCACTCGAAATGTACGAGCAATATCCTGAATTGAAAGAAACCATAGAAGCCATCCTCACGGATGGTGGGTACACAGGAGAAAAGTTTCAAAAAGAAATTCAAAAGCTATTGAATGCTGAAGTACAAGTTGCCAAGCGGTCCGAATTGCATCAATTTCAAGTGATCCCTAAAAGATGGATCGTAGAGCGCTCATTTGCTTGGTTAGAAAAATACAGACGATTGTTCAAAAATGTAGAGAGAAAACTAGAAACAAGTAAACAAATGGTTGTCCTAGGATTTCTCGCTATTTTAATAAAAAGATAAGACTATAAACAGGCTCTAAGTGGTCAATTTCTTAACGTGCAGCTTGGACCAGGAAAGAATAATGCTAAAACATGCGGTACCATCTGCCTTGAAACCGTAGAGGCGGGCGATTTGTGTTATCAAATAGTACTGTATTTAATATAATCATCTTTGTCAATGTGATTTATTGTAAACAATAAGATTAGCTCTTGAAAAGATTTTGCCGACATTTCTCTGAAATATGTACGGTATCGGTGTCTCATACTCATTCAGCTAATACCTTCGGTATTGTTTTGAATGTTCGCTAATGCTTATTGCGTGATTTGGTTCCATTGCTAAACAAGCCCCTAGGTTATTGCAATTCATCTTTTTTAGGCTTAGTCACAGGGTTCTTGCTGTAGACCGCAAAGTATCTATTCGTATATATCAAAGTGAAGCCAATTTTGGCTTTTTTTATTGTTTATTTTTCCCTAAACTAAAAGTATAGATAGCTATTCTATATAAAGGGAGAGACAGGCATGAAGAAGAATGGGACAGAAGATGAACTATTAGAACATTTTATTTTGGTTGACATCGAGCGTAAACTTATTGGTAATAAAACGGGTGCCAGTCGTCTTGGTTTTACTGTTCTATTGAAGTATTTTCAGCATGAAGCTAGATTCCCAATAAAGAAAAGTGATGTTCCAAAAGCAGTGATTGAATATATCGCAAAACAACTTAACCTCTCTTCAAATTTATTTGATGAGTATCGTTGGGGATCAGAAGAAAGAAACTATACTTACCATAGAAAACAAATTCGAGATTTTTTTCAGTTTAAAGAGTTTACTCATACAGAAGGAGAGCGACTGGAACAATGGTTAAAAGAACAAATCGCCTTTACGCATGATACCGATTACTTAATAAATCAAGTGTATTATCTCTTTCGTAAGTGGAAAGTAGAACCTCCTTCTATTAGAAGTATGAAGCGAATGATTGATTCTGCTATTCATACATTTGAACAAAAGTTGTATCAAGAAACTTACCAGCAACTGTCCATTCAAACTTGTCATCATATAGATAATCTATTGGAATCCCATGATTATCAAGAAGGAAACAAAGAAGACCAAAACATTATAACTTTTCGACAATTGCTATCTTCCCCCCATAAACCTAGTGTTGCTACCATGGAGATAGAGCTTAAAAAATTACTAACTATTCGTCACCTTCACATCCCAGATGGTCTATTTCATCATTTACCTCCTAAATTAATCACAAAGTACCAAATACGTGCAGCGACTGAGACAATAACAGAATTACGTGCGAATCCTGCACCTATTCGTTATACCCTACTGGCTATCTTATTTTCTTATCGTCAGTCTGAAATTATTGATAATTTAGCAGATTTATTAGATGAAATTACACATAAATTTGAAAATAAAGCGATGAATACTACACGTAAAGAAGCAGTAGCGGAATTAGAAAAGGTGCAAGGGAAAAATAAACATATTTTAAACTTGTTGCAAGCAACCATTGATCATCCCGATGGAATCATTCAAGATACATTATATCCTATCGTTCACTCTTCCACGATTAGAGATATTATCAAGGATTTATCCAAAAACAATCGGGAATATAAAGAAAAAATGGTTTTGTTGCAAAGTTCAAAAAAGGTATACGCCCGCTTACAAAATACGGTTATCGTTTACGCAGCTATGAATAATTGCTGTAATTCCTTGTATGTCGAAAAAGAGAAGTCTGGAATGTGACTTCTCTTTTGTTTGTATATAGCATGAATCGTTTCGATTCCTTTCAAGGTACGTGAAGCACGGCGAAGACTTTGAAATCCTGCGGATTTAACAAAACGTCGCTTGATATGTCTATGATCTTGTTCAATGCGATTATTCAAATGCTTAACGGTGCAATGTTTCGTATGCACATAAAAACCGTTATGTTTCAGTTTTTTGAACGCACAAAGTAGGGCAGGAGCTTTGTCTGTTGTGAGAACCGTTGGTTCTCCAAAAGCTTGAATGAGTCGTTTCATAAACATATAGGCAACTTGATGATCACGTGTTTTACGAAGTTGAATGTCTAGAGTATACCCATCTCCATCAATTGCACGATACAGATAGCGCCATTCTCCTTTCACTTTGATGTAAGTCTCATCTATATGCCAAACATGGTGTGCTGATTTATTTTTCTTCTTCCAAATTTGATAAATCAAATTACCATATTCATGAACCCAGCGCATGATTGTTGTTGGGTGAACAGAAATCCCTCGCTCTTTCAGGAGCTCCGATACATCTCGATAACTTAAAGAAAAACGACAATAGTAGCCGACGGCTACCAATATAATATTTTTTTGAATTGTTTTCCTTTAAAGTATCTCATGTATCATTCTCCTCAACACAGTTTCCCTACAGCTTAGCTTTATTTGAAAAACTTTGCAACAGAACCCATATCCTTATGACTGTAGGGTCAATATGTTTATCAAATGCATAAATCCTATTAAGGATGTTCAATATAGCGCTATCATTGTAAAATTAACACAATAGTGCAACTAAAATATTTGAAGCAGTGGTATGCGTAGAAAGGAGAATGTATGCAAAAACTCACTGAATATGAACTTGCTTATATTTGCTACTATTCGGAGAGAGTAGAGTTAACAGCTATTGTGACTGGATTTTCTCCAAAATTAACAATGAAAGAAATGAAAGGATTGCTTCAAGATTTAGATGACAAGGGACTCTTTGATTTTTATAAGAGTACCTATGAAGAGATGCTAGAAGAATAAGGGGGCAAGTATATGTTAATGAAATGGGAATACGAACGTTTTGCAGCGGATAAACAGTGTATTGAACGTGCATTGGTCATGTGGGAAAAGTGGATGGGTAAGTGTCCTAACGATGATGATAGTGCTGCAGAAGGACTTGCGTATGTATTTAATCATATGAAATTGAAAGAACATCAAGTTTCCCTTATTCATGATTTTTTTAATGAATATATGAATTTATTAGAGCATGGAGAAGAACAAGCGGAGGCATTTTATAAAACAATTATGAGGATGTAATAGCAGCTGGTTCACTCACCAATAACTAAAAAAGAGTATATTCACAAAAAACAAAGGTGGTTAATACAATGACAACTATTTCACAAAATGTACTAGATACACTTGTAGTCGGTATCTATGAAGATGTTCAAATGCTTGTTATGATGATGATGGACTATGAGGAAGAAATTGAAATGGTTACAAAAAAAGAAATTATAACTGTATATGAAGATTTAAAAGAAGTTATTTTATTTTATCAATCCCATTCACAAGGCATGGATGTACTTCTTATGGAAGAAATAATGATAGGGATAAATCAAAAAATCACAGAGCTATTTTGTGAGAAAGCTACCACCGAAAAATCAAATACGATTTATGGTGAGAAGCTTTTATTACCCGACGGAATATCGGTGCGGAAAGAATTAAGTGACTCGAGCTTTCAGTACATATTCTACCATGAAACTTTAGGAGAAATTGGTCAAATTATTTTCCCAAAAGAAAACGAACACACTCTGCATTTCGACATTCACATAAACGAAAAAGTTCCAAAAGATAGTGAATCCGCAAAGATAGTAAAAGATATTGGAGATATGCTACAAAAAGAGATATTACGTGTACGCTGAGCTTCTGGTAATGCTACCAAAACATGAACAGACTTTCAACTACTATCCAGGAACGACCCGTGGAGCCGTGAAGATGAAAGAAAGGGAGAAGTTATAACATTCCGAAGGACCAAGCTAACTTTATTCACCTAATATCTTAATTTCTATTATGTAACATTCAATCGAGGAGTGGGAATAAATGAGCAAATTCGCAAAAGCATGGAATTTGAGGTTGATGAAAATGATGCTAAGTGTTTCGATTATCTCGTTTTTATTTGTTGCACCTCCTGGGAAAATCGTGAAAGCTACCGGGACAACTTATTATGTCGCCACAACGGGAAGTGATTCTAATAACGGCACGTCGCTCAGTACACCATTCCAAACGATTCAACATGCAGCTTCCGTTGCTTCAGCGGGTGATACCGTATATATTCGCGGCGGTACTTATAGGGAAACCGCCATACCAGCCAATTCTGGCACATCTGGAAACCCGATCACTTACCAAAGTTATAACGGTGAAACGGTTATCGTAAGCGGCAACGATGTTGTAACGGGTTGGTCGCTGGACAACGGTAGCATTTACAAAGCGCCAATGAGTTGGAGCCTCAAAGCAGGCAATCAAGTGTTTGTAGATGGAGTGATGATGGATGAGGCTAGGTGGCCTAATCAAACTGGGACGCTACTAAATCCAACACGGTCATCTGCACAATCAGGGTCAGATGCTACCCACGTTGTAGATACGACCCTCCCTGGCGGCGACAATTTCTGGAATGGAGCAACGATTTGGATCACTAGTGGCAGCGGCTGGATTGCTCAAACGTCCACAGTCACCGCTTACGACTCGGTCAATAAGAAACTTACATTTGGATCGTTATATAGAACCGGCTCTTCATATAACTCAAAATCAGGAAACAAATATTATTTGTCCGGTATCAAAGCGGCGCTTGATACCAAGAACGAGTGGTGGTATGACTCCTCCAATTCCCAGCTGTATCTTTGGACACCAGGAGGTGACAATCCTTCCAGCCATATAGTTGAAGCCAAACGTCGCAGCACTGCCATTGATCTTTCCGGTAAATCTTTTATAATGATCAATGGGATTCAAACAACTGCTGCAACGATTTTGACAGACAGTTCATCGAACCATATCGTTCTAAATGGAATCGTGGCGAAGTACGTGTCGCATAACAAGCTGAACACTTCGGCTAGCGAGCAATCGAATCTCGGTTTCATTCTGAACGGAAGCTACAATGAACTTAGGAACAGCGAGCTTGCATACAGCTCCGGAAGTCTTGTTACCGTCAAAGGATCCCATAATAACGTGATCAACAGCTACATTCACGACGGGGGCTATGTGCCGAACTGGGAAGGTCTAGTGAATCTGCAGGGTGCAAACAGTCTGATCAGTCATAATACGGTGTCAGATGCGGGACGCGTAACGGTTTATTTTAGCACAGGGATGAGCACAAATGAAATACAATATAACAACATTTATAATGCGGGATGGATGACGAATGACCTGGGTATGCTTTACGGACCGAATGTGGACGGACAGAACACGGAGATTCATCATAACTATGTCCATGATAACAAAGCAACCTCCACTAATCCGGGCATCTATTTGGATAATTACACGAATAATTTTATTGTTCATCATAATGTCATGTGGAATAATTCAGGCATGCAGCTCAATATTCCTTCAGAATATAATCTGGTTTATAACAACACAGCCTACACGAATGCGGTTGCCGTACAGGCTTGGGGAAATACATTTACAACGGATATGTACGGCGATCGGCTTTTCAACAATATTATCAAAGGCTATGACCCGGAGGTGACGGCATATACCACACATGGGAGCGATGTGACGCACTTGCCAGGCTTTGTCGATGAAACAAACCATAACTACCATTTACTGTCGACCTCGCCGGCAAAGGATACAGGGATTGTCATCCCGGGCATTACGGATGGGTATGCGGGGAGCGCGCCGGACATCGGAGCCTATGAGTACGGAGGAACGGATTGGACTGTAGGCCACAATTTTTCAAGCCCGCCAAACTCTACCTACTCAAGGCCATCGACGCCGAACATGAACTTGGCTGTGAATGGTGGTTTCGAATACGGAAACCTGTCGAGCTGGACTGCGACGGACTCAGGAAACGCTGTTGTCGTTCACGACAACCACTGGGGGAAAGCGGAGAATGCAGGGATGTCCAGATCTCAAGCATATGGTGTAAAACTAAGTGGAGGCGTCGATGGCGTTGAACAAACGATTACGGGTCTCCAGCCAAATACGAATTATTTTGCTGGAGGTTGGCTGCGATCGCCGGCGGGAGAAACGGCTGCGATCGGTGTAAGGGATTACGGCGGCACGGACGTTTCCACTTCCTCCTCCAGCTCCACCTGGACATTTGTCAAAGTCTCATTTAAGACCGGGTCTACGAACACAAGCGCCACAATTTATTTCAAAAAAACGTCCGCGACAGGGGAAGCTTATGGCGATGACGCAGGGCTCATTCTGGATTCGACAATCTACCAGTAGATGTATGCGTTCGACGGCTTTGAGTCCGGTCTGGGTAACTGGGTATCGGTACCGGATAAAGGCACGCCATCGTTCAGCTCCGTCAAAACGCATTCCGGAACGAACAGCTACTTCATTAACGAGGAAATGGATGCAATCCAACAAACCTTCAATTCTTCCTATAACAAAGTCGTCTCCATGTGGTTCTACGACACAGCTACAGTGACAAAGATGCAGGTGGTCGGCTTTGTCGACGACGGTGCTTCCTTACGAGGCATCGGGGTAAAAACGTTGACTTCAGCGACGAACTACTTCTATCGTCTAGGAAGTACCTATACGGCGATTAATGTGAAGCGGACTACCGGCTGGCATGAATTTAAGTGGGATTATACTTCAGGAGCCAGAGTTAATATGTATATCGACGGGACGCTCATAGCTTCGACTACAGGGGTTACAAGTTTTAACAGTATTCGACTTGGAGATTTTTGGGCTGATGAGAACATAACAACGACATATTTCGATGACGTAAGCATACAATAGTTAAAGAAGAAGACCAGACCTGTTCCAACAACAGGTCTGGTTGGGCTCTGTTGGAAAGTTTGGTTCTAGTGCAAACATAGTCACAGTTGAAAAGAAATCGACAGAATTCTAAAAGAATCCGATTTTATGCGAAAAGACTGAAGAGATGATGGATAAGTTTTATCTGGTGTTGGCAGAATTCTTAGTTTGGTCTTATCCCTGTCAAGTAGACAGACGCTAAAAAAGACTATGCAGCCATCGAGATTCGATATTCAATCGGAGCTCGACGGTTGAGACGTTTTTAGAATCGTGTGTTGTTATAATGATAGATGTATGAAGCATTGTCATGGCAGTTTCCTTTGCGAGAGTGGCTGCCGATGGCACCTAGCTGTTGAAACGTACGATGATAAGCATGAGATGTGTATTGGAATCTTTAATTTGAGTGGATGATGATTCCATACACATCTCTTTTTTGTATTGCTAAATCAAGTGTTTCTAGAACAAGTGGTAACTCATTGCGATGTAAGAGTTTCCAAGCAACGATTTCATTATTGTAAATGTCTTGGATGACCGATAAATAGAGGGAATTACCTTTGAATGGCAAGTAAGTGATGTCTGTGACAAGTACCTCATTTTGTTTGCGGTTTTGGAATTGGCTTCTGCTTTTTTAAGTAAGCCATCTGTACCTTGTGTATTCCGATTCTTCCTCCATACTATCGAATTTCGTACGCGGACGACCTTTCAAGGGAGGGAAAGTTCTTATTACCACTGCTTTTTCCTCGTGAATCGGAAATACCGCCTATTTCTTGATATTTCCGGACCCAATCCATTAACTGTGTTCTACTTTTAAGCTCATATTTCTTCGATATAGCTGATTGGCTACTCTCACCATTTAAAAAGCTTTCTACAACTTGTATCTTTAATTTATCTGAATAAGTTTGAAATGTAGCCCTTTTTTAACCATAATAAAATCCCCTCCAAGTAGAAGTGTAACATCCATGTTTGTTCATGTTTTTTTTACACTGTCTACCTTAAGGGGATAATATCAAAATTTGATATCTTTTTTATCACGCCGCTTTCAAGAGAGCGTAAGCAATCAAAAAAATCCGAAAACCCACTTTTTTAGGACTGGGTATTTATGCTCGTCGTTTACGAAAACAAAATGAATAGATGCAAATCTAAGGTGCAAGTACTCCTTCAGAATATAATGGAATAGGGATGTATTGTAATTCACTAAAATTCTCAGGGGCTTGCCTCAAGATGCTTTGTTCATCTGTTTCTCCAGGATTACCTATTACTTTAACTAATTGATTAGTCTGCGTATAAACGTTTTGCCTATATTGAAATTGATTAGGTATCTGATTCCAGAACAGTATTTGATCATTTTGATTGGAAAATTTATTTCTATAAAAGATATTATTTTTAAGAGTTGCTTTTTGATTTGGTGAATCCGGAAAATTCTGACCATAAGACATGCCACTTCCCCATTTTCCATAATTGGTTTTACTATTATAATAATTATTGTAAATAAATGTATTAGATAATTCTAGCGTTTCATGATTATTATATACGTACAGAAGTAATGCATGGTCATCCAAATAGTTGGAAACTACCGTTGCTTTTTTCCCATTTCTTATTTTAATTCCTCCTGATGGGTCTGTTTCCCAACCTCGGATGTAATTTCCCACGATTTCTAGACCTGTATATCCTTTGATATACAGCGAATGATCTCTAGTTTCGGCAGAGTTACAGAGTCCACCCTTGTTTCCCCAAATAAAATTGTTTTGTATTTTTAAGTTTTGATCATAATTAATTCCATTTATTGCTGTCTTGAAATTTCCCTGCTCTTCTGCGGGATCAAGATTCTTCCTTGCATATAATATGTAGAGTTTTTGTAATACACTTTTCACATCACTGGTAAGCATCGGATTGGCATAATCCCATTTATCAATTCCACCAAAATAGTTGTTTTTAACCTCACTATTAATAGATTTATAAAAAGTAATTCCGAAACCAGGATAATTATTTCCTCTCAAAAAAACATTTGAATGAATCTTGTAATTTCCATGTTGAAAGTTAAGATAATATTCTAATCCATTCGAAGACGATGGTTTTCCATCTATAAAAGCACAATAGAGGACATCATCCTCTCCTTTAAGTTTTCCCGAAAAATGAATTCCCATATTTATGAATACAATATTTTTGAATTGTACTTTTTTAACTTCATTTACAGTATCCATTATTTTGACAAAGTAGGATTGACTACTCGCATCGAAAATTGTTATATCATTTTTACTCCCAAGGAAACTAACACCATTCTTAGGAATTAAATTTCCAGTAATTTTATATGTTCCAGTGGGAAAATATAAGTTCTTTCCCAGACTATAAGCAGTATCAATAGCTGATTGGATGTTCAGAGTATCATCGGTGATCCCATTACCCATAACTCCTAAGTTTTTAACATCTAAGGCATCTACAGGAACAGATTCTTCTGCTGAAACTGTTACAGGTAAAACCGAACATAGTATACTTAAGTATAGAACAAAAGTACTAACTAACAGAATATATCGAAATGAAAAAATATTCATGCGTGCTCCCCCCTATATCTTTCTACAAAAATTTGCACGAGATTATATCATACTCTTTTTTATTATACATATGTGAACGATACAGGTTTTATAATAAATACTCATGTCTATAGACGTAACTGCTTAGTCCGTTAGTATTATTGATATTTATGAATTCATAGTTTAGCATTCAATGTCTTCGCTCATACTAATAATAAAAATGAAAGGAGGCATGCTGTTTATGCATACAGAACAAATTTCTCATTCTTATCACATGGGTCTGGAAGCGGTAAAAAACCTTTTTATGGAGGAACATCTCAAATCAACCGTATACATACAACAATTAGAAGCGGAAGGAAAAGTTTGTTCCCATTGCCTGTCTTTCGAAGAAGGACAGTTTTCACCTCATGTAACCAAATCCGTATAATATGGTCCTCGTATACAAGCATTAGTGGTATACCTCATCAATTACCAGATGCTTTCTTATTCCCGTACAGCTGCCTATATCCGTGATCAATTTGGCCATACCATCAGCGAGGGAACACTGGTTCATATGAACCGTACATTCGGGAAGCGCTTGAATATTTTTGAAGAAAAAGCGAAAACGCATTTGTTACAATCCCGCATTGTTCATTTTGATGAAACGGGAGTTCGTGTGAACCGAAAATTACAGTGGATACATACCATGAGTACAAAAGAGATAAACCTTCAAGTAACACATGCAAAACGTGGAAGAGAGGCCACGAATGAGATTGGTGTCCTACCCACATTTTCAGGAATCGCGGTTCATGATGGTCTTGCGGCCTATTCTGGATATGAACAGTGCCAACATGTTTTATGTAACGCTCATCTTTTGCGGGATTTACAAGGTATTTATGAGCAAACTGCTGAAAAATGGGCAAAAGACATGAAAGAGCTATTGGTTGATGCGAAACAAGTCAAAGAACAGAAAGAGGGAAAGCTTTCATTGTGGGACCTTCTCGAAATTGAGTACCGGTATGAAGCCATCCTGCAGGATGGGGCCCAGTGTCATCCTCACTCGATAGAAAAAAGCACATCCAAAAAGCGTTCAAAGCAATCTCCTTCCAAAAACCTATTGGATCGCTTTGCGCGTGATAAAGATGCAATTTTAGGCTTTCTCACGCATGCTGATATTCCATTTGATAATAATGAAGCGGAGCGAGATATTCGGATGGCAAAAGTAAAACAAAAAGTATCTGGTACGTTTCGTACCAAAGAAGGTGCGCGTATCTTTTGTTTAACAAGAAGTTTCATTCAAACCGCACAAAAACAAGGAAAACCTGTATTCCACACACTAGAACAATTCATTCGTGAAGGAAGCATGGATTTTACATGTATCAACTAATTAGAGAGGAATTTCATAACGAAAAAATTCCTTTCTTTGTCTTGCGTTTTTTAGTAAACTAAATAGTTACCTTTCCTTTCAAATCAATCACTTTTGTCTTGTTCCCTTCATAGGAATATACACTTTTATTATTCCCTACATTTATAATTTTCCCTTTTGAAATAGCAACCGCCTCTGCCCAAGGTTGTTGTTTTTCTACTGTATAAATCTTTCTATGGATAAAAATAGTATCAGCTATCTCTTCTATGATTTTGACTAAATCCTACTTGTATACCAATTATCATCAACATTTTTCTTCCTAACAAAAAGTAACGTGAATTTCTTCAAAATACTTGCCTCCTCTATTCTGTATGCTGAAAAAGATTCTTATATCAAGCATCCCTTAATGATTACAGAAGGTCGATTTTTAATTGATCACAATAGGCCAATTAAAAATCGACTGTAGAATAAAAAACAATGTCCCTAAATAATTGCTTTATTTTGTGATTTTAAATAGATACGTATCAATGGTACCTAAGCAACCTTTTGCTTGAATCACATACGTCCCTGGTTGAGTAAAACGAATTTCTTTTCTCTTTAACTTGATATGTTGAGAATTACCATGAATGACGGTTACAACTTCACCACTTAACAGATACGACTGATTCACTTTCATCGTACTTTGCATGACATGACCATCTACTTGTACACCCACATTCTCCATTTTTGTTTTCTCTACTTCAGCAGCGCTTACATTCGTTGTAGAAAAAGCACCTAAACCAATTGTGGTCGCTAATACAATCCCTGCTACTAGTTTCGTTTGTTTCATGTTTCTAAGAGCCTGTTTATAGTCTTATAAATATGTTAGGATGTATGCAAAAACAGGAGATGAGTGTATGTCTTATCCAAGTGATATCAGCCGTGAAAAATTCGAGATCATTCGTGAGGAACTAGAAACGTTTAGCAAACGCACAAGTCCGCGAAAGTATGACCTTTATGATGTGTTCAATGCACTACTCTATGTTCTGAGTACAGGCTGCCAGTGGCGTGCTTTACCAAAAGATTATCCCAAATGGCAAAATGTTTACCGCTACTATGCAAAATGGAGTAAATCCAATGCCGAAGGTAGTAGTCTATTAGAGACCTTATTAAAAAAATTGTTGGGCAAATAAGGGAAGCAGTGAATCGCCCCAAAAGCTCTAGCTTTAATATTGTCGATGCCCAAAGTGTTAAGAATGCAGATACGGCTGAACAAAAAGGTTATGATGGTGGTAAGAAAGTTTCTGGTATTAAACGACATATCAGTGTAGATATTCTTGGATTTCCCCATGCAATCCATGTTACCACTGCCAATGTCACAGATCGAAAAGGCGCACTCGAAATGTACGAGCAATATCCTGAATTGAAAGAAACCATAGAAGCCATCCTCACGGATGGTGGGTACACAGGAGAAAAGTTTCAAAAAGAAATTCAAAAGCTATTGAATGCTGAAGTACAAGTTGCCAAGCGGTCCGAATTGCATCAATTTCAAGTGATCCCTAAAAGATGGATCGTAGAGCGCTCATTTGCTTGGTTAGAAAAATACAGACGATTGTTCAAAAATGTAGAGAGAAAACTAGAAACAAGTAAACAAATGGTTGTCCTAGGATTTCTCGCTATTTTAATAAAAAGATAAGACTATAAACAGGCTCTAACCTCCTCGTTTATTTATGTAAGAAACTCTTACAGTTCAGAGTCTATCTTCTACGCATAGAAAACGTACACACATATTATTCGACAGGATTTTACTGCATTTTTAAAATATGCATAATTATAACTCATATATATCTACTCACTACAAAATCCATATAGAAATAGCGGGGTACTTGTGGACGTGTGATTGTTATATGTTATAAGTATAAAAAACTAAATATTCAAAAAATAATAGATAAAAAATAAAAGTGTAGGTTTAAGCATAAATCGTTCATCTTTTGAAGTTCCTCAATTATTGTGATACATTCTGGTGCAAAAAGAAAATATAGCTAACAAACTGAATCAAGAATACAATATGCCACATATATAACAAGATGAATTCTGAAATTCCATATTCTATCCTTTGTTTTTAAGTGATTTATACTTCTTGCATCAGAACCATTTTTATCAACTGTGCGAATATATGATTGAGAAATATAACAAGAAAGTAAAGTATTTTTGAAAAAACATCAAATTTATACCTGTTACAAAAAAGGGGGGATGCCTGCGATGTCAAATATATGTAAGGCAGGACACACGAAAGGGGTACATAATATGGGAATGAATATAAGTGAATTTCAACAAAAATTAAGTCAAGGAGCCATATCTATCAATCAGCATGATAAGAATGGTATTGGGTTAAGACAATTTGATGAAGTGTACTACCAAGAAAGGACATATATTATCATTTGGCATCCAATTGAGGAGACATTTGTAGGGTCTTCTGCAACAGGAAAATATGTGTCCTTTTCAGATCTTGTGAAAGTTGAATATGTGAGGAATTTAAAAGAGAAAGGGACTAAAGAAAAACACACATGCTCCTCAACTTAAGAATGGAACTCAAATGAACTTTTGTTCCTATCAATTTAACAATATTCAGTTTGAATATCTAATAAAATTCGACAAAATATCTCAAAAATCTTTAATGCGTTCTATATATAAGAAATAATTAAAATTTATCGGAGGAATGATTTTATGGCACTTCATAATTGGCATATATAGGTTCTGGTGCAAAAAATACTGTTATTGTGTACACTAGTAATATTCATAAATAAGGGACGTGTAGGATGATGACAAAACCAGTGGATTTTAAATGTGCTTTTGTTAATCTAAAACTGAGCCACAATCGCAGTTGAAATGTGAGCCACTTTTATATCAGAATAATCCTAATTTCATAGAGTTAGGAGGATATAGAAGTGATCAGTTTGGAGAAGAAACAAAAAGTTTTAATTGATTTTCATCAAAACGGAAAAAGCCAACGTACCATTGCAAAAGAACTTGGTATGTCACGGAATACAGTCAAAAAATATATTGATCAAGATTTATTAGCTCGAAAACAAGATACTCGTAAACTACCAATATCAACAAATGGTTCTGTTGCAAAGTTTTTTAAATGAGGATAAACTGTAGGGAAAATGTGCTGAGGAGAATGATACATGAGATATTTTAAAGGAAAACAGTTCAAGAAAGACATTATTTTAGTAGCCGTTGGCTATTACTGTCGTTTTTCTTTAAGTTATCGGGATGTATCTGAAATCTTGAAAGAACGTGGTGTTTCCGTTCATCCAACAACCATCATGCGTTGGGTCCATGAATATGGCAATCTGATCTATCAAATTTGGAAGAAGAAAAACAAATCAGCACACCCTGTTTGGCATTTAGATGAGACGTATATCAAGGTCAAAGGAGAATGGTGTTACCTATAACCGTGCCATTGATAGTGATGGACATACACTGGACTTACAACTCCGTAAAACACGTAATCATCAAGCTGCTTATACCTTTATGAAAAGACTGATAAAATATTTTGGAGAACCAACGGTTCTTACAACAGACAAGGCACCTGCTTTACTTTGTGCATTCAAAAAATTACAAAAAGATGATTTTTACACACATACGAAGCATTGTACCGTCAAACATTTCAATAATCTCATTGAACAGGATCATAGGCATGTAAAACGACGTTTAGTCAAATCTTAGGGATTTCAAAGCATCCGTCATGCTTCACGTACCATAAAAGGAATCGAAATGATTCAGGCTTTATATAAGAAAAAACGAAGTTTGCAGCAACCAAACTTCGTTTTTTCGACGTACAATGAATTACAGCAATTATTCAGAACTGCTTAAACGATAACCGTATTTTGTAAATGGGTTTATGTTTTTTCAAACTTTGCAACAGAACCGAAAAAAGACATAGATTTCTCACGCTAGAATCTTTTCATGTGATTATGAAGTGCGGATTGTAACCGTTTAGGTGAGTGAATAAGAGAACGAATAAACCATTTGTTTTTAGATTACACAATGAGGAAAGGAGAAAAACCTGCTTTATCTAATTAGCAGGTAAAGGTCATAGATGCACATTACTATATTTTGATGGTGTGGTCAAAAGAGAATGAGCGCAAATTACAGACCTTTTGTTTTGGACTGTATCCCGAATCGTGGACACTTAAAAAGTCCAACAAAGGATGCCTTTTCTGCCCTCTGTTTGCTTACGATAAAAGAAGGATGTCATGTACGTCTTCTACAGACATTTTTAAGATAGTAGCAATAACTTCGGCAGTCATACCACTGTCATGCATCTGTTTAATAATTTGAGCGCGTTCTTTTTCTCTACCTTGTTCTAGTCCTTGTTCTCTCGCATGTGCAACTGCCGCTTTTTCATCTAACAAGAGCTTTTCTCTTGCTTCATACGCACGGCGAAATTCCTTATTATGGCTCATGTTGTCCCAATTCTGAATCGCTTTTTGCAACGTTTCATCTTGTTCCATCCCAATCGCCTCCAAGGTATCCGTTAGATTCTGATCTTCATTTGCGGATAACAGTAACAACCAACGAACTAACGAATCATGCCAAGGATTGACTTGTGCATCTCGCCACTGGGCGACGAGTTTTGGTAACTCAATATAATGGATTTCAATCTCATCACTAATGCGGAATTCTTTTTCAACATCCCACAATGTCCCCATTGTTCGAAAACTTTCTTGCGTTTGAAACAGCACAAAGTCTAACACATTAATTGTAATCGCTTTTTGCAGCTGACTGTAGGGCATGCCCTCGTTCATCTGTGAAGTATACAACTTGGCCCAATAGTACAGAGAACGCTTCCGCATATCATGTTTATCCGATAATTGAATTTCCACATTGATTTGTTCGCCTGTCCCAAGTGTTGCCCGCACATCTACAATCGATAGCTTATCCTCTTTGTATTCTTTATGAAGATGTGGATCGTCAAGCCATAGACTTGTAATCGGTGACACTAATGATTTTTGTAAGACCGCATTGAGAAAGCTCATCAAAATGTCTTCATTTCCTTTGGTGCCAAAGAGTTGTTTAAAGGCAAAATCAATCCGTAAATTGACCCGGTTTGTCATGAATATTCCTCTCTTTCTTCTACGTGTTGGATACCTCTATCATATCAAATGCAAAGGTTCTGGCGCAAAAAAATTGGTAAATTCAATAAGGTAGTTATGAATCCACCAGATAAACAAACCTTGTATTTATGCCAACTTGAAAAAAACTCCATACAAAGTGAAGAATTTTATTATTATGGTTATTTATGGTTCTGGTGCAAAAATCCCAAAATGCTTGAAATGTTTTTTTTAAGCTTGGCCATACTGGTACTACTACTTTAAAAGGTGTGTGATCAGTATGGAAAAAGAAAACTTATTTAAGTGGAAACATTATCAACCAGATATTATTTTATTAACGGTACGTTGGTACCTGCGGTACAACTTAAGTTTTCGTGATTTAGTAGAAATGATGGAGGAACGAGGTTTATCCGTGGCCCATACAACCATTATGCGTTGGGTTCATCAATATGGACCAGAATTAAATGAGCGAGTTCGAAAACATTTGAAAGCCACGAATGATTCTTGGAGAGTTGATGAAACATACATCAAGATTAAAGGGGAGAAAATGTATTTATATCGTGCGATCGATTCCGAAGGAAACACAATTGATTTTTATTTAAGTCGTAAACGAGATGCGAAGGCTGCCAAGTGTTTTCTAAAGAAAGCCTTGGCTTCTTGTCATGCCACAAAACCTCGTTCGATAACTGCTGATGGAGATAAAGCCTATCCTGTTGCGATACGTGAACTAAAAAAAGAAAAGTGTATACCACACAGTACGCCACTTCGTGTGAAAAAATATTTAAACAATATCATTGAACAAGACCACAGGTTTATCAAAAAACGTATTTGGAATATGATTGGATTGAACTCATTGCAAACAGCTAAAAAAATGATTGCTGGAATAGAAGCTATGCATATGGTCAAAAAAGGACAAACTCTCCAAGGGGAGAAGTCTGTCCAAAGGCAGATATATCTTATCAATGATCTCTTTGGTTTAACGGCATAAAGTTCAATTCCGCTAGGAATCTTTTGCTTTTTTCATACCCCACTATTTTTGCACCAGAACCAATCAGGTCAACTTGTTCAAATTAAACATGGAACAGTTTATTACGGTTAATTCTTTTTTTAATGCAATCTTACATGAATCTTTATCTACACCGATTGTATCCTTAAAAATTGAAGACCCACATTTACATAAAAAATATGAAGAGGATAAATTATCCATACTAGATATATTAGCGACACTTCAAGATGAGACCAAGGTAAATGTGGAAATCCAGTTGCAAAATACACAAGAGATAGTAAAACGTTCCCTTTATTATTGGAGTAAATTGTATACATCTCAATTAGAGCAATGGATGCCCTACCGTTCTTTACGGAAAACGATTGCGATTAACTTATTAGATTTTCATCTTTTTCCTCATTATGAAGATATGCATACAGTCGGACAGTTTTGGAGTCAACAGCACAAGGAAGTGTTACTCGATGATTTAGAAATTCATTTCATTGAAATTCCAAAATTGCTACAGCAATGGAGAGAAGAAAAAATTAATCCGTGGGAAAATGAATTTGCTCGTTGGTTACTCTTGTTACCAGCACATGAAGATGAACATTTAACCCACACGCTGGAGGATATCGCCATGAAACAAGACCCTATGTTACAGAAGGCAATCCACAAATGGGAAAATATGAGTCAGAGTAGTTCTTTCCGTTTAGCATATGAAGCGCGGGAAAAAGTATTATTTGATGAACAAGCGAAATTAGCACATGCTCGTGAGGTTGGTATAGAAGAAGGAAAAATCCAACTAATCCAGGGTATGCATAAAAACGGCATGGATATAGAAGATATTGCGAAATTTACGAATATGGATATATCGGAAATACGCAATATTTTAGACAAGTAAAGTGTACGGTACACTTTTTCAAAAGGCTAGATGCTTCTTCAGGACCATCTGAACCTGAAGAAGCAATATTTGAAAATGAATATTCAGAAAAGTGATAACGCAAATGAAGCCGTCTATGCTATACTTAGCGTAACCGATACTGTACTACCTTCCGCTCCCTGATTTGTATAACAAGTTTGGGAGTTTTTCGTATGTATCATGCTCTACGGTCTTTTTATCAGTAGACTCCTATACAAGAAGTGGTTGACCAAAAACACAGTTTGTGGTTTTGGCTATTTGTTTGTATACAGTTACTTGCTATTAAAAGAAGGGAGTAAGGGTATACCATTTTATTCTTTTTATATGGAAATATAAGTAAAATAATTAACTTCTTTCTTTTATAGCAGTCTATCTCATCAATGAGTTCTTTTCAATGTTGTACTCGTATGATAATCCATGACTTGCATTAAGATATCCGCAATACATTTTCCACTTTCAAAAATAATTTGTTTCTTTGTATATGCATCTATATATTGCCCTAATCCTTCACTTAACATCACTTCTATTTCACCATTATCTAGTATTTCGCCCGTTAAAATGGTCGGATATTTACTCAGTGAACGATATAAACATAGCGTTTCAGCTAAAGATGCTACCAATGGTCGTAACTTTTCTTCATATACTGGAATCATATCCGCAGCTATTTGTTCATTTAAAACAAAATCGATTCCATTCTCCTTTAAATCAAATCGATATAAGAAAATCATGTACATAGCACTTCCTTTTGTATTTCATGTGCAATATGGTAGTAGATAATAGATAGTTAGGGACATGATTATACTTAATTCCCAAACTTCCTCGACTGAATTTCAAAAAGATGTATTTTTATTATATAACTGTATGGATCAACTTTTCAATTTATTATTTCATTTTAGCTGGATATTTCCAACCTTGTTTATCTTTCCTGTCAGGAATTGATTTCTGCTTTTTTTGATCTATTTGATTATTTTTTTGTTCCATTTTCTCAATGTTACATAGATTGAATTTTCAGTATTTTTAGGTATAATAAAGAAGAATAACTGTCATTATTCCCTTTTAAAAGGACGGGCTATGCCAATAGAACCGTTCTTTTTTTATTTCCTCTTTTATTTTTTCATTTCTTAGAAGACGGGTCAATATTGACCCGTCTTCTAAGAAATAAAATGCAAATGTACATTCATATATGACAGCTAAAAACCATATAGAAGACCATGTGCCATACTGAATGAAATACCAATATGTTTTAACAGCATTTCTCTTTCATAGCTTTCATCATAGACATAGTAGAAGTCATCATTTCATCACATTCATGCATTGTATTAATCATAGCTTTATCCATGTTTACATTCATGTGCATCATGTTGTTCATCATCATCTTCATACACTTCATTTCACACATCATTTTTTCCATAGACATCATCATATTTGTTGTACCTACCATCATTGTTTTTTCCATTTTAACATCCTCCTACATTTTTTTATCTAGCAATTATAAACATTCGTTTTCTTTTTACAAATACCTCCAAATTTCTTCCTATATAAGTTGAATTAAAAGGTTACAGCTACTGTTTGTCGAAATATAATAAGTAACATATATTGACAAATGGAGCGGAGCAAAATGACACATGTACACCAAAACGAAAAAGAAAGCCTACTTGTAGCAATGAAAACGACTAAAACGAAACGAATGTATGAACGTTATCAAACGATCTATTTCTATGTACAAGGCTTTTCTATAAAAGAAATAATGAACATGATTGGTCGTTCTGAAAAAACAATCTATAATTATGTGAATGCTTACAAAGAAAAAGGATTGCATGGCTTACTCATGGGACAATCAACAGGAGCACCACGTAAATTAGCCCCTGAACAAGAACAGGAGTTAGTTCAAGTGATTGCATCTCATCTACCCGTTGATGTTGGATTTCCAGCTAAACATAATTGGACTTTATCCATTATCGCTTCTTTCATTAAAAGAGAATGGAACGTAAGTTACACACTTCGCGGGGTGTCTCGACTTTTACATGATTTAGGGCTTAGTTACACAAAACCGACGTATACATTAGCGAAAGCAGACCCGGTGAAACAACAAGAGTTTAGGGAAGTTACCTTCCCCGCCTATAAAAAAAAAACTTTTAAACGAGGAGATTGACCATCTTCTGTTTCAAGATGAGTCCATGATCCGCGATTACCAAGCACTGCAGCATACATGGTTTTTAAAAGGAAAACAACGCAGTATTCCTACTTATGGGAAACACCAAGGTGTTAAACTTATTGGTACACTTAATTATGAAACAGGTGAGTTAGTTTGTGTAGAAGAGGAGCGGTATGATGCCGAAGCATTTCTTCGTTTTCTTCAGCATGTACTTGAACTGTATCCCAACGGGAAAATAGCTCTTATTCTAGATAATGCGCGTATTCATCATGCGAAGCTCATCCAACCACTTTTAAGGAAACACTGTCATCGCTTAGAATTAGTGTTTTTACCTCCCTACAGTCCCGATTTAAATTTAATTGAAGGGGTATGGAAATGGCTCAAATCAGACATCATTCATAATGTTTTTTATTCATCGATTTATGAAATTCAAAAAAATGTACAGGCTTTTATTCAGGAATTAAATCGCACACCTGAAAAAGTGATCGATCGATTATGCATTCGATTGTAATCTTTTAATTCAACTTATATAGATAGATATTGATAAATAATTTCTAGTTAGGGTAAAGAAACCCAATATAAAAAAATCATCTTTTTCATGTGAAAAGCTTCCTTAGCGTACAATTTTTTTTTACGGTCATGTGTCTCTTAAGCAAAGAATAAATCTAGCAGTTCGTAAAGGTATACCTTTACAAACTACGATCGCTTTTTTCTCATTAGTGGAAGTAATATTCCCGTTGATATTTTAGAAAACACCGACTTTCCAGTGCCAAATAGTCCCTATTTAGTCGGAAAATAGTCTTAACGTACACCAAACATCTTAATTTGTGTCCGAATTGTGTCTAAACGTACAATTTTCTTTTTTTGATATGGTGACCCCATGCCCATCAACTTAAGACTTTTTACTACCCCCAAGTACAAAAAAACGTTATTCTTTCTTAATAATCTATGAGAAAGGGTGACGTTTTTTATGAATCTCTCGATTCAAGAGGAGTTACAACCATTTGCAGAAGAATTACAGCGCTATATCACACCTGGATTTTTGGAAGAACTAGCAAGAGAGATTAAGTTTATAAAGCGAAAACGCAAGTTTTCAGGATCAGATTTAGCTACCATTTGTATTTGGATTAGCCAACGGGTGGCCAGTGATCCTTTAGTCCGATTATGTAGTAGACTTCATGCAGCTACAGGTACTTTACTCAGCCCAGAGGGCTTAAATAAACGATTTACTGCAAAATCAGTGTTATTTTTAAAGCATGTCTTTTCGTTATTGTTACAACAAAAAATCTGTGAGCAGACTCACATTTCTAACCAACTTTTTGCTCATTTTAAACGCATTCGCATCATGGATGCCACTATGTTTCAAGTACCCCATACTTTGGAACATATATATCCTGGTTCAGGTGGCTGCGCTCAAACAGCTGGGATCAAAATTCAATTAGAATATGATTTACATAGTGGGCAATTTCTTAATTTTCAAGTGGGACCTGGAAAAAATAATGATAAAACATTCGGAACAGAATGTTTAGATACGTTACGGCCAGGCGATTTATGTATTCGTGATTTAGGGTATTTTTCATTAGAGGATTTAGATCAAATGGATCAACGTGGTACGTATTATATTTCGAGGTTAAAGTTAAATACGAACGTATATGTAAAAAATCCAAATCCGGAATATTTTAAAAATGGTTCCATTAAAAAACAATCAGAATACATACAAATCAATGTCATACAGATTTTGAATCAACTCCAACCAGGCGAAACGATAGAATATCAGCAAGCTTATATTGGGGATAAACAGCAGCTATTTTCACGTCTCATTTTTCATCGTTTAACAGAGGCACAATTAAAAAAACGTCTAGAGAAAATTGCAGAAAAAGAAAAGTCAAAACACAAAACCTATTCAGATAAAAGTAAATTAGCAGCGGGATTAAATGTATATGTGACAAATGCACCTTGGGAATGGGTTCCGATGGAACAAGTACATGAATTATATACATTGCGTTGGCAGATAGAAATTGTTTTTAAAACGTGGAAATCATTGTTTGATATTAATCATTGTCGTACCGTCAAACAAGAAAGAATAGAGTGCCATTTATACGGGAAACTCATCGCTATTTTTTTATGTTCTTCTACGATGTTTAAAATGCGCCAACTTGTGTTACAAAAGAAGCAAAAAGAATTAAGTGAATATAAAGCGATTGGAATGATCCAAGATCATCTGTTTCTCCTCTATCAAGCCATAGGGAAAAGCACCCAAGAGATAACAAAGCTTCTGATCCGCCTGTTCCACCTTCTAGAGAAAAACGGGCGGAAATCTCATCGATATGAGAAGAAAACTGTCTTTGATATCATGGGTGTTATCTATGAGTATAGTGGATGTAGCAAGCAAAAGAAAGCTGCATAAGAAAAAAATGAAACCCGTTAGGGTTTATTTCGTGTGCTTATTTTTAATAACTTGTCCCCATTTTGGGAGATTTTAGTTCAATTGAACAAAAGTTAATTTTGTATCCATCCTTAAGTTGATGGGCATGTATGGTGACCCCTGCATGTAAAGTTTTTATCATTTTGAAAAATGTCATAGTTTAGTAAATTCACATCTCTTTTCCAGAGATTGAGAAAATTTTCGATTTTGGATGCTTCTTTTATCATCTTATATAAAAAAATTTAAATCGTAGATAGTTGTTACAATGGAATAAACATGAAAATCCCTTACCACATCTGCTTTGTTGCAGGAAATGGTAAGGGATATAGGCTTCATTTCTCTTGATTTTGCTAAGAACAAAAAACACATTGTTTGTTGATGAGTATAGAGAGAATTAAAGTTCCGAATGTTCAGAATCCATAATATCAATTTACTGTAGATTCCAATTATGTAAAACTAGAACCAAGATGAATATCTCTTTAAAACTTACTCCTAATAAAGATTTAAAGAAAATTTTGTTTTAGTCATCATCAAGAAGGAAGCCAATTTCTATCCAAATTGGCTTCTTTTGAATCCCTACTCTTTTTCATTTCTTATTTTAACACATTGCCAACATTTGTACGGAAATTAATCCTGAAAATTCAGACGAAACAACTCGTTTTGATGAGAAAAAATGTAGGATTGTTTGGGCGTAGGTTCCAAAAAGGATAGACTGAGCCAAATGGGATAAATGTAATCTACTGTTCTTCGAAAGCGCTATCACATTTAGTATAATAAAAATAACGATTATACTGAGGAGATAGGAATTATGAATAAAAGAGAAACGAGAATTCGTATTTTAGATTTGCAGGACCAACATTGCACGGGGTGCAAGCACTATAATGGGGTACGAACATATTGTATTGACGATTGTAAAATTGGAAAAGAAATATATCAATTAGGAACAGGATTGATTTTTGATGAAAAGGACTCGAAACGGAAAGTAAAACTAAAGTGGTATTCTATTTGTCAACAGGCGCTCGTGTTAAGAAGTAAAGGATATACCTATCAAAAAATTGCAAACCAATTAGGATGTCATGCGAGTAGTTTACGTAAACAGCTCAATCAACGTGGAGTGTAAATATATCAATTAAAATGAGGTGAATGCAACATGAGGGTAGTTGCGAAAAAAGTACAAATGATACGCTTACAGGAGAAGCAAAATAAGTGTGAGGAAAATACAGAAACAGATTGTGCCGAACAGTGCAAAATAGAAAGAGAGTGTATCAAACTAGAAAAAAATACAGCTAAAAAACGATCCCAAAAAGTACAAACGCCAGAAGAAAAATGGGATGAAAAATGTAAACAAGCAGTACAATTATTTAATCAAGGAAAAGAATATCCAACTATTGCAAAAGAAGTAGGATGCAATGTGAGCCATTTGTATAGAGAGCTCAAGAAGCGTGGTGTATTACAAATGCCAAAGCAAGTAGCGCCGTCTAAATCAGTAAAGTCCCCCATCATACCACCACAAACAAAAAAATCGAAGTTTGAACGATATAAAGAATTTTATATGTATAAATAGAAAAGTGAATGGCCACATGGTAATGTATCTAAATTTGGAATACTACTCAATTGTTACAACAAAATCATACTCTGCCTATGAATAAAGAACTTTAAACAAACGTTTGATTAAAAAAATCTGTATAATAATTGTACTTACATAATATTTTTCAAAATATGAAAGCTCCTTTCACATTTGATGAAAGGAGCTTTTTGTTATTTTAAAAGGTTAACTAGCGAAACAAATGATAGAGAGGAATTCATATTGGGGTTCGACCGAGATACGTGTAAAAACAGGTCATAGATTTGGGTTCTGGTGCAAAAATAGTTGGATATTGAAAAAAGAACAAAAGATTCCTAGCGAAATTGAACTTTACGATGTTAAACCGAAAAGATCATGGATAGGATATATCTGTTTTTGGACAGACTTCTTCTCTTGGAGAGTTTGTCCTTTTTTGATCATATGCATAACTTCTATCCCAGCAATCATTTTTTTAGCTGTTTGCAAAGATTTCAATCCAAGCTTATTCCGAATATGTTTTTTAATAAACCGATGATCTTGTTCAATGATATTATTTAAGAGCCTGTTTATAGTCTTATAAATATGTTAGGATGTATGCAAAAACAGGAGATGAGTGTATGTCTTATCCAAGTGATATCAGCCGTGAAAAATTCGAGATCATTCGTGAGGAACTAGAAACGTTTAGCAAACGCACAAGTCCGCGAAAGTATGACCTTTATGATGTGTTCAATGCACTACTCTATGTTCTGAGTACAGGCTGCCAGTGGCGTGCTTTACCAAAAGATTATCCCAAATGGCAAAATGTTTACCGCTACTATGCAAAATGGAGTAAATCCAATGCCGAAGGTAGTAGTCTATTAGAGACCTTATTAAAAAATTGTTGGGCAAATAAGGGAAGCAGTGAATCGCCCCAAAAGCTCTAGCTTTAATATTGTCGATGCCCAAAGTGTTAAGAATGCAGATACGGCTGAACAAAAAGGTTATGATGGTGGTAAGAAAGTTTCTGGTATTAAACGACATATCAGTGTAGATATTCTTGGATTTCCCCATGCAATCCATGTTACCACTGCCAATGTCACAGATCGAAAAGGCGCACTCGAAATGTACGAGCAATATCCTGAATTGAAAGAAACCATAGAAGCCATCCTCACGGATGGTGGGTACACAGGAGAAAAGTTTCAAAAAGAAATTCAAAAGCTATTGAATGCTGAAGTACAAGTTGCCAAGCGGTCCGAATTGCATCAATTTCAAGTGATCCCTAAAAGATGGATCGTAGAGCGCTCATTTGCTTGGTTAGAAAAATACAGACGATTGTTCAAAAATGTAGAGAGAAAACTAGAAACAAGTAAACAAATGGTTGTCCTAGGATTTCTCGCTATTTTAATAAAAAGATAAGACTATAAACAGGCTCTAAGGATATTCCATGTAATTTTATGTAATTTTATGTAATTTTGCATATATCACCATATTGATGTTTAGTTTTTGTTTTATGTGTTTAAATAAAATTCGTAGATAATTTTGTAATGCAATTTTTTAACTTTAACTCCAAAGTAAAATTGAGTAGGTATTAGTAAATGTTAAAGTAGGATTTTATTTTGTAAGTAAAAAAAGACTATTCATTATTAATAACGAATAGTCTTCAGGCTGTGGAGAAAGTCTTCTTCACAGCCTGTTTTTGTGTCTGAACCTCTTTTTATGTGTCAACACTGATAAAAAAGAGGAAAAGGAGAGATTTTTTATGATGGGTGCTTTAAAAAATCATCGTGATGAGCGTGTATCTGTTTCTGTAGAAGAGTTGGTTCCACAAGATCACTTCCTTCGTACGATTGAAGCGACAATCAGTTTTGATTTTATTGAGGAGAAGTTACGCCCTTATTACTGTGAAAACAATGGACGTCCTTCCATCCATCCTATCGTTTTATTTAAGATGATGTTTATTGGATATTTTTATGGTATTCGTTCTGAGCGTCAATTGGAAAAGGAGATTAAAAGGTTCTGGTGCAAAAATCCCAAAATGCTTGAAATGTTTTTTTCAAGCTTGGCCATACTGGTACTACTACTTTAAAAGGTGTGTGATCAGTATGGAAAAAGAAAACTTATTTAAGTGGAAACATTATCAACCAGATATTATTTTATTAACGGTACGTTGGTACCTGCGGTACAACTTAAGTTTTCGTGATTTAGTAGAAATGATGGAGGAACGAGGTTTATCCGTGGCCCATACAACCATTATGCGTTGGGTTCATCAATATGGACCAGAATTAAATGAGCGAGTTCGAAAACATTTGAAAGCCACGAATGATTCTTGGAGAGTTGATGAAACATACATCAAGATTAAAGGGGAGAAAATGTATTTATATCGTGCGATCGATTCCGAAGGAAACACAATTGATTTTTATTTAAGTCGTAAACGAGATGCGAAGGCTGCCAAGTGTTTTCTAAAGAAAGCCTTGGCTTCTTGTCATGCCACAAAACCTCGTTCGATAACTGCTGATGGAGATAAAGCCTATCCTGTTGCGATACGTGAACTAAAAAAAGAAAAGTGTATACCACACAGTACGCCACTTCGTGTGAAAAAATATTTAAACAATATCATTGAACAAGACCACAGGTTTATCAAAAAACGTATTTGGAATATGCTTGGATTGAAATCATTGCAAACAGCTAAAAAAATGATTGCTGGAATAGAAGCTATGCATATGGTCAAAAAAGGACAAACTCTCCAAGGGGAGAAGTCTGTCCAAAGGCAGATATATCTTATCAATGATCTCTTTGGTTTAACAGCATAAAGTTCAATTCCGCTAGGAATCTTTTGCTTTTTTCATACCCCACTATTTTTGCACCAGAACCTATTAAAAGGTACAGAAATGACTACTAGGGTAAAAGAAGCCTCTGGATTTTGGGGCACTGGAGGACGTGCAGCAATAATTGCTCTCGCTCAAAATATTGTAGCTTATGCAGATCTGATTTGTATTAAACACCGTGATGATCTTAATCAAGTTCTATTGGAAGCACATAATGGAAATATGTCTCCAAGTACTAAAACTAAGTTTATAAATGTATGTAAGGATTTATCTAAACACGCCCTAAGATATCATCTAGATTCTCAAACGATGCTGACATATCTATCTGATTTTTATACAGTAATTGGAGATTGTAAAGATACACATCAAAGTTGCCTAAATCTGATTCCACGCATAGCAATAAGAGATCATCTTGAATATGCCGTTGTACATAATACGGGAACTTTTTTATTAGGTGCAATTAGCAGCGTAATTCCTTCTGAAACAAAGATTTTACCTGTAATTCGAAAAATCCATCTAATATGGAGTGCTATCTCTTATGATTTAAAAGAATTAGGGGAGAACATGAGTGAGGATTTAGTTAGTCTTCCTGATATTATTGCTGCTCTAGAGCTTGAATTAGCATTTGAAAATTGGAGTGTAATTCGTCAGGAAGCTGAAGATTTTCACAAAAATGCAGAGAACTTTTCTTGAAGAAAGCATTTATAAGTAGATATTTTAATAGGGGCACGACAACGATTACTACTTTTTTGTTCCACTCATTATTTTAATTAACAGAATTAGATTTCCGTTAACTTTTTGAGATGAATTAAACAAGATTTGTTTACAGAACACCTGTAAATATTGCTAAAAATCAGTTTACGGAACACATTTCAAGAAAATTTTCTAGAAAACTTCAAATCTAATTACTTTAAAGTCATTGTCTTATCATATATTTACAAGTTTTTTTGCAAGTGGCCAAAAAAAACGAATCGTAGCCATATCCTGAAGGAGATGAGAGAAGCTTCTTGGGAAATCAACCTAAAGGATTCATTTTTTGAAAACGAGTATCGTGTTCGGCTTAAATTAATGCGAATTTGGTTAGATGGAGTTGACTCTACTTCTAAAGTACAAATACGGATTACGAATTCGGGCCATTATTATGATGATTATAAAAATAAAAAGTTTCAATTTAATACAGAACCCTTTAATCGAGGTTTTAGCTATGTAGGTTCAACAATTATTACTGATGGCACGATAGCTGAAGAATTTGCTTACGATTACTTTATTCCAAACCCTTTTACAACTTAGACAATTAAAGTACAGGATGGACCGTGACAAAAATCAGAATGGAATTAGCGGGTTCTCTCGTTACAAATTACAAGAAAAAATCCCTAATTTAATTAAAAATGTACAGATGAATTTCTAAAATAAGATGATTCATTAATCAAAAATGTATAGTGAGGGGTTTATATGAATTATGCAGCCTTTTCAGCACATGAATTGGGAGGTAAAAGCTCTCCTTTCAGTAGAAGAATGGAGAGCTTTTTCTAATTATATAAATCAATGTGTTTCTTTACCAACAAATATAGATAGTATTATAGATGCTATAAATCGTGTAAAAAATGGAACATTAAAACAGAGTTTGTTTGATCTTAGAAATAGAGGTAGTTCATATACTCGAGTATTAACAACAAGCATAGAAATGACTACAAAGGTGAAAGAAGCTTCTGTATTTTGGGGTGCTGGGGGACGTGTAGGAATTATTTCTCTCGCTCAAAATATTGTAAGATACGCCGATTTGATCTGTATTAAGCATTATGCTGACCTAAACCAAGTTCTCCTGGAAGCACAAAAGGGGCATTTGTCTCCTAATACTAAATCTAAATTTATAAATGTATGTAAAGATTTATCCGAGCATGCCCTAAGATACCACTTAGAGTCTCAAACTATGCTCACATATATATCCGATTTTTATACAGTAATTGGAGATTGTAAAGAGACTCATCAAAATTGTCAAGATACGCTTTTTAGAGTACCGATGTATAATAATCGTGAATATGAGGTTATAGCTTACACAGACATATATTTATTAAGGAGTATCCGGAATGTAATTCCTTCTGAAGCATATATTCTGCCTGTAATTCGAAAAATCCATTTAATATGGAGTGCTATCTCTTATGATTTAAAAGAATTAGGGGCGGATTTGAATGAAGATTTAGTAAGTATTCCTGCTATTATTGCTGCTCTAGAACTTGAATTAGCATTTGAAAATTGGAGTGCAATTCGAAAGGAAGCTGAAGATTTTTACAAAAATGCAGAGAACTTTTCTTGAAGAAAGCATTTATAAGTAGATATATTAATAGGTATTGATAGTTACCATATATGCGATTTTTTTAATAGAAGTCACGTTATAAAAAAGCCCAGAAACCTCTGTTTTTGAGCTTTTTTGTTTTTTCTATTTATTTAGCTTAGATGAACGATTATCATATCGAACCGCAGCATCTTTAAAAAATAGAAGTTCTGTATTTATATTACTTTTCTAAAATGAAAATTTCCTACTTTATTTTGTATGGGATATCTTTTAAAAACCCAAAACTATTTGCTTCAATTAGTTTGACTCTATTGGGATACACTTGTGAATATTTGACTGAAAAACGAAAAGTAATTTTTAATTGAAAAGGATCGCATAAAAAATTTATGCTATTTTCAGTTTAATAGGGATTCGTTGATCCATATTTAATTTAAAAGTACCGTATGGATTAATATGATTATAAAATAATGGTGTTAACCCTCGGAAATCTTCAGGAGTCATTTTGTTAAGTAAATATTTATTATTGTCATACAGGACTTCTTGAACCATTAATGTATTCATAAATACCAAACAGTTTTGTAATAATTGAAGTGATAGTGCGGATATTTCTTGGTCTTCTAAAGAATTAGAACGAATTTCGCTGTTTTTTCCATAAAATATATAGTTATTAACGGAATTCCAATGTTCAACGGTGTTTAGACCTTCATGAATTTCTCGACGGATTTCTTCAAAATGTAAATAATCACACAAGAAAATCGTTTTCATTGCTTTTCCTAATTCACAGATTGCTTGATAAGTTGGATGTTGTGTATCTCTAGTAAATCTTTTTAAAATTGATTCAGCAGCAGCTGTTCCTAACCGTAAAGCAGTTGTAAACTTAATAATCTGTTCATATTGTTGACGAATGAGATCCAAGTTAATTGGTCTACTTAAAACATCTTGTAGTTGAGGATACGCTTCATTCATGCCTGTTTCCGGCCGATATAACTTTTGAGAACCGATATTTTTAAAACGTGGCATCAGTTTAAAACCAAGTAAATGACAAAAAGCAAAAGCAACAATACTTTGCCCATGTGTATCCACATAATTACGGTCAACTTCCATGTCTGTACAATGACGGAGAACCCCCTCCATCATAGAAGCGACTTCAGATGATAGACAAGATTTAACCTGAGAATAAATACATACAGATTTTCGATCTGTATGCCAATAAATCATAATGCCACGCCCCTTATAACGAGGATGCCATTCGGTAAGTAAATTTTGATCCCATGTACCAAATTTTTTTGAATCTGATGCACAAGCTGTTGTAGCTGAACCCCATACTTCTTGCATTCGATGAGAGATAATATAGTTTGTTACAATTGCATTTGCTTTGCGTAAATGATCTTTATGTATAAATTTTTGCCGAATATAGCGTAGTTCGCGATAACTATCCTTATGACTACCAGTCGATACGGCTTTCAAACCTGTATTGGTACCTAAACCAAATAAACTAAGAAGAAGTCGTCTTTGAACAGTTTCTCTATCTAATATCTCCCGATTCGCTGTTGTTTTAAGTTGTTTTGTAAACTCTGTATGAAAATCTGTTTCTTTTACTAAATCCAGTAAATTCATGTCAGACCAGCGGTCTTTAATTTTATTTTTAACGAATTCTTTCGGGGAATTCGTTAAAAGAGGGTGTTCCGCACGAAAAATGGCATATACAGTGCTACATTTCATGCTCAAAGCACAGTAAAAGACCCCTACCTAAAGCAGGATTCCTTTACCAGGTATTCTGTTGACAAATGAGCTGCCACTACTAGGAATTGAGTCTTGGACCACTCAATTCCCTTTTTTATGTTATAACAAACAGATGCATTCATGCAATATATATATGAATATGAATTTATTATGAAATAACCGTTGAGACAGCCTGTTTATATATTAATTGTTGTTTCTCGTTGTTTGAAATTAAAACGGTGAACTTATCTACTGCAATAATTTGCCCAGGTATTCTGAAACCGTTTATTAGAATGATCATGACTTCTTTCTTTGTCTCTATTGCTTGCTGATACAAATCTTCTTGAATATTAATCATTTAGATGGTTGCAACTCCTTTATTTTTTTAGAATCGTTCATGGCTTCTAAAAAAGCATATTCTTTTACAGTCATTTCAACGGTTGGACAATACTCGGTTTTTGATAATTTATGAAGTAAAGAAAGGTTTTTACTTAATTGTTTTACCATTTCATCTAATGTAGTTTGATTCGTACCGTATCCAATCACTGGGTTCAAAAATACATCTAACCCTATGAGACTTGGTTCAATGAGAGAAACAATCTCTTGTACTTTTGGCAATATGGCCGTTTCATAACGTTCTTTAAAGGATTCTAAATCATCTGGCTTTGGTTCATTAGAACAGAATTTTTTAAATGCTACCATACGAATATCATTCCGCAATTCCTCAATACGTGTTTGATAAAACTCCTGGTCAAATCCTTCTTTATCCGCAACATCAAAATGAAGATCTGTCTGTGATCTACGCTTTTTTTTGTAAAAATCCATAAGGAGTTGTTCTTTTGAGTTAAACATCATAACGAAGACAGTACGTTCTAAATTCGAAACTTTATTTACAATACTGAGTGTCTCATCTAATATATTTGCTCGCTTTTCATCATCTAATTTTCTAACAGATGAAGGAACGAGAGTTTTTATATTTTCAAATGAATCGGAGTTGATAATGTGTTGAAGAGAAACTTGAGCTATATCCGGTAAACAAGAATCTGTGGTTCTATCCAGAAGAAACAGATCCTTAATTGCGCGGATTGTATGTTTGATTTCTTTTTGAGCTTGCCTAATTTTTTCAATGCTCTTATCCACATATTGTGGTTGTTTTAAACGATTAAAAATATATTCACGTCTTTCTTCGAAATGTTGCTGTAAAAGTGACATACCTGTTTTCCCCTCTCTAATTTTCTGAATTGAATAAACTTTTCTTTTATATTGTATCATTAAACTTTATAGATTGGGGGGACGATAGCAAGGTTTATTTAAAAAGACAACACGTGACAACGTATATCAAACAATCAACAACGAATATTCTTTACCAAGGTAATTATCAAAGTGAATACCAAGTTCATAACCAAAGAATCTATCATGATAGTACTATCAAACGAAATCGTTGTTTTCACTATGTATATATGCATTTTTGGTTTTTGTTTATAAAGGGGGAATTCGTTGGAAAACAAAATGGCAGTAAAAGAAACGTGTGAGTATTGTCATTGTTTTTTGTCGCTTTGGATGTATTGGGAGTATTACGGAAAGAAGTATTGTTCGGAAGCCTGTCAACATCTAGATAACAAATAAGGGGAAGTGACAATGGAAAATTCTTATGAGGTTATTGGTAATCAAATAAAATTCTATTTGAAGAATGATCTAATGAAAGGATGGAATCAAATTCCGAGCCCGCAATTTAGGAATAGCCAAGAAATATCTGAATGGTGTAGGAGTTCGACGAACGAGTTCATGTGTCAATGGGATGCGCTTAATCAAAATGAGATGAGTACAACGGATACGACGGATTTTTTGTACAGATGGATGAGTTGGTATGTGACAGAACCATTGAATAGTACCGCACGAGAAATACGGAAATTACCAGATGAACTTGCGAACTTCCTAACAAACGTACCTGTTGATGCATTTGAGCTAATCAAAAATACCTCTCACATGGTTTTGGATTGTATTTACTTTGCACTGGACTGGATACAACAATTATTAACGATTTTGTTTTTCTAGGAGGGAAAAATATGTTTAAGCGAAAAGAGACAATTTCTTTCCAATCCTTCATGAATCAGTCCTATAAGAAGAAAAAACAAACAAAGATATACAGTATAGGTCCTATCAGTCCACTTACATTCTTCCATATGTCACAGCCACTTGTTCAAACGTATCTTGCACTTGGCGTATTAGGGGGGCTTACGATTGGAGCTGTTTTATTAGAAAAATACTTGATACGTAATGATCATATGTTTCCGGCAAAACTTGTTTCAGAAGGGCTGTATTACGGTGTACGGATAGGTGGAATTGGATTCATTGGCTATGTATTCATTCGTATTTTGATGATGTTATAGGGGGCGATGTACTTGAAAGAGTGGTTACAAAAAAGAAAGTATAAACATCAATTAGAAACAGTGTTTCGAAAAGCGAAGCTATATGATGAGCATGTTACAAGAGGAGGCAAGGTTCCGATTTTTCCTAAAATCCATGACATCTTAGAACAAAAAGAAAGTGTGCGGTACACTTTTACATTGCCGAATGGAGTGGATCCAACGCAAATTCAAAAGAAATGGTTTTGCTTCCAGCAAATTCTCGGGAAGAATCTCATGATTAAAGGTAGTGTGAAAAAATTTGTACTTCATGTATTCTTTTCCGATGCGGGGTTAAAGCAATTTACGTACCGATATAAGCAATGGATGCCGTTATTAAAAGAATGTCGCCTTCCTGTTGTGGTAGGTCGGGACCAGTTCGGTAATATGATTGTGTATGACATGATTGATTCAAACACACCACATTTATTAATTGCAGGAGAAACGGGAAGCGGTAAAAGTAGTATGGTCCGTGTTGTTCTGTCCACATTCATTCAAAACATGTCTCCTGATAAATTACATTTGTACTTAGGTGACTTAAAAAACTCTGAATTTCATTTTTTACGAAGAGTGAAACATGTGAAAGATGTTTGTATGGAAGAAATGGAAATGACAGCAATGTTGAAAAAGCTCTGGAAAGAGGTGCTGCATAGAAGAAAATTGATGGAAGAATATGAAGTGGGTCATATTGATGAATACAATGAAATAACCGCAAATGAACAAATCCCCTATATATTAATTGCGATTGATGAAGTGGCAATGCTTCAGGATGAGCAAGAATGTACCACCATCATAGAAAAAATATCCGCAGTTGGCCGATCGCTTGGTATTTTTCTTATGCTGAGTATGCAACGTCCGGATGCTAAAGTGTTAGATGGCAAATTAAAGCTCAATATGACGGTAAGAATGGGCTTTAAATGTGCGGATTCTATAAACAGTAATATCATGGGTACGCCAGGATCTGAAAATTTGGAGCAATCTGGACAAATGATTCTAAAACTAAATGGATTACAAAAGGTGCAAGCTCCTTTTCTAGAATTAAGTAAAGCGAAGGAGATCATAGAACCCTATCGTATACCAAAAGAACAAGATGCTATGAATAAGGAGTTAGAAGAGCATAGACAAGAAGCTGTATTTGGGGTGTTAGATGATGTTAACGAATAGAGACAAACAGATTATCAGCCATTTACAGCAATTTCGTTGTATGTTGCGGGATGATATTATTGATCTTCATTTTAAGAAAGTAAAAAATGCTGTAACTTGTTGCAATACGGTCATGAAGCGTCTTTGTCGTGAAGGGTATACCGATGTAGACACGTCCCAACGTCCGTATGTTTATTTTCCCTATCCAAGTCCTATACGCAAAGGTAGTCAAAAAATCAGGCATTTCTTAGCGATTGTAGATGTATACAAACAGTTACTACAAGTTGAAAGACCAAAAGTGTTCCAGGTAGAACCAAAATATGAAAAAGGGTATATGGAGCCAGACATATTTACCATTTGGCGGAAAAGTCCATTCTTTATTGAAGTGCAAAATTCAATCTACAGTAAAGCAGTCATGCAAGCAAAGATAAAACGCTATGAATCTTATTTTGCTAGTATGGAATGGCAAAAAGAACCCTGGCAACCCAAACGAACTACCGTATTTCCTTCCCTCCTTATCATCACTGATTCACCTTATCCTATATCCAGTTCAAAATTCCGGATTTTTCAAGCAGTATCTATTCCACATTTTCTTGAACAGGTACTACCAAAACCAAATGCTATTTCTATACAAGTAGGATGCGCGAAAAAACAATTATAAAGGAGTGAATGCATTTGAAACATTTAATGACTGAACTAAATATCACATTTAGAGAGCATCAAATTGGACCGCATGAGATAGCGTATTGGCTGTATCTCACACTAGAACGTATTACTACGGATTATCGCGAGTTATATGAGCAAGAATACACACAAGAAGAATTGGAACGTCTAGAAGCAATTGCAGATGCTTTGAATAAGATCACAAATCAATGCTGGTGGCTACTCAAATAAGAATGTAAAGCACAAGACAATAGTTTCTTGTGCTTTTTTACATTTTCCAGAAGTCTTGAGATTGTGCGGAGGGATCCACTTTCCGAATGGCTTTTAATAATTTTTTCATTATGATTGGTGTGGGTATATACGTTTTGTCACGACAAGCTTTTGTAATTGTTGGCAGAGAAATATCAGAAGCACGGGCAATTTTTTGTTGCTCTATTCCGTGACGATCTAGCCATTTTTTTAAGGGTGTTTTGTTATCTTTAAAAAACATTCTCCATCTCTCCTAAACTTGTATAATTTGATTACAAGTTTGGACAAAATTTTCAAATTATATTCGATGTAGTTTAATATTTTTTTAATTATGGGTGGAATATCAAAGTTTCATAGATCAATCCGACGAACGATTTCCCTAATTTTTTACTAGGAATCTGGTATACATATATTGCAACGATTTCACGTAAACATCCGTAAGAAAATCGTTGCATATGACCATTACTAAAAAAATGCAAAGTCTTATATGAATTTCCGTAAGGAATTAGTACAATAAAACTATATTGCAAGTGTAGCATACCCATAGTGGAGGGGATTATATGGAGGAGAAACGCGATGTTGTGGGTGAAGTGCATTTAAAAACAATAGATGTCTCCCATATCACCAATTTAGCTGAAAGTACTATTAGAAAGTATAGCTTAGAGTTAGAAAAACAGGGATATCGGTTCAATAAAGATGGTGACACAAGACTATATCACACTGATGATGTGACCATGTTTAACACACTGAAAGAAATTAGAGAGAAAACTAAAGTTTCTTTAAGTCATGCTGTTGCTGTGTTGATGACACAGCAGGCGAAGCTGTTACAGAGTGTAGCGGCTAAAGAAGTTGCTGTATCAATGGTTGAAGGGCGAGAGGAACAACACGCACTACAAATCGTATCGCTAGAAATTCAAAAGCATTTTGAAAGTATGAAAGCAGAATTTATAAGTTTTCGAGAAGAGCTTGAAACGGAGCGTCAAAGCAATCGATTTTTCAGACATGAACTTGAAGCGGAGCGTCATAAAAACCAAGAATTAGAGAATAAACTTGATCATATTATGGATGAGTTGAAAAAATTGAATAGTAAAACCAATACTATTAATCAAGAACCAAAACGAAAAAAGTTATTTGGACTGTTTTAAGTTTACAAAGCAAAAAAGGTTGCTCTTATAAAGAGCAACCTTTTTTGCTTAAATTCTAAAAGTCTGGATCTTCTAAATCATCATCCTCTAGTGATCCTGTCACAGTGGAATTTGTTATTAATTGTCCCATTCGCCCTACATCTTTTAATAGATCATTTTCAAGGGATGCTGTTGTATTTTCTTGAGTTGACATAAGAACAGTTGATACTGGAGCCACTTGGAGCGCTGAAATTTTACGTGTAAGTTGTTCCATTGCTTTCATCATGTGTTCTTGGTTTTGTGCAACTTCCATAAGTTCATCTTTTGCATTGAAAGGTTCTTGTTTTGTTAAGTCCTGTTCAACTAATTGAATAATATAAGATGCAAGTCTTTTAGAACGAGCTTTTTTTTCTAGATGATTATACACCTTTTCGCTCATGTGATCTGTTCGAAGACCAAAGACCGTTTGTTTCTCTATTTTTTTTGTACGTCCCATGTGGCTCCTCCTTCCTGTCTACGTTTATTTATCCGCCTTTTGTAGCATTTCACCACGGCTTTTTACTTCAAGTCCGTATAAGTTTAATTTGCGGGAATCTGGCATAAAAATGTGGTTTGCTTGAGCAATTTCAGCTCCATACATTTCTTCAATGACTTCATGAATACTCGTTTCTAAAATGGGAGCAACGCCACCAAAATAGATGTATTTATAAACTTTATCAGCTGGAGCTGGCATGACATCTTGAATTTTTAGAATAAGAATTTTTGCAAATTCCTTTAAAGAAGATTGAATTTTATCTGTAAGATCCAAGCGTTCCCCCGTGTTTCCATCGACTAGTTCCATTTTAGGTTTTTGGAAGTTATTCACGATGAATGTTTCAAAAGAACGTAAGTCAGAGAAATATTCTAGGAATTTTTCTTTTCTTAACTTTTCAATATGAGACAGATAAGCCAATTTATCAATTGGTTGCATGGAATCACGGTTTTTCGGTGATTTTAAACCAGCTGGTGATAAAACAAGGTCAATTGTTCCACCGCCAATATCAACTAATACTGTATCGTTATTATCAAACTGTCTTGCTTCTTCACGATCTTCTAATTCAAAGTTTTTCTTGATACCTAAACGTGCAATTTCACCTTCAATTCGACAAGCAGCCTTTTCTATGTTGATTTTTAGCGTTCGTTCCATTCCAGGAGTATGAATCGTAACTTGATGTTCTCCAGCGAATCGTTCAGCCATTGCATTTTGGGCTTCGCTAAATTTCGCCGTGCGTTTTAATAACCAGATAGGAAGCATTGTTTGGAAATATTCTATTTCAACTGTATCATCGTCTGATGCACGTTGTTCATTAATAGCATGATAAAAAGAAACAACAGATAAAAACATAACGTAGGGAATGTGACTTGTAATTTTATCGTGGAGTTTATTCACATGATTGTTTGCTAACGCGTGTTTTGCGGCTTCATCACCGACTAGAAAGTATCTTTCTTTCTCTTCGTCAGGAATTGTTGTTGAAATTAATAAGCGAGAAAGTAATTCTTTAGGATTGTTAATTGTTGCAACGAAATGAGATTCAGTTTCTTCTTTACTGATTTCCACAACGTTTGTAGGGATTTCGATGTAATACCCATCGATTAAATTCATATCAAGAGAGTTTCCAGAATCCTTATTCATCATTGAAATTTTCATTATCCAATCACTCCTTTAGTTATCTTTGTTAACAATATATCATGTTTCATTTTATATTAGAAGTATTTTTTTAGGAAGTTAACATGTATTTTAATTCAAAAACATTTATAATAAAGGGATTTCCCCTGACTAAAATAGATTAAAAATAAGTAATGTTAACATTTAAAATTAAGTTAACATCTTGTTAGAATCATAAATTCTACAATACAAAAAGCCCTGATATAGTGGTTGCACCAGGGCTTTTAAAAGTTAATTAGATTGTGTTTGTTTTGTTCTTGATTCCAGAATTGAGTGTATCTATGCAATGCTTCAACGCTTTTTAATCCTAAATACGCTTTGATTTCAATGGGTTTCATGCCATTTTGCAATGCATTTAGGATAAATCGATTTCGCAACATAGTAGGTGTAACTTTAATTTCAGCACGTTTCACTTCTTTCTGCAGCATTCGTTGAACGGCAATCCGGGTCAATGCAGCTGGTTGATCCTTTTCATAATCCCAGCGAAATGTTTGCGGTCCAAAGTCAAAAGCAACAAAGAAGGGATCCCCTGTCTGTTGGCGTGGCCGTATAAGCTTCGGGATTTTTTTGTAATACGACAAGACAAGCTTCATATCTTCTTTTGATAGGGTAATAGAGCGCTTATAGGCATGCAAATCGCCTGGCGTGATCGTATTTGTCCCCAAATTAATATCATGCATAGAAAGGGTAATAATATCTTGAATCGATAGGCCGTAATGCAACATGAAATGAACCAATAATACATTACGATCCATAATAAACTTCCTTCCAGATGCTTGATACTCTGTTAACCCACTATAACTCTGCATAACACGTAATAACTTCACTATTTCCTCATCCGATGCAAAGTGCTTAGAGGTAAGTTTGGGCGGTGCTATGTCGCTTTTTAAACTATCTGCGGCACCGCGAAACTGTAAAAAGTTGATTAAAATCCCTCGGACACGTTTCACATTCGAAATCGAAGCCTCACGTTCCTTTCTAAGCGGTTTTAAGTAACAATCCAATACGTCTACATCGGAAGAGGGAAACACGTCTTCTGGAGGCGAATTAAGCTGTTTCTGAACCCAAGAGGTAAACAAGGTTAAATCATACCGATATTGTTTCACTGTGGAAGGCTTGCGGCCACGTCTTCAAGGGTGGAATCCCATGTAATGGCTATATACTCCTTTGTCCTAAAAATTGTGTACCGCAATTGTATCGGAAAACCAGACAAACAAGCAATAGGGGATTCTAGCTCTGCTCGTTTGTGTGTGTGGCGCTGACCGCAGCTTTTGCCGTGCCGGAGGGGTTTTCTGCTGCACCGAGAAGCGACGCATGCGGAGACATGAGGGCCGGGCTAGACAGGAGAAGGCACAAGAGGCATAGACACGTACGATAAGTGAAAGACGAATAATGTGTGGGTATCCGAGGGAAGACACGAAGCAAAGAATGGGGGCCGCCGCGCCGTGAATGTAGTTGTAGAAACTTTCTGCCTGTCAACGGAATCTGATTCATAGCTGAATCGAGATACCCTTAACAGGAGAGCTGAGTCTTTACCTTTTATATTTGGATATGGTAATTAGCCTGATAGTCTCTATGCTTGAGAATACTTTTAAACTGATGCATAATTGATGACCGTGAACATTAATAATTCACAAGATAGTCATCAAAGTTTCATTGCATTTTCATAGTATTATTTACTTACAAATATAGTTTCTTTTGTAGTAAATTCATGCATATATGTATCTGCTAAACTATGATCTGTATGAAAAATAGACGAATACTCTCATATTGTGAGTGAAAGTTTGTTTGTGTTTTAAAAGGAATTTCATATAAGATGATGCATGAAATTGTATGTTTATCTTTTATATATGAAATACAAATATAAGTGGAAATTCCGGCTATTTACTTAAAAATAAGATTAAGAAACAAAGATAGAAAGATCTAAAAATTTCATAGGATACTCTTATTATTAAATCTTGTTTTAAAAGAATTAAAAACATTAAATACATTAGGATTTATTTTAGGGCATTTATCCTTACTCTCACAAGAACTTAGAGATTTCTTCTTATTCAATTCCTTATTTAATCCCTAATGAAATTCAGCTATCATTCTATGATGTATTCCTTGTATTTTCTTGATGAAAACGGCGCTAACATCTTGAAGTTAAATAATAAGATTAATAGATTTTAAAAATAGCAATCATGATTGCATGACAAAAAGCCTTGTGAGGTTCAATTTTTTCAACAAGGCTACATGGTTCTTATTTTGTTGTAAATACAAGCTTTAAGAACTAGCAAACTAATAAACTTTATTTCTTAAAGCCCATCCTTTCTCGAAATAGACCAAAGTCAATTGTACTCTTATAAGCCTTTCCAAATTCCGTATTAGCAAGATACTCTTTTGCTTCACGATCTCGGCGCTCTCTATTTGCGGTTAGTCGCTTTGTGTATATTTTTATAAAGTGTGCAGGTGTACTTACTTGCGATTTGTTCGATTCAAAATGTTGCACACAATCTTTGAAAGTCTTTTTTACCTCCCAATCTACATCTGGTGGCATACGTAACGCAATTATATAAGCATCTTTTTCAGAAATGTTTGTATCCTGGGTAAGAATGTACATGTAAAGCTTCTTTTGCGCATCGCTCATGTGTTCATCCATCTCTTGGAATCTAAGTTCTAATTTTTTATCTTCTTTAGAATGCGTTTCTTGCTCCCCATTTTTTTGTTCCTTAACTTCTACTTCATCAGGTTCGACAGGAGTGAATAAATCGAATCCATGGCATGTAGAAACCGGAGCATCCTCTTTTTTATCTGTATCCTGATGTTTTTTCTTACTAATTTTCTTGGACAGAAACTCTGTAAATCTAGAAAAAACATCAATTGTTAATGCCCATTTTTGCTTAAAATACTCAATAATTTTCAAGTAATTATTATGTAGGCTCAAAATATAAATAGATGGCGCAATTTTATTGTGGCGTCTTGTTTTAATTTGGTGGCATACTTCCAGATCTTCTAACCAATTTAGAATAAAGTTAATCAGAGGTACAGAAATACCTGATTTTCGGCTAATTTGCTCTTGTCTAACTTGGGAAAATCCCTCTTGAACAAGGTAGGAAAGCACGGTTTCAAGTGCTTCATATCGGCGTGGCGTTTTCTCGAAGTATTCTTTTGTAGTTTTGCCCTCGCACTCAAAAAGAATGTTATCAATATCTTTGATTACACTTTTGACTGCTTGATTGATAGCTCCCGTCTTACACTTAGGGATACGATATAATTGCGGACTTAATTCTCGTTTTGCTGTACTTAGTAAAAAATTAGTTAATAACACAAAAAGGCCTCCTATTTTTCCCTCTGTACACACTTACAGAAAAATCTTAGGAAAATAGAGGTTCTTATTCACACCAAATTCACTTTGTGTTATAATTTTTATAGAAGTGAATATTGATTTGTGAATTAAGACCCCTACTTTCATTGGAGTTTTAAATTGGTTAGAGTCGCCAAACTATAGACCAATCTAAAACGGGTGTGTTGTGGGGGTTTTATGATTTATTTTTTAATTCAAAATTAACTATGTAAGTTTTAATTATAATTCATATGTTATATTTTATATTGTTATTGAGATAATATCAATCCCTTTGAGAGGGTTATATTATCCTAACTGTAAATGTATTGTTGGATTAGATGATAAAAAACAGTAAGTTTATTTTTTTTATCAATTAATAGAACTTATGTTCTGCTAATTGGGAAAATATACAAAAACTTGAGAAATATTTTAGACAGCTCAATAAACATCAATTGATAAGGGTTACATGGTAAAATAACGGTATCTATATAGTAAGAAGACCAATGAATTAGGTTTGAAGTATTTTTCAATTCAGTATATAGCCTATCACTTTTTATTAAGTCACAAGTAAAAAATCCATGATGATAATTAATCATATTTAGAATAAAGAATCAATTTTATCTTAATGCTCTAGAAAGAATAACTCATAAAAATTATGAGTTTCTAAAAAATGTTCTTACTGGGAAGTAACTTTTGCTTTAAGGGGAGGCATTCATGTGGAGAGGTTGATGAAAGAGTTATTAAAAATTAAAGAATCAAAGAAGATGAGCACTAGAAAAATTGCTAAAGATATTGGAACAAGTAGAACAACTATTAATAATGGATTACAAAGAAAGACAGAAGAATTTAAATTTGAAGTGTTTCTAGAACTTGTTCAATATATTTGTGAAAATTCAGAAGAAAGAAATTATTTTATCCGCCAATATATCCTTCTTTGTACAGGGCCATTAAATATTCGCAAGGCACTATGCTATTGTCAGGCTATGGGTGAATTTGACTTAATAAAAAAATTAGTAGAAAAACATGAGAAAACAGCAAGTGTAGAAAAGTATATAACTATATATCAAATACAAAATAAACGAAACCAAAATGAAGCTAGAGGACAAAAACTTCTTGATGAAATTTATGAAAATGATTTCTCAGCAGATCCAGATTGCCAGGCTGCATTAAATATAATTTATATGGAAGCGATGTATGATAAACAGAATTATAATGCGATAATCCCATATGCAGATAAACTTAAAGTTAACTTGGTTGGTATAGATCAGTCTTATATAAAGAAATGTTTACAAATGAAATATAAAGAAAGACTAGCATATATTTATTTAATGAAAAATGATATTGAAAATTGTAGAAAAACTTGCTACGAAATTCTTAATTCTCAAATGGATATTGATACTATTAAGGCGACAGCTTGGTGTTGCTTGGGGGAGAGTTTTACTTTCGAATGTATAAAAACAGCAGAAAAGTACATAAAAAAAGCTATATCAATGTGTGAAAACATTGAAGTAGCACAAAAAGCTCAAAAATATCTCGCATTTAAGACTACATTAGCTCATTTATATATAGCTAATGGGTTTAATCTAGATAAAATTGATTTTCGGTTTATTAGTAAATCAGAATTAGCTTTTTATGAATCTATGCATGGAGATAAAGCAAAGGGGAAAATATTATACGAAGAAGTAAAGAAAGATGGAAATGGGTTTTCTCCATTCCAAATGTACTCATATTCTAAAGTAAATGGTGATATAATGGGGTTGAAGCAAGCTCTAGAGGCATTTGAATTCACGGGTAATATTTTCTATTCTCAATATGTAAAACGTGAATTAATAAGAGAAGAGGTGGGAACTGTTGAATAGATTTATCATTACTACTGTTTATACTTTAATGATATTGGTAGCGATTTGTCAACCAGGTACAACAAGCTCACAACAAGAAGTAAAACAAGAAAATTCTAAAATAATGTATATGAAAGTTGACCCCGGGGGCGGGTGAAAAGTAAGTTGATATAAAAAAGTAAGACGTCACCATTTGGTGGCGTCTTACTTGCATTTTGGGGGTGGTACATTTTTAAAAAGCGAAAAAATTTCGTGCCATTTTGGAAGTGAATTCAAAAATTCAATATAAAAATAGGGGGATTTCTATATGGAATTACAATTAGATAAAAATTGGTTTAATGAAACATTAGACAAGGATAACTCAGTTCTAGACACTTATCGTGAAATATTACAATTAATTGAGTTTATTAAATCAAGTCAGGGAAATTTAGAATAGTATCTTGGCTATTTGTTTTTTTGAATACTATTTTTAATATCGATTCGATGTTTCAAATACTTAGCGTACTCAAGTAATTCATTTTCTAAAAAAGGTTTATCCCTATCGGGAATACTTTTGTAACTTTCATACAGGTCTTGGGCTAAGCGTTCTACTACCTCTTTGCGTTGTTCATCTGTAAATAAATCATCATCAACAATTTTATGATTCAAAAGTCGATCTGTACTAACATTAAAATAAAGGGAGATTTTTTGAAGCATTTCAAAACTAGGTTGTTTTCTATTGTTTTCCCAATTCGAAATTGTACTACTGGCTACACCTAGTATATCTCCTAGTTCTTTCATATTTAGCCCTTTAAAATTTCTTAATATTCTAACGTTTTCTCCGAAAAAGTTATGGATCATGCATTTCACTCCGATCAATATATTCACCTTCTGGATATTTTTTTATCCTAACAGTGTTGACATTCTACTTTAAGGAGAATAGAATGTAGTTAAGGGGGTGAGATTTTGACAATAATACGTAATGTTAGAGAAGCAAAAGGACTTACAATTAAGGAAGTTTCTCGAATCTCTAATATTCCAATAAAAACTTTGTATCATATAGAGACTGGAAAAAAAGGGCTAGTTGAGAGTAGAGCTTTTTTTCTTGCAAATCTACTTGAACAACCAGTTGAGAAGCTGTTCTATTCCACGTATTACCGAGCAAAATTAGAATGATTTAAGTTTTAATAAAAAATAATTATACATCTATATTGTATATGAACAACCAATAAAAGAAACAAATTTAACTTATTTTCACGATTTCATATTTCAGAAAATTAAGTTTATTTCGTTCTTTGAAAACTTGATACTACTAAAGGAGCTGTCAAAATGATTTTGAAACGATCCTATCAAGCATTACTACTCGTCATGAGTGTATCCTTACTGCTCATGAGCTTCTTCATACCGCTTAATAAAGCAAGTGCGGAAGTCATCAATCATGAAAAATACAACATGGATTGGGCATACTCTCCACAGTATGGAAAAGACGTACGGACAGAACTACTCAAGAATGCAAGTGGTCAAATAGCTTATTGCCTGGTATACGGCCTGAAATCACCTAATGGTCAAGACCTTCCTGAGAGCGGACGAACAAATGATATTGTGTACCGTGTCTTGTTAAATGGATACCCACAAAAGAGTCCTGAAGAATTAGGGGTGTCCACTTGGGAACAGGCGCATTATTCAACACAGCTGGCCTTATGGAATTCATTGGGGCAAATCAATACGGCAGAATTACAATTTAAAGATGCAGCTGTTGAAAAAGCAACGAAAGCAATCATTCATGCAGCGGATCAGAGTCAAGACACACAAGATGTATACATGAATGTAGTTCCAACAGATAAGAAAGAAGCACAGCTAAACGGCGAATATTTTGAAACGACAACATATGCAGTACAAACAAATGCGAAGAAGGGTACATTCAAAGTGAAAATGAGCAATGCACCAGAAGGTACGCGTGTTATCACAGAACAAGGTGAAGCGAAAGAAACATTCCAACTAGGAGAAGAGTTCCGTATTCAAGTACCAAAATCCTCTAAGAGTAGCGAACTATCCTTAAAAGTCGTTTCAGATTTAACAAATTACAATGCGATTGCATACAAGGGAACTGATACAATCCAGGATGCAACGGTATTGTTAGAACGTGGCCAAGAGCAAGTAAGTACAGACTTACAAGTGTACTGGAAAGCGAATGGCGGCTTAAAAGTCATGAAGGTAGATGGAAACAAAAAGCCACTTCCAGGTGCTGCATTTGAAGTTTTAAATAGCAATCAAGAAGTTATGGGAACGATTACAGCTGATAAGAATGGTGTAGCCGAACTTGGTAACTTAGAACTAGGGACGTACACTGTTAAAGAAGTAAAGGCACCTGTCGGATATGTGCTAGATTCCACTCCAAAGTCTTTTGAAGTGAAAACGGGTGAAGTTGCTGTTGTTGAAATGAAGAATGAACAAATCAAAGGGAATGTACAGTTACTAAAAGTAGATCAAGATAGTAAAAAGAAATTAGAAGGCGCGGTCTTTATCCTTGCAGATGCGAAAGGAAGTTCAATTAGTGAGCACACAACGGATAAAAATGGTGTCATCAAAGTTGAGAACTTACCATTTGGCCAATATCAATGGATTGAAAAAACGTCTCCAGCTGGTTACATTCTTGTGAAAGAGCCAATTCCTTTTAGTATTACGGAAAACGGTAAAACAATAGAACTGATTGCGAAGAATACACAAGCAAAAGGAACGCTTGAAATCACAAAAGTAGATGTAGCGGATGTGCGCCCGTAGGGTCGCTTTAACAAATCATTAGGTGGCACTAATGTAGGGAAAGATCACATGTATACCCTATCATCAATCAACTAACCTGAAAGAGAAATCGGAAGGGGACAATAGCATGTTGATAAAGCTCTAAGTTGGCGAACTATCCCGTCAAGACTGAAGAGCAAGGTGAAATACTACAAACAAGGATGAAAGCTAAACTGCTTGAATGATAGCCCGAGGGAGTATAATGTCGCTAGTAGCGAAAGATAGTTAGAAACGTTACATGGTCTCAATAGAGTTGGAACAAAATTCTATGCAGGGAAAAGAATACCGTCCGCGTTCTTAATCCTAGTGATCCAGGACCACCCATCCTCCATAAGAGGAAAAAGGCGAAAGTCACACCCGATATTGTAGAAAGCCAGTTGTTAAAGTGATAAACGGGGATTACCTAAATCAAAATGCCTAATATTATTACAGGCTATTGAGAATGACTTCAAGGCACTGCCAAGAAGTGTGACTCATGAAAAATTGACAAGGTAACGGAGTTTTCGTAGTAGTCTGAGTTGGGGAAAGCCTAATACATGGCGAAGGGAAACAGCCTATTCTATCTTAAAACAAAATTGGAAAGTGTGTGAGACGCTATGAGAAATCCAAAAATAGTTTTAGATAATCTATCTTCCCATGCAACAAAAGAGCATTACGTATTTGAAAAGTTATATCGTAATCTCTATAACCCAGAATTTTATTATTTGGCCTATCAGAAGATGTATGCGAAAGAAGGGAATCTTACAGCGGGAGTAAATGACAAAACGATAGATGGAATGAATGTGGACCGAATTGCTGAGTTAATTAGCCAGCTCAAAGCACAAACGTATCAGCCTACACCGGTTAAACGAGTATATATTCCTAAAAAAAATGGAAATAAACGGCCATTGGGAATACCTTCATTTGAAGATAAGCTCATACAAGAAATAGTAAAAAACATACTTGAAGCTATTTACGAGAAGCATTTCTCTACATCTTCTCACGGATTTCGTCCAAATAAAAGCTGTCACACTGCTTTAATGCAGTGTAAAAATACCTTCAATGGAGTCAAATGGTTTATTGAAGGAGATATTAAAAGTTTTTTCGACCATATTCATCACCATATACTCATTAAACTATTGCGTAGAAATATTAAGGATGAAAAATTTATTAACCTAATCTGGAAGTTTCTGAGAGCTGGGTATGTGGAAAATTGGGTATTTCACAATACATATAGTGGAACTCCGCAAGGTGGAATTATCAGCCCTATTCTTGCCAATATATATCTAAATGAATTAGATACATATATTGAAAAATATAAACGGAATTTTGATAAGGGACAGAAAAGACGACAAACAAAGCAGTATGGGACGTTACATGCCAGAGAGATGACATTGAAAAAGAAATGTAGAGAACATTGGCATACATTAGATGAGAAAAAGAAACAAGAAATTAAGAAAAAATGTAAAGAAATATCAAGTATGAAAAGAGCTATATCTCAGGGCGAACCAATGGATGAAAACTATAAAAGGCTACAGTACGTCAGATATGCAGATGATTTTATTCTAGGAGTAATAGGTAGTAAAGAAGAGGCTATACAACTCAAAGAAGATATACATGAATTTCTTCGAAATCATCTTGGTCTTGAGCTATCCCTAGATAAAACTCTTATCACGCATAGTAGCAAAGTAGCTAAATTTCTCAGTTATGATATTAAAATAAATCGCTCCTTACAAGTAAAGAAAACGAAAAGAGGTTATCTTAGAAGAACGCAGCTAGGAGTATGTCATTTACAACTCTCTAAAGACATATGGTTTGAGAAGTTACTAGCCTTAGATGTTCTTTTTATTACAAAAGAGAATACATGGAAACCTAAACATAGGGCTTACTTAATCACTAAAGACGACCTTGAAATTTTAAGTATATATAATGCTGAAATTAGAGGATTGTATAACTATTTCAAACTAGCCTGTAATGTAAGTACTCTTAATAACTTTAAATATATTATGGAATATAGCATGTATAAAACTTTCGCGGCCAAATATAAAACATCAATCAGTAAAATACGTAAAAAATATAACATTAATGGAAAATTCGCTGTTACATATAAAACTAAAAACGGAATGAAAACACGATTCTTATATCATGATGGATTTCAATGGGTCAAGAGTATTAAGGATAAAAATATAAATATTGATGAAATTCCCAATACATTAACATACACATGGCGAACTAGCCTAACTGAAAGACTTTTGGCTGAAAAATGTGAATGGTGTGAGTCAAAAGGAATTAAAATTCATATTCATCACATAAGAAAGTTAAAAGACTTAAAGGGAAAAAAGCTATGGGAACAACAAATGATAGCCAGACAGCGAAAAACGTTAGCTCTATGTGAAAAATGCCATCGAGACCTACACGCAGGAAGATTAGATGGATAGGTGGAAAGCCGTATACCTCGAGAGGGGTACGTACGGTTTGGGAGGGAGTATTTGGAAACCTATTGTAGAAATACAAAAAGGCGCTGGGTGCTTACCTTACGGAAACAACAAGCTACCAGGCGCAGAATTCACAATTTACGATGAACAAGGCAAGGAAGTCGTGAAAGGAAAAACAAACGAGCAAGGAATTGCGAAATTTGAGAAGCTTCCAGCGGGGGCATATACGTACAAAGAAACTTTTGCCCCAGACGGCTACTTAATTAACGAAGAGACTTTCTCTTTTGGAATTAAAGCTGATGGCGAGATTATCAAACACACAGTACAAGACAAGAAAAAAGAAGTTCCACCAACACCAGGGCAACCACATAAACCGGAACAACCAGAACAACCTCACCCACAACCAGAGCAACCACAAACACCACAGGTGATTGAAAAGCCTGTAACAACACCAGAGAAACCACACATTATTGAAAAACAACCAGAACAATTAAAACAAATCAAAGAACAACCGAAGAAAGTAGAAAGTCATTTACCAACAACAGGCGGTAAAGCAGAAAATCCATATTGGTACTGGATTGGAGCTGCACTTGTCGCCCTTGGCAGTGTCATAGCAGTTTACGCGTACAGAATACGTAAAAAAGCAACACAAGAAATATAAGGAACACTCTCAACTGATAAGGGAGGGCGGGACACAATGTGCGTGTTTGATGTACATTATCAGATCGATGGGATTAAATACAAAAAATCGTATTTACTAGCATTACCTGAAGATGGGTTTCAGTTGAAAAACGATATACAACATGTTCTGTTTCAAGATCACCAGCAACCAATAAAAATCCTTTCTACAAATTTAGAAGAGTTATGAGGAGGGACGTACTGAGTATGCTAATACAGTATCAATCTACTTTACTTGTTGTAGGGGCTCAAATCATCGTTTATGTAGCTTTTTGGTTATACAAGTCAAAAATTATAAATGCTTTTCAAAATCAATAAAACATTTCGATTTCAAGAGCATCAACTTTCAATAATTATTCTTTTTATCCTATAAAAATATAGAACATTTCCATTTAACGATATAAAAAAATAAAACGATGAGAGGGAGAAATGTAATGAAGCCAATTAAACATATGCGTAGCAAACGTGGTTTTTATATCGGTAGATTGAGTCAGCTAAGGGGAAATCGCGTGAATCATTCCAAACTGTCATCTGAATTGACTGGAATTACAGGGAGAGGGATGGCATTTTCAAGCTTTTTGATGACATTAGCTAGTAATGAAAAAGGAATGAAACTTATAGATCCAAAAGCCAATTTCCATAAGCATTTTCACAAATGATAACAAATTTGGTTTAGGAAGGATGTTCTTTCCTGAGAGCATCCCTCCTGAAAAAGGGAGGAGAATTAGTATGTATAACAATCGTCATGAATGCTGGGAAGAATTTTGGAAAGAGCAAGTTACAGTAAATGGAGAAATGGATATAGAACAAATCAAGCAAGAACTCTTCGAATATAAAGCACTTTTAGAACAAATCAATCAACCTCACCAAGCAGTGATACAGCCTCAAATATTGATTCACCTAGCAGTAGAACAACGAATACAAAAACATCAAAAAAAGACGTTAGCACTCGCATAAGTCATGTAATGACTAGATAGGAAGGAAGTGAAGAGGTGGCACGTAGTAAGTTTGATAGAGAATTTGAACAGATACTTGAAAAGCACTGGAAACCACTTCTTATGCTAGGAGGTGCAGGTTTTGTTTGGTTTTCGAAAGATAAGATTTTCATAGAAGTTATGAGAATTGTACCTATCGCAGCGGACGTAATGAACAGGATCGGTCGCCTCATTTTGCTAGGAATCATGATATATGCTTTGATTCGCATTTTCTTTCATTACTTGTATCTATATTTTGAAAAAAAACGGTATCGCTATGTCATGATGATTCCACATATCGAGGATGAAGTGACAACAGAAAAGTTAGGACAAATGATCCGACATGTACATGGAACAGGACGTAAACCACTTGAACGCCTTAGAAAAGGGCGGGATTGGTATCGTATGATCATGTACCGTCCAGAAGGTCGTAAGGAACGTGTTCGTTACTATATAGGTGGGCCAGAGGATAAATTACAGATGATTGTGGAAGCCATACAGAGCGTTTATACCAACAGTGAGGTGTATACCATCCTGAAAGAAGAAATGCCATTTCCAACGAAAAAAGCAGTGGGAGGAAGAATGGTATTAAAAAGAAAACGCTTGGAGGCAACGTTGTCATTAGCACGATATACAAGAGATGTACTACCGATGCTGGGAAATGCGATGGAGGAAAAAACATGGGTAGACATTGCTTTTTCTCCAGACAATGGATATCGATTGATAAAAGGCATTAGAAGAGCAGAGAAAGCGATCAAAAAAAAGAAAAAAGATGGATTAGATGCTTTTGAGAAAGAAGAAATACGTGCATTAAACAAACGCTTTTCCAAGAACGAAGTGGCTTTTCAAGTTTCGGTTTCTTTTGCGAGTAATCATCATCCAGGTGTACCAGTGATTAAAAATATTGGTCATATGGTAGCCAGTTTAATGGCAGATGTGAATGAGCTTCGGTATAGAAGGTTGAGACGTTGTATGCCAATTGTCCCACATCCAGTATACGGAAAAATGGTCTGGACGGGATCGGAGCTTCTCAACTTGCTCCATCTTCCTAATGTGACAGGTGATAAAAACAACAAAACAGAGAAGAACATTTTATACCTAGATAAAGGAGAAGCAATGATACCAGATGATATGTTAGCAGAAGGCATTACAATTGGTCATGTCATGCATCCTTATATCAAAGATCGACTAGTCAAGATTCGAGAAGAGTTTTTCAAGAATCATGGCTACATTACAGGGAAAGTTGGTTCTGGTAAAAGTACAGTTGCTATGAAAGTGATGCAGAGCATCATAGATGAATGGTTAGAAAACCCAGATGAAGCCGGGGGACAGTCTCTTTTTGATCCAACAAAAGATTTGGCTTATGTGGCGCTCAATCGTTTATTGAAAGCGGAAAAGGATGGGAAACTTGTTGATTGGAGTAAGGTTCATTTTATCCGTTTTCGAGATACAGATTATCCACCAGCACTCAATTTATTTCATCGCTTTCCAGGAGAAGATATCCAAACGGTTGTTGAATCTATTATGGAAATGATTCAGTTAATGATTCCAGGGCAAGCGCAACAAACAGAGCGTTTATTACGAGCGATTATTGGTACCTTACTGTGTGATGGGAGTCAAGAACATACGGTTTTAAGTATCCCGTTATTCATTAGTGATGAATTATTTCGAGCAAATGTGTTGCAAAATTTACAAGGGACAGAGAAAAAATACTACGCTCATTTTTGGAAAAATGAAGTAGGGAAAGCTTTAGAAGACAGCACACAAGCGATATTAAATCGTTTAGATATATTCCGAAATACCTTGTATTTGAAACGGATGTATGGGCAAACTGGCTTTTCATTAGACATCCGCAAATGGATGGATCAAGGCCATCTCATTTTTTATGATTTAGCAGGAATGAGTAAAGAAGATATTCAGCTTACAGTCGGTTATATCAGTAGTCAATATCACCGCATTGCACAGCAGCGCCCACATGGTTCTAAACTTCATTTAGCGGTGATTGATGAAGCACATGACGTACAAGTGCCAGTTCTTCCGAAAATTATTGCGAAAGATCGGAAACACGGATTAGGTCTTTGGGTCATTACACAGCAAGTATCAGGGCAGCTAGACAAAGAACTGACAGACATGTTAACAGAAGCAGGCGGAAATTACTTTGTATGTAGGCAAGGTTTTAATTCCGCTAAAACATTAGAAGGAATTATGCAAAAACAATTTCGTACAGAGTATCTGCAAAGTTTGCCCAACCTGGTGGTGGCCATTCAAACACAGGACCGAATAGATGGAGATGCTCAAAATGTGTGGTGTACAATACGTGTTCCGCCATTAGAACGATACTTACCAAGTGGAAAGGTAGCCAATTATCAAATTGAGCAAGAAATTCAAGCTTCTAATGAATGGACGAAAACGAAAATTAAAGAATTGGAGCGTAGCACTGGAAAATCTGGTTCAGAAATTGATCAAGATATTGATGCGTTTTTATACGGAAAAGGCAAATATCTTGTATCTGAAAAAGTGATGCTAAAAAAAGAAGAACCAACCATTGAATCTGGTTTAGATGAAATGGAAGAGAAATCCTCGCTGGTAAGGGAAACAAGCGAAAAACAGGAAAAGAAACAGCAAGTGGATGAAAGGAATAGTCAAAACACAAACATACAAGAGACAAAACCAAATATGCAAATGGCAAAAGTTATTCCTTTTCGTAACTCAAATGTAGAAGCGAAACATGGAATAGAGAACATAAAAAGTGAAAAGCAGCCTGAAATATCAAAAGAAGCAAATCAAAAAACAGAAACAGGTATAGGAGATGAAATCAGTGGTTTTGATAGCTGGGAAAAGGAGTAAAAACGTATGAATGTCGTATTAAACTTAGATGATGAGCAATTACTTGTAGATATACACAATCACATATATGTAGACTTCGAATACATTCATTCGAAAATTTATACGGGATATCAAAAGAGATCCGTTTTGAATCGCTTAGGAAAACTAACGAAAGCGAATTATCTGAAATGCGAACATTTACCATGTGCGTCTGTTCGATATCAAACCCGGAAATCAGGAAGACCGCAGCGTGTTTATACATTAGCGTCACAAGGGGTGGATGTAGTAAGAGGCTTACGGGGAGAAGTACACTGGAAATCGAAATGGTCACAACGTTCAGCGTCATTTGTATATCACAGTTTGATGCTATCACATATTGAATGTGCTATGACAATCGCTTCAAAAAAAGCAGAAAAACTTGAATTAAAAGGGTGGATTAATGAGCCGCGTGGTACATTTCAATATGCAAAAGGGAAGAATCAAGTGATTCGGCCCGATGGAACAGCTCTTATTGGATTGAAAAACGAATTCGATAAAAATATGTGTGTATTTATAGAGATGGAACGATCGTATGGTTCAAAAGAGGTGCTACAAAAGAAAATTCTTCGGTACAACGATTTTATGCAACGAGAAGAGAAACGAGCAGATTATCGTATGCACATAGGAATGGCATATGAACTTCCCTTATGGCGTTTAGTCTTTGTAGCGGGGAGTGAGAGTAGAGAAAAAGAATTAATTCGCTATTTGAAGGATGTCAGTAGTCCAGACATTCCAGTGTATATCACTGGGTATGAAGAGATATTACAAGATCCATTCGGCGGCATTTATCGCAATATTCGAAATGCAGAGAAGAAAGTGAGGTTGTAAGAATGTGTTCAAATTTATTATATCGTTTGTAGCAAGCATCATCACATTAGTCGTTTTCTCAGATTGGATTTTTGAAAGAGTACCAGGATCACGAGTAGCTTGGGAAGCTATCCAAAGTAAAGTAATAGAAACCTATTATACCCAAGGGTGGGAGGGTGTTTTAATCCTCGGTGTGGTAGCGATTGGTTTATACAAAATACTGGATAAGGGGTGAAATGTATGATGGATATACACCCCATTACACTTATAAAGTGTGTGGGCCTAGGGATATGTTTGTATTCGTTTGTATGGGTACTGATATGTATTAAGCGAAAACAGTGGGAAGGCTGCATAAAATTCTTCGGGTATGGTCTGGTTGGTTTGTCCCTGTTCTTTAGTAAAGAAATGGTAGAGGTTGCAAAATATATTGGTGGTCCCATCGCATTTGGTGGTGGATCTTAACGAATGAAGGAGTGAGGGATTGTGCCGATAATTGGTTTGGATCCTAATTACATGCACGGCAATCCACTAGTGGAGAGCATTGTAATAAGTATTTTACTATTCGTTGCAATTGTACGTTTGATTCAACTGAAAGAATGGGGGATGTGTACGTTAAGTTTAGGGGTATGGCTATTCCTACTCATTGTAATATTTTTTGGGAAAGAACTAGCGAATATCGGACCAATGATAGGTGGTCCGATCAATTCAGGGCTTTAAAAATTAAGAAAAGTTTATAGAATTTGTCCATGTTCCAAAAAACGTAAAAAGAAAGGATGGAACCATATGTTTACCTATAAGGAAACCTACGAACGAGGGAATGTAGAAGAGGCAGATTGCCGGTTTATTGATCAGATTTGTAGTCAACTAGATTGTGGGGAAAGCTACGATATTTGTTTATCTATGACAGATACGTATCTACAAAAAATTTTGGTGATGGGAAATGGAAAGATACTCGAAATAGAAATCGGTCTACATCTAGACGAATTGGAATGGAAGTGTGACTGTAAAGAACTCACAAAAGAAAAAGCAATTTCAGAAGTGGAATACGAATTAAGTTGTTACAACAATTTTCAACAAGCGCGACTGGAGAAAGGGTGGAGTTTTAAAAAAGAGGCAGAAAGCTTTCTTGAACTGTTAAAAGAAAAGGAGAGTGCGTGATGGAAAGAGTTTTGGAAGTGAATTGTGACGAAGGGAGGAACTGTTTATGTGGAAGAAGATAAGGAATTGGTTTCAAAAAACCAAAAATGGAAAAGAAGGTGAATCACGTAAAGCATTACGTGTTCCCTCTTATAGAGGTAGATTGATAGGGAAATGGCTTTTTTGGGGGATATTATCCTGGATGTTTTTCGTTTCTTGTACCACAGTCTTCAAAACGATGAAAGCAGACGCGAAAGTAACGCCGCAAACAGAAACAAAACAAGTGGTGCCTGAGAAAAATCTTGCGACGCGCCCAGAATCGATTGAATTTGCACGTTTATTTACAAAAGAGTACTTTACCTGGAAGAGGGGAGAAGAAGAGCTTAGAAAGCGTGCAGAGCGTTTAAAAGTATATGTATCCGAAGACGTGGATTCACAAGCTGGTGTAGAAACGAATGCTTTACAATGGGATTCAGATTTTCTTTCCGCAACACTTTTAAAAGTAGATGAAAAGAAGCAAAAAGAAGCCAACGTAATCTTTAAAGTGAAATATAAATTACACCGCATGAAACCAGATAACAGTGGGGAAGAGGTCAAAGAAGTAATGCAACAAGTTTCCATCCCAGTTCAAACAGATGGGAAAGCATTTGTCGTAAATGGGTTACCACAGATTGTGAAAATCAATGAGAAAGCAACGGTAAAAGAAACAGAAGATGAACGAGAAGAAGTGAAAGATGTGAAGGCAAAAACAGAGATTCGTGAGTTTTTACCAACATTTTTCAAATCGTATACAACCGCAACGCAAAAAGAACTGGCATATGTACTTGAGAATCCAGAAATTAAAGGTTTAGAAGGCAGCATGAAGTTAGATAAGATCATTTCTTCCAAAGTATATCCAGGAAAAACAAAAGGAACATATGAGGTGCAAGCAGAGGTATTGCTAATTGATGTACACTCGGAAACAAAAATGAAGGCTGCCTATACCTTGGTTGTGAAGCAAACTGGTAAGCAATTTGTTGTGACAGACTTACAAAATTAAGGAAATGAGAGGGGAATGTATATGTTGGATATCATGAATTATTTCATGCTAGGAATGGGTTTAGAGGGCGTATTTGAAGAAGCGAAAACGCAAGGAACTTACGCACTATACATTGTGTTTATCGGAATTGGTGTTTATTTAGGATTTAAGCGTGCTTGGACATTATTCGCATCTTTAGTTGTAGGAGGCGGGGCATTGGTGTTCTTTATTAATAAACCGGACGCATTGAAAGCCATCGGAACGTTCCTCGGTGGACTTGTCGGCCTGTAAGAAAAGGGAGGAAACAACATGCAAGAACCAAAACAAAATGGAATTGTAGCGTATTGTTTCGGAAGCTATATGAGTTTCATGAGAAGACAATATGAGCTCATGGGGAAACGACTTCCTCGCGCTGTGACGTGGCGCGCGATGGGATACTTTGTAGTGGTAGAAGCGGTGCTAGTAGCGCTCCGCTTCCTCCCCCCTTTTACATGGTGGCTCAGCGATTTCATTGATCAATTTTATCTCGTGTATTACATTGTTCTCCCTATTTTTCTTATCTGGGGTGTGGACCAATACAAAACAGATGACAAATCCCTTTTTTCCTATGTACGATCTTGTACGACATTTACATTTCGAAATCATCGAAGAAGTCGTTTAGCTTCTATCCCCAAATTAACCAAACATGTTGTACGAGGAACAACGTTTATACAGTATCAACCGGAAGATGTTCAAAGTACGCAACAAGTAGATCAAAAGAATACAGATATACATGCCTATTCAGTAACATTTTTAAATCAAGAGGAGGAATGTAAGAATGTTGAAAAGTATGAAACGCAATCCACTGAAACACATTGAAAAGAATTTGGCATTTAGTATAGATGGTCGCTGTTCCTCGGTATATGAAGTAAACGGATTTGGATATGATCACAAAGATGAAAGTACAAAAAAAGCGTATTACCGCAATCAACTCGCTTTATTTACCCACCAAGAATACGATGTGCAATTTCTTGTCATTCCACGGACAACAGATTGTGATGAAATTATCGATCAGCACATTGCAACATTAAAAGGCCCGACAGCACCAACAGGACATTTCTTTTTTGAACAAGTGAAAAAGTACCTTCGGAACTCATCACTCGCAAAAGAAAGCATGGAGTACCGCTTTTACGTACTGGTTCAGATGAACCAAGCAAAAAAGGAACGGAAAATTATCAATCCTGTTGTTGAATCTGTGAAATTCTTGAAAAAGATGAAAGAAGGGTTCACGCAAACAGCGCACAACGTTTCAGGATTAGGGGCAACAGATATTTTAGAAGAGGAAATCGAAGCGTATTTAGAAACAGAAGAACTTGTGTATCATCAAGTACGTAGCGCTTTTCAAAATACAAAACGTGCCAATCCAACCTCTATTCGTTTTCTCTTCCAACATAACTTTACACGCGGTATGACAGAACCGGTCCACAATAAACAATGGAAAGTGGGCTCCACACTTGAAATGGAAAATGAACAAGGAGAAACAGTACGGGTGAGGCGACCAGACTTACAGAAGATGATCCAGTTAACAGATTGTGTCATTGATGAAAGTCCAGGACGTTCTCTGGTGCTGGAACAGCAGAATGAACAGGGAGAAATAGAAACAGCGCATGTAGCCTTTCTAGCTATGAAAAGTATGCCAGAAGCATCTGTTTTCCCAGGGGGAGAGTGGATTTATAGACTGCAATCGCAAGCTTTGAAATTCCCTGTTGAAATGAGTATTCGTGCACATCACTTAGAAAATCAAATGGTCACAAAAAAATTAACAAATAGTGAAATGGAATTAGAAGATCAGCAAAAACAAGCGATGATGGGACGCGGCTCAAAGGATATGACGATTGAGAGAAAAAGGAAAGGCGTTCGTATTGTCAAAGATCGTTTTGAGACTTCAGGTGCTCCAGGATATGAATTAAGCGTCTTGTTTTGTGTGTATGCTCATGATGCAAAGACATTACAAACGAGAATCGAAGCACTCAAAACGGAATATAGAAAAATGAAAATAGAACTCGTAAATCCATATGGAGATCAGCTGGCATACTTCTATGAGTTTTTACCAGGTTCCAAGCGATATAACAAAGATTTTAAGTTGTTTGTAGAACCAGGCATACTCGCACAAGGCATGTTCGGTGCCACAACACAAATCGGGGACAATCAAGGTTTCTACTTTGCAAAAACCAAAAAATTAAATCGCCCTGTCTTTATTCGGCCAGACTTGGCAGCCAAAGCACTTGAATACATCATTACAGAGTTTGAGAGTCTATCCGTCATGTTTGCAGGGCAAACCGGGAAAGGAAAGTCGTTTCTCATGAACTTGTTAGCCTTCTGGATTGTCCTTAGCGGTGGAAGAGCATTTATCGTGGATCCGAAGGGGGACAGGGGCAAATGGAGCAAGTTGTTACCAGGATTTAATAAGCTAGAGATGGGATTTTTAGAAATCTGGACACTTGGAAAGGAAAAAGAAGATGCCGGCTGTTTGGATCCATTTCGAATCAGCGCAACAACAGAAGATGCGAAGAGCTTGGCACTTGAAGTCTTAACATCTTTATCAGAAGTCGGTTTAAATGATACAAGGTACGATTACTTGTATAAAGCCATTGAAATTGTTGCAAAGGAAAAAGACGCATGTTTAACGTTAGTTCGTGTAGAGCTGGAAAAAATGAAATTACATGAAAATTTATTACCAACTGAGCGAGAACAATTAAATGCATTAACAAATCGATTGGCAACGTTAGAAAGTATCCAGCTTGGGGATTTATTATTTGGGAAGCCTGGTCAGAATTACCGTGTCATCAGCTTAGAAAGACCGTTACAGGTGGTGCAGATTCAGCACTTACAGATTCCAAAAGGAGACCCGCATACAAATGAAAGTGTAACAGATAAGTTGTCACGTAGCATTTTAGTCACGCTTGGTGCATTCGCAAAATCGATGATGCATTCAGACCGTGAGGTATTTAAGATTTACATGTTAGATGAAGCATCCAGTATGTTAAAAAATCGTGAGGGTGGCCGTATCTCCGATAAAATCATTCGAGAAGGGCGTTATCATAACATGGGGTTGTATTCGGGAACACAAAACGCATCGGATTATAATTCGGAAAATAGAGAGATTGCGAACGTTGGAATGAAGTTCTGTTTTTCTCTGAAGCATGATGATGAGGCAAAGGAAATGCTGAAATATTATAACCTACCTATCACTGAAGAAAATGTACGAATGCTTAGAGAGCTTAGAAGGGGCGAAGCATTGTTCCAGGACATTTACGGTAGAACAGCGATTGTAGATATTGATCCCGTATTCGAAGAATTGGCACATGCATTTGATTCCTCTACCAAAACCGATGAAGAACGTTCCATGCAAATGGCGTAAAGCGTAGTACAATACAGGTAAGAAAAGTCTGAATTATCTGTATGTGGAGGATGAGGGAAATGAAAAAAATGAAATTTGTATCTGGAATGTGTGTGGCAGGGATGTTAGTAATCGGTGGAATGGTTGGCTGTGGAACGAGCGAAACAAAAAGTACAGCAAACCAACAAGAAAGCCAAAAAGAACGAGATATGAAGGAAGCCGATAAAGCCGCGATAGTGTATATAAGAGAATTAATTGAACTTGATTCATCGAAATTAGAAGCATTGTTATATAAACCGTATGAATTTATTGAGGGAGGAAAGACATATCCAGGAATTAGTAAGGAGATGAAGGAAAGGTATGATTTGTATCGTTATGATTTAAAAGAAGAGAAAGAAGAGTACTATTATCATGTTGTATATTTTGATCCCGTTGAAAAAAGGCAGAGAAGTGAAGATTTAAGAATGATAAAAGATGAGAAAGACGGAAAGTGGAAAAATTACGAATGGGCATGGGATGCTAATAATAGTTTAGAGTCCATTGTTGGCAGTATGAAGCCAACACATGTCCATAAATGGGGGCAAACGGAATGAAAAAATTACTTTCACTTTGCATGATTTTGGTATTTCTACTCATGCCGCTAGGGTCATCCGTTACCCTAGCGGAAGAGGAGAAAAAACCAGAACAAACTGGAGCACGTATATCAGAAAACTTATTCAAAGGGTACACAGATGACGTGTATAAAGGAAAATATTACGAGGTGGATACAGAAGCACCTAAAAAAGATGAGAAAGGGGTCATAGAAAAAGTAGGTAGTTATTTCTTTGGAGAAGATAGTATAGGGCAAGACATTCAGCGTATGATTTATACGACTTGTCAATGGTTTGTGAATTTGGCTTTTAAGCTGAACATTATGCTAACGCAACTCACCATGTTTTTAGTAGATCAAGCATTGAATTTAGACATTGTTTCAGGTGTAGCGGATAAATTAGCGGCATCCATGCAAAACATTTCGGGTGTTGGCGTAGGAGAAGACAAAAAAATAGGCTTTTTAAGCGGGGGCTTATTTCCTTCGATTATTAGCTTAATGTGTGTATTATCAGCATGTTATGCAGCATATGTCTTTTTTATAAAGCGTCAGCCGACAGCGGGATTAAATGAACTGGTGAAAACAGTGTTAGTGATTGCGTTTATTCTCGTCTTTATTGGAAATGCAGGTACTGTACTGAAAACTGCAAATACAATTAGTTCGGAAGTTAGTACAACGATTTTAGCGAAGGCAACAGGTACAGTCGCTGGAGATCCAGGTCGCTCACAAAAACAGGCAATATCTTCAGTTAAGAAACAAATTTGGAGTATTTTAGTAGAAAGACCGTACTTATTTATGCAGTATGGAGAAGATTCAAAGGAGAAGATTGGTGAAGAGCGTGTTAATAAATTATTAAAAACAGCACCTGGTAAAGACAGAAATACAATTGTAGATGATGAAGTGAAAAAACAGAAAAACCAAATGATGAAATTAGATTCAGTAGGAGATCGAATGATATTTACGATTATCTACTATATTGTAAACACATTTATAGGAATTCCTATTCTTGCATTCTGTTTGCTGATTGTAGCTTTCCAATTATGGTTCCTTGTCATGAGTTTAATTGCACCAATTGTTTTAGCTGTAGCTTTATTACCAGGGCATCGTAAAGTCATTGAGAGCTGGGTAACACAATGGATTAGACCACTCGCATTAAAAGTCTTAATGTCTATTATGTTGGTTATTATTTTCACAGTATCAGAGTTATTGTATGTGTTACCAGAAGCAGGGCTTGCGGGATATGTATCAACAATGGTGTTCCAAATTATCGTGTTTATCTTATGTTATATCTTCCGTGACAGCATTACAGCATCCTTCAAGAAAACAAAAAACATCTATAAAACAATGACAGATATTTCGCTTATGACAGAGAATTTTGCAAATCGCGGAAAAGAAATGGCAATGGATGTCGGTGGAGCAGTAAGCGAACGCGTTGGAGATCATTTTAACTCGGCAGCTGAACTAGTTGCAGCTGGTGAGCCAGAACCGATAGAAAAGGGAGAAACAAAAGAAGAGGAAGATAAGAAACCAAAACTCGCGAAAGTAGATGTTCCAGCCGATTTGTCAGCTTATGAGAAGAATGAAGAGAGCGAAGAAGAAGAAAACAGTAAAAGTAAACAACTCATTTCTTTACAAGATCATAGACAAGAAGAGCAAGAAAATCCAGAGCAAAATGAACAGGATATGCCAGAGCAACAACTTGCACGATTGGATCCAGAAGAATTAGAAAAAGCAATGGAAACAGCTGAAGAAGCGGGAGTAATAGATACTGAAAATCAGGACCAAGATAGAGCATATGCGAGTTTGGGAGAATTTACAAATACAACACCACTAGAAGAGAATCTAGAGGAGTTACCACACTTAGATATTCCACAAGAACATATATCCGATGACATAGTACCAAATGATCCAGTAGCATTAGATGAAAATGTTATTCCAGAAATCATGCCAGAACAAATAGGCACTGAAGGAGTTATTTATCCGCAAGATACAGATATAGATGTCGAGTCATCTATACAAGAAAGCATGGCTGAAACGCCTACCATTTCAGCACCAAGGGAAACGGTAGCCATTCCAGATTTAATTCCAGAAACAGTAAACCAGGATGGAGAAATTCGTCCACAACAAGAAATCGGGATTCCGGTAACGCCATCAGAAATTACAAATACAAATGTAGGTTCTATGGTGTCACAAGGTGCTATCGAAACGCCAATTGTATCTACACCAGCTGAAACAGCAACTATTCCAGATTTAATCCCAGCAACCATAACCCCAGATGGAGAAATTCGTCCACAACAAGAAATCGGAGTTCCAGTACTGCCATCAGAAATTGCAACTTCAACTATTACAGCAAATACACACGTGGATGCTGTGGTACCACAAGATGTTATTGATACACCTAGTGTGTCTACACCAAATGAAACAGTGACTATCCCGGATTTAATTTCGGCTACAGTAAGCCCAGATGGGAAGATTGAACCACGACAAGAAATTGAAGTTCAAACACCACCTGTTATTCCGGATGCTGTAGCTGCTGGAAGTGAAGATTGGAACTTGCCAACACAGGAGCCGAAACAATTAAATCATCTAGACTCAATGGAAGACAAATAACATTCTAGAGTGTGAGGGCATCCCTCACCTCTAGTTCCAATATGGGAAGGGGGAAGTAGGTGATGAAGGCACAAATTAAAGAGCACATCGATGAGATGGTGCAAGAAGAGCTTGTAAAGAATACGCAAAAAAAGAAAAAGAAACCTGGGAAACTTCGAATCTTTTTCTTTATCTTACTTGCTAAGATTTTCGGTGTGTTATTGTTTTTTAGTTTCCTTGTATTTGTATTGTTTGGGCAAGGAATTGGAAAGAAAGAGGAGGTGACGCCATCATCTACGGTCCAAAGTAATGGGATGACAGTGTGTCGTCCAGGTGGGAAGACAGTGACGCCGGAAGAAATCCAACCGCATTTAGGTGGTGTGTTCACGGGGCAGGCACAGTCTTTTTTAAACGCAGGAACACAAAATCAAATTGATCCTGTTTTACTAGCAGCGATAGCGAAACTAGAGACGGGGAACGGTACTTCAAACGCTGTTAAAAATTATAATAATCCAGGTGGTTTGATGGACCCAAGTAGTTCTCAAATGAAGGGATTTCAGAAGTTTGCCACACTTGAAGAAGGGATTAGCGCCATGGCGCGCAACTTATATAAAAACTATATTGGCATGGGGATTACAACGATTGAAGCAATTGGCGCCAAATATGCACCACCAGGTGCCGCAAATGATCCACATGGTACGAATGGGTTGTGGCCCATATTGGTAACGAAATTTGTCGGTCAAATGGGAGGACTGTCGTTTAATTGTGAAGCGGGAAAGCCTGGAGGCGTCGTGGATACTGGTGCAGCAAGCTCGCAAGGGTTTATCCGTCCGATTGCACAAACAACGATTACAAGTCCATTTGGGCCACGTTGGGGTACAATTCATAAAGGTATTGATTATTCTTGCCAAGACGGTGTCACCGCAATAGCTTCGTCGAAAAGTGGGATTGTAGAATTAGCGAAGTTTGGCGAAGGCGGTTCTGGGTTCGGCGGCTATGGAAATGTCGTTGTAATCAATCATGGAAATGGATATTGGAGTCTATATGGCCATATGTCATCTATTACGGTACAAGAAGGACAGAACATTGGAGTCGGCCAGCAAGTCGGTGTTTGCGGAAAGACAGGGCAAGTTACAGGACCGCACTTACATTTTGAAATCAAAACATCCTTTAAATTTGGGCAAGTCGATCCAGCACCATTTTTACCAAAATGATAGGGAGGAATGAGAATGAAACAAGGGATAGCAGCCATTCTAATTGTTGGGCTCGTAATCACAAGCACCTGGTTATGGAGTCAAAATCGTGCATTGCAAAATAAAGTGCAAAAAACAGAGAAGAAATGGACGGAACAAGTCAAAGAATTGACAGCAGAAAATAAATCGTTCCAAAAACGGATTACAGTGTTAACAGAAAATACACAAGAAAAAGGGCAGGAAGTAGCCAAAAAATTCGTGACACTTCTGATGCAGCAAGATAATCAACAAAAAGAAAAGTCCGGATTAATGCAGATTAAAGAAATGGTGACAGGAGAGGCAAAGAGAAAGTTATTTGAAGCACCTGATGATGCACATGGACATTTGATGGATCCTTCGCTTCAGATTCAGACAAAAGCAAACATTACAGATGTGTATTACAGGAAGACGGCTGATAATAAAGCAGATGTAACCGTGAAATACGATTATGTGGCTACGGTAAATAGTACAGAGCAACAACAAAAACACACGATGAAGCTTTATTTGATATTAGAGGAAGAAGAATGGTTTGTAGAAAATTACGAGTTTCAAATCAATGCAGGAATCGAAGGGCCATAATGCGGAAATGGAAGGGGAGAGGATATGAATCAAAATATATTACACGATATCGGACATGAGATATTGCAGGAAACATTCTTACTCATTCGAAATGTATGTTCACATCCAGGAGAAGATTTTTATAGCATGAAATACGTGCGGGATATTGTTGATGCTATACATAATATCCCGCATTCCATTCAGAAACAGAGGGATAAGTTTTTAGAATTCGAGCTAAAATTGTTGCAAGAAACTTTACTGTATATGGATTTTGGAAAAGTAGCTGTAGAAAATGCTCCGTATTTTAGAGCATTTTCTACACATGTATATCATGTAATACAGAAAAGGCATGAAAGGATATAACACAATAGAAATGGGGCGATGGGGAATGATCGCAATTGGAATAGGGCTGTCGGTTTTGCTGATAGCCTATTTGTGTATCCAGGTATATCCGTTTCAAGAGCAAAAGTTAGAACAAGGTAAATATGATGGATATGGTTTTTGGTTTATTCTTTGGACTGGATTCTCTATGTATATATCTGATCATGTTTTGCAAGAAAGTGAATTGCAATGGGGCATCAAAATGGGAGGAGCCATTTTGATGACAGGAATTGGAGTTGCATGTGTGGGAAAACAGCTTATATATGATTTGAGACATAAAAAATTACCATTTCAAAGAAAATGAATTTTCAGATTCGCTTGTAATCCTTTTTAAATGAAGTGTGAATGCATTTGGTATTAAGTGAAGTTTTGTTCTTTATTCGTTTTATTAGATAGCTCAAATGGTTATAGGCAGAAAAAGGAGAGGGGAATGATCTTTTTTAAGGGCAATTGCATATATTTTGTTAAGTATTGTAATTTTTCAAGGCTATTGTGGCAGGATTAGCTGGGATTGTGAAGAAACATAGTGTAATCGTGAAAATATACAAAAATAAAACGCATGTCAAGATGAGTTGTAAGTGAACTTTTGGAAAGGACGTGGGGAAATCGTGATACATCGGTATGAAATTGATTTTTCTGTGATGTATGATGGAAAGGTAACAGACTTACAATCAGCAATTATTCCAGCACATTCTTTAGAAGAAGCAAACAAGAAATTACAATCGGAAGTAAAACGGCGGTTAGGGAAATGTCGTGTCAAAATTGATCATACAAGTTTACTTGTTTCAGAGGATAGTCGATATACAATTAGATGAAATAAAGAGGAGAGTCTTGCGAATAGCAAGGCTTTTTCATTTGGAAATGGACATGAATCTTTCTTGAAAAGATTCATGTCCATGGAGACTTTTAAATGTTAATTTAGATGTTGTGCGGTAGTAAAAATGTCAAAATTGTATTTCGTTTTTTATAAGAGCTTTTTGTGGAATAGAGCCATATTTCTAAACAAAATCATCTATTCCAAGGGGGTATTAAGTTGCCGTTTTGAGAGGTGTCTTTTTCTTTTAAAAAGCCGACTGAAAATCTAAGTTAAACATTGTTGTTATAAGGTTCTTAAGGAAAGCAGGTAGACATATGTGCTTAAGTCTATGTGACTATCGTTATGTGACAGATGGAGAGAATTTCGGAGTTACGGAGCATCAAAAATCTATTTTGGATACAAAACATAAGAAAAGAGTGCTTCTGCTGATTGAAATGGCTAGATTATATGATGAAGTGGATAATTTTAAAGTGATTGAAAGTGTCTTGGGAAGGGAGTAGATTTTCTGTTATGATAGAAAAAGCAATGAATCAGCGAGGTGAAAGTAATGATTTTTTTATTTCGATTTGATGTGACAGACAAGGGAATGGATTTTATTCTAAATGAAGAAATAGCAAAAGATATGTATCCTGATTTGGAAGAAATGCTCCGTGATTTAGTGAAATCTTTATGCTCAATACTTGAATACTATAAAACCTGTGGTGCTAGTTGATTTAGAATCTTAAAAGATGCTGGAAAAGCAGAAAAAGATTGCATATATTTAACTCAAAACGACCAAGAAATGAGTGAATGATTTGCAATCTCCTAAATACACAGATTATTATACAGATACTCACACCGTTTTCAATCAAATTTTAGAAATCGTCAATAAACTATATAAAAAATGTGTACCAAACAAGATTAAAAATCGTAAGAATGTGGATAAATTGATCCAGCCTGATACTGTGATAATTGCTTGTATTTTGTGGGGATTTATGCTTGGCTACACCAGTCAAAGGGCCACGTACCGTGCGGTACGAACCATTCTATCCTTCACCGAATTTCCAAGCAGAACACGATACACTCGACTTTGTGCGAGTTTAACTTATGCTATAAAAATCATCCGATTCTTTTTTGTGAAACAGAAAACGAAAAACGTCATGACGGCAATTGTTGATAGTTTCCCAAGTCCTTTTTGTAAAGAAATCCGAAATCGTCGGGCAAAAGTACTGGGTTCAATTGCTGAGATTGGCTATAATTCTACCAAAGAAATGTATTATTATGGAGTGAAAATAAGCGCTGCAGTTACTGAATCTGGCTTTCCAATAGCCTATGTGGTTAGTTCACCTAAAATCCACGATGTGCAACTGTTAGAAACGCTAGTTAACGAAGCTCCCGTCTCCCATATTCTTGGTGACAAGGGCTATATAAGCGGTTCTATTCAAGAAAAAATAGCTCGAAAGGGCGTCACAGTTACCACTCCATTACGTAAAAATATGAAAGATGCGGACAAAATCAACGATACTTTATTAGGCAACCGACGTAAAAAAATTGAAACAGTCTTTTCATCCTTAGAAAGATTAGGGATACAAGATTTTAGAAGTCGCTCCCTATCAGGATTTGAAAGTAGACTAGAAAGCATTTTACTTGTTTATTGTCTCATGCTAGATAAAGCGAGGGAACGGTTTGAGAATACTTTGAAGTACTCTTTAGGATGCTTCTAAATCAACTAGCACCACAGGTACTATAAAGTCTATAACAAAGAGAAAACCATCTTTTCAGGTGTCATTCACGATAATGGGGAAGCGGAGGTTACACTCAGTAAAGGTTTAGGAAAATACATTGATCTATATACCAAGAATCAAATTATCTTTGTTCATGGAAAACTTATTACTGAACTTTGTACCACGATCATGGATCGGAGATCAGCAGAAGCTCAATTAAAAGGAGAACGATGGTAGGTTATCGTTCTATTTTTATAAAAAAGTTCGATTAAATTGTGAGGACTGATAAGTGGTGAGAAGTTCAATGAAAATATGTGTTAGAAAAGCTTTATACATACTTAGAAAAAAAGAGTACTCATGGCTAATTTGTTGTATACTAAAGAAGCTCTAGCAAGAACTATATTATGCGGTTTTAGGCATAAAAAAACGTCTTTTATCAGCACATAAAAGACGTTTTTTTATTTGAACATTATAAATATAGCGTGTCTTATGAGTAATAAGACATGCCACTTTCAGAAAATGTGCTGATTGAGAAACGTATATTATCCCTACATAGCTTGTTGCGCAAACAGAATCGGCAAGTATATCATATCATAAATCAATGATGAAAAAGTGATTTATTTCACCATTTCTTGTATATATTTCTAAATAGATGTATACTAAATATGGTTTCTTTTGTAAAATTTTTAGGTGTTTTTCAAGTCCGTTTATGGTCGTTATCTAATCTATTGTATGTATCTGCAAATAGGCTCTTATGTTAATCATAAGAGCCTATTTGCATGTTCAATTTGTTTTTATGTACAATAAGAGAAAGAGATCTTATCAGACAGGGAGAGAAAGCTCATGTCGAATCAAAAATTAGTCAATTTACGCATTGATTTTGCCTTTAAACAGTTATTCGGGACATCTGGAAGCGAAGATATTTTGTTAACATTTCTAAATGCAATGTTAGCTGATTCATTGGAGTCTCCCATTCAATCCCTTCAATTCGAAGATCCGCATTTGCATAGAGAACATGAAGAGGATAAATTATCAATTCTAGATGTATCTGCTACATTAGGCACAGGGACTAAGATTAATATTGAAATTCAGCTCAATAATAATCATGATATTTTAAAGCGTAGCTTATTTTATTGGAGTAAACTCTACTCATCTCAATTAAAAAAAGGAATGCCCTACAGTTCACTTCATAAAACCATTACAATCAACTTATTGAACTTCGTCATGTTTAAAGACTATGAAGCATTTCATACGACAGGAAAACTGTGGAATATACAACAGCAGCAACTCTTAAGTGATGATATCGAAATCCATGTCGTGGAAATTCCAAAATTGCTACAGCAGTGGCGTGAGGAGAAAGTAAATCCGTGGGAAGATTCCTTTGTTCGGTGGTTATTACTATTACCAGCTAATGAAGATGAGCATTTAACACATACATTGGAGGCGATTGCGATGGACCAGGATCCAATTTTACAAAAGGCGATGGATAAATGGGAACATATGAGTCAAGATGCTTCGTTCCGTCAAGCTTACGAAGCACGCGAAAAGATATTGATGGATGAAGCAGCTGGCATTGCACACGCGTTAAATAAAGGGCGGGAGCAAGGACTTCAAGAGGGAAAACGTCAAATGATTCTCGGTATGCATCGTTTACAAGTTCCAATCGAAACGATTGCACAAGCAAGTGAACTCATGATTGAAGAAGTAAAGAAAATCATAGAGCAAGCATAAAAGAGGCGGACTTTGGACCGTTTCTTTTTACGAAAAAACACAACAAAGACAGTTATGCCAGACTGTCTTTGTTGTGTATGTGATTTTGCAAGTGTTTGTACGTATATATTGAGGTGGTACAGTAAAACTGGAACACAGTATAGAGATAAATTATTCTATATAAGAGGTGTTTCAGATGAAAAAACAGTATGATGAAATGTTTAAAAAACAATGTGTTGAATTGGTGGTTAAAGAAGGGCGTACAATTTCTAGTATTCAAAGAGAATTTGACTTGGGTCATGGGACCCTCAATGCATGGATAAAAAAATATTCTTCTTCACTTTTGGATGGTGAGAGATCTGATATGGAAGAACTTCGTTCTTTACGAAGAGAAATCCAAACATTAAAAAAGGAAAATGAATTCCTAAAAAAGGCGGCAACCTTCTTTGCCAGCAACCAAAACTAACACGTTTTCAGTTCATAAGACAATATCAACAAATATTTGGAGTGCGCTGGCTTTGCCGTCGATTACAGGTTTCTGTTAGTGGTTTTTATGACTATTTTCATCGTAAACCCACTGGAAATCAGAAAAAACGTGCAAAGACAGCGGCTTATATTGTCATGCAATTTAAACGCTTTAAAGACAGGATGGGATATCGAAAATTGTACCATTACCTTGTAAATAAAGGCGCCATGGTTACTTTATCTCAAGTAAGACAAGCTTTATGTCGAGCTGGATTGAAGTCAAAAGTTATTACTTATTATAAGAAAAGAAAGCAAGAACATCCTACATTTTCAAATGTACTAGAGCGATCCTTTAAACCTGGTAAGAAAGACGTTCCGACAGTTGTATGTGATATCACAGAGTTTCGTTTAGTGAATGGGCTGAAAGTATATTTTTGTGCTGCATTAGATATTAGCACCCGACGGGTGCTTGGCTATTCATTGGATACCCACCAAGATGCTCAATTAGTAAAAGATACAATTCAGCAAGTCAAAAATGTTTATGGCGGTCAAAAAAGGATTTTATTTCATAGTGATCAAGGATCTCAGTTTACCAGTTATACAGTTACTGACTTTTGTAATCAACAAAAGATTCAACAAAGTATGTCCCGCAAGGGGAACTGTTGGGATAACGCCGTGATGGAATCGTTTTTTAGCATCTTTAAACGTGAATGTTTACATGGAGAAAAACTGAGTTCTCTCGCTCAAGTCAATCAGTTAGTGGCTAAATTTATTTATATGTACTATCATTCCATTCGTCCCCACTCATCATTAAATGGCATGACTCCGTATCAGTATTCAAAATCAATTGCGTAATCTAATTGATGTTCCAGTTTTTCTTGACCAGGTCATTCTGTATGCATAAACAGCATGCCTCCTTTCATTTTTATTATTAGTATGAGCGAAGACATTGAATGCTAAACTATGAATTCATAAATATCAATAATACTAACGGACTAAGCAGTTACCAAGAAAAAAAGATACCTGCGTAAAAGCAGACATCTTTTCTTTCTTGACATTATTAGAATCCAGTGACTACATTAATGCTTTTAATAAGTCTGTTACTAACGGAATTACGCCACCAATAAATTTTAATACTGCGATTGCAATTTCCATCCCATGTGTGCCCCCTATTTGAATCTTATTTTCATTATTAATTTGCTTTATCATACACCACGATGGAGTTATTTTAATATGTAATTTTGCATATTGGGATGCTTCACGTACCATAAAAGGGATTGAAACCATTCATGCCCTATATAAGAAAAGGCGAAGTCTTCAAAGAGACTCCGCATTCTAAACGTACAATGAACTTCAATAATTACTAGCTATTTCCTAAACATTGCTCCTCATTTACCAACCTGTTTATGCTTTTTTCAAACTTTGCAACAGAACTATATCCCCTATGTATACAAAAAATGAGAGCGCGTGGTAGAAATAAAACCTAGAAAAAAAGACGAACCTGTCAGCACGTCTTTTCTGGTGTTGAAGAACTGGGTAACAATTCCACTTGTAATCATGTTAGGAGACTTCATTCTAGAGTAGCAATCAAAGATATAGGTTGGAATTATTAGTCCTAATATATACCGAATGTCACATTTTTATACAGAAGGTAGTTGGTCCATTCCACATAGAGTCCAGTTATGGTAAAATATAGAGGACATATGTATAGAGAGATTCAAATTCTATTGATGAATTGGAATCATTTTTTTAATTCACATGTTTAATAGGACTAATCTCGCATAAATAAAAACACGAATTGACCGAATTCTTAGCTATATGCAAAGGTACTTGGGTCTGAGTATCCGTATGTTTTACCAACTATTGTAGCATTTCCTTTTTTTCTTCAATTTGTTTTTGTAAGTGGGGAATATCAGATGTAGACATGGAACCCCTCTCTATTTCTACAGATGGGGATAAACTTTTTATAGTATATATAGTTTTAAAATAATGGAAGCGATCACATAAGATGTGAGGTATTCTATTTGTAAAAAAGGAGGCCATTCCTATGAAAGCAACAGGCATTGTACGAAAAGTAGATAATTTAGGACGAATTGTGATACCAAAAGAAACAAGAAAAATTTTACAAGTGGATACAGACGATGCATTAGAAATTTTTGTAGAAGAGGATGCAATTATTCTGCAAAAATATACATCTCATGGTACTTGTCCTATCGCGGGAGAAATATCTGCAAAGAATGTAAAACTAGTAGATGGAAAGCTGACGCTGAGCCCAGAAGGTGTAAAACAACTGTTGGCTGAATTAGAACAATATAAAATAATAGTATGAGGAGAATAGGAGGATAACTCGTTGGAAACGAAATTACAAGCATTTCAAAAGAATAGAAGTAAGAACATGCTTATCTTTGCAGGAACAATTGTTACAAGAGGCGTTCCAAAAGAGGAAGGATATCACGTTAATTTTGTTAAAAAGATTGCATGTAAAAGGTATGGTAAGAGGATTTGATACTTATTCTGTTTTAATGGAAGTTGAAGGGAAGCAACAGCTTATATATAAACATGCAATCTCCACGATTCGATTCTAAAATGAAACAGTAGCATGAAATCCTTAGAATTCACGCTACTGTTAAAGAAATATTATTTAGCTTTTACAGCGTCTTTTAATGCTTTCCCCGCTTTAAAGGCAGGTGTTTTTCCCGCAGGGATCGTAAGAGCTTCACCAGTATGTGGATTACGGCCTTCACGTGCAGCACGTTCTCTTACTTCAAATGTGCCGAAGCCAAGTAGCTGTACATGTTCCCCATTTTGTAGTGCATGTTGAATGGTCTCTAATACGGCATCTACTGCAAGACTTGCTTGTGGTTTTGTTAGTTCAGATTGTATTGCGACTTGTTTGATTAATTCTGATTTGTTCATAAGGCACCTCTTATTGTGATGTATACTTGTTTCAGTATAAAGGTGTAAATGAAATGGTGCAAGATAGTTTGTGAGCTGTAAATTCTAGAACAGAAAAATGTATTATACAGAGGGAATACTCTGTATAAAAGGAATGGGAGAGGAAAAAAGATGAAAAATGCCTTTTACAAGGATCCAAATGAACTAGAACGTGTTGCAGAAGTAGTAAGGGCATTAGCACACCCTGTCCGTCTCCAAATTGTACATCAAATAATAAAGAAAACTTCATTAAATGTTTCTGAATTACAACGGTACCTCGCCATACCACAACCCACTGTTTCGCAACATCTTGGCAGGCTAAAATTACATAAAGTCGTAGCCTATGAGCGAAAAGGATTGGAAGTATTTTATCGAATGGACGATGAAAAAGTGAAACAAACGCTAAAGATACTTATAGGCTAAACAGATAGATTCATTTATATGCCTAGTCATGTACGGATGAAAATAATGAACGTGGAGGGGATTCTTCTATGAGTGGGAATTCACATTACAATTATATAACATTAAAAGAACTTATCTTTATCCATGCCTATGTAACAGGGGAAGAAATCCCATCTGCCCAGGCATTACAAATACTTAAACAGTTTGCTCCTGAAGAAATACCAGGTGCAATCAGACAAGCGCGTCGGTATCGTATACGGGAAAATGGAGAAGAATTGTTTGGATACTATAGAAAGAAACATCCGAAATTATTTGCTAAGCAAAAGTTATACACGTATGAAGAGTTGAAACATCGAGCGGTATATGATTATTCCTCTTATTTGACGATTCATCTCTAATCCAGATGGGTCAATACGTATGCATTCTGTTCTAAAAGACAAATAAAACACCTGGTTTTTGTGAAGAATTTGAAAAACGACCGCTCAGATTGATATTTAACGAAGGAAGACGACAGAGAGAATACATTTCTATGTAAATAACGTTAAACGCTACATATCAGTAAATAAAAGTGTTTCACGTAACATGCATGTAGAATTATATGCATATTTAGTTGATGTGCGCAGGTTACAATTCACTAAAAACTCATATTATCAATATTAATAATTGTTCTAAAATCGTTTTAACTATATATTAATACATTTTAAGGTGGAGGTTATAAGATGCAGATGAACACAATTACTATAGAGGACATCTATCAGGAGATATTAGATGGAAAAAGAAATAGATTCCCACGAAATACTTGGAATTTAGATGAAAACAATGAAATGGCTAAAAGAGTAACAAGGTATTTAGTAACAAACATTTTAAATTGGAACGAAGAAGAGATAAAACAGAATTGGAATAACTCATTAATTGCAAAGTATCGATTACGTGGCGTATTGAAGCATAAATATAACAATAGTCCATATGCGATGATTAATGATGCATATCCAAATCAATTTAAAGAATGGGAATTTAGAATGACACCGTTAAATTTTTGGACGAAAGAAAAGGCATTACAATTATTAAAATGGATAATTGAAGAAGAGGAAAGATTATCGCCTCAAAAACTCTTGTAAATTTATGGGGAAAAATGGTTAAATTAACGGCGACTAAGTGCACCTTTAAGGGTGATTTGGGATGGAAGCCCATATGCGATGATTAATGATTTATATCCAAATCGATTCAAAGAATGGGAATTTACTAAGGCTCCTAATAAATTTTGGACGAAAGAAAAAGCGTTACAAGTACTGAAATGGACAATTGAAGAAAAAGAAAAATTAAATCCAGATCAGTTGAAGAATATATACGAAAATAAATGGTTAACTCAATCAGGATTGAGAGGAGCCTGTCAATTATATTGGAATGATAGTCCATATGCAATGATTAATGATTTATATCCGAATCAATTTAAAGAATGGGAATTTAAGATGACACCGAGCGGTTTTTGGACGAGAGAGAAAGCGCTAGTTGCATTACGGTGGACAATTGAAGAAAAAGAAAAGCTGACAGATAATCAATTATTACAACAATACACAATGAAGTGGTTAAAAAGGCATAGACTATGGACACCAGTAGCAAGATACTGGAATGGAAGCCCATACGCAATGATTAATGATTTATATCCAAATAAGTATATAAAAGGTTCATTCAAAGGATATATAAATAAACCTTAATATTATTAGACGCAATTTAATGAACATGAAAACTTGAATAGTAAAGTGTTGTTGCAAAGTGTCCTAAATGAGACTACATTTCAGAAAAAATTGTAAGGGGAAACACAAAAGAGATACTTTGAAGGAAGGCAGTTCAAGACAGATATTATTTTAATCGCAGTGGGCTACTACTTTCTTTTTTCTTTAAGTTATCGTGATGCCTCTGAAATTTTAAAAGAACGTGGAATCTCAGTTCACCCACCAACTTTCATGCGCTGGGTTCAGGAATATGGAAACAAAATTTGCAACAACCAAACTTCGTTATTTCGACGTACACTAATTATTAATGATCGCATAAATCTATCTGCAATCACACCAATGCTTTATCTGTTAGAAAGCTTTGCAACAGAACCATCCATGTTATCTTGGTTCTTATTTTCATTTACATTAGGCTTTGTCTCATATAGATTGTTTAATACACGATTATACTCGTTTCTTGTAATTTTTTTATTATACAACTGAATTAGTAAATCTTTATGCTCTTTTGAAAAGGCCATTTTATCAAAAAACTTAGGATACATAGTACCATTCTCTCCGTTTCATGTGGGGTTTTTTATTATAACTTAGAAGTAGAAAAATCCATATCTAAATAAAATAGGTACGGATTTTCCATTTCCCTAAAATTTTATATATTAATCATACCAAATAAAAAGCCATCACCGAAGTAAAAGCTTTCAAGGGGATGGAGAAATATTTCGAAAAGGGGGTTCGAGATAGCCAGCCAGGGGTACAGAAACGTCATTGTTTAAATCGTGATTACATTATCGTTCTAATTGGTATTTATATCGGAGTTTATCTTTCGAAAGAGATGTTATGTCTTCATGTCAAAAAATAATTTTTTCTTTGTTGTGCAAAATTTATATAATAAAAGATAAAATTAACAAAGCGGACAATTACAACTCTTATCTTACTTAATAATTATTAAACCATCCTCTTATCTGTCACACTGATTTATAGCCAAGATATTTTAAACAAACGCTTGTTTAATTTTCTTTCCCACACCTGATTTTTTCATCACATAAATAAAAAAGATAAGAAAAAATTCATTTACATATATTTAAAAATTATAGTTAGTTATAACATAAAATTCATCTTCTTATAGTTAATTGGTTCTCAATATGTTTAGTGCAAAATGAAAGTACAGAGTCGAGCGACGATTTTGTACATAGATAAAGTGTATAAAAATAGGCTTGTCAGCCCTTAATAATTCCCTTACTGCTTTCGTTACCAAGCGAAACAGGAGGACTTAGAAAGGATGCTAACAATGCCCGAAATTCATTATATCAAACATTTGAGAGAAACCGATGATTTAAGTATATCGGAGATTTCAAGAAAAGTAGGAAAGAATTGGAGAACAGTGAAAAAATATGCTGATGGAGAAGTTTATCCTTCGGATAATGATACGATTTTTACAAAAACAGGAATGATGTATGACAGTGAATTTGGTGAAATTGTAGATTTTTGGTTAGAAGAAGATAGTAAACTTCGCCGTAAAGAGCGAAGAACAAATAAGAAGATATTCAATCAACTAAAAACAGAATACAATTTTAAAGGTTCGTATCGAACCGTATGTGAGTACATTCAGCATAGAAGACCGCAAATGAAAATAGAAAAAGAAACACGGTATGAAAGATTAGAGCACCCTGCGGGAGAAGCGCAAGTGGATTTTGGGAATATGACAGTTGTAAGAGCCTGTTTATAGTCTTATCTTTTTATTAAAATAGCGATAAATCCTAGGACAACCATTTGTTTACTTGTTTCTAGTTTTCTCTCTACATTTTTGAACAATCGTCTGTATTTTTCTAACCAAGCAAATGAGCGCTCTACGATCCATCTTTTAGGGATCACTTGAAATTGATGCAATTCGGACCGCTTGGCAACTTGTACTTCAGCATTCAATAGCTTTTGAATTTCTTTTTGAAACTTTTCTCCTGTGTACCCACCATCCGTGAGGATGGCTTCTATGGTTTCTTTCAATTCAGGATATTGCTCGTACATTTCGAGTGCGCCTTTTCGATCTGTGACATTGGCAGTGGTAACATGGAGTGCATGGGGAAATCCAAGAATATCTACACTGATATGTCGTTTAATACCAGAAACTTTCTTACCACCATCATAACCTTTTTGTTCAGCCGTATCTGCATTCTTAACACTTTGGGCATCGACAATATTAAAGCTAGAGCTTTTGGGGCGATTCACTGCTTCCCTTATTTGCCCAACAATTTTTTTAATAAGGTCTCTAATAGACTACTACCTTCGGCATTGGATTTACTCCATTTTGCATAGTAGCGGTAAACATTTTGCCATTTGGGATAATCTTTTGGTAAAGCACGCCACTGGCAGCCTGTACTCCGAACATAGAGTAGTGCATTGAACACATCATAAAGATCATACTTTCGCGGACTTGTGCGTTTGCTAAACGTTTCTAGTTCCTCACGAATGATCTCGAATTTTTCACGGCTGATATCACTTGGATAAGACATACACTCATCTCCTGTTTTTGCATACATCCTAACATATTTATAAGACTATAAACAGGCTCTAAGGGACGGTGCGTACAAAGACATTAAAGCACTTTTATTGAGGTGGTACAGTAAAACTGGAACACAGTATAGAGATAAGTTATTCTATATAAGAGGTGTTTCAGATGAAAAAACAGTATGATGAAACGTTTAAAAAACAATGTGTTGAATTGGTAATCAAAGAAGGGCGTACAATCTCCAGTATTCAAAGAGAATTTGATCTAGGACACGGGACTCTTAATTCATGGATAAAAAAATATTCGTCTCCACTTTTAGATAGTAAGGGAACTGATATGGCAGAACTACGTTCTTTACGAAGAGAAATCCAGGCATTAAAAAAGGAAAATGAATTTTTAAAAAAGGCGGCAACCTTCTTTGCCAAAAACCAAAACTAACACGTTTTCAGTTTATCAAACAATATCACCACATATTTGGAGTGCGCTGGCTTTGCTATCGATTACAAGTGTCTGTGAGTGGTTTTTACGACTATTTTCATCGTAAAGCCACTGAAGGTCAGAAAAAACGTAAAAAGACAGCGGCTTATATTGCCATGCAATTTAAACGTTTAAAAGGTAGAATGGGATATCGAAAACTGTACCGTTATCTTATAAATAGAGATGTTATGGTGAGCTTATCTCAAGTAAGACAAGCTTTATGTCGAGCTGGATTAAAGTCAAAAGTTGTCACGTATTATAAAAAAAGAAAGCAAGACCATCATACATTCCCAAATGTACTAGAGCGTTCCTTTAAACCTGGTAAGAAAGACGTTCCAACAGTTGTATGTGATATTACAGAATTTCGTTTAGTGAGTGGATTGAAAGTATATTTTTGTGCTGCATTAGACATTAGCACCCGGCGGGTGCTTGGTTATTCTTTGGATACTCACCAAGATGCGCAACTAGTAAAGGATACAATTCAGCAAGTTAGAAATGTTTATGGAAGTCACAAAAAGATTGTATTTCATAGTGATCAAGGATCCCAGTTATACAGTTACTGATTTTTGTAAGCAACAAAAGATTCAACAAAGTATGTCCCGCAAGGGGAACTGTTGGGACAACGCTGTGATCGAATCATTTTTTAGCATCTTTAAACGTGAATGTTTGCATGGAGAAAAACTGATTTCTCTCGCTCAAGTAACTCAGTTAGTAGCTGAATTTATTTATATGTATTATCATTCCATTCGTCCGCACTCATCATTAAATGGAATGACTCCGTATCAGTATTCAAAATCAATTGCGTAATCTATTTCATGTTCCAGTTTTTCTTGACCAGGTCATCGGATGAAGAACGGATGTCGTCTACTGAATCCCTTCAAGATACGTATAGAGAGACAGAAAGTACGGGGGAAACGCCGTATGTGGGTAGTAACAATACGATGAATGTTCCATCTAATCGATACGCAGGAAATTTCGGTCCAGGTAATAATAACATGAATAATCAATCAGAGAGTTTCGGATTTAATCCATATGGTGATCAAAATGTTTCGTATGGAATGAACGCCTACTCTAGTTATAGCAACATGACAAAAAATCATGGAATGGGTTGCGGATGTGGTTGTAACACAAACGCCTATTCGAATGAGAATGATATGATGAACTATCCATCTAACAATGCAGAAATGAATGCCTATTCTAATTCTACCAACATGCCTAATTAGGAGGCTGAAAGTTACGGAACAGAGTCGTATCCATCGCCTTCTTTTATGACAGAACAAAATAGTTCGTCCCTTTCTGGTTATGTAACAAAAACGATTGAAATCTTCCCAGAAACAAATCGCGTACGCATCGAAATAGGAGAAACCGAAGGTACATTTATGGTGGAAAGCATTGAGTTGATTCGAATAGACTGCGAATGATCTGATAGATAGAAGGCTCCTTCAACAGATACGGAGTCTTCTTTAGGTTCTGTTGCAAAGTGAATCAAATTTGAAAGAGAGTGACAAATTCTGTTAGGAATCTACTGTTATGTAATAAGAGCGAAGAGATGATTAATACGTTATAGCAGATTTCACTTTTCTATTTCTCCTCACATAAAAATCAATCGGGATTTCTTCGGCATCCACAGCGTGATACAAATACATCTATTTTTCTTTCACTTTAATATAGGTTTCATCAGTACGCCACGAGTCAGTGGTTTTCTTCAAATGAAGGTAAATTCGTTAATTTGACTTAGATTTATATGGATGGACCTAACGCATAATGGTCGTTGGATGAATCGATATGCCACGTTCTTTCCATATTTCAAATACTCCTCGATAGCGTAAAGAAAAACGACAAGTACAGGGAAGCTATTAAAATCATACCTTATTCGAACTGTCTCTCCTTCAAATGTGCCACTAGTCCGCTCCCTCCCCAAAACTTCTCTGGAATTCAGCTCACTCTGGAGAAGTTCGCAACACACTCCGCCAACCTTTACCTGCTAATTAGATAAAGCAGGTTTTTCCCCTTGCCTCATTGTGTAATCTAAAAACAAATGGTTTGTTCGTTCTCTTATTCGCTCACCTGAAAGGCTACGATCAGCACTTCATGATTAGATGAAAAGATCTTAACGTGAGAAATCTATATTTTTTTCTTTTTTACACCAGATTTTTTACGGTACATACACCCAATTGTTCCTCCATACATAAGGTACACTGTAAACAAAAGGAGGCCTGATAAAAATGGCACACAATCATTGTCAATATGAACAAAGACCTATCGAGAATGAAAATTATCAAGATTGTAATGCAGGTTACTATACAAATGGCATTTTACGCTTTTTAAGAAGATTAAGCCCAGGTACATGTATTGTCATACAATATGACTGTCAACCGCCTGTTGCGGCTACATTCCAAGGATTCCAACATGGACTCGTGATTTTATCTGATTTTGACTGTTTCCCAGGACTGGCGCATCTTGTAGTTGATAAGATTAACGTGATTACCCTTGGCTCTCTTCCTTGTGATCTTCCAAGAGAATGTGAACGCTACTAATTGTAAGAACTATCCATAGAAGGAATCCGTATCTCGGTACATCAAAATGATTTTAACATGTATATCATAAAAAAACAGGCTCCCTACTACTTCAGGGAGCCTGCTACTTATTCGATCATTCGCAACCCATTCGAATCAATTCAATACTTTCCACTAGGAATGTTCCCGCTGTTTCTCCGATTTCAATGCAGACACGATTCGTTTCTGGGAAGATTTCAACGGTTTTCGTGATATAACCAGACAGAGATTCAGAAACGTACGTAGTCATGTTATCTTCACTTGTGTATACTTTTCTATGGCAACCACATCCACAACTTGATCCGGTAGGATTAGCCCCGCTTGTGTTACCTGCATAGGCATTCATTTCATAGTTGTTAGGTGGATAACTCATCGATTCCTTTTTACTGCAGCCACATCCACAATCTGTTCCCGCATAAGGTGCTGGATCGTTCATCATATCCTCATCACCGTACGGATTGATTCCAAAACTCTCTGATTGGTAATTCATAGGATTACCAGTTGCATATGTCTGTTGTCCTCTTGGTTCTGCTGGATAGTTCGTCATATCTTGCTCATAATAGGATTCACGAGACGGCGTCATCGGTGGTACCAAACTTGTTGCACTTTCTCCCGCTATAAATTTCAGTGTTTCTGTATTTTCTTCCGTACCATCACTGATTTTCACATAGCCTTCCCCTGAACCTTCTTTTTTCGCTGTGACACGTAACACATAGCCATGTTCAGGATGGACACATACTTGTTGGGAAACGTTTGTACTCCAATCTGAGATGACGAGCACAGATGTATTCCCTATCTGTTGTACCTGCGTCCCCTCAGTTCCCTGCCAGTTCGATAGTCCTGCATTGAAGTCTCCATTTCTTAGCACGTTACGTTGTTCATATAACACCCGTGCTTTCGCAACGGCACCGGACAGTTGTTGGAAGATATCATAGGCTTCTCCTGGTACGGTTGGTAAAGCTCCGACTAAGAATGGATGATACACATACGGAATGTTTTGTACCCATTTCTCCGCGTCTATAATATGCTGTAATGTGACGGAGGCTTGCAATTGGCTTTGATCTGCATGTGTGAATAAGCCTTGAATCGCACGTTGTGCGACTTGCACAGCCTTTTCGATTTTCATGTATTTCTCGTTCCACTTTTGTTTCCATTTGTATTCTCGTTTTTTCATACGAGTTAATGCTTCTCCCGTTAACGGACCTTCTTCGATTACCTCTATATTATCTAGTGTCGCTAGGCCATCTGTCGTTCCAATTTTAAAGCCAACCCATATGCCCAGATTCTGATTGATATCAAGCTCACCTGTATCAATGTGACACTCCCATTCATGTGGATCTGCACATACCATACTTGTTTGTTGCATCATCATCTGTGAGCCATCTTCACATGGACCACAGGACATGTTTTGCGGGATAACTTGGTTTATCACCACAGGATAGGAACCTTGTTCCAATGGATATTCTCCCGTACATGGGTTCGTTGGTTTTATATCATTTGGTACGTTCATGTGTTTGTGTACTTCTTTCTCATATCGTGTGGCGAATACTTCTAACCCTTTACTGTTCCCAATAGATCCGCGAACCCTATAGCGTGTATACGGTTTTAATCGCGATTCGTCGATCTTTTGATACGCATATGTCGGGAATATCTGGTCACTAAATTGCGGCTGATTGGCACCAGGTAGCTTCAGACAGCGTCCTTTAAAGATTGGATTGTCGGATGCCACGGACACATGAGTGCTTGTGTTCCAGCCATTCTCACCAGACCAATCAGAAGATTCAAAATCACCGTAGTATAATAAATTACGAGCGCGACTCAGTTGTTTCGCACATTTCACATGATCGAGTAAGCACATTTTTTCTTTTGGATACATCTTATCAGACATATACTCTACCAATCTTGCGGCCTGATCAATCTGATAATCCGTGATATTCAACTGTAGTGTATGCTTCCCATCATTTGTAAACAAGGCGTTCACTGCCTTCCACGCTTTTGCTAAATCTTCTTTCGCTTCAAAAACTTCAACAGAACCCTCAATTGGAATGAATTCGATTTTGTCGATGATGAGAGGATCTGCATCATTTGAATCTATTCTCTCAATATATATTAGTTCATTACTTGGGAATGTAAGATTAAAGGATGTAAGATTTACATATCCAAATGCATTATAAGTTAACGCAGCTTGTTCACCAGAATATGGGGTAGATGGTACAACGATATCCTCCTCCTGTACTACCCACTCGTCATTTCTAAAGATACCAATTTTTACCCTCGTTTGTAATTTACATGCATAACGCATTCTCATACGACAAGGTTTAGTTTCTATTGGGAACATTTCGAATTGCGGGGACAGCGGCACCTCAATTCGAGCATTCGGTGCCAAGCTAACGAGATCTCCTCCTGTACTACCTGGCCCCTTGATTACGCTATATCCGCTACCACCAGATGCCTTCACCACTGGAATTTGACTAACGTAATTTTTATCTATAATGTTATATGCTTTCGCACTAGCGTGTGTCCATGCATAGATAATAGTATCAAGAGCATTAGTGCCAAATAGTCGTTCACTTCTGAATGCGGCCAGCCATGACAACCGTTCACTATATAATATTACATCCTCACAAACACTACCTATATTTGGTGTACTGCTAGGTTTACATGTATCCAAACAAGATCTTGAAGTGTCACATTGGGTAGGATTAATACAAGGGAATCCTACCTGACTTGTGTAACGCCCACCATACTCCGACTGACCACCAATCAAAGAATAAAAGCCCAAGTGCGAGACCTCATGGCGCCCCCGAAAAGTAAGTGTGTTTAAATTTTCAGGAGAAAAAGAATTATTAGTGAAACCTGGATTCACATGTGTATTATATATATTGGCCCAATCAGGAGTTCCCTGATTGGTGGTATTTCCAGGTCTAGGTCCAATCCATGAGGTTTCCATCAATTCAGCTTCTCCTGGTTCTCCATTTATGAAACCTTTAGAAGAAATATAGCTAAAACCTAATTTATAACGAGTAAGGAACGTAGACCGACTATCCGATGTCGTATCGACTCCGAATATAAAGCTTCTCAACCAGGTAAACAGATGCGGCGGCCTAACTAACCCAGATTCAATCGTCTGCATCGAAGGGCTATCGTCCAACCTTCCACATGCCTGTGTGTATACTTCACGTGTAAGTTGTGAATAGACTGGTAGTGGATATAAAATTGGATCAAATGTTGGCCATAATGCTACAATATCTAATGACATAATTGTCATACCCGTACGATACTTATTATAATTATTCCATGAAGCAGCTCCCTGAGTTCCTGTACTTAGTCTCGCTAATTCGTTGTTAAATGTCGAAATACAATATGCTGTGTAACTTGCTGTATTTTCTTTTAGGTATCGATAATATCGATTAACTGTTACCTGGTCTAGCCCCCACGCTAACCCATATTTAACCGCGTCTCTTAACAAAAGTAAATGCAAATTAGCGGCTTCAGTAAATGAAGATAATAATTCTGCTTGAAAACCTTGTTGTTGAAAAATAGGCATTCTATCATAATATATCGTATTTGAAGCAAGGAACTGTGTTCTAACAGTTTCTTTAAGTTCTGGATCATCTGGGCTTTGGCTCCAATCGCAAGCAGCATCTTGATATAATTTTGTAGTCCTTTGAAGCCCTACTAATTCTTGAAGAACCCTATTTTTCACTTCTGTCTCAATTGCTGTGTCAGTAAGTTCCTGAGCAGCATTCATTAGTTCGCTCCACTTATATTGTGTTGCTTGACTAGGGGGCGTATCGCTTTCCTGGTCTGGCCATATATATGGAACGGCTACATTTATTACGCCTGCAACTGCGGATAGTATAGGACCTGCACCTGGAATAAGCCCAAGAAGAGCCCACGCAATACCTGAAGACGTAACAATCGCCCCTTTAAGGGCAGCTGTAGAAAATACATCTCCGGATTCCCCTCGTGCACACCTATCCATCCAATCTTTATAATTCATATTTTGCACTTCAGATCCTGGTGCCTGCGCATAAGGATATCTTGGCTGCTGATACACGTCACCACTATTCATGAATTCATATTCATTGTTATAATAATTTTGATTCATCAACAATCCTCCTATCTTTCTCTTGCCTTCTCATAAAAAGAAGAACGGATTAGTTTTATCTACAGCATTCCATGTTCTTGTTTGCCATACACACAGATTTAAAATAAGAAAAAATGAAAAATCAGGACTGGTTTCAAGATAATAGAATATCATATGTACGGTAATCATTTCCTCATTCTGTACTATTCCCGATTCGTTTGCTTCTCCCTTTGTCGAAATCATTCTTTTTTTGTTCTTTTCTCTCTATTTTCATGAAAAAACATACAAAATAATTATATGTGGTCAGCAATAGGTTAGAACGGGATTTATAAAAGGACGTGCTCTTTCCATTGGTACCTATACCATATGTGCATGGGTGGCATATAATATATGGAATATACGATAGGAAGGTAGGTGTTTGCTATGAAGAAATTTCACTTTCGTGTGAGAGAAGGAACGAATCCACTCGGGCCGAGAATCGATTTTAATCTTCCGGCAGGTGAGACATTGATTGATTATCCTTTATACGAAACAGATGGTACTGCAACAGGTATACACGTCATATTATCCCTCGAAGTCGCAGAATTAGGTTCTACCGTTACCTTTAAGGCCACAAGGCAAGATGGTAGTACAGACACATTTCCTTATGTGATTACTCGCGTTCCTTACTTGTTTAATATAGGATTATGTGATACAACGAAACTTGCCATTTCTGCATCCGGTCCTTTGAAAGGGCATTATCAGATAGGTGGAACAAATTTTTGCTAGTAACAATGGTTCTGTTATCAAGTTTTGGAAAAAATGTGTACCATTTTTGACTCGCGATTGTAGGATTTCAAATCCTCGCTTTCATTCCTTTTCTATTGAGAAATAGGAATCTGATTTATGACTGATGTTTTTTCTGCATGAGGGATTTATTTTTTCGTTGAATAGGAGGTGTATGTGACATGCCTTTTACTACTGGACCGATTGAAAATCAGGGCAATCAACCGGCGAATGCAAATAATGCGAGAGTCAAAATTCTGAATCGCACCGGAAGTCCACTCACTGGGATTGTTCGGTCTTTTCGTTTGAATGGGACAAGACTATTAATTCAACAAGTTTCTTTTGCTGTACCGGCAAATGCTTCTGATTTTATCACGCTAAGCTTGGTTCACCCTAACTTAGGACAAGCAGCCCAATATGAGGTTGAAATTGTTCCGAATCAAAATGGCGGCATCTATTCTGTTTATGGAAGAAGTGTGGGGACGATTATTTCTGCACAAAGAGTTTTACATTCAGAATTGACGCAAACGCTTTAGTTTGAAACAACAGGCAAGGGATAAGATCGGGGGATTGGAAAACGCAATTACTCTCGAGATGAGAATCTGAGCCCCCTTTTTCAAATAGAAGATGGACCATGATCCTCGCCTTTCTTTTTTTTGTAGGACATGCTTTGGATTATGGTCTGTTTCTACCTATCTTTTAAAATGAAGTGATGGCTCGTATGTTTCTGGTAGGTGAGAATCTATTTTCTTCTCTTACAGAGAGAAATCTATCTGGTCAACCGTTTTTTCTATTTGATCAAAAAAAGAAAACTTTTTCAAGGAGAGAGGAAGTCTTTTCTACATCACATGTAGAACTAATACCTTAAATGATTCCACCTAAACCCTTGTCTAGTGCAAACACCTAAAAACAGGCTTGTTTTTTAGGCATCTGCTTATATCGAATGGTTCTTTCCGCATATCATACTTTTGTGACGAACAATATAAACATTTCCATTTTGGATAAAAGGAGAGATTCCATTGGTTTATCAACCTGGATCAAATGTAAACGCTAGACAACAAGTATATGAATCAAACCCTACTTATGATCAACAACAACTGTATCACCGTCCTCGACCGTATCCTCCTAACTGTCGTTGGGTTCGTGAATGTAGATGGGAGCGTCGTTGTAACCAACGATATTGACAGTTACAACGATTAGATTGCATACAATTACTTCAAACGGTATAGGTAGATAGAGAATAGGAACAGAAGTGAAATATTTCCTTCGTGACATTCCTTATTCATGTAAGGATTACATGTTTGTTCTTCTCCATGTTTGTATGAACACGTATTGCGAAATATGTATTTGCATGCTATCTATTTTTCTCAAATGATATCACCTGTGTATCCAAATAATCGCTTGGAATGTTTCTCTAGAGAGAAAAACATTTTTTTGTATATCCCCTCAATATTTGTAAAATCATTCCGATTTTCATTGATTTCCCAACTAAAATGAAAATAGTATACTAGACGTATCATTTCGTTATCTCCTGAACATGACTCGCATCCCACGAGTCATGTTTTATTTTTTCCATTTATAAACAGATGTCTCTTTCCATCAACACAGCATCCTTTAACTGAATCTATTCAAATGGAAAACACGATACAAAACACCGGTTTCGGAGACCTTTTGGTTATTCCTAGATGTGATAACTATTTTGTTCCCCTCCAGGTTCATCTTTTTTCATTATTTTTATTTCTCACATATCCATATCAAAAACATATGTTACACTAAGTACGACAACATTTCGAAAACGGTTTCTTAAATACGCCTCATGTATGGGGCGTATTTTATTTTCTAGGAAAATACGAGCTGTTCTTCCTGTACAAGCTTTTCAGTATACAATGGACCGGTCGTATTTTTTGAGAAGATCATTCAAAAAATCTCCACCTCTCCTCCATTGTATACTGAAATTCGGCAGGTGATGGTGTGTCGCCAAGCCGAACAGACCAAAAACATAGATTGAGGTCGCACGACTTAGACTATCCATTGTACCTGCCGAACCGCTTCAATCTCCTGTTCATGAATAGATGCTTATACGTCATTTTTATGACACGAGGAGGGGCTAGCCCCTTGCTTCGCTTCACCCCAGCCTTTTGCCTCACACCCAAAAACAAAAGTGAATTCTTTTTACTGTTTATTCTGATTAAAAAATATATTATTGTGTGGATATGAGAGAATATTACTTTATTCCTATCCAAAGTGATGCCTTTGAGTAATGCTCCATTACTTCATTTAAATGTTGGAAAGCAAACTTTACGAGTTGGAACAGCCCCATTGATACGGATAAAATCACTATCTATTGTGTGTTCATCTCTTTTTTATCCCTCATAACATTTCATATTTTTTTCATTTTACGCACCATTGAGGCGATGTATCATACACTGCTCATAAGTAAGTTGAGAATAGGAAGTGATATGTATGAGTATGCCTACGATTCCAGAGGGTCTGGATATTACAGTTGAACAAGCTGTAGCTATTATTTTAGCTTCTATTGGTTTGGAAGAACTTGGATTGGCTCATGTCATCAATGCCGAAGGAGAAAAAATCCAAGCGGTTGTAGCAGGTTTCACCGCTGGGAGCCTTTCTGTTGATCAATTATTAGCAGTCAATGAAAGTGTAACGGATACACTCAAAACAGTCATTAAAAAAGAAATGTTATTGCAATTTAAATTAGAAGAAGCAACTTCTCTGTTAGAAAACTTCGGAGGTCCCTTAAAAACAGAAAAATAAAAGTGTAGTACTATCTCTATTATACTACTGAAAATAAGATACCCCTAAACGAATAAAATAGGGGTATCTCTCTGTTCTATATATGTCACGATTGAATCTTTCACATATGTTTGAGATTCAAATATGTAATCCTGTTGTCTTACCCATGCATTTTTTTAAAAGCTGCATGATATGTTAGGCTATTTTACATTCTTAAACGGGACTTAACTAACTAAGTTGTTAGAGCCTTTTTATCTTGTAGTCATAAAAGATTCTTTTAAATTTTTTATCCAAATAGATTTATGTAAATCAGTATAAGAAATCCAATTTCCTGTTTCATGAGAACCGACAAATTCGTTATAGATGGGATGCCAAATAATGAGATACATCTCATTTTCGTATTGTATTTTATCAAATTGACGTAAAGGTTTTCCTAATTTATCGGATTGACCGATAGGTATCGCTCCTTTGTCTAAAATTCCTTTAAAATGTTTCAACGGCATCACTCCTTCGTACAGGTTTATATATATTTTTTTTAAAGGATGTCGTTTTTCCTCTTTTATAACTGATTAAAAATGAACACTTTATACATACATGCAAAGCAATCCATTGAGGGTGTTACAAAAATCATACATATTCAAAAATAAATGCATACAGATATCCGTTTTTCTGAAAGAATGATTGTACCTATTTGCAAACCACAAATATTCTTTGCATGATTTTTCAGATGATAAAATATAAATTGTCTTAATTTTCAGTATTATACAAGTAAACTCACGTACAAACCGTTTCATTCTTTCAAAATTAAAATGTTAAAAACTGTACCCTTATCTCCACTAAACCACGAAAAACTAGAATAAGAAAGTTTATTACAGACTAGCTTCGTATTCTTTTACTCTTCTATAAAATGTATTATTTTTCATTCCTACTCGTTTCATCGCTTCTACTGCCGTAATCTTGTGCTGTTTCCATTCTTGATATACGGATATAAATGTATGATCAATTTCAATTTTCTTTCTACCAAATGTAATACCTTTTTGCATAGCCACTTCAATTCCTTTTTTTTGCTGTTCCCGTGTTCTTTTTCGTTCATCTTCAGCCATATAACTTAATAATTGTAAAATTAAGTCTGAAATAAGGTTTTCAATTCCATTCAAATCTTTATATCTCATTGTGTTGAGAAGGGGCATATCTAAGACAACGATATCAATTTGTTTTTCTTGACTCAATTCTTGCCATTCAGCTAAAATCATTTGCTTATTTCTACCTAATCGATCTAATGATTGTATATATAAAATATCGCCCTTTCTCAGCATACGTTTCATCAGTTGATATTCAGGGCGCTTAAAGTCTTTTCCACTTGCTCTATCTATACATATATATTCTTCACTAATTTCAAGTTCTGATGCCGCTGCCAACTGTCTTTCTATCGATTGACCTTTACTACTAACTCTTATATAAAAAAATCTCCTCATATAAATTCCTCCTATCTATCTTTGAACCTGTATGCTAGAATTTGAGATGTTATAGGATAAATGTATCATATTTTCATGTCATATTCTGTACCATGCACATGACATGTTTCAAAATTCATTTTGTTATTATTATGAAGTGTAAAAGCGGTAAAGAAAGCCCCGTTTCAAAACGTATACATTTTGAAACGGTGACTTCTTTACAAAAAAGGGGGGGGGGCATCTCTCCTCTATTTTATTCCCATTGTTATGAAATTGCTGACTCAGAATATGCGCTCCTTTTCATATTCTGTCAACGCTCTATATTGATTATATATATAAATAACTTTGCGCCTCTTCACAAAAAAATCCCCTAACTTATTTGTTAGGGGATTTCCACGATACTTTCTAGGGATTTCGTCAAACGAAACGAAATTTTTCTCATTATAACATATGAATCCACACATACATAGTTTCAAAAGGGACATAGAACAGATTTCGTCTTTTTTTCATAATGAGTGTACATTTTTTGATAGAAAAAAAGTAACTACTCAGCTTTTTTCTATCAAAAGACATGATAAAACTGTATTCCTTTTGTGTAACCCATACATATTATGATTTCATCATAATAAACACAAAGCATAAAATCAGAACGTGCTTGACTTACCTACTTAGTAGTAATAAAGTAGCCATTCTCTTACTGATTTCAGTCAGAATGGTTCTATTCTTACATCCTTGAAAAAGCTTGTCTCTTTTTTACCCAATTTTGATTGTATTCTACTAATCATCAATCAGAATTGCATCGATTTGATCACAACCTACGACAAATACCGTACCATTATTTCGAACAAATGTCGCAACTCCAGTTTTTCTATCAAAACTTACAAACGCATCTACACTTTTATCATGTCCACCAATAATGAGTGTATCCACATCATCCCCCGCTGTTAATGTTTTCAAAAATTGACAGATGGGTGAAGACATTCTTTTATGATGAGAATCATGATGACATTGTCTGCACATATACACATTCCCTCCATTTTCATAGAATCAAATTTCTATCCTTATCCATTGATAGAAACAGATAGATAATATATTTTTTATCATTTCATTATATGTATACATCTCTTAAAGGGTGTACTTGTCTACACACATATTTGGATAAGCTGTCAAACTGATTTTTACCTGTCTATAGTCAAATCCGTTCTGGTGCAAACATTTCTTATCTGTGGAGAAACTTCTCCATAAAATCACATAAAATAATTTTATTCGAATCACTCAATTTTTAAAATTAACTTTGTAATAGAACCAAGAGTGTAACAATACTAACATGTAATCATTCAAACAAAAAAGAAAGATGAAATAAGGGGCGTGTCAGATGGCGAAATTAGGATTTACTGCAAATAGTGGTTCAAATACTGTTACCATATTTGATACCAAAACAAATACTGTAATAAACAATCTATCTGTTGGTACAGGTCCATATGGTGTAGCCATTACTCCAAATGGAAAATTTGCTTATGTAGCAAATTTTGATTCAGATAATGTATTCGTGATAGATGTAAAACAGCAAAGTGTTAGTACTATCATACCTGTTGGAAATCATCCCGCTGGTATTGTCATTAGTCCGAACGGAAAACGTGTGTATGTGATGAATAATGGTTCAGATACTGTATCAGTTATTGATAGTAAGACAAATTTGGTAATTGCAACAATTCCGGTTGGGGATGGACCTATTTTAGGCGCTGTTTCACCAAATGATCAACTTTTATATGTTCCGAATGATGGAACCGATAATATATCTATAATTAACACGAAAACGAATATGGTGATTGGTACAATAGCGGTTGGGGATGGGCCAAGACAAGTTATGTTCACACCAAACGGACAATTTGCTTACGTAACAAACAGTAATTCAAATACTGTGTCTGTCATAAATGTCCAACAAAGCATGGTTGTTGACACCATACCTGTAAACCCTCAACCAAGAGGGATTGTTATGACTCGAGATGGAAAGTTTGCTTATGTAGCAAACTTTGGGGCGAATGCTGTGTCTGTCATTGATATAAAACAAAATATTGTAATTACAACGATCCCTGTTGGCCTTCAGCCAAGAGGGATCACGATTACTTCGGATGGAAAATTTGTTTATGTAGCAAATTTTGGTTCAAATAATGTATCGGTGATCAAGGTAAAAGATAATGTTGTGGTGGATACAATCGTAGTGGAAGATAGCCCGATTGGTATAGATGTAGAATAAAAGGGTAACTACTCAGCCTCCTTTTGGAGGCTGAGTAGTTACCTTTTTTTATGGTACATACACCCAATTGTTTCTACAGACATAGAGTGCACTGTAAACATAAGGAGGCCTGATAAAATGAAAAACGAACACAATCATTGTCAATGTGAGCAAAGACCACTCGAGAATGAGATTTATCAAAATTATAGTGCAGGTTACTATACAAATGGCATTCTACATTTTTTAAGACGCTTAAGCCCTGGTACATGTATTATCATACAATACGACTGTCAACCACCAACAACAGGAACATTTCAAGGTTTTCAAAATGGACTTGTGATTTTATCTGACTTTGACTGTTTTCCAGGACTTGCGCATCTGGTAGTTGATAAGATTAATGTAATTACGCTGGGTTCCATTCCATGTGATCTTCCACGAGAATGCGAGCGTCGTTAATTGTAAGAAACATCCATAGAAGCAATTTTCCTCTCTACACATAAAAATTGTTTCACGTTTTATATCATAACAAGCAGGCTCCCTACTACTTCAGGGAGCCTGCTACCTAATGGATCATTCGCAATCCATTCGAATCAATTCTATACTTTCTATCATAAATGTTCCCGCTGTCTCTCCAATCTCAATACACACGCGATTCGTTTCTGGGAAGATTTCCACCGTTTTCGTTACATAATCAGAAAGGTCAAGGGTACTTTCTTCTACCATCGGATATTCATCGACGCTATCATCACATCCACAGCCCATTCCCTGATGATTGGTCATGTTTGTGTTGCTAAGATATACATTGGGTTCATAATGATTTGGTGAATAGTTGCTCATCGTCATATTCTCATTCGGATATGCGTTTTTATTGCAACCGCATTTGCACACCGCCCCTTGATTCGTTGGCATATTGATATTGCCAGGGTATGCATTCATTTCGTAATGGTTCGATGGATCATTCATCATACTATTTTCATCACTGTACGGAGTAAATCCAAAACTCTCTGATTGATCATTCATAGGAGTAGCGCCAGGATATGCATTTCTTCCATAATTGTCTGATGGATAGTTCGACATATCTTGATTTCTAACATACCCATTTGTTCCATATGCTTCTGTATAAGAGGTCACCATATTACGCTCAGTATAGCGTTCGCGAAGTGTAGAACGGTTATTAGATGCGGCCGGACTTGTCGCCCCTTCACCAGCTATCAACTTCAATGTTTCTGTATTTTCTTCCGTACCATCACTAATCGTCACATAGCCTTCTCCAGATCCTTCTTTTCTTGCCGTTACACGTAACACATAGCTATGTTCTGGTTCCACACACACCTGTTGCGAAATGGTTGCACTCCAGTCTGAAATCACGAGCACAGATTCCTCTCCAATCTGTTGTACGTCTGCACCTTCTGTGCGATTCCAGTTTGACAATCCCGCAGTGAAACCCCCATTAATCAGCACATTTCGCTGATCATATAACCACCGGGCTGTCGCAACGACGTCGGAAAGTTGTTGAAACATGTCATATGCATACGCTACACCCGGTACTCCTGATACATCCCCTTGTAAGAATGCATTGTATACATATGGAATGTTCTGCACCAATTGTTCCGCACGTAAAATATCCTGTAATGTGATAGCCGTTTGCAAACGATTTTGATTAGAATTTGTGAATAACGTCTGCATCGCATCTCGTGCGATTTGTACCGCCTTTTCAACCTTCATTTGTTTCTCTACCCATTTTTTCTTCCATTTTGGCTCTCGTTTTTGCATACGAGTTAAGGTATCTCCCGTTAGCGGTCCTACTTCTACCACTTCTATATTATCTAGTGTTGCCATACCATCTGTCGTTCCCACTTTAAACCCAACCCAGATGCCTAGATCTCGCTCCATATCGAGCTCACCTATATCAATAGGGAACTTAAATTCATGTGGATCTTGACACACCATATTTGTCTGTTGAACCATCATCCCGGCTGCAGTCTGATATCCATTCTCACATGGATTACACCACATGTCTTGCGGCATCCTATTGCTTGACATAACGGGATACGGAGTTGATTGCAATAAAGATTCTCCTGTACACGGATTGATTGGGATGATATCATTCGGTACATTCATTTTCTTATGCACTTCTTTATCATATCTCGCGACGAATATTTCTAAATCTGTACTATTCCCCACAAATCCTCGTACGATGTAGCGGGTATATGGTTTTAACTTTGCTTCCTCTATCTTTTGATATGCATACGTTGGAAATATTTTATCACTCAATATGGGATGATTTGCACTTGGCAGATTGAGATAATGATCTTTAAAGATCGGATTATCCGCTATCGTGTATACATGAGCACTTATGTTCCATCCATCTACGCCAGACCAATCTGAAGAGTCAAAATCTCCATAGTTTAATAGATTCCGTTCCCGACTCAAGCGTTTTGCACATTTCACTTGATCCAGCAAACACATTTTTTCTTTTGGATGGATTTGATCAGATAGACACTCTACTAATGTTGCCACCTGATCCACCTGATAATCTGTGACGTTCAATTGTAAGGTCGTTGGATTCGAAAACAAGGCATGGACCGCCTCTCGCGCTTTTGTCACATTGTAATTCATTGAACATCCTCCTTCGTGAGCTTTGCTTTAAGATGCGTGTTAAATGTATATTTTAACCAAAAATAATTACACTACATCGTTTTAACTCAACCTAGTAAGTTTGAATTTTTTATTTGTGGTGCCGTTATTAGTGTATACTCCAATATTTGTTCCATTTGCAGTACCAGAACCACTTACATCTAATACTCTAGTTTGATTAGACTTATTTTGTAAAAAAACATATTCTGTATCTACAACGCTCTGTTGAATGATCCAATACTGCTCTGGACGGTTTGCATTAGAGACTGCTCTCACATTATCTCCTTCCGACCGCTGCCAAGTTAATACTAAATTTTCATCCGCTATATTTTTAATTTGATACGCTCCTTGACCCGAATCATAAACGAACCTCCATTTTTGGTTAGCAGCATTACCATTTTGCCATAAGTGAACATTCTTAGTGCTTGGATCCATATCTACAACACTACTATTATTTAAAGCTGTCACGATTTGATAGATACCAGGAGTTACTGGTAGTTCTGGCGTTGGTGGTTCTGGTTCTGGAATAAATTCAATTTTATCAATATAGATAGGGCCACCACTATTACAACGTAGCTCTATTTTAAATTCTTCTTCATTTGCGGAAAAATTGAAGGTATCCAAGTAAGTGAAAGCGCTATATGTCATACTTCCGGAAAACGTTCGTTCAACCGGATAGTTATCGTTTTCCCGCCATCCGTAAGAATCATCATACCTCCCTACAAATAGATTGGCATTACCTTCACTTGCGTATCGGATTCGAACTTTATATCCTCTTGTTCGTGCAGTGGCGGACGGTCTTACTTTCACACGCAATTGTGTCCATTGCTGATTATACGCAGGTAATCTTACAAGATCCCCTCCCGTACTACCAGGACCTCTTACCACCGTAGCGCCATTATCTACGGCATTTCCTTTCACCGCCGGAATTTGAGTCGTTTTATCAGATACTATTGTATTTTCTGGTGTTAAGCTGTTATGCAACCAGCCAAATCCAAATAATCCTACACACTTTAACCCCTTAGTGCCACTTGCAAGTTTAGATTCCATTGCATTTCCATAGGATAGGCGATGCGTGGCTGGATAAGAACTGGAAGGAGGAGATATACTTGCCTCATGTACATACGCATACTGCCCCCCGAAGGACGACTCATAACATTTTCCAAAAGCCTTAATCCTTGCACCTATAGGATTCTTAAAATCAAATGCACACGTGACTTCATTAGTTGTTATTCTCAGGCCACCAATGTCATTAGATGTAACGTTCTGGATCGAAGAATATGCCTGAACAGGTGACAGCCCTTCCTCCCAGGTGGAATTACTGCCTGTGAGAGACAGCCTGCTCTTTATCCCTGCATATTGCTCCAAATCAAAATAGCCAGGATTTGATGACATATAAAAGGCTAAGTTTGTTAGCCACGTAACGAGATGAGGTGACCGCACAAAATTACGTTCGATAACTTCCCAATTTTGCGATTTATTTTCAACTTTACCGTACGCTGTTGAATAGACCTCCCTTGATAATTGAATATTCACACCATTGGGGTTTGTATATTTTTCTATATCATATGTTGGCCATATTGCTACCAAGTCTAATGCCATAAGAGTCACGTCTCTTCGAAAATCATTCATAAGATTCCAATGAATCACGGGAATGTAAAAATCAGTCGTAGATCCACTAGTGGTATACCCTTTTAAATATGGATATTTATTATAGTCTTTTATATTCGGTTTTAAGGCGACGGCTTTGTCTAAACCTACCTTATAGGTATTCACACAATAATCCGTGTAATCTGCTGTACGTCTTCGAAACCTAGTATTAAAATCCACAACTTCTGCCGGGGTCATCCCCCAGTCCTTTCCGAAGTTAACTGCATCTTGTAATAAGAGCAAATGTAAATTAGCTGCTTGTGCATACACGGTTAGTAAAGGAACCTCAAAATCCAGCACTCGAAATGAGGGCATAGCATACTCCATAAACGAATTCGTAATACGGAATTGTGAAAGTACCCGTGCTTGAGTAGCTGCATTACTAGGATTTTGATTCCAATCCTGGGCTGCCTCCTGATATAACTCCAGGGTAGCTTCTACACCTTCTAATTCTGAAATAGCTTTGCTTCGTACGGCAATTGTAATATTTTTATCTATAAGGTATTCTACTGCATCCATGAATTGTCGCCATTGCGTTTGTTGTTTACGTTGTTTCCAGAGGATTTTAAAAATGGCAGCAATACCTTTCGCTGCAAGTGCTACACTACTACGAGCTGTTCCGGTGTTTGAAAGAGTAGCTTCAGTAACACTTAACGCTGTAGAGACAGCCTCATTTACATTTGCCTGTTGCGCTATATTGTAGGCCCTTCCAACACTCATGTTCATCACATTTTGATCATTCATGTTTTGCAACTCAGAACCTGGTACATTCGCAAGTGGATACCTCAGCTGACAAGGCATGCTATCACTATCCAGTGTCTCATATTCATTATGATTACATTTTTGATTCATCGACAATCCTCCATTTCAGTTTTAGCCCTCTTATCCCATACCAATATAGTGGGATAAGAGGGCTATGCTAAAAAGTTAGCGTTTCTATCAATCGAAGAAATTGACTTCCTTTTGATAGCTGAGATAAACCATACATCACTTTTTTCTTTCCATCTGGCATGTTTATGCTACAACAGAAAGAAATATGAGGATTCACCTGTTCTGCGTCTTCTAAAATAGCTGCAGACTTGTTTTTTTTCTATATCTATTTTATTGACCTATCATTAAATGGGGGATTTTTTAAAATAAGTAGAACGCTTCCTATCCTCTTCTATTTTATGAACTCAACGTATACCCATATCAATTACGAAGTTCTGTCATACGATGTACAGATAGAAAAAGGAAAAAAGGGGGCCATACTATGTGCCGTTTTGATCATGATTTTGATGACGATTTTCGCCGTCGTCGCTTTGATTGTAGACATAATCACATTCGTCGTTTGCTACGAAAATTAAGTCCAGGAACTTGTATTCGCATCCAATTTGGTTTTCAAAATCCCGTAAATGCTATTTTTCAAGAGGTTTCATTTGATGGCTGCACGCTGATTGTAAGTAATCTTGATGATTTTGATGACTGTGCAGCTTTTACC
>NZ_JBNGVC010000024.1:0-153207 GCF_050524305.1 Bacillus silvicola
AAACTTTGGGGCGAATGCTGTGTCTGTCATTGATATAAAACAAAATATTGTAATTACAACGATCCCTGTTGGCCTTCAGCCAAGAGGGATCACGATTACTTCGGATGGAAAATTTGTTTATGTAGCAAATTTTGGTTCAAATAATGTATCGGTGATCAAGGTAAAAGATAATGTTGTGGTGGATACAATCGTAGTGGAAGATAGCCCGATTGGTATAGATGTAGAATAAAAGGGTAACTACTCAGCCTCCTTTTGGAGGCTGAGTAGTTACCTTTTTTTATGGTACATACACCCAATTGTTTCTACAGACATAGAGTGCACTGTAAACATAAGGAGGCCTGATAAAATGAAAAACGAACACAATCATTGTCAATGTGAGCAAAGACCACTCGAGAATGAGATTTATCAAAATTATAGTGCAGGTTACTATACAAATGGCATTCTACATTTTTTAAGACGCTTAAGCCCTGGTACATGTATTATCATACAATACGACTGTCAACCACCAACAACAGGAACATTTCAAGGTTTTCAAAATGGACTTGTGATTTTATCTGACTTTGACTGTTTTCCAGGACTTGCGCATCTGGTAGTTGATAAGATTAATGTAATTACGCTGGGTTCCATTCCATGTGATCTTCCACGAGAATGCGAGCGTCGTTAATTGTAAGAAACATCCATAGAAGCAATTTTCCTCTCTACACATAAAAATTGTTTCACGTTTTATATCATAACAAGCAGGCTCCCTACTACTTCAGGGAGCCTGCTACCTAATGGATCATTCGCAATCCATTCGAATCAATTCTATACTTTCTATCATAAATGTTCCCGCTGTCTCTCCAATCTCAATACACACGCGATTCGTTTCTGGGAAGATTTCCACCGTTTTCGTTACATAATCAGAAAGGTCAAGGGTACTTTCTTCTACCATCGGATATTCATCGACGCTATCATCACATCCACAGCCCATTCCCTGATGATTGGTCATGTTTGTGTTGCTAAGATATACATTGGGTTCATAATGATTTGGTGAATAGTTGCTCATCGTCATATTCTCATTCGGATATGCGTTTTTATTGCAACCGCATTTGCACACCGCCCCTTGATTCGTTGGCATATTGATATTGCCAGGGTATGCATTCATTTCGTAATGGTTCGATGGATCATTCATCATACTATTTTCATCACTGTACGGAGTAAATCCAAAACTCTCTGATTGATCATTCATAGGAGTAGCGCCAGGATATGCATTTCTTCCATAATTGTCTGATGGATAGTTCGACATATCTTGATTTCTAACATACCCATTTGTTCCATATGCTTCTGTATAAGAGGTCACCATATTACGCTCAGTATAGCGTTCGCGAAGTGTAGAACGGTTATTAGATGCGGCCGGACTTGTCGCCCCTTCACCAGCTATCAACTTCAATGTTTCTGTATTTTCTTCCGTACCATCACTAATCGTCACATAGCCTTCTCCAGATCCTTCTTTTCTTGCCGTTACACGTAACACATAGCTATGTTCTGGTTCCACACACACCTGTTGCGAAATGGTTGCACTCCAGTCTGAAATCACGAGCACAGATTCCTCTCCAATCTGTTGTACGTCTGCACCTTCTGTGCGATTCCAGTTTGACAATCCCGCAGTGAAACCCCCATTAATCAGCACATTTCGCTGATCATATAACCACCGGGCTGTCGCAACGACGTCGGAAAGTTGTTGAAACATGTCATATGCATACGCTACACCCGGTACTCCTGATACATCCCCTTGTAAGAATGCATTGTATACATATGGAATGTTCTGCACCAATTGTTCCGCACGTAAAATATCCTGTAATGTGATAGCCGTTTGCAAACGATTTTGATTAGAATTTGTGAATAACGTCTGCATCGCATCTCGTGCGATTTGTACCGCCTTTTCAACCTTCATTTGTTTCTCTACCCATTTTTTCTTCCATTTTGGCTCTCGTTTTTGCATACGAGTTAAGGTATCTCCCGTTAGCGGTCCTACTTCTACCACTTCTATATTATCTAGTGTTGCCATACCATCTGTCGTTCCCACTTTAAACCCAACCCAGATGCCTAGATCTCGCTCCATATCGAGCTCACCTATATCAATAGGGAACTTAAATTCATGTGGATCTTGACACACCATATTTGTCTGTTGAACCATCATCCCGGCTGCAGTCTGATATCCATTCTCACATGGATTACACCACATGTCTTGCGGCATCCTATTGCTTGACATAACGGGATACGGAGTTGATTGCAATAAAGATTCTCCTGTACACGGATTGATTGGGATGATATCATTCGGTACATTCATTTTCTTATGCACTTCTTTATCATATCTCGCGACGAATATTTCTAAATCTGTACTATTCCCCACAAATCCTCGTACGATGTAGCGGGTATATGGTTTTAACTTTGCTTCCTCTATCTTTTGATATGCATACGTTGGAAATATTTTATCACTCAATATGGGATGATTTGCACTTGGCAGATTGAGATAATGATCTTTAAAGATCGGATTATCCGCTATCGTGTATACATGAGCACTTATGTTCCATCCATCTACGCCAGACCAATCTGAAGAGTCAAAATCTCCATAGTTTAATAGATTCCGTTCCCGACTCAAGCGTTTTGCACATTTCACTTGATCCAGCAAACACATTTTTTCTTTTGGATGGATTTGATCAGATAGACACTCTACTAATGTTGCCACCTGATCCACCTGATAATCTGTGACGTTCAATTGTAAGGTCGTTGGATTCGAAAACAAGGCATGGACCGCCTCTCGCGCTTTTGTCACATTGTAATTCATTGAACATCCTCCTTCGTGAGCTTTGCTTTAAGATGCGTGTTAAATGTATATTTTAACCAAAAATAATTACACTACATCGTTTTAACTCAACCTAGTAAGTTTGAATTTTTTATTTGTGGTGCCGTTATTAGTGTATACTCCAATATTTGTTCCATTTGCAGTACCAGAACCACTTACATCTAATACTCTAGTTTGATTAGACTTATTTTGTAAAAAAACATATTCTGTATCTACAACGCTCTGTTGAATGATCCAATACTGCTCTGGACGGTTTGCATTAGAGACTGCTCTCACATTATCTCCTTCCGACCGCTGCCAAGTTAATACTAAATTTTCATCCGCTATATTTTTAATTTGATACGCTCCTTGACCCGAATCATAAACGAACCTCCATTTTTGGTTAGCAGCATTACCATTTTGCCATAAGTGAACATTCTTAGTGCTTGGATCCATATCTACAACACTACTATTATTTAAAGCTGTCACGATTTGATAGATACCAGGAGTTACTGGTAGTTCTGGCGTTGGTGGTTCTGGTTCTGGAATAAATTCAATTTTATCAATATAGATAGGGCCACCACTATTACAACGTAGCTCTATTTTAAATTCTTCTTCATTTGCGGAAAAATTGAAGGTATCCAAGTAAGTGAAAGCGCTATATGTCATACTTCCGGAAAACGTTCGTTCAACCGGATAGTTATCGTTTTCCCGCCATCCGTAAGAATCATCATACCTCCCTACAAATAGATTGGCATTACCTTCACTTGCGTATCGGATTCGAACTTTATATCCTCTTGTTCGTGCAGTGGCGGACGGTCTTACTTTCACACGCAATTGTGTCCATTGCTGATTATACGCAGGTAATCTTACAAGATCCCCTCCCGTACTACCAGGACCTCTTACCACCGTAGCGCCATTATCTACGGCATTTCCTTTCACCGCCGGAATTTGAGTCGTTTTATCAGATACTATTGTATTTTCTGGTGTTAAGCTGTTATGCAACCAGCCAAATCCAAATAATCCTACACACTTTAACCCCTTAGTGCCACTTGCAAGTTTAGATTCCATTGCATTTCCATAGGATAGGCGATGCGTGGCTGGATAAGAACTGGAAGGAGGAGATATACTTGCCTCATGTACATACGCATACTGCCCCCCGAAGGACGACTCATAACATTTTCCAAAAGCCTTAATCCTTGCACCTATAGGATTCTTAAAATCAAATGCACACGTGACTTCATTAGTTGTTATTCTCAGGCCACCAATGTCATTAGATGTAACGTTCTGGATCGAAGAATATGCCTGAACAGGTGACAGCCCTTCCTCCCAGGTGGAATTACTGCCTGTGAGAGACAGCCTGCTCTTTATCCCTGCATATTGCTCCAAATCAAAATAGCCAGGATTTGATGACATATAAAAGGCTAAGTTTGTTAGCCACGTAACGAGATGAGGTGACCGCACAAAATTACGTTCGATAACTTCCCAATTTTGCGATTTATTTTCAACTTTACCGTACGCTGTTGAATAGACCTCCCTTGATAATTGAATATTCACACCATTGGGGTTTGTATATTTTTCTATATCATATGTTGGCCATATTGCTACCAAGTCTAATGCCATAAGAGTCACGTCTCTTCGAAAATCATTCATAAGATTCCAATGAATCACGGGAATGTAAAAATCAGTCGTAGATCCACTAGTGGTATACCCTTTTAAATATGGATATTTATTATAGTCTTTTATATTCGGTTTTAAGGCGACGGCTTTGTCTAAACCTACCTTATAGGTATTCACACAATAATCCGTGTAATCTGCTGTACGTCTTCGAAACCTAGTATTAAAATCCACAACTTCTGCCGGGGTCATCCCCCAGTCCTTTCCGAAGTTAACTGCATCTTGTAATAAGAGCAAATGTAAATTAGCTGCTTGTGCATACACGGTTAGTAAAGGAACCTCAAAATCCAGCACTCGAAATGAGGGCATAGCATACTCCATAAACGAATTCGTAATACGGAATTGTGAAAGTACCCGTGCTTGAGTAGCTGCATTACTAGGATTTTGATTCCAATCCTGGGCTGCCTCCTGATATAACTCCAGGGTAGCTTCTACACCTTCTAATTCTGAAATAGCTTTGCTTCGTACGGCAATTGTAATATTTTTATCTATAAGGTATTCTACTGCATCCATGAATTGTCGCCATTGCGTTTGTTGTTTACGTTGTTTCCAGAGGATTTTAAAAATGGCAGCAATACCTTTCGCTGCAAGTGCTACACTACTACGAGCTGTTCCGGTGTTTGAAAGAGTAGCTTCAGTAACACTTAACGCTGTAGAGACAGCCTCATTTACATTTGCCTGTTGCGCTATATTGTAGGCCCTTCCAACACTCATGTTCATCACATTTTGATCATTCATGTTTTGCAACTCAGAACCTGGTACATTCGCAAGTGGATACCTCAGCTGACAAGGCATGCTATCACTATCCAGTGTCTCATATTCATTATGATTACATTTTTGATTCATCGACAATCCTCCATTTCAGTTTTAGCCCTCTTATCCCATACCAATATAGTGGGATAAGAGGGCTATGCTAAAAAGTTAGCGTTTCTATCAATCGAAGAAATTGACTTCCTTTTGATAGCTGAGATAAACCATACATCACTTTTTTCTTTCCATCTGGCATGTTTATGCTACAACAGAAAGAAATATGAGGATTCACCTGTTCTGCGTCTTCTAAAATAGCTGCAGACTTGTTTTTTTTCTATATCTATTTTATTGACCTATCATTAAATGGGGGATTTTTTAAAATAAGTAGAACGCTTCCTATCCTCTTCTATTTTATGAACTCAACGTATACCCATATCAATTACGAAGTTCTGTCATACGATGTACAGATAGAAAAAGGAAAAAAGGGGGCCATACTATGTGCCGTTTTGATCATGATTTTGATGACGATTTTCGCCGTCGTCGCTTTGATTGTAGACATAATCATATTCGTCGTTTGCTACGAAAATTAAGTCCAGGAACTTGTATTCGCATCCAATTTGGTTTTCAAAATCCCGTAAATGCTATTTTTCAAGAGGTTTCATTTGATGGCTGCACGCTGATTGTAAGTAATCTTGATGATTTTGATGACTGTGCAGCTTTTACCTATATCGCTGTTGATCAAATTAACGCGATATCCGTTGTAGCTTCTTGTCCAAGACGCTGTCGAGATATTGACTAACCTTCTGTATGGATAAAAAACGAATGAAATGCAGGCGGAATCCTAAACTTCCAACGAACGACGATCTATAGCAGTAGGTCGTCGTTTTATTTTCCCAGCGTGTAATGCAGGCAATTATTGTTCTGTCTGTTACTCAGCATACAGGATAATATAGCGCTATGAATTGTAAGAACCCTCCATAAAAAGAATCCGTATTTCAGCACATCAAAATGATTTTAAGATGTATATCATAAAAAACAGGCTCCCTACTACTTCAGGGAGTCTGCTACTTATTCGATCATTCGCAACCCATTCGAATCAATTCAATACTTTCCACTAGGAATGTTCCCGCTGTTTCTCCGATTTCAATGCAAACAAGATTCGTTTCTGGGAAGATTTCAACTGTTTTCGTGATATAACCAGACAGGGATTCGGAAGCGTACGTAGTCATGTTATCTTCACTTGTGTATACTTTTCTATGGCAACCACATCCACAACTTGATCCGGTAGGATTGGCCCCGCTTGTGTTACCTGCATAGGCATTCATTTCATAGTTGTTAGGTGGATAACTCATCGATGCCTTTTTACTGCAGCCACATCCACAATCTGTTCCCGCATAAGATGCTGGATCGTTCATCATATCCTCATCACCGTACGGATTGATTCCAAAACTCTCTGATTGGTAATTCATTTGATTCCCGTTTGCATATGTCTGCGATCCACTTTGTTCTGCTGGGTAGTTCGTCATGTCTTGCTCATAATAGGATTCACGAGACGGCGTCATCGGTGGTACCAAACTTGTTGCACTTTCTCCCGCTATAAATTTCAGTGTTTCTGTATTTTCTTCCGTACCATCACTGATTTTCACATAGCCTTCCCCTGAACCTTCTTTTTTCGCTGTGACACGTAACACATAGCCATGTTCAGGATGGACACATACTTGTTGGGAAACGTTTGTACTCCAATCTGAGATGACGAGCACAGATGTATTCCCTATCTGTTGTACCTGCGTCCCCTCAGTTCCCTGCCAGTTCGATAGTCCTGCATTGAAGTCTCCATTTCTTAGCACGTTACGTTGTTCATATAACACCCGTGCTTTCGCAACGGCACCGGACAGTTGTTGGAAGATATCATAGGCTTCTCCTGGTACGGTTGGTAAAGCTCCGACTAAGAATGGATGATACACATACGGAATGTTTTGTACCCATTTCTCCGCGTCTATAATATGCTGTAATGTGACGGAGGCTTGCAATTGGCTTTGATCTGCATGTGTGAATAAGCCTTGAATCGCACGTTGTGCGACTTGCACAGCCTTTTCGATTTTCATGTATTTCTCGTTCCACTTTTGTTTCCATTTGTATTCTCGTTTTTTCATACGAGTTAATGCTTCTCCCGTTAACGGACCTTCTTCGATTACTTCTATATTATCTAGTGTCGCTAGGCCATCTGTCGTTCCAATTTTAAAGCCAACCCATATGCCCAGATTCTGATTGATATCAAGCTCACCTGTATCAATGTGACACTCCCATTCATGTGGATCTGCACATACCATACTGGTTTGTTGCATCATCATCTGTGAGCCATCTTCACATGGACCACAGGACATGTTTTGCGGGATGACCTGGTTTATCATCACAGGATAGGAACCTTGTTTTAATGGGTATTCTCCCGTACATGGATTGGTTAGTATACTATCATTTGGTACGTTCATATTTTTGTGCACTTCTTTATCATACCTTACGGCAAACACTTCTAAATCTTTACTATTTCCAATAAATCCTCGTACCATATATCGTGTATATGGTTTTAACTTCGCTTCCTCTATCTTTTGATACGCATATGTCGGGAATACCTGATCATGAAACGGGGAATAATTCGCACCTGACATATGGAGATAACGGCCTTTAAAGAGTGGATTGTCGGATGCAAGAACTACCTGACTACTTGTTTTCCACGCATTCTCTCCGAACGATTCGGAAGATTCAAAATCGCCAGCATTTAACAAATTGCGTGCTTGACTGAGTCGCTTCGCACATTTCACCTGATCGAGTAAACACATTTTTTCTTTTGGATACATCTCATCAGACATACACTCTACGAGTCTTGCGGCCTGATCTACCTGGTACTCCGTGATATTCAATTCCAGCGCATTTTTCGCATCATTCGTAAACAAGGCACCCACTGTCTTCCGTACTTTGTTTAAACTGTTCTCTGCTTCATACACTTCCACCCCTGTTCCAACTGGAAGGAATTCAATTTTGTCGAGAACAACCTTCCCCGTTCCAATGTTTGTGATTCTGAGCGTTATGCTCTCGAGCTGATTTAAGGTTAGGCGCTCAGTGTACGTGTACAAAAATGACTCAGGTCGCAAGAGGTTTGATTCCTGATTTGTTGTTTGGCTCATCGAGAAGGTTGGCAAGGTTCTTATTGGGTTCAGATTTGAATCTAGCACCACAACTTGTAACTGAGTAAATGTAGCAGTCGTATAACGAAATCGCATGTCATAGTTCACGCCTACAGGTTTGTATAGATGAACTTCTAATACTCCCCCTGCCCCTGTTACTAGCCCTGGTCTTAGCTCTACTAAATCTCCTCCTGTAAAACCAGGACCCCTAATTACGTAAGAATCATTAGGTCCTAGTCGATTCCCCTTGACGGCTGGGATTTGGGCAATTTTATCTCGCCTTAGGTAATTTGAGGGGTCGCATGTATTAGATTGCCAGGCAAAAGCAAAACTAGTTGCAAATGGTTTACCGGGATTTATATACGAGTACCCATCTGGGATAACCGCATTCAAGTTATTAGTACCATATTGGCTTGAAAAACAAACACCGGTTGGGTTTTCCTGCCATTGATTTGGCTGGCAAACATCAGGGTCATTAGCTTCTAAAGGAACATCCTTACAAGGAGTTCCAAAATAAGTATCGTAGCTCAAAGGACTTCCGGAGTATCCGGCATAGAAAGAACCTCCAGTATAATCAAAGAATCTCATGTAGTTTAGGCGTCCACTACTGATCCTGTTACCGAGAACGTAGTTATACCTTCCACCATAACTTCTCCATTCGATCCTATCCTCAGGTCTTGGGGAGTTCCCAGTCCCGACCGTAATATCATAAGGAGAATTGGTGGTCCGATAGATTGAGTTTACTCCAGCAAAGTGTTGAGCAACGTCGGCGTTGCGATAACCTACAACAGTGAACAGCTGCAACCACCGAAATAGCGTAGGAGCGCTATCCCATGTCATACCCATTTCGATAGGCCATTTGTCAAAATTCCCCGCTGGAACGCCAATACAAGCTGAAAATACTTTTCGCGTGAGTTGTACTTCTGTAGCTAACGGATACCTGTATGGATCATATGTTGGCCATAGCGCTACAAGATCTAACACCAACATAGTCATATTTGTACGATACGTAAAATACTCCTCCTGATAGTGGAACGACCCCTTTGTTTCTTCTTCCTTATCCCTTATCCCTCTCTCATACTGATTCATAGAATAGTTTGTATATTGTACTATTAATTGTACCATGCCTGGGTTACCTACACCCGTGTTCGTATAATATTGATCCACTCTTTGCTGTGGGAATCCCCAGCTTTCTCCAAATCTTACAACATCCTTTAACAAAAGCAAATGAAGATTGGCTGCCTGCATATAATTGAATAACAGTAGGAGTTCATACCTTGGTTCACTAAAGAGTTTTATGGCGTCTTTCAATGCATCTTCAGCATCATCAAATGCATCCCTTATTAACTCCTGATACCTTGCATCATTGGGGTATTTTTGGAAATTACAGGCTGCCTGTTGATAATCTTGAATTCGTGACTGTACAATTCTTAATTGAACATCGGCTCTACTTTTTACCACTTCTGAAATTTTCTTACCTACCATCACTTCTGCAGCATCCATGAACTCATACCATGTGCTTTGCGAATCCGCAGATGCAGGATCAGAGTCCGGCCACAACACATCTAGAAGCAAAGAAATAATTGCGAATACGCCCGCTACAACTATTAATGGTGGAAACGAAGCTGAAGCCACACCTGCGATTGCAGCAATTGTCCCCGTAACTATCGTTAGTGTCTTTCCAACAGCCTCCCATTCATCTATCTGATAGGGGCGGATTCCTATCTGTCCGAGAATTTCTCGTTTTACATCTGGACACATCTCCATCCACTCTTTATACCCCATATTTTGCAGTTCAGAACCTGATGCATTCGCAAGTGGATACCTTGGCTGGCGATACATGCTACCACTATCCATGACTTCATATTCATTGTTATGATCCATTTGATTCATTCATAATCCCCCAATCCTTCTCTCGCCTTCCCATCAAGAAGGCTGATTCGATTTCATCTGCATCCTTCCATATACTCTTCCATATTTGTTCTTCTTTTGCACTACATACAGATTTAAAATGAAAGAAATGAAAAATCAGGACTGGTTTCAAGATAATGACATATCATATGTACGGTAATCATTTCCTCATTCTGTAAGTTTCTAACATGAACTCTACTTCGGAACATTCTGAAAATTCAATATTCCTGTAAAACGAAGAAACTGATTTTCTTGCTCTTGCACCGGCGTGACGTCAAATGCTGAAATTATGACATTTTTTTCTTCTATTTGATAATCTGGAAGATCTGCTACACTAAACTTCAGTACCGTATTCACTGGAATATGCCCCGTATGACTCATCTCAATTTGATTATCACGTCCTGAAGAAGCACCCTGTTTCTCCCCGCACTCTCCCTGCACTTGTGCATTGACTATATATGCGATGCTTCCCACCACTTTCAAAAGATTCAGTGTCACATCCACCGGTCCGCAATTGTCTACTGTAATGGTTTTCTGAGAGGTTTCTTTTACAGTAGCTAAGCCAGACAGGCTATATGCGAGTTTTCGAGTACCGTTCGGTACGTACACAAAGCCATTTGGCACCTGTACGATTGAACAAAATGACACGCTCGATTGGACTTGTTCCGTATTATCTATGGTTGCTGCGGACTGGTTCATGCCTTCCAATGGAAGTGGATGATGTTTTCCAGTTTGCATCATTTCATACTCTCTACCGTACTGCCCTGCTTTCAATATCCTCGCCTCCTTGTATGATTCAGTTAGGTTTTTAGGGATGGGATGTACCTACAAACCCAAGAGTATCTAGTTTTATGAGATTCTTATATTTGTAGATAGCATGTTACCGAACACTTCCTTGCCTTTTGGTATTCGGCAGAAATATTGATACCTCTATCTCATAAGTCATTTACGAGTGAGATGGAGGTATCAATATTTGGTCATTCTTCGTATCTCTTATGAGGTAATAGCGTTTATTATGAGAAAATAAGGATTACAATCATCAGATGTAAAAACATATAAAGCAACCACCAACTCGAAACACTATGATCCTGTACATGATCATGTATGAAATTAACAATTCAAAGTAAAAAAAACCAATCAAAATCGTACAATGACAAAAGAGTTCGTGTTACAAGCTTTACAACAAGCCTATTTTTTTGTCAGAAACCGGAAGGGTTTGTCTTGCATCATTTCTTCTATTTCAACAAAAGAAACATGACACACAAGTTAGGGGTCATGCATTTCTCATACAAAATATTCTAATAATGTTTTCGATTTCCCTTCTTTATTTCATGAAACATACTACATCCTATACATCTTTATTTTATTGCCAATCCTTGCATACCATTTTTTTGTCATACAACATAATGTATGTTTTTAAAAAAAGACGTAGAACGCTCCCCATCCTCTTCTATTTTACGAACTCAACGGATACCCATACCAATTACGAGATTCTTTCATACGATGTACAGATAGAAAAAAAAGGGGGCCATACTATGTGCCGTTTTGATGATGGTTTTCGCCGTCGCCGTCGCTGTGATTTTGATGATGGTTGTCGCTTTCATTGTAGACATAATAGCGTTCTTCGGTTGCTACGAAAATTAAGTCCAGGAACTTGTATTCGTATCCAATTTGGTTTTCAAGATCCCGTAAATGCTATTTTTCAAGAGGTTTCATTTGATGGCTGCACGCTGATTGTAAGTGATCTTGATAATTTTGATGACTGTGCAGCCTTTACCCATATCGCTGTTGATCAAATTAATGCAATATCCGTTGTAGCATCTTGTCCAAGACGCTGTCGAGATATTGACTAACCTTCGGTATTGATAAAAAACGAATGAAATACAGAAGTCATCCTAAACTTCCAACAAGCGACGATCTATGGTAGTAGGTCGTCGTTTTATTTTCCAGGCGTGTAATGTAAGCGATTATTTTTCTATCTGTTGATGAGCATACAGGATATCCCTATGTAATATTTTGATGCCGCTATAACCATTTTGATACCTATGCATAACCTAAATATTATAAAGATAACACGTACCATCTACCATCATGCAGAAAGGAGCTTAAAGTATGACATCAAACCATGATTTTAAGCAAGCCGTTGCCAATATGGAACAGGCGCTCGCAGACGCATTAAAAGCGGCTGTAGCAAGTGGAAATACGAAAACCATTGAAAAAATATTAAAGCTCGTTATCAAAAAAGAAATCATCCTGGAACTTTTAGTAGAAGAATTTTCTTCCTTCGATGACCCATGTTAATTCTCTCCATAAAATGTGGGTAACCACATTTTCCTATCCATGAAGAATCAATACCGTTATGCAACAAGTGAAATCCAAAGGAGATGTATCATGTCAAAGCGACATTCTAAAAGCGCTTGTCATCGTGATGTGAAGTCTATTATGGAACCTTCGGTACCGTTGACTCCCTTTTTTCAGAAAACGATACAAGGAGATTGTGTGGCAAAAGGTATAGGAATGCGGAATCGTGGTTTCGGAACAATCAATATGAAAGGGTCCATTCCAGAAGGTTCTACGATTTACAAAGCTTTTCTATATTGGGCTGTGCTTCGTTTGAATTTCCAGACTGTGAACGCACAGGGTGTATGCAATGGTGTTCCCATTACCGGAGAATCCATTGCCTCCTCTATCGCTCCACCTTGTGGGAATGCGGGAAGTATGGATGTATTTCGTGCGGATGTGACAGAAATCGTCACAGATGGTCTCAATATATTAACTGGATTTCCTTCAGGAGATACCGACAGTTCCTCTCCATTTGTAAAAGCAACTTTTCCACTTTTGGAAGGTGCTTCCCTTATCCTGATCTTTACCAATCCCAATTTATTGTTAAAAACCGTTATCATCCACGATGGGGGGGTTACTTTCTATAATCATACCGTCTCGACAACCTTTTCTGGTTTTCAAATAACGGAATTTCCAGAGGCCAAAACTTTTTATATCGTCGCAGACAGTCAAGCTACTTCTCCTGGAAATCAGGCGATATGTAACAGCGTAGTCGTCGCAGGTCCCACGGCTACACTCCGCTCTACAGATGCGTTTCATGAGCAAGATGGTATAGAGGGAATGGATGCAGTAAGAGGATTCTGGGATACACTAGAGGTGGATGTGAGTCCCTTCGTTCGTCCAGGCGATAAAAGTGCCACAACATCCGTTGTGGCATCCCCTGCCGGAGGAGGGGGGTTGACTTATATCGCACAAGTTTTCTCGGTAACCGTGTCATCTTGTCCCGCATTGCAATCAATTATAAACATGGAGCAAGCACTGACAGACGTATTACGAGGAACGATTGAGAGCGGAAATATGCAAGCCATCGAACATATATTAAAACTCGTCATTCAAAAAGAAATTCTATTAGGCTCATTGCTAGAAGAATATAACGATGGGGGCTAGTAGTGACGAAAGTTGAATGCAGCCCTCATCTTTCAATCCGAAATACACGATAACGATGAGGAGAATAACAAAGATTTTACAAAACAAAATCCCCTGAAAATACAGGAGACGTTAGGACGCGTATAGATTTCCCTGTTACATTATACCCCGCTTTTTTTCTATTGGGGGGGAATATATTTTGATCTTCACAACATACAAAATCTGTTTCCAGTCAAACATACCTTATTTACGCATCTACACAATCACAATCTCTGTGGATTTTTGGACGCTTACAAACAGGAAACCCAAGAGCAATCACATTTACTGCCTGAATCGCAAGATGTGCGAGCATAGGAAAACCACCAAAATCAGATAAGATGATTTCACCGTACTGGAATCCTTGAAATGTCGTGGTGGTAGGGCGTTGCCCATCATACTGTAACACAATGCAAGTACCTGGGCTTACTCGTCGTAAAAAATGAAGAATCCCGTCTGTATAACAAGCCATTGTAGGATAACCTCAACTATCCCCATATATATTTCTTTTTTCACAAGAATGATATTCAGATTCATGACATTCTATAGCCATCATTCATTCCTCTTTTTGTTCACAACACATCTTACGTGTTAAGAACCTAGTAGGTATTCGTACAAAAAAATATATCCGAACCGAACATCATTCCTACATAAAAAATGTCATATTCCTTCTCTTTATAGATGTAGTCAGATGATTCACTTTCATTTCTCAAGTAGGATTCACTTGCTTTCAACCCCACATCATGATACAGTTTGAGTAGATTATTCATGCTTAATTGCTTGGCTCTATATTTGTGAACATTGTATGGAGCATCGAACCATTGAGTAAGTCATTTAGTTCCTCACTAAGTGACTTCTTTTTTTTGGAAAAATCTTTTGCTATGTCTAACTTTTTCGGGACAAGATCCTTCATTTTTTTTCTCCAGGCTGTCTTTTGATACTTGTCCATCATCCCCCAATACCTTCCGTACTTATCACTCATAATTGCATCAAGAATGATTTTATCATTCAATTTCAAATTCATTTGTCCCAATTGCTGTAATGTACTCACAATTATGTTGTCAAAGGGGGTCCAATCCTCTTCCCATAGTTCTAAGGTCTTCTTCTTTCTTAAGCGCGCTTCGAAACGTGTTACATATTCTATATCCGGATACGGATCAATGGAACCATTTTGTTCCGCTTCTTTCTTCTTATTATAAATACATAAACAATTATCAGATGATCTTACACCTATATAGAGTGTTTCTAATGTTTTATCACGACTGAGTATCATATATTCCGTTTTGCTGGATAAATCTCTTATTTTGAGATCGGATATGTTCACAGCATAATCGAGTGCAATATGTATACCTGTGACTTCTATATTCTCTAGTAACCCCAAAACATGTCGTATAGATTCGTTCACGATTGGATTGCATTTCATATATTTTGGATTAAATTCAAATCGTACTGCCTTTATCAAATGCTTTCTGGTTGTCTTTTTTGTATAGGGAAGAAATCCTTCTTCATCAAGTAAGCACATCTTTTCTGCATCCATTTCCAACTCTATTTGCTTCGTCTGAATTTGCTTTTGTAAGATTCTCCTTTTTTCATGAAGAGCGTACAAGTGCTTTTCATGATACCGTCGCATCGACTGAATTGAAAAATCTACATTTGCATATATTTCATCTATCTCATCTGCTGTCGACTGTAAGATCGATTGCAATTCACGTAAAGATACTTCAATGTGTTTTTTATGATACTCTATTTTATGTCGATCTGTAAGCATTCCCTCTTCATTTGTTTGTTCGATTAACGCTTGTATATCTTCCTTATTTTCGAATAACCTCTGATATTCCTCATTTGATAGCATCGCTTCTCCATGCTCACGGCGTTTACTTTCCCGTTCGATTTCCATTTCTAGCCGTATTCTATGAAATATTAATTTTTGTAGATCTATGTCTATCCCTTTCATTTCGCCTGCAAGTTCTATATAACCTACTTGAAGAAACTCTGATTTTAACACTTCTTGATAACCAAAGTTACGTGAAGTATATGGCTGTCTGTCATAGATCTGTGTGTTCGTGACTGATTGTATAAAATCCGATTTCCTCAAACCTTCCCTGAAATCCGCAACAATGGAAATCTTGTCTATCGTTACGTCCAGTAGATCTATCTCCTGCTCCACTACGACCAAACCAACACCCCGTTTTTCGGCAAAGTCAGGAACAGTTGCGAAAAACCCAACCTTTACCTGCTAATTAGTATTACCACTGAAAACACTCACGTTTCTTACAATAGAAACAAATATTGTAACTACTCAGATTCCTCACCGAGGCTTTTTTAATTTACTAGTTTGATATGTACTTTTTGTGTGAATACTAGATATATCATACAAGGAGGTGATATTTATGTTGGAAAAACAAGAAATTCTAGCCGTTTATCAAAAAGGACCTCAAGCTATTTGTGATTTAGTTCATCATTTAGAAAATCAAATACAGGATTTAAAAGGACGCATAGAGGAATTAGAAAATCGTTCTAAAAAAAACTCCAAAAATAGTCATAAACCACCTTCTACAGATGGTTTGCGTAAACCTGTTACAAAAAGTTTACGCAAACCGTCTCATCGTCAAACTGGTGGACAGTTGGGCCACAAAGGACATACTCTTGGTTTGACAACGACTCCAGATCATACGATTACGTATTCTCCTACATATTGTACTTGTTGTAATAATTCCTTGAACCACGAACCTGTAAAAGGATACCGCATTCGCCAAGTTTATGACTTACCACCTATCCAGATAGAAGTGACAGAACATAAAGTAGAACAGAAAGAATGCCCACATTGCCATGCCATCCAAGAAGTCCAGTTTCCTTCTACAGTCTCTCGTCCTGTCCAATATGGCCCGAATATAAAAAGACTGATTCCCTATTTAACGCATTATCAATGCCTTTCTTTGAAACGAACAAAAGAATCCTTTCAGGATTGTTTTGGACATTCTATAAGCGAAGGGACCTTGGTGAATCATACACAGACTTTCGCTTCTCAATTGCAGCCATTCATAAAAGAAGTAAAGGAAAAGATTCTTCAGTCTCCTGTTGTCCATTTTGATGAAACCGGCATGCGTGTAGAAAATAAAACACAATGGTTACATACTGCCAGTACACCGGAGGTAACATTTCAACATATTCATCAAAAACGTGGAAAAGAAGCAATGGATGCGGGAGAAATCTTGCCATCTTTTTCTGGAATCGCGATGCATGATGGTTGGAAATCGTATGATGCGTATACAGATTGTCGTCACGTTTTATGTAATGCCCATCTCTTACGAGATTTGCAAGGAATTATAGATAGTACGGGAGAAAAATGGGCACAACAGATGCAGAAATTTCTAACGCAAGCTTTGACGATGAAAAAGTAATACGAAAGTACCATGCCAAAAGCGGCGCAAAAGAATCTGTTTACCATTTATCAATCCATATTGAAAGAACAACAGGTTCTTTCTGCAAAACCAAAAAAGAAAGGAAAGCAAACGCCTTCTCAAAATTTATGGAATCGCTTCGTCAAATACGCTGACAGAATTCTAGCGTTCTTAGGACATCCAGACATTCCATTTGATAACAATCAAGCGGAACGGGATATTCGGATGACAAAAGTAAAACAGAAAGTGTCTGGGACATTTCGAAGTAAGAGCCTGTTTATAGTCTTAGAGCCTGTTTATAGTCTTATAAATATGTTAAGATGTATGCAAAAACAGGAGATGAGTGTATGTCTTATCCAAGTGATATCAGCCGTGAAAAATTCGAGATCATTCGTGAGGAACTAGAAACGTTTAGCAAACGCACAAGTCCGCGAAAGTATGACCTTTATGATGTGTTCAATGCACTACTCTATGTTCTGAGTACAGGCTGCCAGTGGCGTGCTTTACCAAAAGATTATCCCAAATGGCAAAATGTTTACCGCTACTATGCAAAATGGAGTAAATCCAATGCCGAAGGTAGTAGTCTATTAGAGACCTTATTAAAAAAATTGTTGGGCAAATAAGGGAAGCAGTGAATCGCCCCAAAAGCTCTAGCTTTAATATTGTCGGTGCCCAAAGTGTTAAGAATGCAGATACGGCTGAACAAAAAGGTTATGATGGTGGTAAGAAAGTTTCTGGTATTAAACGACATATCAGTGTAGATATTCTTGGATTTCCCCATGCAATCCATGTTACCACTGCCAATGTCACAGATCGAAAAGGCGCACTCGAAATGTACGAGCAATATCCTGAATTGAAAGAAACCATAGAAGCCATCCTCACGGATGGTGGGTACACAGGAGAAAAGTTTCAAAAAGAAATTCAAAAGCTATTGAATGCTGAAGTACAAGTTGCCAAGCGGTCCGAATTGCATCAATTTCAAGTGATCCCTAAAAGATGGATCGTAGAGCGCTCATTTGCTTGGTTAGAAAAATACAGACGATTGTTCAAAAATGTAGAGAGAAAACTAGAAACAAGTAAACAAATGGTTGTCCTAGGATTTATCGCTATTTTAATAAAAAAATAAGACTATAAACAGGCTCTTATAAATATGTTAGGATGTATGCAAAAACAGGAGATGAGTGTATGTCTTATCCAAGTGATATCAGCCGTGAAAAATTCGAGATCATTCGTGAGGAACTAGAAACGTTTAGCAAACGCACAAGTCCGCGAAAGTATGACCTTTATGATGTGTTCAATGCACTACTCTATGTTCTGAGTACAGGCTGCCAGTGGCGTGCTTTACCAAAAGATTATCCCAAATGGCAAAATGTTTACCGCTACTATGCAAAATGGAGTAAATCCAATGCCGAAGGTAGTAGTCTATTAGAGACCTTATTAAAAAAATTGTTGGGCAAATAAGGGAAGCAGTGAATCGCCCCAAAAGCTCTAGCTTTAATATTGTCGATGCCCAAAGTGTTAAGAATGCAGATACGGCTGAACAAAAAGGTTATGATGGTGGTAAGAAAGTTTCTGGTATTAAACGACATATCAGTGTAGATATTCTTGGATTTCCCCATGCAATCCATGTTACCACTGCCAATGTCACAGATCGAAAAGGCGCACTCGAAATGTACGAGTAATATCCTGAATTGAAAGAAACCATAGAAGCCATCCTCACGGATGGTGGGTACACAGGAGAAAAGTTTCAAAAAGAAATTCAAAAGCTATTGAATGCTGAAGTACAAGTTGCCAAGCGGTCCGAATTGCATCAATTTCAAGTGATCCCTAAAAGATGGATCGTAGAGCGCTCATTTGCTTGGTTAGAAAAATACAGACGATTGTTCAAAAATGTAGAGAGAAAACTAGAAACAAGTAAACAAATGGTTCTCCTAGGATTTATCGCTATTTTAATAAAAAGATAAGACTATAAACAGGCTCTAAGAAAGGTGCAGAATCCTTTTGTCAGATACGAAGTTTTATTAGCACCATGAAAAAACAAAAACAATCTGTCTTACAAGCTATAAGCCAGGTCATAGAAACCGGAACGGTTCCTTGGAATATCACTACTTCATAAGAACCTGTCTGAAATCTGTGGTATGATTTATACAAAAAAGGGTTCTGGTGCAAAAAATACTGTCGTTGTGTACACTAGAAATATTCATAAATAAAGGACGGTTATGACGATGACAAAACCAGTGGATTTTAAATGGAAGCATTATGAGCCAGAAATGATTCTATTAGCAGTTAGATGGTACCTCCGGTACAGTTTAAGCTATCAAGATTTGGTAGAAATGATGGAGGAACGTGGTTTGTCCATTGCTCATACAACGATTATGCGCTGGGTTCATCGATATGGATCGGAGCTAGATAAACGTGTTCGTCCTCATTTGAAGAAAACAAATGATTCCTGGCGTGTCGATGAAACCTATATCAAAGTAAAAGGAAAATGGATGTACTTGTATCGTGCGGTGGATTCCGAAGGAAACACTGTTGATTTTTATTTGAGTAAAAATAGAAAAACAAAATCAGCTAAACGCTTCTTCAAAAAAGCCTTAGCTTCTTGTCATACCTCAAAACCTCGTGTGCTCACAGTTGATAAAAATCCTGCCTATCCAAAAGCCGTGAAACAATCACAAAAAGCAGGGAACCTACCATCAGGAATCCAGTTACGACAAATAAAATATCTAAACAATATGGTCGAACAAGACCATCGATTTATCAAAAAACGAGTCAGGTATATGCTCAGATTTCAGTCTTTCCAAACCGCGTCAACGACGCTAGCTGGAATCGAAGCTATGCATATGATCAAAAAAGGACAAACTTTTCAGGGAGAGAAGTCTGTCCGAAACCAGATACAATTCATCAATAATCTCTTCGGTCTCACTGCGTAACAGTGGAGTCATTCTCTTTTTATATTTGATTATCTTTGCACCAGAACCAAAAATAGCACCTACAAACACTGTAAGTGCTATTTCTATATATTCATGATTGTAAAATCTCTCTTATTTCTTCTACACGTAATCCTGTGAATTTTGCAATATCCTCTACAGGCATTCCGTTTTTATGCATACCACGAATTAATTGCATTTTTCCTTCCTCACGAGCATGAGCTAATTTTGCCTGTTCATCAAATAAAACCTTTTCTCTGGCTTCATATTGTAATCGGAAGGAACTGTTTTGACTCATGTCTTCCCATTTATTCATTGCCTTTTGTAGCATTGGGTCTTGGTTCATCGCAATTTCCTCCAATGTATGGGTTAAATATTCATCCTCATGTGCCGGTAAAAGTAATAACCAGCGAGCAAATGCATTTTCCCATGGATTAATTTTTTCTTCTCTCCATTGCTGAAGCAATTTTGGAATTTCAATGAAATGAATTTCTAAATCGTCCAGTAATACTTGTTGTTGTTGGCGACTCCATAACTGACCTGTGGTTTGAATATCCTCAAAGTTAGGAAACAAACGGAAATCTAATAAATTAATTGCAATTGTTTTTCGAAGAGAACGATATGGCATCCCTTTTTCAATTTGAGATGTATACAATTTTGACCAATAGTACAGCGATCTTTTAACCATATCTTGTGTGTTTCGAACCTGTATTTCTATATTTACTTTTGTACCATTATCAAGTGTAGCAAGTATATCTAGTATGGATAATTTGTCATTTTCATACTCTTGATGAAGATGTGGATCTTCGATTTGTAATGTTTGAATGGGTGCAGATAGGGATTCTTGTAAAATCGCGTTGAGAAAGCTTGTTAAGAGTTCTTCGTTCCCCTTCACGCCAAATAATTGTTTAAAAGCGAAGTCCACTCGTAAATTGACTAATTTATTACTCATGTATTATATCACCCGTCCTTTATTGTCTCTAACGGTTCTCATTATCATTGTACAAAATAAAGTTTAGAAGAGGCAAACTTACACAAATAAAAAAAGATAGGCACATTCTTAATTAGTGTCTATCTTTTGGATAACTCCATTATTTAATTCTAACCTACGTAAATTTACCACACATTATTAACCATTCACTTATGTACTACAATATGCTCTTCCAGAATGGGTATATCTTATATTAGATTGCTGCACAATCGCTATTTTAACGATTCACAGTTTGGGAATCCATAACTCACAGAATCTTTATCATGATTCTACAAGATTAACGGATTTATTCTGTGATTTTCAGATGAAATGAAGCCTGTTCATTTTAATTTTGTTATGATGAAAACAACACCATAACAAGAAAGGAGCAAAATTAATATGACAAAGACACCTGAACCCAATTGGCAGCCAATCAGTTCCCTGTCGCTGATTACTGACATGATTGATGGGCAACTAGAGGAGGCTCAAGAACAATATACTCTTCTATTGGCAGCACAACAAAAAACATATGTGTTAGATGAATACACAGTACATCGGGTTCTGGTGCAAAAAATACTGTCGTTGTGTACACTAGAAATATTCATAAATAAAGGACGGTTATGACGATGACAAAACCAGTGGATTTTAAATGGAAGCATTATGAGCCGGAAATGATTCTATTAGCAGTTAGATGGTACCTCCGGTACAGTTTAAGCTATCGAGATTTGGTAGAAATGATGGAGGAACGTGGTTTGTCCATTGCTCATACAACGATTATGCGCTGGGTTCATCGATATGGATCGGAGCTAGATAAACGTGTTCGTCCTCATTTGAAGAAAACAAATGATTCCTGGCGTGTCGATGAAACCTATATCAAAGTAAAAGGAAAATGGATGTACTTGTATCGTGCGGTGGATTCCGAAGGAAACACTGTTGATTTTTATTTGAGTAAAAATAGAAAAACAAAATCAGCTAAACGCTTCTTCAAAAAAGCCTTAGCTTCTTGTCATACCTCAAAACCTCGTGTGCTCACAGTTGATAAAAATCCTGCCTATCCAAAAGCCGTGAAACAATCACAAAAAGCAGGGAACCTACCATCAGGAATCCAGTTACGACAAATAAAATATCTAAACAATATGGTCGAACAAGACCATCGATTTATCAAAAAACGAGTCAGGTATATGCTCGGATTTCAGTCTTTCCAAACCGCGTCAACGACGCTAGCTGGAATCGAAGCTATGCATATGATCAAAAAAGGACAAACTTTTCAGGGAGAGAAGTCTGTCCGAAACCAGATACAATTCATCAATAATCTCTTCGGTCTCACTGCGTAACAGTGGATTCCTAACGGAGTCTGTCATTCTCTTTTTATATTTGATTATCTTTGCACCAGAACCGAAAAAGGTAAGTTCTAACCAAACTGACACATACTATTTTGATGTAGAAACATGTAAACACTGTCCGTTTAAAGAAGGGTGCTATAAAAAAGGTGCTAAAAGTAAGACTTATTCTGTAACTATTAAATCTAATGAACATACAGAACAAGCCAAATTTCAAGAAACCAACTATTTTAAGGGGAAATCCAAAGAACGTTATAAAATAGAGGCTAAAAATAGTGAATTAAAACATAGACACGGGTATGATGTTGCGAAATCCTCGGGTCTCATTGGCATGGAATTACAAGGGGCTATGACTATTTTTACAGTGAATTTAAAAAGAATATTGAAATTAATGGATTAAAATAATGAACTGATAGCCCTGATTCATGCAAAAAACGACGCTACAATTCATATTCTGAACTATAGCGTCGTTTTTTTATTATCATTTTTTAATCTGCACAAAAATCCGAAGGATTTTCAGTGGCTTCGCTGTTAGCACCCTCCTTTTTAGGTATTTAAATATGTTCTTCATGATCAGTATAAACATCAACGTATTCGTATGCTGGTGCAGGCGGTCTACCATGATCAGCTTGTGATGTATAAGATTCTGCAAAACTTCCAATAGGCCTCACTATACATGCCCATAAACTTAAGAGATTTTAATACCCTTTTTCGGGGGGGGGGGAGCAATTTGACACGAAGCCTTTAAAGGCATAAATCGTTCAACAAGAACCCATACGTATCAATGGCTGGCGTATCAAATCAGGCTATCATGCCCTCTTCTCTAAATAAAGTTTTCTGCAAGAAACTTCGCTGCAATTCTCTGCACTTTTATTCTGCAAAAACATCTAAGAAACACGGAAAAAAGCTAAACGTACTGCATCAAATTTGAGGTTTAGGGTCAGGGTTCCACCTATTGAAACCGGTTGTCCACTAAAATTAAATAACTGAATTTTTGTACCTGCTGGGATTTCAACTGAAAATCCAAAACAAATGACTTCTTGCCCTGCGGATTCACCATAATTTGTTCCAGTCGGCCCCAATTGTACACCGTTGAATACTACCCCGACACCAAATGGTCCAGCCTGATTACTCGCGGGCATCATAGCACCAGTAAAAAAATAAGTGCCAGGTACTTCAATTGTAAAAGTATCAATTCCATTAAATGTGACATTATTAGACACAACAGAAAACGGTGAAAGAAATTGTATAGGAGTTAAATCAGCGACAGTCTGAAGAGCCTTCGAGACAATCTCAGCATAGGCAGGTGGAAATGTCCCAGTCGGTCCGGTAACCCCAGTAGCCCCAGTTGTTCCAGTCGGTCCGGTAACTCCAGTAGCCCCAATTATTCCAGTTGGCCCGGTAACTCCAGTAGCCCCAGTTATTCCAGTTGGCCCGGTAACTCCAGTAGCCCCAGTTATTCCAGTTGGCCCGGTAACTCCAGTAGCCCCAGTTATTCCAGTTGGCCCGGTAACTCCAGTAGCCCCAGTTATTCCAGCTGGTCCGGTAGCCCCCGGTTCACAAGCAAGACATGCTATATATCCAGCAAAAAGTGCTTGTAATTGTTGTAATAGGGTTAATAAATTTGTTTGTTGAGATCTGCCTAGTTGTAATGCTGCAAGTACTTGATTTAATACAACTTCTAGTGCTTGCAATGCCATGATTGTAGCACAGCATGAAAATGGATTCGCATCTAATTGATTTTGTACAGCATTAATTGTATCTTGTAATTCTAGTTTTAAATTATTACAGATAGGTGCACATGTACTCCATACTAATAAATCGTTTAATGCATTTTCGATTTGGGTGATGGTTTGCTGTGATGGGGGGCAGAAACAGCCGGATGGAAACGCAACTACGAGTTCTTCTAGGATATCCTCCAAGTTTTTTGGGGGGTGAAGAGAATTCGCATTTGATTGTAGATTTGCACGCTTTTTTAACAATCCTTGTAGATAGCTTTCTATTGAATTTTGTTCGTTCAAAAGTGATTCGCTCCTTTAAAATTATTTTGGTGATAAAAAATCGGAGTATATGACGATGCATATTCCTTTAATAAGATATGTAAAGTAAGCACTGGTGGTTTGTATTTTTTATAAAATGATTGGTTTTTCATTGGTTCTGGTGCAAAGAATAAGCAAAGATTACATAAGATAGGGGGTCTCTTCGCCCATTCTCCAAAACGTTAACTACTCCAAATTAGTAGTAGTTAACGTTTTGGATTATCTGGACCATTTGGTGATGGTAAAACAACTTTATGTATGATAACAACGAGTTTGCTTAGTCCCACTGAAGGATTAACCTTACTAATCGATTTTGTAACATAAACATTCATTTTTGTTACATTTTCGCCGGAGGAAAAATTGTTGATGGGCATGCGGTACTATCCATATGTTTATCAAATGTATAATTCACATTAAGGATGTTCAATATAGCGCTATCATTATAAAATTAATACAATAGCATAACTAAATGATTCAAATTGATCTAATCAGGAAGGAGAATAGATGCGTAAACTCAAAGAATATGACTTAGCTTATATTTGCTATTATTCGGAGAGAATAGAGTTAGCACATATTGCAACTGGTTTTTCTCCTAAATTTACACAAAAAGAACTAACCAAGTTGATTCAAGATTTAAAAGGTCAGGAACTATTTAATTTTTACAAGAGTACCTACGAAGAAATGTTCGAAGAATGAAGAGGAGGATACTTATATGTTAATGAAATGGGAGTATGAACGCTTTGCATCAGATAAAGAATGTATCGAACTTGCGTTATCCATATGGAAAGAATGGATGAGTAAACGGACTACATATACGTATGATCTAGCAGCTGAAGGTACGATGTACGTCGTCAACCACATGAAATTATATGACCATCAAGTTTCTATCATCTTTGATTTTTTTGATGAATATTTAAATTTATTAGATCATGGAGAAGAACAAGCTGAAGCTTTTTATAAAACCATTATGAGGATGTAATAGTTATTCCTAACACAGCATATATTAAAACAGACACCGAGAGAAGTTTATATAAAACAGACGCTTTCAACTTAAAAAGGCGTCTTTTTATTTTTTAGTCATATAATATTTTTTCACATATATATTAAGAATGTTATCGGAGAATCCGCATAGGAAAAGACACTTTCAACGAGGAGAGTGTCTTTTTTCGTATTCCAACATGTTACTACATAAAATAAAATTACACTCGTTACTTTTGTATAGTAATCATCCTATATAACAAGGGCGCTCTTGTTTTTATTATTCATGTCCATATTGGGGTTTCTTGCCCATCCCCTCCAAAAGGTACATTAAGGATTTATTCCATAAAAGGAAATGTCTCTGAATCAGTCTGCCCTATTTGATTCAGAGACATTTTAGTGATTCTATTCGTAAGAATAGATACAGCGAAGTTAAGATTCTTTCATTAGCCCACGTTTTTCAATCTCACGATATAATGTTGATTTTGTTACAGTCGTCTTTTTCTCAATTTGCTTAATCGTGTATTTTCTCGTTTTCCAAAGATCAATGGCATGATCTACTAAATCCTTGTTTTTTCCTTTACGTCCAAACTTTACTCCATGTTCCCTCGCTCTGAGCTTACCGGCCATCGTCCGCTCACGAATGAAATTACGTTCCATTTCCGCGAACAGCCCCAACAGCGTAACCATTGCTTTGGTCATAATATCGTTGTTCCGGCGTGTGTCAATCCCGTCAGATATGCAAACGAGATGAATCCCCCTCTCAGTAAATGATTCGTAGGTCTTCAACACATCAGATATGGATCGTCCCATTCGATCTAATTTGTAACCAACCACCGTATCACCGGGTTGCACTACTTCTAGTAACTGCTTAAATTCTGTACGGTCATTCACATTCTTACCTGATATCTTTTCACAAAATAGCTTATCGACACCATATCGTTGTAATTCTTCGATTTGCATTTCTAAATCTTGATGTGCAGCTGACACGCGAGCATATCCATAAACATTCCCCATTTAAATTCCTCTTTCCTGTAGATTTCCTCTTGATTATAACCTTACATTTAGGGAGAATAAATAGGGAACGTACTAGACTAGGAAAATGGGGGTTCCTAAAGATTTCCCTAAAATCTGAAATTTAGGGAATATAACGAGCTATATATGCTATGTCACAGGGAGGACAAATATTATGGATATCGAAAAAAATACAACGAACCAAAAACGGTTGAGAATTCTTAATGAAGATGAAATACAAACGATTTATTCTATACCGAACTTTACCTATGAAGATCGCTGTCAATATTTTTCCCTCACTCAACCAGAAAAAGAATTGTTAACAACGTGCTTATTTTTATATTCTTTTAACACATATGTTAAAAATTGCTGAACCGTTTCAGCATTACAGCACTCTGCTTTTGTACAGAGAAATTTACCAGTGATTGCATCAATCGTACCGAATAAAGACGTTGAAATACGCTTTCCTAACACTGCAATTTTCTTTTGTTTCCCTTTTGCAAACCATGTAGCATGAACGGTTTGACTATCTCTAAAGTGACATTCATCTTGATATAAGAGTACAGTATTTTCATCAATTAAGTTTTTTTTATCATATCTAATTGTTTTTGAAACTGTATTTGTTTTTCTTTATTCGCTTTTTTCAATACATAAGTAGCATTTGTATAGGAAAAATTCATCCGATGTAACATTTTACGGATGCCTTCACGCGACATACAAATAGCAAATTTCTCTTTGATGACGTATTGGATATTGCGTGTATTCCAGAAAGCTTCTTGACCGAATTGCAACTCCGCTGGAGTTGTATTTAAAATGAGTTGCTTCAATTCTCCCTGTTGTTGCTTAGTTAAATACGGCTTTTTACCTGGGATTTGTTTGCGAGTAAGTAATCCTTCTAGTGCGTGTTCTTTGAATTTTTTCACATAACGAGCAACGCTTTGACGATGCATACCAAGTATGGCCGCTACGTCCACCATTGTATATCCTTCCATTACCATTCGAACAGCTGTAATACGTCGTTGACGAGAAGTTTGTTTTTCTTTTTTCTCTAATTTTCGTAAATCTGATATTGTTAAAGGTTGTGATTTTTGTATTTTATGTGGCATAGCGTATCTTTCTCCCCTTATGCTTTTTACAAACATTATCGGGTATCCGGAAACGATTTATACATGATGATATTTTATAGTGGACTTATATAAATCGTACTTGTAGTGGTAGATTTTTGATGCTTTTGAGGTTTCTTCTTCCCAATACCAAGACGCTGTTCAAGAAAAGTGCTAATACCATATAAAACATTTTTAGAACCATTAATTCTAATTCTTGGTCTTATATATTGTTTACGTGCGCATATTGTATCTAATGTATAGTGTAAACGTATATAAGTTTGTACAAACACATCTTCATTAAAATTTCCTACCGGATAATTTCGGACTTGATGTGTTTTTGGTGTCCATCCAAGTTTCTTTATTTGTAAAATAAAAGGGTGATTTGAATTATAAACTAAATTCCACTGTGTATATGTTCCGTATTCTTTATCTATATCCCTATCAAACATAGAAACTGGATTCCTCACTATTTGTTTAAAACGATTCAAAATTTCTTTATTTGGGGACCTTAAAACGAAATATGTAGTGTTCTGTGAACCAAATCCCCAAACCATTGCAAGTGCTTCTGCAAATTCATCTGAACGAAAAAATTGTTCATCATCCTTCTTTATATCAAACAATTCTAACTGTATATGCTTTTCCATCTTCCACCTCCGCCTCTATGCGCTATTACTCATTTTCTTCCGATATTGATTGCGACCTTCGAGGACTCACTGGTAATGGATTTTTCCAGTTATCCATTTTCATATTTCTTTTTAATTCTTTGTTTTTAAGGTTAAATAGTTCAGGGTTTTTAATCATTAATATTTCTTCTTCATAATTAGTTATTTTTTTTGTACAGTAACATATTGGTTGTAAATTCTAATTAACCAGGCTGTATAAACTAGCACTGTAACTAACAAAATGATTGAATATGCACTTAAAGAAAGGTTCATATACTTGATAATTAAATCACGGGATAATAAAAACATAATTGGAACAAGCGAAAAATATTTTAGTGTATTCATTTTAAATCTAAGCGTTTCTATTCGACCTTCTAACCATAATTTATGAAATTCAATTAATTCTATAGAGTGTTCATATTTATATCTTAGTCTTTTTAAACTTTGAAAATCCCGTAAAGATTGATACCGTTTATAGCATTCTAAAGATAAGAGTAAGACTATTGCTGTATAAAGAAGATCCTTAGATATGTTATTCCAAAAAGGTTGTAGTAAATTCATTAAATTCACATCATAAATAGTTTTCATAAATATATGGGTTATTATAATGATCGTGCCTAATACGAATAATTCAAAAAGCATACGGATTAAAACTGCTTTAACTCTATAAAAGTTTTCCCAGTTAATAAAAATCACACCTTTCTATATTTTCAGAATTCTATACTTTCATATTAGCATAATTTCTAACTATGCATCATTATATAAAGTCATATTTTTCCTTTCTATAATTAAAAAGTGCGGGATTCCAGCGTCTTAATAGATCATGTAAGATAGCTGTTCATTATATTATGAGGAGCAGTTATGAAAAAAGGTCCCCTTTGTTTTTGAACTGCACCCCAATTGTTAGACACGACTAACAATTGGAGGTGCAGTTTTTTTATGGCTAAATTTTCTTCAAAAGAAAAAATACAAGCAGTAAAACGATATTTAGAAGGCCCAGAAGGCGGGACAAGCATTGCTAAATCTATAGGCGTGGATCAGCGGGTATTTTATCACTGGATTAGCCGATATGAATATTCCGGTGAAAAAGCTTTTGAAAAACGCTATACATCTTACTCTACGCAATTTAAACTAGACGTACTTAACTATATGATTGAAAATAGGACGTCTATCAGGGAAACAGCGGCAATTTTTAATATTCCATCTTATGAAACGGTTCGTAAATGGAAAGTAGCTTATGAAACAGAAGGATTGGATGCCCTACAACTTTAAGAAAAGAGGCATCCGTCTATGAATAATAAAAATCACAAAATAGTGAAAAAGCAATCACCAGTCGAAGGCTCCATTGAAGAACTCCAAGAGGAGTTAGAAAGGTTACGTATGGAGAATGCGTATTTAAAAAAGTTGAATGCCTTAGTTCAAAACAAACAGAAGTCACAAAAAAAGACAAAGCGCAAGTAGTTTATGAATTAAGGCATCAATTTCCGGTACAATCACTTTTAGTGCTTGCCAATATTCCACGTAGCACATATTATTATTGGTTAAAAAATGCCAAACGTCCGGATCCAGATGCAGATTTGAAAGTATTAATTCAAGCTGTTTATCATGAACATGAAGGCCGTTATGGTTATCGCCGTATTCGTGATGAACTTACTAATCGTGGACATAAAATAAATCACAAAAAGATACAACGCATTATGAAAGAATTAGGATTAAAGTGTTTGGTCCGTATGAAGAAATATCGCTCTTATAAAGGAACTGTTGGAAAGATTGCCCCTAATATTTTAGAACGTAATTTCAAAGCAGAAAGGCCAAACGAAAAATGGGTCACGGATATTACGGAGTTTAAATTATTTGGAGAGAAATTATATGTATCGCCAATGTTGGACTTGTTTAATGGTGAAATTATCACGTATACAATTGGTTCAAGGCCAACCTACGCCCTTGTTTCTAATATGTTAGACCAATCCTTTGAACGCTTAACAGATGAGGATGCCCTCCTTATTCATTCCGATCAAGGTTGGCACTATCAAATGAAAAAATACCGTGATTCTCTTCATAAACGTGGTATTACACAAAGTATGTCTCGGAAAGGGAACTGTTACGATAACGCAGTTATCGAAAATTTCTTTGGTATTATGAAATCTGAATTTTTATATCGAAAAGACTTTAAGAATATGGAACATTTTGAACAAGAACTAGCAAAATATATATCTTACTATAATCATAAGAGAATTAAGGCAAAATTAAAGGGTATGAGTCCGATACAATACCGGACCCACGCCCAAAACGCTGCCTAATGAAATAACCATGTCTAACTTTTAGGGGTCACTTCATTTTTAGAAGAGGGCTTTTTTCGTTATTCTTCTTCGTTTTTCATTTCCCTATATAGGGTGGAACTGGAAACACCAGTCATATCTTTGATTTCTTTAACTGTAAATTTTTTAGATTGATATAATTCGATAGCTTGCTGAATTTTCTTTTCATCCTTTTTAGGTCTTCCACCTTGTCTTCCTCTTGCTCTTGCTGCATCTAATCCGGCAACTGTTCTTTCACGAATAATATCTCTTTCAAACTCGGCAAAAACGGCAAACATACCGAACATAGCTCTTCCTGAAGCTGTAGAGGTATCAATGTTATCTTTCAAGGAAATAAAATGGACGTTTTTTTTGCGGATAATATCCATAATCTCATATAGCTGTTTAACAGATCGAGCTAGGCGATCAAGTTTATAAATAATAAAAGTGTCTCCGTCACGAAGCATGTCTAAAGCTATTTTTAATTCTTGTCGATCCTGTTTGGCACCCGATACTTTTTCTTGATAGATACGTTCACATCCATTTTTTTGTAATTCGTCTACTTGCATATCTAAGTTCTGATCTTGTGTACTTACTCTTGCGTATCCTATTTTCATGATCCACTACACCTCTGTTGTTAAATAGTGAAATTTTAACTTTTTATACTCACCGCCTTATAGAAATGTTCTCTCTTTATGTATATATCGTACCATAAACGTACGTATAAGAGATATAGTTTTTGTTATGAGTTTTGGGAGAAGTTTTCGACAAAAAAATAACAAAAAACGATCAATATAAAATTGTCCCAAAAATAATCGTTTTTGGGAGTCTAATTTCATTCGTAAACGTATGAGAAATTAATGAACATCCGTAAATTTTTAATTGAAGGTTTACAAATATTTTTTATGAAGATTACGCATGTTTGTAAAAGTGTACCTTTACGAACGAAAAGAACAGACTATGGAAATAATCTGCCCATAGATAAAAGATGAAATGAAAGTCACTCAAATTCATAGTATAATTAATTTCTAGATAATAAAAAATATTAACACAAAAAAGAACGGTTCTATTGGCATAGTCCGTCCTTTGAGAAGGGAATAATGACAGTTATTCTTCTTTATTATATCGAAAAATACTGAAAATTAAATCTTTTTTATATTGAGAAAATATTCATCCTAAAAAGGAAGGTTATTTTTATGAATAAAGGTGATGCAATTTTAAGGTTGCTATCAGAAATCAAGTTGGAGCTTAAAGAAGTAAAAGAACAGATGGAGAAAATGCAAACAAAGTTAGATACATTAGAACAACAAAATCAGGTGAAGAACAAAATAGAGCGAAAGAAGCCAAAAATAAAACCTGATAAACAAGATAAGCGAGATTGGAAATACCCGGCTAAGCTGAAATGAAAATTGTACAGGAATAAGATCATACAGAAAAAGCGAGGTGATAGGTACATGAATAAAAAAGAATTTGAGGATACCTTACAAAATTTTTCTTTTTTCTTATCTAGTCGTGGAAGAAAGGCATCCACAATTAAACGATATGTCTATGATATTGAGGACTTTGGAAGATGGCTGCAAACATCGAATCGTTTTCAAGAAAAGAACGTATGGAACAAGATAGATAAAGAGGATTTTGAAGCCTATTTTCAGGAACTCATATACAAACGAAAGTATGGAGAGAAAACCATTCATCGTATTGCAGTCGTGTTAAAGAAATTGTATCAGTTCTTGGATATTCCAAGTCCTATTGTAGAAATGCAGGGAATCACTCCACCGAATCGGTCCCTACGCAAGGAGGACTTTATTACGAAGGAAGAAGAGAAAAAACTGAAAAACATTTTTTCTTCTCCTGAAGGATTGTCAGAAGAACAACTTTCCGTTCGACCGCTTCTCATAGATCGAAATGTATCCATCCTATCACTTCTTTTGGATTATGGGCTCACACTACAAGAACTCGTATCGTTACAGATGAAACAGGTGCACTTTGGAAAGAACATGATTACTGTTTTACATAACAAAGGGACTGAGAGAAGGGTCATGTTAAAGGAAGAGGATAAGATACGTTTATTTACGTACTATAAAACGATACCTGAACCTGTTCGTCCTAGATATCATAGTACAGATCCGTTATTGGTTGCATTTGATTTTACACGAGGGACATTTCGTTGGGTGTATGACAATGATGCTCCGAAAGCACTAACAGCCATTGCTGTACAAAAGATGATTCGATTAGAAGTAGCCAGAGCGCAACTGAGAAAAGGAATTTCAGCACAGCACTTACGGAATACCTATATTCTACGCTGTCTAGAAAGGAATATGTCTACAGAGAAAATCATAAAAAGAACAGGATTCCTTTCTCATTTATCAGTAAAGCGTTATGTAGAATATGCAAATCAGCATTCACATGGAAAATAGTTTGAAAAGAATCAATTTCTATGGCATACTAAAATAGTATAAGTTTATCTTTAGAAATGTAACGATGGAACCTTTTGCACTGTAGAAAGAATAGTCGTAGAACATGAAAAATACGAAAAGCTCCCTAACTTGTTATACAAATCAGGGAGCAAAAGGTAGTACAGTATCGGTTGCGCTAAGTGTAGCATAAAAAGGTTCATTCGGTCTATATATTTCTGAATATTCAATTTACTTTTAAGTATTAGTTCTTTAGGCTTAGAAGCTCCAGTGGAACAACTAAAGTGTACCGTACACTTTAGTTGTCTAAAATATTGCGTATTTCCGACAGTTCCATATTCGTAAACTTCGCAATATCTTCTATATCCATGCCATTTTTATGCATGCCACGGATTAATTGGATTTTCCCTTCTTCTATACCAACCTCACGAGCATGTGCTAATTTTGCTTGTTCATCAAATAACACTTTTTCCCGTGCTTCATATGCGAGACGGAAAGAGCTACTCTGACTCATATTTTCCCATTTGTGGATTGCCTTTTGTAACATCGGGTCTTGTTTCATAGCGATGTCCTCCAGTGTGTGGGTCAAATGCTCATCTTCATGCGCTGGTAGTAAAAGTAACCAACGAGCAAATTCATTTTCCCACGGATTAATTTTTTCTTCTCTCCATTGCTGTAGCAATTTCGAAATTTCAATGAAATGGATTTCTAAATCTTCGAGTAACACTTCCTTGTGTTGTTGACTCCAAAATTGTCCGACTGTATGCATGTCATCATATTGAGGAAAGAGATCAAAATCTAATAGATTAATCGCAATCGTTTTTCGTAAAGAACGATAGGGCATCCCTTGCTCTAATTGAGATGTATACAATTTACTCCAATAATACAGGGAACGTTTTACTATCTCTTGTGTATTTCGTAACTGTATTTCTACATTTACCTTCGTCCCATCTTGAAGTGTAGCTAATATATCTAGTATGGATAATTTATCTTCTTCATATTCTTTATGGAGGTGTGGGTCTTCAATTTTTAGCGATACTATCGGTATAGATAAGGATTCATGCAAGATTGCATTTAAAAAAGAAACCAATAATTCCTCTTGTCCTTGTACACCAAATAATTGCTTAAAAGCAAAATCCACTCGTAAATTCACTAAAGGTTGATTCATAAAGTGAGTCACCTTTCTTATTTCATATTCTATCTTTTTTGTTATGCCCCTTTTTCGGGGGAATGGGCAAAGAAAGTATATATCTATTGTAGCGGAGGAAGGAGAGAAGAAGCAACCCTTGTTGTCATTTTTGATGTGTTTTGTTTTTATAAACATTATGGTACGTGAAATTTTATATAATTTCTTGTATATGCACCTATCCTCACTGATTTATATCCCTTTCTACCTGAAATATTTACTACCCATCTTTTCATCCTCTTATCTCCTTGTATTTTAGCTCTTTGCCTTCCAAGAATAAAACGCATTCAGAATCTCCTTATCTTTCGTTAGAGAGGAATCTGGGCGTTCGTTTTTTATCCCTCTCGACTAATGAATTGGATATAATAACCATTTTCAGGAGTATTTAAGTAAGCAGAGCATTCTCCTGCGCTTCCTGAATTACATGTGAATCGTCAAATGAGACGAACAGTAATACACCGCTCGGTGTTTTAACTCTTCATACGTGTATAACTTTTGCTTATCAAATAATTTCGGATGTTTCTTTCTATAGTATCCAAACAATTCTTCTCCATTTTTCCGTATGCGATACCGACGCGTTTGTCTGATTGTACCTGGTATTTCTTCAGGAGCAAACTGTTTGAGTATTTGTAATGCTTGTGAAGATGGAATTTCTTCCCCTGTTACATATAAATGAATAAAGATAAGTTCTTTTATTGTTATATAATTGTAATGTGAATTCTCGCCCATAGAATAATCCCCTCCTCGGTCATTATTTTTATCCGCACATGACTAGGCAAATAAACGAATCTATCTGTTTAGCCTAGCAATATCTTCAGCATTTGTTTCACTTTTTCATCGTCCACTCGATAAAATACTTCTAATCCTTTTCGCTCATATGCTACGACTTTATGTAATTTTAACTTGCCAAGATATTGTGAAACAGTGGGTTGTGGTATGGCGAGATACCGTTGTAATTCAGAAACATTTAATGAATTTTTCTTTATTATTTGACGTACAATTTGGAGACGGACAGGGTGTGCTAATGCCCTTACTACTTCTGCAACACGTTCTAATTCCTTTGGATCCGTGTAAAAGGCAGTTTTCATCTTTTTTCCTCTCCCATTCCTTTTATACAGAGTATTCCCTCTATATAATACATTTTTCTGTTATAGAATTTACATCTCACAAACTATCTTGCACCATTTCATTTACACCTTTATACTGAAACAAGTATACAGAACAATAAGAGGTGCCTTATGAACAAATCAGAATTAATCAAACAAGTTGCCATACAATCCGAACTAACAAAACCACAAGCGAGTCTTGCAGTAGATGCAGTATTAGAGTCCATTCAACATGCACTACAAAATGGGGAACATGTACAGCTACTTGGCTTCGGTTCATTCGAAGTAAGAGAACGTGCTGCACGTGAAGGACGCAACCCACAGACTGATATGATCCCCTTATAGTAGACAGTAAAAAGAAAGCACATTAATCTGTTTACTATGGAGGGGATTTTTCTATGGGCAAAATTAGAGTAACTTATGATATAGAATTTAAGAAAAAAGCAGTAGATTTATACTTGAAAGAAGGAATGGGATACAAAACGGTTGCTAAAGAATTAGGAATTGATCACTCGGTAGTAAGACGTTGGGTGAAACACTTTGAAGCTGAAGGTATCAAAGGACTAGAAGAAAAACGTGGTAAAACGAAAGGTCCAGGTATAGGTAGACCAAAAACCAATCCAGAAGATCCAGAAGCTAAAATGAAACGATTAGAAGCGGAGAATGAAATGTTAAAAAAGCTCTTAGGGATGTAAAAGGAGGAGTGGAATCTGTACCAAAAACGAAGAAGTTTGAAGCCATCAAAGGGCTATCAGAAAAAGGTTATGCAGTTACCATTCTATGTGATATCGCTGGAGTAACTAGAGGTGGGTACTACAAATGGATAAAGCGACAGTTGATGCCTTCTGAAAAACAATTGGAGGATACCGAAATAAAAAAGAAGGTATTGGAGTGTCATAAAAAACTTAAAGGGATTTATGGATACAGGAGAGTACAAGTTTGGCTGAAAGCTACTTATAACCTTCATTTTAATCACAAACGTATACAAAGGTTGATGGGTGAACTAGGTATCAAAGCCATTATTAGGAGAAAACGACCTTATTACGGGAAGAAAGAGGCTTACGTGATTTCAGATAACCATCTGAACAGGGATTTTCAAGCTTCCAAACCAAACGAAAAATGGGTAACAGATATTACCTATTTGATTTTCAATGGACAGAGATTGTACTTATCCGCTATTAAAGACCTATACAACAATGAAATTGTTGCCTATGAAATTAGCCGTAGAAATGACCTGAAACTAGTACTAGACACACTTAAAAAGGCAAGAAAAAAACGAAACGTGAAAGGGATTCTCCTGCATAGTGATCAGGGGTTCCAGTACACATCTCGTCAATATACTCAACTACTCAAAAAATATCAGATGAAGGCTAGTATGTCCAGAAAGGGGAACTGTTGGGACAATGCTTGTATAGAAAGCTTCTTCAGTCACTTTAAGTCAGAGTGTTTTCACCTATACTCTTTCCGCACAGCTGATGAGGTTAAGTTTGCTGTGCGCAAATATATATACTTTTATAATCACCACAGGTTCCAAAAGAAACTAAATAACCTGAGTCCATATAAATATAGAACTCAGGTTGCTTAATTGTGTTTTTTGAATACTGTCTACTTGACAGGGGTCACTCCAGACTGGGGACGCTCTTACCATTCCTGCGAGAAAAACACCTGCCTTTAAAGCGGGGAAAGCATTAAAAGAAGCTGTAAACGCTAAATAATATTTCTTTAACCGTAGCATGAATCCAGTAGGAATCATGCTACGGTTTTATTTTAGAATCGAATTGTAGAGATCGCATGTTTATATACAAACTGTTGCTTTCCTTCCGCCTCTATCAAAATCGAATATACATCATATCCTTGTATTGTTCCTTTAATATGAAGACCTTTCAATAAAATCAGCGTCACATTCTTTTTCTCTTGCATCGCTTCTTGTAATAACCGTTCTTGAAGCGATACCATAGCTTTTGGTCTTTCCTTTTGAAGTGCATGTGGTTTTCTTTCCAACGTTTGATTCCCCCCTTATTCTCAAGCTCTTTCGAGATACTGTTCTAATTCCTCCAGAAGCTGTTTGGCCCCTTCTGGGCTTAACGTCAGCTTTCCATCCGCTAGTTTGATATTCTGGGAAGAAATTTCTCCTGTTATGGGACAAGTACCATATGATTTATATTTTTGTAGAACAATCGTTTCGCCTTCTACAAATATTTCTAGTGGGTCTTTTTTGTGAATGTTGAGTGTACGCCTCGTTTCCCTCGGTATAACAAATCGACCAAGCTCATCCATTTTTCGTACAATACCTGTTGCTTTCATAAGAAATGCCCTCCTTTTGTACACATAGAATATCTCACATCTTATGTGACCGTTTTCATTTTTTAAAAACTGCGTATACTATAAAAAAGTTTATTTCAATCTGTAGAAATAGAGAGGTTTTCCATGTCTACATCTGATATTCTCCACTTACAAAAACAAATTGAGGAAAAGAAGAAACAACTGCGACAGTTGGTAAAGGCATACGAATATACAGACCCCATTGTTCTTGCCTGTAGCCAAGAATTAGATCAATTCGTGTATCTTTTTATGCGTGATTACTCTCCACAAAAAATTAAATGTAAAAAATGATTCCAATTCATCAATAGAATTGGAATCTCACTATACATATGTCCTCTATATTTTACCATAACTGGAGTCTATGTGGACTCAATAAACCAACTTCCGCATAAAAACATGTCATTTGGTATATATTAAGAATAGTAATTCCACCCTACAACATTGATTGCCACTCTAGAATGAAGTCTCCTAACATGATTACAGGTGGAATTATCTATCATTCCTTTAAGATCAAAGAAGACGTACTGATGGTACGTCTTCTTTCTAAGATTTTATCTATATAAGTTGAATTAAAAGGTTACAGCTACTGTTTGTCGAAATATAATAAGTAACATATATTGACAAATGGAGCGGAGCAAAATGACACATGTACACCAAAACGAAAAAGAAAGCCTACTTGTAGCAATGAAAACGACTAAAACGAAACGAATGTATGAACGTTATCAAACGATCTATTTCTATGTACAAGGCTTTTCTATAAAAGAAATAATGAACATGATTGGTCGTTCTGAAAAAACAATCTATAATTATGTGAATGCTTACAAAGAAAAAGGATTGCATGGCTTACTCATGGGACAATCAACAGGAGCACCACGTAAATTAGCCCCTGAACAAGAACAGGAGTTAGTTCAAGTGATTGCATCTCATCTACCCGTTGATGTTGGATTTCCAGCTAAACATAATTGGACTTTATCCATTATCGCTTCTTTCATTAAAAGAGAATGGAACGTAAGTTACACACTTCGCGGGGTGTCTCGACTTTTACATGATTTAGGGCTTAGTTACACAAAACCGACGTATACATTAGCGAAAGCAGACCCGGTGAAACAACAAGAGTTTAGGGAAGTTACCTTCCCCGCCTATAAAAAAACTTTTAAACGAGGAGATTGACCATCTTCTGTTTCAAGATGAGTCCATGATCCGCGATTACCAAGCACTGCAGCATACATGGTTTTTAAAAGGAAAACAACGCAGTATTCCTACTTATGGGAAACACCAAGGTGTTAAACTTATTGGTACACTTAATTATGAAACCGGTGAGTTAGTTTGTGTAGAAGAGGAGCGGTATGATGCCGAAGCATTTCTTCGTTTTCTTCAGCATGTACTTGAACTGTATCCCAACGGGAAAATAGCTCTTATTCTAGATAATGCGCGTATTCATCATGCGAAGCTCATCCAACCACTTTTAAGGAAACACTGTCATCGCTTAGAATTAGTGTTTTTACCTCCCTACAGTCCCGATTTAAATTTAATTGAAGGGGTATGGAAATGGCTCAAATCAGACATCATTCATAATGTTTTTTATTCATCGATTTATGAAATTCAAAAAAATGTACAGGCTTTTATTCAGGAATTAAATCGCACACCTGAAAAAGTGATCGATCGATTATGCATTCGATTGTAATCTTTTAATTCAACTTATATACATAACATAATAATTCCTAAAAAAATAAGATAAGAGCTATCCACTCTTATCTTTTACCTATATTTATTTAAGGTATTATTAAACTACGCGTCGAACACTAATAACATCTAGGCTCGTCACGTTAATGTTTGCAGCAGCATCCACCCAAACAAGAAATCCATCCTCTACACGAATAAAGACCCCTGTTCCATCGATCTGATCTCCACCGGAAAAAACATTAATTCTGTCGCCTTCTCGTAAACCATCTAATCTTCTTCGTCCTTCAAAATTACCCAATTCTCCCACCTCCTCACAGTCTTTCTTCATCGGCTTCTATTACGTTCAACACATTCACGTTATTTAAATTACTATTAAACTACGCGTCGAACACTAATAACATCTAGGCTTGTCACATTAATATTAGCAGCAGCATCCACCCAAATAAGAAATCCATCCTCTATACGAATAAAGACTCCTGTTCCATCGATCTGATCTCCGCCTGAAAAAACGTTAATTCTGTCGCCTTCTCGTAAACCATCTAATCTTCTTCGCTCTCCAAAATTACCCAATTCTCTCACCTCCTCATGATCACTTTTTTTCGGATTCTATTATGTTCAATTTACATTATTTAAAATGCTATTAAGCTACGCGTCGAACACTAATAACATCTAGGCTTGTCACATTAATATTAGCAGCAGCATCCACCCAAATAAGAAATCCATCCTCTATACGAACAAAGACTCCTCTTCCATCAATCTGATCTCCGCCTGAAAAAACGTTAATTTTGTCGCCTTCTCGTAAACCGTTTAATCTTCTTCGTCCTTCAAAATCCACCAGTTCTCTTATTTCCTCACGTTCTCTTCTTCTTCTTCGGTTTCTATTACATTCATCACATTCACATCTACGTTCAAAAGACATTTAATATACCCCCTTTTTCCTAAAAATTGTTATTTGCATTATATATTATGAAAGAAATGAATTAATTGATTAGACTTTCTTCCTCTATCAAACATCCAATTAACTAATTTATCAAAAAAAAAATCACTAATTGTAACAATTGTACAAGCCATTTTGTATTACTTACATACATTAACAATGAGATGATAATCATCTTACTATACTCCAAATCCCAAATTACCAGTTCGTTAACTATCTTTAAAAGATAGAAAAAAGGACAGTCGAAAACTGTCCTTTTTTCTTATTTACAAAGATATATATTTGGGAAATTAAACACCTCTTACTAATAAATACATATATTATATAGTGCTCCAACACACTGCTAAATAAAACTCCACTAACAAAGAAAGAACTTATTTTCTATCTGTCAAGAATTTAAGTTCTTTTTAGTTATTTTACATTCATTTATATTAATGATAGGATCTTACCCTTTCCATATAATCGATTCTACGCTTTTTATCCTACGTTCCTTGCCCATGAGAGTTCTTCTCACTCTCAAAGAACTTTTGCAGCATGAAAGCTAAGATTCAGCAACTTCACATGTAGCATCACCACAATTCCTTTTTAATTATTTATTGGTTGTTCAGATAAATACGTATTAAACGCTTTAAATAAACAACTAAAACAACCTGATCAATTTCATTCCAAAATAGAGATTCTCCTAATTCACCTTAACTTTTTGTTTTTATAAACATCGCGGCTTTATTCAAAACTCCACGTCTTTTTTACAAATATCTTGACTGGGTTCTGGTGCAAAAACTTTGAAGTATATGAAAAAGGTCTATCAAACTTGGACATACTGATACTAGTACTCTAAAAAAGGATGTGATTGGTATGGAAAAGCGAAATCTATTCAAGTGGAAACATTATCAATCGGATATTAACTTATTAACCGTGAGATGGTACCTACGGTACAACCTCAGTTTTCGTGATTTAGTCGAAATGATGGAAGAACGTGGGCTATCCCTCGCTCATACAACTGTCATGCGATGGGTTCATCAATATGGTCCCGAATTAGATAAGCGAGTACGACGTCATCTTAAATCAACCAATGATTCTTGGTGAGTCGATGAGACGTATGTGAAAGTCAAAGGTCAATGGATGTACCTATGTCGTACTGTTGATTCAAAAGGAAATACAATTGATTTTCATTTATGAAAATCAAGAAATCATAGGGCTACAAAGCGTTTTTTCAAGAAAGATTTGCAGTCTTTTCATGTTTCAAACCCCCGTGTGATTACAGTAGGCAAAACCCCGGCCCATCCTATAGCGATTGAAGAGTTGAAGAAAGAGAAAAAGATACCTGTAGGCATCCAAATAAGGCAGGTAAAATACCTTAATAACATTGTAGAGCAAGATCATCGTTTTATAAAAAAAGAGTTCGTTCAATGTTAGGATTGAAATCTTTTCGTACAGCTAAATCTATTCTTTCAGGAATAGAAGCGATGCATATCATTAAAAAAGGCCAACTTATTTTACGAGACAATTCTGTCCAAAATGAAATGAAGTTTATTTATCAACTATTCGGAATGGCTGGATAAGAATAGATTCCATTAGGAATCTATATACCTCTTTCAAATAAATGCAATCCTTGCACCAGAACCGAAAATAATTCAAGAACATCCTTATTTGACACTCCCCCCCCTAAAGGGGCAAGCTGACTAACGTCAGTGGGATTCTTGCTACCAAAGGCGAAGTCCATTTCTGGTATCGCTGACGTGCAAGATTGCGGTGTGCCATCACCACTCTCACGACAGACCGTATAGGTTCGTGAGCTACGGTACTATAACCATACCGTACAGATCGTTGCGTGTTCATATGTTTTAGCGTCTTGTTCTTGACGACACATATCATTTTACCGATAGCGTGAATTCGGCTATCGAACTCCATATGATATCTTGTTTTCAAGGAACACATAGGCGTTTTAAAGACTTGTGCTTGTCTAGCGTTCAAGTATAACCAAAACACAACTGTTTTTCTATGAAAAAACGATGCTTTCATCCCATGCCTAAAGGCGGACTAAAGTCCGATAGGGGCTTTCCCACATCCCGAAATCTGTAAAAAGAATTGATAGAATGCGTGCGCGTGATCATGGTCACTATATTTTGATTGATGTTAGGATTAGTGTTCCTGCACATTTAAGTATCCAGCAAGGACACGATATTTGTAGAGAGATAAAAACAACTATTATGAAACAGGATTCGGAAGTATAAGAGGTATTAATTCACTTAAATCCGTGGTATGAAGAAAGATCAGTTCATTAAAGTTTTGAATTGTAAATGTACGTAATTAAGAAGGGGCCTATCAATGAAGAATAATGTTGGTGATAATCTTGATATTGGTAGCATATTAGTTTATAGAATTCATTTTTGTGTATAAGGGGAATGGATACAATGGACAGAGTAGGAAAAGATGATTTTGTTTCTGGATTTGTACCAAAGCATAACCATGGTTCAGTAGATTATACATCTGTTGAAGCGGGGCACGTACATCAATGTTTAGATGTAACATCTCCACCAATTCCAGCGCAAGATGGGGGACATATACATCATACGCAAGGATATGTTGTCTTCGAGGATGGACATACGCATTATTACAAGGCATACTCTGGACCAGCAATCCCAGTTGGGAATGGGATGCATGTTCATTATTACGATTTCTATACAACGGAAGATAATGGGCATAAACACCGTGTTAAGGGGGTAGATCAGCCCGCCCCAGGTGATAAATAAAGTTAATGCGAAAAAACCTTGTGTTGTTAAGGTGTAGGTTTTTTGTTTGTTATTTTAATAATTACAAACCTTAAAAGAAATTACTATACCTTCTAAATACACTATATTGGACTTATTTTTATACATAGCATAGTAGTTGGTTTTAAGGGGGAAGGAAGGGTTTTTATGTCTAAATATCAGCCTATTCCTGAACACTTTATCATGGATACACAACGGGCTATGTTGCTTCCACCAGAACTGAAAGCAGCACCTTCAGAATCATTAACAGAACAACTATTTATTGAAAGGTCCTTAACTGAAAATCGATTTTGGTTAAGGATTATGAAGGAACATGCTCTTTTCCTCAGTGAGGGATTTAATCGGAATGATAAAAATTTAATTCAACAAGTAGAGAAATTTTTTCATCTGTTTGACCACCATTTACAAAAAGCATTTTCTGTTCCTCAAACTGTTCAAGCGGTTAGATAATTAAATGAGGAAAGTATTCAGCTAGTTTATGTCTTTCGTAATTATAAAAGAAACCTTTTACTTTTAATTGTTAATTGTAAGGTGAAGGGTTTTAATTTTCTGTTATTAGTAGATCATATCGCGCGTGAAGCAGGATATTTGGGTCTGGTGCAAAAAGATGATAAATAAAAAAGAATCAAGGATTCCTAACGGAATCACCTGTTAAGCAGTTAATCCAAACAGCTGGTTGATAAAAACATTCTGATTTTGGACCAGAACCTAATATATGTATTTATTAGTAAGAGGTGTTTAATTTCCCAAATATATATCTTTGTAAATAATAAAAAAGGACAGTTTTCAACTGTCCTTTTTTCTATCTTTTAAAGATAGTTACCGAACAGGTAATTTAGGGTTTTGGGGTATAAGATGATTATCATCTCATTGTTAATGTATGTAAGTAATACAAAATGGCTTGTACAATTGTTGAAATTAGTAATTTTTTTTTGATAAATTAGTTAATTGGGCACTTGATAGAGGAAGAACATCTACTCCATTAATTTATTTCTTTCATAATATATAGTACAAATAAGCTTTTTAGGAAAAAGGGGTTATGTTAAATGTCTTTTGAACGTAGATGTGAATGTGATGAATGTAAAAGAAACCGAAGAAACAGAGACCGTGAGGAAGCAAGAGAATTGAGAAATTTTGAAGGACGAAGAAGATTAAATGGTTTACGGGAAGGCGACAAAATTAGAGTTTTTTCAGGTGGAGATCCGATCGATGGAATAGGAGTCTTTATTCGCATAGAGGCTGGATTTCTTATTTGGGTGGATGCTACAGCGAATATTAATATGACAAGCCTAGATGCTATTAGTGTTCAACGAGTAATTTAATAGCATTTTAAATAAATATAAGTAAAAGATAGGGGAAAGCTCTTATCTTATTTTTTTAGGAATTATTATGTTATGTAGATTAAATAAAGTATTTAAATACTTAAAAAGAAGGGATTTATATAAGATAAATCCCTTTAAAGAGTTAATTAGAAAGGTAGAATACATTATATGTGTAGGTTTTTAATTAGGTTTGTACATTTTTAATACATTTATTTATTTTATGTAAAAGGTGCCAAGAAATACTTTGTAGTTTTATTTCTTGGCATGGGTATTTATTTGGGTCATTTGGATGCCGACCTTACAATAGTATATGTCCGCTATATGAAATGGTTTGTTATTTATGTTCAGTTCAGTAAATTTAGAAAAAAAAAACACCTATTTTTTGATATGATCCCCTTATAGTAGACAGTAAAAAGAAAGCACATTAATCTGTTTACTATGGAGGGGATTTTTCTATGGGCAAAATTAGAGTAACTTATGATATAGAATTTAAGAAAAAAGCAGTAGATTTATACTTGAAAGAAGGAATGGGATACAAAACGGTTGCTAAAGAATTAGGAATTGATCACTCGGTAGTAAGACGTTGGGTGAAACACTTTGAAGCTGAAGGTATCAAAGGACTAGAAGAAAAACGTGGTAAAACGAAAGGTCCAGGTATAGGTAGACCAAAAACCAATCCAGAAGATCCAGAAGCTAAAATGAAACGATTAGAAGCGGAGAATGAAATGTTAAAAAAGCTCTTAGGGATGTAAAAGGAGGAGTGGAATCTGTACCAAAAACGAAGAAGTTTGAAGCCATCAAAGGGCTATCAGAAAAAGGTTATGCAGTTACCATTCTATGTGATATCGCTGGAGTAACTAGAGGTGGGTACTACAAATGGATAAAGCGACAGTTGATGCCTTCTGAAAAACAATTGGAGGATACCGAAATAAAAAAGAAGGTATTGGAGTGTCATAAAAAACTTAAAGGGATTTATGGATACAGGAGAGTACAAGTTTGGCTGAAAGCTACTTATAACCTTCATTTTAATCACAAACGTATACAAAGGTTGATGGGTGAACTAGGTATCAAAGCCATTATTAGGAGAAAACGACCTTATTACGGGAAGAAAGAGGCTTACGTGATTTCAGATAACCATCTGAACAGGGATTTTCAAGCTTCCAAACCAAACGAAAAATGGGTAACAGATATTACCTATTTGATTTTCAATGGACAGAGATTGTACTTATCCGCTATTAAAGACCTATACAACAATGAAATTGTTGCCTATGAAATTAGCCGTAGAAATGACCTGAAACTAGTACTAGACACACTTAAAAAGGCAAGAAAAAAACGAAACGTGAAAGGGATTCTCCTGCATAGTGATCAGGGGTTCCAGTACACATCTCGTCAATATACTCAACTACTCAAAAAATATCAGATGAAGGCTAGTATGTCCAGAAAGGGGAACTGTTGGGACAATGCTTGTATAGAAAGCTTCTTCAGTCACTTTAAGTCAGAGTGTTTTCACCTATACTCTTTCCGCACAGCTGATGAGGTTAAGTTTGCTGTGCGCAAATATATATACTTTTATAATCACCACAGGTTCCAAAAGAAACTAAATAACCTGAGTCCATATAAATATAGAACTCAGGTTGCTTAATTGTGTTTTTTGAATACTGTCTACTTGACAGGGGTCACTCCATTTTAATAGGTGTTTTTTTTGCAAATTGGCTTATAAATTAAGGGAAAGCTTTTTCTTTTAATTAAAACTTATTAATCTTCTCTATGATCATGTTCATGTTCTTTACAATGTCTGCGACGTTTACAACAGAAACGATCACAATCAGGTGAATTTATAGAGATTACGTTAATTTTGTTAATTGCAATACGTGCTAATCCCGGGAAACAATCAAAGTCAGATAAAATGATTACGTTGTTTCCTTGAAAACCTTGGAATGTTGCACTTGTAGGTGGTTGACAATCATATTGAATAACAATACAAGTACCAGGAGTTAATGTTCTTAAGAATTGTAATAACTCTGGATTGTTATTCATTTCTCTTCTATTGTCTTCTCTTTCTTCTTTTCTGTGATGTTCTCGTCTATGATGATCACATCTGTTAAAATCACAACCTCCACCAAAACCAAAACCCATAAAATTACCCCCTTTCGTTCGTCAGTACATCTTATGCTCGTCTAGAAAGGATGGTGTGAGTATATGAGTCTAGTTAAGTGTGGAATTTTTATGTAATTTTGAAATTTGTTTAATAAGGATCTTTTTATGTATTATCCCTTAAACATTATGTCCTAATAATGTATTACTAAAAATTTTGCCAACTTGTCTATTTCAATTCTTATGCTCGAACATATTCTATTTTGATAACTAATAATAAGTTAATTTAATAGAGTTACATTGTTAGGTGTCAAAATTAGAAGTAAAGGAAGGTGATAGAGAATGGATAATAATGAAATTCTAACTTTGTTACAAGCATTTCAATTGGTTGGGGCAAGAGTTGTATTATTTTTGCCATCATTTCACGTAGAAGGAATTATTACACAAATTGGAACAAATTTTGTTACTCTTCGTCGTGGTAATGGGGAAGCTATTGAAGTAGAAAGTAATGCGAACGGTGGAACTCTTGAAAATCCAAACCAAATTAGTGTTATGATTGCTAGCATTTTAGCGGTAAGTGATGATCGAGGAGCATAATAAATTAAAAATGTACTGGGTATTATAAATACCCAGTACATTTTTGTATAATGTGTTTACTATATAATACATACTTATTATAGGAGGGGTATAGGTGTGTCAGTTTTGTTTTAATTCTGATAATGGTAAACGTAAATTTAGATTGATTGATATAAATCCGATTCCTCTTATCGCTCCATTTAAATCAGGAAGGAATTTTGATACTTTATTAGAATCAGAAAAATCTTCTGATGTTTTATTAAAATCAAAAATGTCCTCTAACACCTCTTTAAAATTAAAGGGATCTTCTTCTAATCATTCAGTAGTGAATAGTTCTAGTAATAATTTTGCAGAATTAACAAATGAGATTAGAGAACTTTTATATGCCTATCAGTTGCTTCATTTACGTACTGCATTGTTTTTAGAAGAAATTCACATTAAAGGTTTTGTAATGAATGTGAGTCAAAATTTAGTTACTGTTATTGGACCCAATGTAGAAGTAGCAAGTAATTCAACTGGTAATATTATAGGTTTTCCGAACAAAATTAATGTTAGACTTGAGTCTATTCAAGCAATTGGTGATGTAAAATAGTTTTCTCGTTAAAATGTAAAAAACAATAGGGTAAAGAGTGATTTTTAATGTTGATTTATATTATATGGCAAAATTAAATCGAAAATGTATCAAGAATATTATCTTTTTCTTCTTTGTTAATTCCAATATATTTTAGATTGACACTCCTTGCCTCTTTAGGGATCGGAATGTTAAATTCATGCATATTAAGTAATATCAAGCACATAATAGCAGCGACATCGTGAAATATTAATCTGTACGTTAGAGTTACCCCTTATATTTTTAGAAGGCCCCTAATAAGGTTTCTTTTTGCTACACCTTTTGAGAATGACAAGCATATACTAAAGTGTGGGGGAAGCCACTATATATATAGGAGCATCTAGCAATTGTGGATGCTCTTTTTATTTGCACACAGAAAATTGCTAAAAATACTATATTGAAGGGGCTATTTTACAAACTCTTTTTTAGAGGGACATGTATTCCCCAATAGAGTAGTGTCATGTGAAAGGGAAAAATACAGCTATCTATCATTTTAGCCAAGAAGACTCCTTCCTCAAGGAACGTGAAGGGCCACAGCCTAGTGAGTAAATGGGAGATGAATGTCGGTTGGCGTAAGCCAAAATATTTGCTACCATATACTTGTACAGATTGCTCTTTGAAAACTGAAGATATGAGGTTGGTTGCAGAAATATCGTTGCAATCGTAAAATCTTCAACGTTCTATCGTCCCACGCTTGCCAAAGTTGCGAAAACCAAGCTAAAGTAGGGGGCGTGGTGAGTCAACGTACAATACATTCCAGTTCTCACCGTAGGAACTATGGGCAGAGCCTGCTAAGATAACTGGTGGATACATCGGTGTTCGCAGGAATCTCCCACTTCAAACGAGCCGCAAGGTCGTTAAGTGGGGGTAGTTCAATTCATTCTCATAACCTTTCAAGGACACTTAAGTTTTTTTGAATATACCTTTCATAATCAGGAATAGCTACTCTACCAAAAATAAAGTCAGCTTGTACATATTTTGTTTGGAAGTGTATCATAATTTGGAATTGAACAGTCTGTGTAAGTTCTATGCCTCTATTAAATAATCCTCGTAACAGAACTTTGCTGAACTAAAAGCCACTTAACCTTCTAACGGTTCTAATTGATTAAGCTATCCCTGTAGTTAAGAGAGGGATAGCTTCGTTTTTAAGGTTTAGTCCTGCGTTAACATCCCTATCGTTATGTGTACTGCAAGAAAGGTAATCACATTCACAATGATTAAGATTTTTAAAGTCTTTATTTTGGTAAATGCAATTCGAACATAACTGACTAAAAATAAACGCTTTTGATATAACAACAATTTTCTTCCCGTACCATTTTCTTTTTTAATTGAGTAAGCTCGTCAGAGAAAAAATGATACGTTAATCCTTTCCCCGCTTCTTTATAAGTATGATTCCACATAGCAAAAAACCGATTAAATTTAAAACAACCGTAACCAATGGTTCTCGTAATTAAAGCTTCTTATTCTTGATTCTAGTAAAAATGAAAAAACGTAGGCTTACGCCTACCGACATTCATCTCCCACCTAAAATTGGTATTCCACACCTTCACATTTTTGAGGAGGGAGTCTTCTGTCGAAAAGAGATAACAGTAATCTTTGCCCTAGAACTGTTTGTATTGTGTATTAAAATTCCTCTATTAATATATTTAAAGCTTTTGACTTTATCCTTTCATATTCCATAGCTTCAGCAAGTTCGTTAGCAAGTAATGGTGATTTTCTGACGTATTTTTCACGAATCACATCATACAATTCATATGGAAATAACATATCAATAAACATAATTTTCTTCTGCTCTGCTGTTAAAGGGGAAACTGACTCATATGCGTTAATCATAATTTGAAATTGGTCTGCATTCCAAACACCAGTTGTATCTAGTAGGGGAATAATCATTTTACGCAAGTCTCGAATAGGGAGATCGTAAGAAACTGTATCTAAATCAATTACCCAAATTTGATTGCTTGGATCTAATAAGGAATTTCCTGTTCCATAATCTTGATGACATAAATTGGGGAATGTTTGTAATTCATCAGTCCATTTTGTATATTCAGATTCCAATAGTCTTTGGTGTGTATGTTTTGCTTCTAAAATGAAAGCATCAATTTCAGCCAAATACAATTGTGAAAATGGGTCATCCGGCATAGTTGCGGATAAATTTTTCCAAATCTCCATCTGCTGAAATCTTTTAATGTAATGATTGGGCCAACGTCCCAGTTTTGTGAAGATAGGTATGCCTGGTGGCGGTTTGTAGCCAATAGAAGCTACATGAAAATCTGCTAACCCTTTCATAATCATTTCAAGGTCTTCTTGCATTGTAAGCTCAAACGGTCTTCCCTCAATCCACTCATAAACAACAAATAAAAATGGACCGTGTTTTGTATATAACTGATTCACTTTGCTTGGAATTATGCTCGGAACACGCATGCCTTTTTTGGCAAGATAATCTTGAGCATGAATGGAAAATAAAGCCTTTTTTTCAGGGCGATGAATTCTCTTTAAGCAAAATGGTCCATCTGTAGTATGAATTTTCCATACTAAGGCTAGTTGTCCACCTTGTATTAATTCGATTGTAGTCGCTTGAATGTCCCAATGTTGAATCATTGTCTCTGCCAATGCTACTAATTTTTGCTCCTCTTCGGGCGATAATGTATACACCGCTTCTTCATTATGATTCTCCACATATACCACCATCCTTTTATACTCTCTTATTACTGTATGGTGCATGACCATTTTTGCTCTAGCCATTTGCCTTTAAGAAAAAAAGTACTATTTACCAAATTTAATTATAAAAGATGAAAAAATGCTTGATAACTCACAAACATAAGGGTTTCTTCGTAACATATGAAGAAAGTTGTATTTTATGAAACAGGGAGGCGATTTAATGAAAATTGCGATAATATCGACTGAAAAGCTACCCGTACCAGCTGTACGAGGTGGAGCTATTCAAATTTATATAGATTCTGTTGCTTCCATTATTGCTTCAAATGGAAAAAATGTGACAGTTATTTCTATAACAGATCCTAATTTAAAATCAGAAGAAAAAAATCAAGGTGTAAGGTATATACGTTTTCCAGAAGAGGAGTATCTGCCTTATATTATTAAACATTTGAAACAGGAAAAATATGATGTGGTTCATCTATGTAATCGTCCCAATTGGATTACAATTTTACGTGAGGCGGCACCACAGACCAAATTCGTGTTAAGTGTGCATAATGAAATGTTTGCATACGAAAAAATAAGTGATAAAGAGGGCGAAGCATGTATTGCGGCTGCTTCCAAAATTGTAACAGTTAGTGATTATATAGGAAAAACAATTACCTCGCGCTTTCAAACTGCAAAAGCAAAGACAAGAACAGTATATTCTGGTGTAGATGTAAATGAATATTATCCTTCGTGGACCGTGAATGGTACAAAAGTTAAAAGTCATGTGCTAAAACAGTTGAATTTACAAAATAAAAAAATAGTTTTGTTTGTTGGACGCTTGAGCAAAGTAAAAGGTCCTCATATTTTGCTACAAGCTCTTCCTAAAATAATTGAGAAAAATCCAGACATTGTAATGGTTTTTATTGGTTCAAAATGGTTTGGAGATAACAATGTAAATAATTATGTAAAACATTTATATACCTTAGGTGCAATGTTTCCAGAACATGTAGTCTTTATTAAATTTGTTAAGCCAAAGGATATTTCAACACTTTATGCTATGTCAGATATTTTTGTTTGCTCTTCACAGTGGCAAGAGCCTCTTGCTAGGGTGCATTACGAAGCAATGGCAGCGGGGTTACCAATTATTACAAGTAATCGAGGCGGTAATCCTGAAGTTATTGAAGAAGGAAAAAATGGATATATTGTCAATGACTTTGAGAATCCTGATGCATATGCAGAAAAGATAATTAATCTTTTAAATAACGAAAATAAAAGAAAACAGATAGGGAAATATGGACGTGCGAAGGTCGAAAAAGAATTTAATTGGAACCGAGTTGCCACGGATTTAATGAAAGTGTATGGGGAAGTTTTATAAAATTTAAGAGGAGGGTGATGAAAGTTGGAAGAAACGACTGGATTAGAGAGTGAACATTTAAAAAAGGTCCTTAGCTTTTATCCATTTGAGGTAAGTAATATCATTTTACAGTCAAGCAGAAGTGGGAGAACAATTTGGGAAGTTGAAACAGAAGAAGGATTAAAAATATTAAAACAAGCACATATGCACCCCAAAAGGATGCTTTTTATTGCTGGAGCACATTTACATCTCCTTCAAAATGGATTGCCAATTACAAAAATTCATAACACAAAAAGAGGGGGCTTTTGTATTGGATCTGGTGAGTATGCGTATGTACTATATGATAAGCATCAAGGGAAAGAAGTTATTTATTATAATAAAGAACAATTAGAGAAGGTACTAATATATGCAGGTAAATTTCATCAAGCATCCGAAGGATATATTCCGATACAAGAAAGTAAAATTCGGGGTCGATTAGGTAAATGGCATAAATTATACAGATGGAAATTACAAGAATTAGAAGGAAACAAAAGGATTGCACTCTCCTTTCCAGATGATGTATTTTCAACTATGTTTTTAGAGTACGTCGATAAAATGTTAGCACGTGGTCAGAGAGCATTACAAGAAATAAATGATCCATATTTTGACCAATGGACAAAAGAAGTTATTGCATCTAACAGTTTTTGTCAGCAAGATTTTACTTTAGCAAGATTTGCAGAAATAGATGATGCTATGTTTATGAAAGAGCTACATTCTATTACAAGTGATTTACCCGTGAGGGACCTACGTATCTTTTTAAATAAAGTGATGAAAAAAATGTCAGTTTGGGATACTAATTTAGCAATTCATATGTTGAGTGCATATGATTCAGAAAATTCCTTATCAGAAAAACAATATCGTGTTCTTTGGACCGATTTATCGTTTCCTCACTTATTCTGTGCAATTGCACATAAATACTATTTAGGACAAAAGCGTTCTTGGTCTGATGAAAAGTATATTTGGGCATTGCAAAATATCATTGCACTTGAAGACTCTAAAGAAGAATTTTTACAAAATTTCTCTGATATTTACCACGAAATCAAGAGCAATAGCGGAGGGAAATAAGATGAATTCAGAACAAGAAGAGATAGTAATCCCTATTTTAGACTTAGAGAAATTTGTGTTTTCTCCACCAGGGCCAATGGGATGGGAATTGTCAGAGTATGAGCAGCAAAAAAATATTGTACTAAATGAATCTTCTGTGCTAGAGAATTTAGCGATTATTAAGGAAATAGAATTAGAGGAGTTACCCAAAATCGGATTGCTAGATTTAGAAGAACAATCCCCACAAAAAACTACAATAATTGATGAAGTAAAAGATAAAGAGGTTCAAAATGCAATAGAACTAGAAGAGCAATCCCCACAAAAAACTACAATAATTGATGAAGTAAAAGATAAAGAGGTTCAAAATGCAATAGAACTAGAAGAGCAATCCCCACAAAAAACTACAATAATTGATGAAGTAAAAGATAAAGAGGTTCAAAATGCAATAGAACTAGAAGAGCAATCCCCACAAAAAACTACAATAATTGATGAAGTAAAAGATGAAGAGATTCAGAAGACGAGGAAGAAGAAAACGAAGAAGAAGAAGAAGAAGAAAACGAAGAAGAAGAAAAATACAATAGAACTAAAAGAGCAATCCCCACAAAAAACTACAATAATTGATGAAGTAAAAGATGAAGAGATTCAAAATGCAATAGAACTAAAAGAACAAAATCCGGAACAAAATGAGGTCGTTCCAACTCAAATAGAAAAGCCAAAAGTAAAAGTCAAAATTATTACTCCCGATCATCCATTAAAAACCCCGTGGATAGCAAAATTAGTAAAGAACGCTAAGGAAAATGAATAATGAAATTTCCGCAAATATATTAATCTTTTCATATTCTTTCGACATAGTATATATAAATCTATATTGAAGGAGTTAGGTAAATGGCTGATGTGAAAAGAGCAAAAATAAAACTAGATGTTGAGAATGGCTTTAGTGTTAGTTCAGATGATGATTTACAGGAAGTTCTAAAATCTCTAGCTGAAATAATTCAATCTGGTACACATAATGGTGTAGAGGTTGAAATTCAATATGATGATGAAACAGAAGTTATCTTTACAGACGAGGACGAAGACGAAGACGAAGAAGACGAAGAAGACGAAGAAGAAGAGGACGAAGACGAAGACGAAGAAGACGAAGAAGACGAAGAGGACGAAGACGAAGAGGACGAAGAAGACGAAGAAGACGAAGAAGACGAAGAAGACGAAGAAGACGAAGAGGACGAAGACGAAGAAGACGAAGAAGACGAAGAAGACGAAGAAGACGAAGAAGACGAAGAAGACGAAGAAGACGAAGAAGACGAAGAAGACGAAGAAGACGAAGAAGACGAAGATGATGACGATGATGACGATGATGACGATGATGACGAAGACGATGATGATGATGATGATGATGACGATGATGATGATGACGAAGACGATGATGATGATGACGATGATGATGACGATGATGATGTAGATGATGATGATGATGATGATGATGATGATGATGATGATGATGATGATGATGATGACGATGATGATGACGATGATGATGTAGATGAAGACGATGAAGATGAAGACGAAGACGATGAAGATGAAGACGAAGACGACGATGACGATGGTGAAGAAGAAGACGCGTAAAATAATTAGCACTAAAATACGCTTGGTTCTCCAAGCGTTTTTTGTTCTTCAACATATACATAATAGGCAGCCTTTATCATTTTCCGACAGAAGACTCCTTCCTCAATTTGCGTGAAAGTGCGATAGCACCAGCAAATAGGTAGGAGATGAATGTCGGTTGGCGTAAGACAAAATGTTTGTTACCATATACTTGTACAGATTGCTCTTTGAAAACTGAAGATATGAGATTGGTTGCAGAAAAATCGTTGCAACCGTAAAATTTTCAACGTTCAATCACCCCACGCTTGCCGAAGTTGCGAAAGCCAAGCTCAAGTAGGAAGCGTGGTGAGCCAACGTGTAAGATACTTATGTTCTCACCGTAAGAACTGCGGACAGAGCCTGTGTGAATACATCAGTGTTCGCAGGAATCTCCCACTTCAAACAGACTGCAGGGTCGTTAAGTGGGGATAGTTCAAACAATTAGAATTTTGAGAGGGCGTATTAGATTTCTAGCAGGTTGATTAGTAGATTCTGCTACTTGTTTATATACCTGATCTAGTTTTTTTGCTGTATGCTCAAATGTAAAGTTTTCTTCCACAATTTTTCTTCCGTTTTCAGCAATCCATTGTGCAAATTCTCGTTGAGATAACAAAGCATGGACAAGTCTAGCAAACTCCATTGGATTATTATATTGTTCTACCAGGAAGCCGTTATATTCATCTGTTATAACTTCAGCATTTCCTCCACGGTTTGTTGTAATAATTGGGATTCCAGCAGCCATTGCTTCATAATGAACACGTGCCAATGGTTCGTTCCATTGTGAGCTACATATAAATATATCCCCCATTAGAAATATATTATGAATTTGATCTGCAGGAATAAATTTGGTGAAAATTATGTGTTCTTTAATTGGCCTAGCCATTCTATATAGCTTTTTAACATATTTATTTACTCGGTTATCACTAAACCATTTACCACCAACAATTACAAGTACCGTATCTTTATGCGTTTGAATAATCTTCTTCATAGCTTGAATGAGCAAGTCTGGACCTTTATTTTTGCATAATCGGCCAACAAATAGAATCACTTTTTTATCTTGGATACCGTATTTTGTCCGAAATGCATTTCTTATCTTTTGTCCTGTTGGTGTCCAGATGGAGGGAGATTGTTTTAAATTAACACCAGAGTAGACAATGGAAATCTTTTCTTCAGCTTGTGGAAATCTCTCAATCACAGTTTGTTTAATATAGTTACTAACAGTCACAATGGCGGTAACCATTTCAATAATAAGATTGCCTTCACAAATAGATAGTTTATGTTCAGCAAACATATCGTTATGAAGACCTAATACAAATTTACTGTGTGGAGAAGCTTGTTTATATAGAGGTATATTTTTAGGACGATTAAATACATGTATAATATCAAAGGTATTGGTTTGAAGTGTTCTTATAACATGCTGTTCATATTCTTTTTGAGGAAGATACACGTAATTGACATTATCTTGTGTTTTTTGATTTGGAAGACTTGGATCTGAAATAGAGAAAATAGTAAGTTCATAATCTTGACTTATATAGGGGGACACCCCATCAATCATCATTTGAATTGCTCCACCTTTAATCGCGGGAGATGGTAATTTCTCTGTACATATATATGCAATTTTCATAAACTAATCCCCTTTGTATAGTTGTTTTATATATTGATATTCTGCTTCCAGTCCGTCGAATAGGGAAACTGTTGGAGAATATTGCAGTAATGTACTAGCCTTAGATATATCTGCCCATGTTTGCTTCGGTTCCCCAGGAACTGATTTTAGAAAGTTTTTGGTTGCTGATTTACCTAATATTTTTTCTAACATAGAAATGATGTCCAAAATGGATGCTTGTTCTTTTCCACCGATATTGATAACTTCACCTATTATATTTTTTTTTGTTTCTAAAGCGGCCACCGTTCCTCTTATACAGTCATCAATATAGGTAAAATCACGTGTTTGTGTTCCGTCACCAAATATTGTGAGAGGTTTATCTTCTAGCATTTGTTTAATTAATCTATGAAATGCCATGTCTGGACGTTGCCTTGGTCCATACACTGTGAAATATCTTAAAATAACAATTGGTATGTGAAAATTTTTGTGATAAACCTGACACAAGTGTTCACCACTTAATTTTGTAACACCATATGGAGATAGAGGGGTAGGTAATAAATCTTCAGAAACTGCACCAGATTTTTCACCATATACAGAAGACGTTGATATATGAATAAATTTATCTAATTTTATGTGTTTACAGGCTTCAAGTAACTGCTGTGTAACCATTATATTATTTGTAACATAAGGCTGAAAATCTTTTCCCCAGCTTGTTCTCACACCAGGGATAGCAGCTAAATGATAAATAACATCTACATCTTGTAATAATTTGGATAAATCTGCAGTTAAAATATTTTCTCGTATGAATTGAAAACGTGAATTCAATTCGAGAGATTGGATATTGTCTGTTTTTAAAGCTGCTGGAGTAGGACCGATGAAATGATCAATTCCAACTACATGATATGCACTATTTTTAAGTAACGCTTGACACAAATGAGAGCCAATGAAACCAGCGGCTCCTGTTACAAGTATTTTCATGACCGACCCACTCCAATATATTGTAATCCGTATTTTTCTACTTCATCCTTTTCAATGCAATTGCGTCCATCCACGATTGTGCATCCCTTCATAACTTGTTTGACTTGTTTCCAATTAAGTGTTTTAAATTCATTCCATTCCGTGGCGATAATAATGCAATCAGAATTTGTAATTGAAGATTCTAGGTTATCATGTTGTGTAACTTGTCTTTTTAAATGTGAAGGAAGAAAAGCTTTGGGGTCATAAGCATGTAGATCATAGCCATGAGGGATTAACTTTTCAAGAAGTATTACGGCAAGGGAGCTACGAATATCATCAGTATTTGGCTTAAAAGCAATTCCTAAAACCGTTATTTTTTTTGAAGAAGGTTCTTTTATAGCTTTTTTAATTTTTTCAACATAGAGATCTATCTGTGTGGAGTTAATGGATTGTACAGCTTGTAAAATAGGAACTGCTACGTGCCTATCATTTGCTGTATAGATGAGTGAATGTAAATCTTTTGGGAAGCATGATCCTCCATACCCCATTCCCGCCTGAAGAAAATGAGGGTTAATTCGAAAGTCATAGCCAATTCCTTTTGCCACTTCAACAATATCAATGTTATATGCATCACAAATTCGAGAAATTTCATTTATAAAAGATATTTTGGTAGCCAAAAATACATTAGATGTATATTTGATCATCTCTGCTTCATTTAAACCTGTACAAAGGAAAGGAGCGCTAATCCCTTTATATATATCCTGCATAATTTTTAACGACTTTGTGTCACCTTTTTGGATACCTATAATAGTTCTATCTGGAATGAGCATATCGTGAACAGCAGAGCCTTCGCGAAGAAATTCAGGATTGGAAACAATATTGAATAAGGCCGATGAAACCCCACGTTTAATAAGTGTTTCATATAATTGTTGATTTGTACCTGGTGGAACTGTGCTTTTCGTAATAATAGTTTTATACGATGTAATAGCTGGAACTAGTAGATCAATGACGGAATAGATATATTTTAAATCCGTCTTTCCACTTGATGTAGAAGGGGTTCCTACAGCAATAAAAATAACGGGTGATTGTCGAATAGCATTATCGATATCACAACTGAATTGTAATCGGTTTATATTTTTATGAATAAGCTCCTTTAAATCCGGTTCATAAATGGGACATTCCCCCTTTTGGAGAGAATGAATTTTTTCTTGATCCTTATCTACACATATAACATCATGACCTAAATCTGCTAATACTGCTGCTGATGTGATTCCCACATAACCAGAGCCTATAATACATATATCCATATGATAATCACCTCTCTGAACTTAGTACTATTGTACTAGTTGTTACAGTATATTGATGGACAAGATGGATTGGTGACAAATGAAAGGGCCTATTCATATAAGCAATGAAAGCAATCACAAGGTAAAAGCCTCTTTTGGAATAGTCATGCGCGGGTAAGGAGGTTACTGAATATTAATATTGTAAACACTCGAGGGAGCGAGAGATTAGTGATTAAAAAAGCAATCATTCCAGCCGCTGGTTACGGCACAAGGAGCCTTCCAATTACAAAGGTAATTCCAAAAGAAATGTTTCCAATAGGTAATAAACCTGCGATTCATTATATTGTGGAAGAGGCTGTAAAGTCAGGTATTGAACAAATATTAATTGTACTTTCTAGCAGAAAGGATTTAATAGTTGATTACTTTGATTATTCATTAGAATTGGAGGCTTTTTTAGAAAAAGAAAAAAAAGCCCATCTGTTAAAAGGGCTTGCTATTCCTAATGTTCAAATCCATTATATAAGACAGCCATATGCGAGAGGACTTGGTGAGGCGATAAAATTAGGTGAAACATTTATTGGTAATGAACCTTTTGCTGTACTCTTGCCAGATGATATTGTAGTTTCGGATAAAGAAACTGCTTTAAATCAATTAATTAGTATTTATAAAGAGACGAAAAATAGTGTAATAGGCATTCATACGGTACCAGATGAGTGCATAGAGAAGTATGGTATTATTGAAGGAAATATTGTAAAGGGTAATTACATGAACATTACAAATATTATAGAAAAGCCAAAAGTAAATCCTCCATCTAATCTTGCAGTAATTGGCAGATATGTTTTCACGCCTGATATTTTTCCTTTATTAAAAAACATTCAACCTGGTGTTGGGGGGGAATATCAATTAACAGATGCGATTCATTCTTTAATTAGGACTAAAAAAGTATATGGAAAAATGATTGATGGGAAACGATTTGATATCGGACAAGAAGATGAATATATGCAGCTTCTTAATCTAATATATGGACAAAATAAAACAGGTAAAAATTAATTTATGGAAAAGGATTCAACCAACATACACTTGAAGTCAACAAGCGATTCCTGAAGATTTGATGAAACATATATATAAGTTAAGGGTAATTAAATATATTTATATCGTACCTTTGAATCAGAAGAGAATACAATCGATTTTCATTTAAACAAGAAAAGAAATCATACGGCTGCAAAGTGCTTTTTCAAAAAGCCTTGCGGTCTTTTCATGTTTCAAATCCTCATGTTATCGCAGGAGAACAAAATTCAACCTAACCGATTGTAATTGCAAAAAGAAAAAAGATACCCGTAGGCATCTCAATCAGACAAGTGAAATATCTAAATAACATTACGGAACAGATCATTGTTTTATTAAGAAACGGGATCTTACCGACATTACCGCCAACCAAATATACATTCATACCCATAATCGATAGAAAACATCATTATATGTATCTCCTTACGACAAAAAATGGATTGCGAACCCTCAGTCATTCAAGAATCCGGTTCATTGATCCGTTAGAATTAGAGCTCGCAACTTTAGTCATGGGAGTATTAATTCAGATTATTCCCGATATTTTTTAGCTTTTGAGTACTTTCCTGAAAAAATTCGTAATGCTGAGTCTTTATCTTCATAAAACAGCATCTTCACACAACGGATACCTTCAACTATCCCCCATCCCGATTAAGCTACTTCACTTCTCTATCAAATGAAACTTTTATGTATTATCTCACATTCTATTGCAACAAGCATATATTATATAGAAAACATTCCTTTCTAACGAAACTCATTAGGCCCTTTTATAGGGCTTTTTTTATTGTATGATTTTTTAATCGGGTATATACCTTAATTTATACTTAAATATTTCCAAAGGTTTTTGTAATTAATTGATGTTTAGATGTCTATTTAAACTAAATATAACAAATTTGGTTTTATGACGTGGGAATTTCATTTGAAAAATGATAATAAATATATGCATCCAACACTTTATGTTTTGCTTGTTTTATATGTTAATTGTTTATATGTTTTATATGTTTATATGTTTTAAGAGCATGAAATGTCTTGATATATAAGGGATTATAACTCTTGATTATAACAAAAGTGGTTCTAAAGATAACAAAAATGGTTTTAACTACAACAAAAATGGTTTTAAAGATAACAAATTTGGTTGCTTAACTCTAACAAAGATGGTTTTAAAGGTAACAAACTTGGTTTAATCATAACAAACTTGGTTTTAATCATAACAAAAATGGTTTTAAAGATAACAAATTTGGTTGCTTAACTCTAGCAAAAATAATTCTAAAGATAACAAATTTGATTGCTTAACTCTAGCAAAAATAATTCTAAAGGTAACAAATTTGGTTGCTTAACTCTAGCAAAAATAGTTCTAAAAATAATAATTTTAGTTTTAACCATAACAACAATGGTTCTAAAGGTAACAAATTTAGTTTTAACCATAACAACAGTGGTTCTCAAGATAACAAATTTAGTTTTAACCATAACAACAGTGGTTCTCAAGATAACAAATTTAGTTTTAACCATAACAACAATGGTTCTCAAGATAACAAATTTAGTTTTAACCATAACAACAATGGTTCTCAAGATAACAAATTTGTTTATATACTTTACCACTCTAAATATTCCCAACAATTTTCACTATTTAAATGATTTTCAGAATAATTTTATATAAAACAAAGGACTTCTCAACAATAATAGTGAGAATGAAATTTCTGAATTAATAAAAAATTAATTATAACAAAGGGAAGATATTTGTTATAGTTAATAGAACAGTAGAGGTAAGAAAGAAGGGACGTATGTAGGTATGTCTAAAAATCAAGATTTGCAGATTAAAGAAAATAATATTGTTTCAAAATCAAATACTTTAATTGAAGCAAATTCACGTTTGAATTTAGTAGAACAAAAAATATTACTTTGTTTGGCTAGTAATATTGAACCCAATGATCGGGATTTTAAAACTTACACATTCCCCATCAAACATTTTCATGATCTACTTGATCTAAATGGATCTACTAAATATTCGGAGTTAAGTAAAATTACAAAGGAATTATTATCAAAAGTAATTGAAATTCGGACGGGGGAAGAGCTGATACAGGTATCTTGGCTTTCTTCAGCAATTTACAACAGAAATAAAGGAACAATTGATATGCGTTTTGATCCGTTATTAAAGCCATTTCTATTAGAATTAAGTAGCAAGTTTACAAGCTATAGATTAGCTAATGTTATTAAATTGAAAAGTACATACGCTATACGTATTTATGAACTACTTAAACAATATGAAGATTTAAAGGAACGTACAATTAGTCTAGAAAATTTAAGGTATTACTTAGATGCAATGGATATATACCCTAACTATGCAAATTTTAAGCAACGTGTATTAAAACCTTCTCAAAAAGAATTGGACCAAAAAACAGATATTTCTTTTGAATTTGAAGAAATTAAATTAGGCAGGAAAGTACAAAAAATTAAATTTATTATCCGTGGCCAAAAAAAGAAAGATAACAATTTAGTTCATTTTGAAAAAAATTTAGATAAATTTCAACAGCCCAATACATTTGAACAAAAAATTAAAAATTTTGAAGAACGCTGTAAAGAAAAAGTGTTGCCTAAAGTGTTAAAAAAATGGGAAGCTCATAAAGAAATTGTATTAGAAATAATTGAGGATATACGATTTCGTTCAAATATTGATTCTCCAATAGGTTATGTAGAATTCACTCTAAATTCCCGATTAAAAGAACTGGCTAATAAAGAAATATCAACCCAAAGTAGTCAAATTGAGAATAAGTCTCCTAATAATAGAGTATTAGAGATTGAAAACATTATAGATTTAGTTATCAGTAAATATTCAAAATCTACAGGTGCTGTAGCTACATTTTTAGTTAAAGATACAGCAATTGAGAAACTAGTGAGAGTAGTTACATTAGAAGAAGCTGAAGCCATTTGGATAGAACACGAAATATTTGTCATGGATAAAATTTATGAATACATTAAAAAGAATAGAAGAAAGAAAAGATACTAGATTTAAAATAAAGTTGGATCATGTTGTTTACCTGAATCCCTATAAATATGTAGGAACTGTCCACTTAATAGAATCATACCCAAACTGAATTTTCTCCGCTGTATAGCTACATCCACCTACACCCGGATAAACAGGTGAAAATACATCGGGGAATTGAAATGCAGTTGAATCTAGTGTACAAAACCAACAACTCTAGCAAAATCTCGTAAGAAATTTGAAAACAAGCAGTTTTGAATTTCTTGAGCAAGTAATTGGAATTCATCACATACAGAAATAGAGATACAAAACGCCATCCTTTCCTCTTGTTCTACAGGAAGAATAGCGTATTTTTTATTTTAGGGAGGCATTTTTTCAATTAACTTGATATCAATGGGATTATTATATGATTCTGAGGAAATTGTATCCTAAAGACTAAAAGTTTTACTAGGACAGCTTTCAAAAAAATAAAAATCAAGGATTAATTGAACATTGAATTTGCACACAATTTATTAACAGAATTCTCATTTGATGACGTACTTTTTTGAACTCCCCCCACTTTCACTTCGTTTAGAAGAGGGGGATTCCTAAGTAAAGAGTTCTATCGAACTCTAATTTATTAGGCTATCACCACAGTCCCTGCGGTTAGAAGCCTTATCGCTTCATTCTTTAGATTGATACTTGCGTTAATATCCCTATCATGGTGTGTACGACAAGAAGGGCAGTCCCATTTACGTAGGTTTAGATTTTTAACGTCTTTGTTTTGATATCCACAACAAGAACATAATTGGCTTGAAGCAAATGTTTTCGATACCACAATGACTTGTTTGCCGTACCATTTTGCTTTGTATTCCAACATAGTTCGAAACTGAGACCATGATACCTCACTAATTGCTTTTGCTAACTTATGATTCTTTAACATATTTGATACTTGCAAATCCTCTATACCGATAACATCGTGGTTTTTGATGATTTCAGTCGAGATTTTGTCCAAGTAATCTTTTCTAGCATTCGTCATGTATTCATGAATTCTAGCTACTTTTACTCGTTGTTTATTCCAGCGAGAAGATCCTTTCATTCTTCTAGAAAGAACACGCTGTGCTTTTGCCAACTTCTCTTCTAATGATCGAAAAAACTTCGGATTTTCATAGGTTGTTCCATCTGACAAAATGGCGAAATCTTTTAGTCCCACATCCATTCCAATGTAAGAATTTGTTTTCGGAAGTTCTTGCACTTCTGTTTCAACTAACAATGACACAAAGTATCTGCCAGAAGGGTTCCGTCTAACTGTAGCATTTAAAATACGTCCTGTTACTTCACGACTTTTGGCAAATCGAACAAGACCTAGTTTTGGCAATTTTATTTTGTTTCCTACAACGGCAATGTTTTCATTTGTTTGTTTTGTGGTATAAGATTGTACGTTGTTCTTCTTAGATTTGAAACGCGGGGCATTGTTTTGTTTTTTGAAAAGGCGTGTATAAGCATCCGCAAGGTTGCGAACAGACGACTGAATCGCGATACTATCCACTTCTTTTAGCCAAACAAACTCTTTCTTCATGGCAGGGAGTTTGGCAGAGCATGTACCATATGTCAAACCTTTCCCTGTTTCTTTGTATGCACTATCCCATAGAGATAGGAAATGATTGAATACAAAACGAGAACAGCCAATCGTTTTATTGATTAGGGTTGCTTGTGCTTTATTTGGATAGATACGAAATTTATATGCTTTATTAATCATCATTCATTGCACCTCCATTTCGGTATGTTTCTATTATACAACAAACATACATTCGATAGGTAGTGAAGTAACAGTTTATGTATGTCGAACAATTAAGATGGCTTCCTGCCATCCCTTGTCCGAAGCCAATTCATCTCCCACCTACTCACTAAGCGTTCCTTGAGGAAGGAGTCTTCTTGGCTAAAATGATAAATATAGCCCACAGACACACAAAAATATTTTTATTACTGAAAAATCACATCAATATATGACATGAGCTCATTTTGAAAAATTCCTCGTCAAAAAGAATCATTTATGATGAAGAAGACATACCTTACATTATATTCCATCGGAAAGGTGAGGAAACGTATATGAATTTACATTACAAGAAAAATTTAATCATAATAAGCACGCCTTATTTCCCACATATTAATTTATCAGGTCTTCCTGAAGTAACAAGAATATCTTCATACTTTCCTGAAACTCCAAAAACAAAAAAAATACCAAAATCCCCCAAATTAAAAACATTGTACTTTAAACAATTTGTAAAGCATAAAATCCAGTTAGTTCCTCCTGCAAAAAAAGGAACCATCAAAGTTGATAGACAGCTATTTACTACGATTGAAAAGGTGCGTTCAGAAGTAGTCACTATTTCAGGATTTATCCGTAAGACCATTACTTATACAGCATTAGCTTATAACAAGGTAATTCCAAACTATAGGATCCAAGGTGACATTCCCTTTCAAGGTCTTATAGAATCAAAAGACATTAAAGAGGAACATCAATTTAGCATCATCGAAGAAAAAATACTCGGCAATGTTTTTACACGTGAAGCTAAATTTGAAAATCCAAAGAAATTTCAAGTATACAAATCTCCCTTTGCTTTCAATTTTATAGAGAAAGATGCTGTAAAAGTTTCTATAAAAATGAGTACGTAGAGTAATTCATATTCTCTTATCTTGAATATGAATTTAGCTCATTACAAATGACTAACTCTGCAATTACTGTTCTTTCTAACATAACTTATTATCTACTGAAAAAGCATTTTTAATGGCTTCAATACCATGCCCATCAACATAAGAATTTTCACTACCGCTAAGTACAAAAAACATTCCTTTTTCTTATTTCCTCTTTTCGGGAGATGGGCAAAAATACTTATATATAAAACTTAATTAATTGGTATACACTTCTTGAACCCCTTACTTATAGTTACATTGTAGAACAAGATCATCGTTTTATTAAGAAACGTGTGCGTTCTATGTTGGAATTCAAATCATTTAAAACAGCACCCTCTATATTAAGTGGTGTTGAAGCTAAGCATATGATGCTATTTAATTTTTAGCACAATAAATGTTGGCCAAACATATAATATAAATGGGTATCACTCTCCATTTATATTTATAGTTTCCTTTTAAGAACACCAACGGGCATTGGTGTTCTTTTAAGTATGTTGGGTTTGAAAAATAAGAAGCTTTATTAGTTACAAATTTATAAAACAAAGAAGCACTCAAAATGAGTGCTTCTTTGTTTTATATTTGTACTTGCTGTACTTGTAAAACTTTCAAAGTAAGATCTAGTACAATTTTTTCACGAAGTGTATCAAATGTTTCGTTTAATTCTGTTGGACAAGGGGAAAAATCTAATTCAAAGAAGTTAGCGCTGACTAATTCGCAATATGGTTGTTCGTTATAAACAACTGCATTTTCGAAGAAGTATTTGTCTAAACGTGGTAAATCACCGTTTTGTGGATTAATGAAGTGAGATGTTGTGTCTGAGGAAGCTGCTATTAGAGGTAGTGTTAGAAAATCACCCTCTGTTAAATCTGCAAAACCAGAGAATGGAACATTTGCAATGCGATCAAATAGCACTGAATTACATCCATCACCTGCATATTCAATGTTTTTACGAATAAATCCTTGTACAAATAATTTTGCTCTTGTAACTCGGCGGTAAACTGTACCTGCTACTGGAGTAAACGCTACAGGAACTAACTTACATTGTGTTAAAAATACGTTTTTTAGGACACGTTTAATTTCAGTTGCTGCAGGTGCTAATGTAATATCGGTTTCTACAACAATTTGAATTGTTCTTTCAGCTAATACAACTGGGATTTTTACAATCGGTGCTCCTGGCGTAAGAATTGGTGTTGCAGCCTCATCACTTAATGGTGTTTGAGTTTGTCCTGCTGTTTGACAAGGTACATTGATTGGACATTGTTCGCTCATATTATCTAATCTCCTTTTTGAAATTACTTTATATTTTTAAAACTTTTCTATGTAAATATATTCATTTTTTGTATTGATGTATAAGCTTGTATAATAGGTTTTAAATTTTTTGTAGATTTTTTTGACTTTCTCATTAAGAATTTTCACGAGTTAGTACTTTATCAGTCATTCCTACATAAGCGTCGGATATTTCACATTGAATTATTAGAGAGAATCCCTAGGAAATTAAAAAGTCATGATATTGCTAAAACATTTGGAAGTGCTGAAAGTACAGTTAGGAAGTACGCCAATCCCTTGAAAAAGCAGGGTATGTTTTTCGGAAAAATAAAAACAATACAAGGATTTTTACTGATATAGATGAGTTAACACTTAGAGATTTGATCCAATCTAGAAAAGAAGCTGGAGTAAACCTTGATATGGTAGCTTCCGTAGCAGTGATACGAAGACAGAAATAAGAATCACCGATACAAAGCGTGCACTCTTTGATAAATAAGGAATCCGAGGACGATTTAATTCCGCGCAAAACAAAACAAGTTCCCCATTACCTTCAATCGCCTTCCATTACATATCTTAAATCGCGCTGATACAACTCTGTCTCTATAACATCTCCTTGGACTTCACAAGAAAATGATATATAACAAAATAAAATTACTCATTAAATTACATAAGAACGAAACATAGCAATTCGATACTACTTTTTGCATTAAGCAAAAAAACGAGCATAAAAGAAACAAAGTAAGTCTCATCCTAAATATCTATTTCTAGGAAAAAATGTTTGTATAGACCCACCCACTTATAATTTGGTAAGGTATGAAAGGATTTTAAATCCTCTAAAATGTAGTTTGTTTTTCTAAAGAATATCCTGGACAAAAGAGATAGATAATTTAACAAGAATATCCAATCGAATAAACTAGTTTCATTTTAGAATTAAAAAACAAGGAGAAGAGGAATATGAATGAAAGTCGTAAATCTTCTTTATTTGCAGCCTGGATTAGTGTTATAAGTAATGTGCTTTTAACTCTCATTAAAATAACAGTTGGAATCTTTTCCAAAAGTCAGGTGTTATTAGCTGATGGTATTCATAACGCTGCTGATGTTGTAGCGTCGGTAGCATCATTAGGAGCAATGAAAATTTCAAATCAACCTGCTGATGAAGACCATCCCTATGGCCATGGAAAAGCCGAAGTTATTTCCTCTGGAGTTGTAGCTATTATTTTAGCTCTAGCTGCATTATTTATGGCCTACGAATCAATAAAGGCATTATTTCACCCAGCGACTGAGCCTCATATGATTGCTTTTATAGCAGCTGTTGTTTCTTTAATTTGGAAACAAATTTTATATGTATATACAATACAAATTGGACGAAAAGCAAATAGTAAAGGGCTTATAGCAACTGCTTATGATCATCTTGCTGATGTATATGCTTCAATTGCTGCAGTAATTGGAATTGGAATTGCTTTGTTAAATAATATTTATCCGATTCCATATGCAGCTTATGGTGATCCGTTAGCCGGTATCATTGTTTCCTTTTTTGTTTTAAAACTTGCAATTAGTATGGGGAAAGAAGCTACATATATATTAATGGAAGGCGGTCTACCCACTGAGAAAAGTAGTGAATATGAGAAAATAATTCAGGCACATCCATTGGTAAAAAGGATTGATAGAATGCGCGCTCGTGAACACGGCCACTATATTTTGGTTGATGTTAGGATTAGTGTTCCAGCCTATTTAAGCATTCAACAAGGACATGATATTTGTAGAGAGATAAAAACAATGATTATGAAACACGATCCAGAAGTAGATGAAGTGCTCATTCACTTAAATCCATGGTATGAAAAAAAATAAAATTATAAGGCCAAGCAACTATGAGACAATTGCTTGGCTTTAACTAAATACTTATTGGAAATATCTTAGTATTGGAGAAATATTAGTTGATATAATCTGTCTTTCAGTATAAGAAAAATAATATAAACAATGGAGGTAAATTTTTATATTGTATGAAAAGAGACAGGAGATGTGAAATTATTTTGTTAGAGAAAGAGGGTTTATACATATCATTTTTTATAAACAATGTAATATACAAGACATCTTCATACTTAAAACGAAAAAGAGTCCTAATTCAATAGGACTCTTTTTTACTCTTCTCGAAAGTAAACTTTTAAATATTAGTTTACATTCATATCCCTTCATATCCCTTTGAACATTGAGTTTTCGAGGTTTTTCCGTATTTCGAAGAAAACAACAACAAAAGTATATATTCGAATCGTTAATTTTATTGAACTTATAGACTGACGCTTATTTTCATTCATTGTGTTCATTTGTTTTGTTAGCACAGGTTTAATTTATCAATTATATTAAATCTGTATATTTAACTGTTATGCATCAAAAGCAAATTCATATACTGGGTGTTTTTGCCCATCCCCTCGAAAAGGGGGAAATGTAGCTTGAAAATAAAGAGTAATAAAAAACTCCATTCTCTCCATATAAAACAGCAATATAAAACGTTATTTTGAAAAGAAATTGATCAAAATGACGGTTGTCTGTTTGATTATATATCAATTATTTATAATCAAGTTTGATCATTTCTTATTGAACTAAAGCTCCACAATTAAACTTAAGAAAATATTTGTATATACCCAGAAGTGAGTATACAATTAATTCTGAGGTGAAATGATGAATAGTAACAAAGTATATATATACGAGTTAATCCTACAAATTAATCATTTGTCATTTTTAAAAGTAAATAAGGATTTAGAAAGTGAAGGATTAACAGCTTCTCAAGCAAGAGTTTTATATTACCTATATGAGTCAGAAGGAACAATTCAATCACAAATACAGAAGTATTTATCAATTAAATCTTCATCACTCACGAGATTAATTGATACTCTTGAAAAAAAGGGCTTAGTCGTAAGAAGAACTACTACAGAGGATGCACGTACAAAAAAAATTTTTTTGACACCTGAAGGAACTAATAAAAAGGAAAAGTTATTTGAAGCAAGAGATGAAACTGAAGCTGACATTATTAAACCGCTATCTCCTGATGAATGCAATGAGCTTATAGCGTCACTTACTAAAATTCAAAAAGAACTTCTTAAATATCAATAGTTAACCAACTATATGTATGATACACTATATTCGCTAGTTAGCTAACTAATTAAATGAGAGAAGGATATAATATGAAAATTGATATGCCAAAAATTTCGCCAGAGTTATCTTCAAGAAATTTTCACGATATTTTTTATGAGGAAGACGCAACACTCGAAATGTGTACAATCATCGACTCCACTTTTGAAAATGAAGCAGTAGATAGAGTACGATTATATAATGCAGTGATAAAGAATTGTAAGTTCACTAATACAGACTTTAGTAATATTGATATTACAGATGTTTGCTTTGAAAATTGCGATTTATCAAATGTTAATTTAATGAATTCTTCTGTTCATAGAGTCGAATTTAAAAACAGTAAATTAATCGGTGTTAATTTTGCAGGATCTAGCTTAGGAAATGTTAAATTTGAGAATTCGATATTAAACTTGGCGGGCTTCGGAAGTTCTAAGCTAGAAAAAGTTATATTTAAAGAAGCTTCATTAAATAGTGCAGATTTTTATGACTGTAAACTAAAAAAAATTGAATTCCAATTATGTACCCTTAATGAAGCGAATTTTTATCAAACATCACTGAAGGGAATAGATCTTAGTTCATCTACTTTTGAATCACTTACTGTTTCAATAGACGGTTTAAACGGATGTAAAGTATCATCATATCAAGCTGTTCAGTTTGCAACCCTAATGGGATTGATAATTAAAGATTGACATTTCGGATTAAATAATATTCTAACCAAGTTAGCACGAGTAGATTCGTCTGAAGAAGAATAGAAAGTAAATTCATTTTAATGCCGTTTGTCTTATTCCCCCTTTAGGGGGATGGTCAAAAACACCCATACTGTAGTAGATTACTAGAAAGGAGGCCTATACATGACAAGCTGTATTTTATTCGTAAATGGCCAACCTTTTTTAGTTCTCTCAGTAGCTGGAATCGAAGTTGCTAGACTTAAGATTTCTCTTGAAGTAGCATTGACTTTAACAGTATTAGGAATTCCAATTTGTTTTTAATTAACCGATTCCGATTCCAAAAGAGAGCTTCGGCTCTCTTTTTTTATTTATTCTTATCTTCCCTTAACAAATAAGACCAGAAAATTCTTGAACAAAAAAAAGTGCTTTTTCTCAAAGCACTCTTCCAAAGGGATTTACCAATCCCGACGGTCATCGCGATCGAAGTCAAGATCACGGTTACGTCTGCGACGGTATTCGCTAATAATTTCTTTATTATATAAAGAATCTCAAATCACGATCGAAGTCACGATTGAAGCCACGATCGAAGTCACGATCGAAGTCACGATCGAAGTCACGATCGAAGTCACGATCACGTCTACAACGACGATCATCAAAATCTCTATGTCTGCGTCTACAGAATACTAAATCATCCCAAAATCTATCACAATCTCTCATAAATATAAGTTCCCCCCCTCATATTAAAATCGAATTCATTATATTCTATGTTTAAAAGTAGAAAACAGCTTGTTTACTAGTCTATCTTCTTTACCTATTTTCATTAACAACAAACAAGACGTCACCCAGATCACGGCAGCATGTACGATAATTGCTATTGAGGGTTACCATACATGCCCATCAAATTAACATAACCTATCATTATCAATAGCAAAATAAGTCTCAATTTTTATCTATGGCTTCTAAACAGAAGTAATCGTTATCGTATCCGATAAACGAAATTATAGGTAGTTACAACATACTTACTCGTTTCATACAATATATATTGGTTAGATGATTACTCTTTTATAAAGGGAGGTGCAACAAATGATGCCTTATTCTAGTATGCCATCTCAAATGTATTCGGGACAAATGATGCCCTATTCTGGTATGCCATCTCAAATGTATTCAGGACATATGATGCCTTATTCCGGTATGCCATCTCAAATGTATTCAGGACATATGATGCCTTATTCCGGTATGCCATCTCAAATGTATTCAGGACATATGATGCCTTATTCTGGTATGCCATCTCAAATGCATTCGGGACATATGATGCCTTATTCTGGTATGCCATCTCAAATGCATTCGGGACATATGATGCCTTATTCTGGTATGCCATATTAGATGTATTCGGGACATATAATACCTACAGAAGGTCAAACACCTCAAATGATACCTCACCGAGTTCTTGTTGTTACAAGATAAGCAGCACGTAATCAAATTAAAATAACTTAACAACCCACATTAGCAACAAAATATCAAGAAAAGGCATTCCAAATATGGAACGCCTTCTTTTATTTTATAAAATCATCAACTTAAATCTATTTTTCAAATATACTCTTCAACAATCTGACATATTCTAATTAACATAACACCACTTATCAGTAGTATCCAAAACGATAAAAACTAACTTCATTTCTATAAAAGATACTAAATTTTCGTTTAGGGGGTACTTCAAAATCTTAGCTTAATGACGCTACCTCAATATTATTAAGATAGGTTAAGTCGGAGGAATGCACCTTATGGTGTCTTTTCTATATGGGGTATCGCCAGCATTTTGGAAAAAAACCACGCTAAGCAAAAAATACAATAAGCTGCCCATATGAACAGCTCATTTACATAATTATCGTTATCGGCAATCAAAAACACTCGAATTCTATTATATTGCCTTCAGGATTTAGCTAATGACTTGTAGCTTTCTTAAATAGAGGTAATACCAGTACACCCACATATAAGGGATGATATAGGAGAAAAATGTCCAAACAATATTCCAGCCGTTACCATATACGACTTTCCCACTTAAAACTAATGTCATTTCAAGAAGAGTAGTAAATAGCGATATGAAAAAGACCATCAAGTAAGTTCTTTTGGTTTTCTTTATAAAGAATATCAAGTAACTTGCCAAAATCGGATAAAGTCCTATATTGAAAGGTAAGCCAGACAAAGTTTTTTGATTAAGGAAAGGAGCAATTCTCCAAAAACCACAATAAAAGCCGAATTCATTTACAACAAAAGCAACAACACAAAAAAATGAGCCAATCAGAGGTATAATCCTTCTCTCTTTTTTGTAAAGATGACAAATTCCAACAGACCAAGGTAACACAAATGCAATTAGAATATTAAATAGCATTTTGACTCTCCCTTCCTTTCCTTATAACCATCTTCACCTTACTCCTTATAATTTAAACTAAAAAAGTTTTCCAAACCAACGCAATATGATAAGTACAATCAACTGAGTTATGATTAAATTATAAGACTGCTTAATTCTTATTTTGTTTTCAAAAATATATCCCATATACAAATCTAATTTAGATAATCAATCATTATCGGTATCCAATATATTTAGTAATCTAAAAGAATCCTTTCAGAAAACCCTTAGATGTTTCGCAGTTCCAAAAGGTTATACTTTTGTTTTTTTTATTTTCATACATCTAAAGATAAAAAGAATCCTAAATTTAAAGGTAAGCGTCAAATATTCCCCACCTGCCATTTATAAATAACCCATGAGATAATCTCCTTACATACTACATGTGTAAGTTTTTTTTATGGAAAAACACCTATTAAAAAAAGAATGGGAAGCCTATATTCAAGACTATAAAAACAGTGGATTATCAAAAGTTGCTTGGTGTCAAAAACAGAACCTACTGGCTCCTGGGCTTTACTATTGGTTGAAAAAATTATCACCTCAAAAGGAACACTTAAGGAAGTAAAAGATTGGTTATTGTCTCGCGTCATCGATATCGGGATAGTTATCCTTCCAAATGAAGAAATGGAAATTATCCCATTGACAAGGGGGAAATGGTTGTGGTAATACGAGATGATCACACCCTATATAAGAAATCAGCTATTACAATACAGGATTTGAATAATGAACCAATCATTATTTTTAAAGGGGGATATGAACCTCCGATTATCGATATGTTTAAACAAGACGGAGTACCGCTCCGCATTGAATATGCAGTTTCTACTGTAACGACATCACTAAATATGATACAAGAAGGGCTAGGGTTGGCCATCTTAGCTGAGTTATCCTTATCTAATCTACCCCCGAATGTTCGAACTCGAGAGCTAGAACCACACGTTTGGAGAGAAATAGGTCTAGCTGTCCCTTCATTAAAGGAATCATCGCATTTCCCCATGGAAAGTGAGCATCCTGGAGGGGAATTATCTATTTCTCAACATAACTTTTTATGTACATTAATATAATGTATATATAGCAAATAAAAGGAGGAAATTCATGAATACTAATTCTCAAATGCCGAATGATCCTCGTTATAATCAGCAATATCCGAATGATACACAACACACTCAACAAGCTCAGCATCCTAATTTACGCCAGCAGCAATATATCCCTCAAGAACCCACTCCACAGCAAGTTCAACATGCTGTTGGTACTAACTATCTTTATTTAAAAGATCCAGTTCTACAAATTGTTAAACCTTGGGTACAGTATGGAATTCAAGAAACTCAACACAATCCCATTCCCCACGCTATGACTGAATTAGCTGCAATCATGTTCTTAATTGGAAAAGGCTACGACCAACAACTGGCACATTACATCGTCGAATCTTGGGAAAAGAATGGGCAGTTTTAAAGGCTCATTTCTATAAGATTTTTGTAAAAAAAATGATTTTTGCAGTCCAATTATTTATTGAAGAGGTGCAAAAGCTGTTTTCTTTGTAAAATAAGCTTATCCCTTATATGCAGGGAGAGCTTTTTCTTTATAATTTTCTGTCCAAATTGTAGGTGGGGAATGCTTGACGCTTACATTTAAAGTGAAATCTTGAAACAACGCTTTCTTTAATTGGTTAAATGGACATGCAATATATCGGTATTTTCTCATATAATAATTCTTGTGATTTATTCTATTGAAAAGGAGTGTATAGCAGTTGAGAAGAAGAAAAAATCGAAATAATTGTTTCCCTTGGTGTGGTCCAGTATGGGATGACAGAGGTGAGAATGTAAGACAAATTTCTCCTTTCACCTACCTACATTATAATCCTACTCCTCCTGTATATGTCGCGCCACAAAGAACATATGAGTATAATCCCTTTAAAATGCCACAAGTTAGATTGCTTCAAGATTGTCATCCATGGGGTGCCAGAGACTTAGATTATCCTGGCATTCAATGGGGAGCACCAGTTTATGCAGTAGAGGATGGGCAAGTAGTGTATATCTACACAGGTTCCAATTGTTTTAGTCAAATAACCTCACCCACTTCAGCAACAACACCAGCTCGTGATCCTCAGGGTAACCCATGTCAAGTTGCTAATAGTGTAGCAATCAGAGGTCTTGATGGGTACTTCACTGAGTACGTTCACGTTAAAGCGAATCCTCAATTACAATTGTGTTCTTCAGTTCGTTCAGGGGATTTGATTGGCTTCGTGGACAATTCATCAGATACACCACAACCTCATGTTCATCTTGCTCGCTATAGCCCTAACTCTACCTATCAATGTAGTATCACTAATCCTGGTTTTCGGGGAACCCCTCAGGGAGCTACTGCAACTTGTGATTGGTGGATGATTGGTCTAATTTAGTGCCGCCCCTCTACCTGTGACTCTTGAGCATTGTTATTCAAGACCACATGTGTAATTCCCTCAAAATCAAATTTCCTTCCTATGTAAAAAAACTCTCGAATTATATATTTGCTATATCTTTTATACCAATCGTTCTCTACTGCCTTCTTAAAATCTTCTCTTGATGTGTAAATCATATTATTAAAATGATACTGCGTACTCATTTCCCCACCCCTTTGATTTAAATGATATAGCCCGTCTTCACCAGCTTCGAGCTATAACAACAACTCAATTTATATATATATTGTTTAATCTAAAAGTCCCTGTTCTATCGCGCAGTTATCACAATATAAATTGTTATATGCACCTTCCATAAATCCTTCTCCACAAGATTTACATGAATATCGTTCTTCATATCCAACTTCATATTTTTCCATGTTATTACCTCCTCTATAATGTGTAAATGTGTAAAAGTGGACATTTACACATTTACACAAAATGTTAGACGAATAAAAAAGAATTCATATTAAAACAAAGTCTTTTGTTCTAGTAACAACTATATATCGGTATGTCGCCATGTTAATTAACTAAAAAGCTAGTTGCCAAAAATACAAATGCATTATATGAGATATGAGCCGACATTGGTACTTTCAAATCTTTTGTCTTTTCGTAACTCCATGCATATAAACAACCATTTACAAAGTAAGGGAAGAAAAACCAGTCAAAATGAACTGCTGCAAAGATACCATTAGCAATAATAATTGCTGTTGCTCGATTGATCCGCTCCAACAATTTCTCTAATCCAAGTGGCAAAATCTTTCTAAATAAAAATTCTTCTATTACAGGAGCAACCAATACGGGTATCAATACATATAAGAGATTAATTTCTATCTTTTGATTTACATTCGCTACATTTCCAGTACCAATTGATAGATTCGCCTTTATGTAAGTAAAAAGCAAACTGGACAAAATTGCTAGTCCAGTTGCTATTAACACCCATTTACCTTTTTGCAAAACAGCTTTCATATTCACTTTATCTTCTCCCTTTACATTCTATGATTCCTGGTTATTTTTTTGCTGCAAATTCAAGTTCTAACCTACCCGATTGCGATAATTTCAAGTAACCGTCAAACTCTTTTCCTGATTTACCTTTCATCTTCTTTATTAACCCTGTTTTCTTACCTTCTAATAATTTCTTTGTTAAATATTCCCCTGACATTGAGAATTTACATCCTTCCTTATAACCACTGCATCCATAGAATGTTTTACGATTCACAACATCTTTCCCACATTTCGGGCATTTACCAATTGTATCTTTCGCTTTCATATCTTGAATTTTATTATCTATTTTCAACTCACCAATAGATTCTGTAGCCCCTTCAATTAGATTCTTAATAAATTCGCTAGTTTGACTAACAAATATATCCTTAGAACCTTGTTTTTTACCGATTTTTCGCAAATAACCTTCCCATTTCGCAGTCAGTTCAGGTTTCGCTAACATCGTTCCATGAACTGATTCACAAAGGATTTCTCCTTTTGGTGTAACACTCACTTTATTCCGCTTCACTTCTATATACCCTTGTTTTTTCAGCGTTTCTATAATACCGGCACGAGTTGCTTCTGTACCCAGTCCCTCTACTTCTTTAAGAATAATTTTACTTTCCTCATCTTCTACTGAAGAACCACACGTTTTCATCATGGTAATTAATTGACCCTCTGTATATGGTTTAGGTGGCGTAGTCACACCTTCTTTTGATTTTACTAAGCCCTGGACAAATTCGCCTTGTTTAACTACGGGTAAAAGAGATACTTTCTCTTGATCGTCCTCTTCCTCAATTTTATCCGTCACATACAACTCTTTCCATCCTAAGGATTTTTCTACCTTTCCTCTTGTGGTGAACAACAGACCGTTCAAATCACTTGTTATTACTGTTTCTTCATACATATAAGGCGCATGGAACATGCTTAATACACTCTTTAACACTTCTATATATAATTTTCTTTGTTTATCAGGTAATCTTGCGATTGTTTCTCTTGATGGAACATTTTTAGTTAATACAATTGCATAGTGTTCCTGGACTTTCTTATTATCAACATAGCGCTTATTTGCAGTTAATGAATGCGGTTGGAAATTCACACCTGCAATGGATTGATAACCACTCAAATTATTCTTTAAATACTCAAATTCACCTTCTGTAATGTAATTGCAGTCTGTACGGGGATATGTTACTAATTTCGCTTCATATAATTCCTGAATCCCTTTTAAAACGTCAGCTGGTGAATACTTATATTTTTTGTTGGCCAAAGCTTGTATAGAAGATAGAGAGAATAATTTTGGTGCTTCTTATTGTTTTGGTTTTACTTCTACAGATTTAATCATGCCTTGTTGACTGTTATTTTCAGAAAGACTATGTTGCTGCAGCAAGTTCATTAATTCTCCTTTAGTGGCAAATCTCTCTTTATAACGTCCCATGTATACACCGTTTGGAGAAGTAAATTGTGCTTCTCATTCAAAGAAAGGCGTTGGCTTAAAGTTTTTAATTTCCTGTTGTCGCTTATTTATTAAGCATAATGCGGGCGTTTGGCATCTCCCCACACTGTAGACCCCTTGAACGCCTTTCTGACGTAAAAGGAGCGTATATAGTCTACTAGCATTCATCCCAACAATCCAGTCACTAAGTTGACGAGCTTGCGCTTCCTCAAACATACTTTCAAAATCTTCTCCAGGTTTTAAGTTTTGGAAACCTTTTTTAATTTCATCTACTTCAAAGCTATTGATCCATAGGCGTTTAATCTTTTTATGTGTACATCCAGCTTCCTGGATTATCAACCTTGCAATTGCTTCGCCTTCTCTGTCGATATTTGTCTAAATTTGTATTATTTCAGCTTCTTTCATTAATTTCTTTACATTATTGAATTGTTTTTTCTTATCAGCCGATACTTTATATTCATAGCGTGATGGTAAAATTGGTAGTTGTGATAAATCCCATTTTTCCCATTCCTTTTTATAATCTTGAGGGGATTTCAATTCTACTAGATGACCATAAGCCCAAGTGATATTTCCTCCACTTGGTAATAAAGAACATGGTGGAACATAAAAATGACCATCTTTCTTTTCAACTTTCGGGAATGCTTCAGCATACGCTTTCGCTTGATTTGGCTTCTCTGCTAGGATTAATACGGACATGTTTTTAACTTCCTCTCACTTTAAAATTTTGTATACAAAAAGGAGCAGCATGGATTATGCTACTCCCGAAAACATTTACACAAGTTCACATTTACACATTTACATATCAAATCTCTAAAGCAACATATCGCTATGTCGCCCTTTTAAAGCACACTATTTCATTTATTCCATTAGCTTCCTTTCCATAATACCGATTCCTTTCCCTTCTCTTATAAAACAAAGAGAATGACATAGCGCTATATCATTCTTTTTTATCGCTCACGCCCCATTTGACGCATATACGCTAGTCTTCTAGCTTGTTCCCTCTGTTTATCTCGAACTTCGTCTTGTTCTTGCTGACCTGGTTTCCCTTGTACTTCTTTTTGATCGTTGGTTTCTTTTTTCTCCTGGACTGCTTCCTTATCTTGCATCTCAAGTCCCCCCTGAATTTCTTCTTTATTTTGTATCGTCGGTTTTTCTTGGTTTTTTTCTTGATCATTTTCTTTTGAGTTTTCCTGTTCTTTCACTAGCCCTAATTCTTCATTGAAATTCAAAAGTGTAGAATGTTTAAACTTACCTATTTTATGAGCGATTCCTTTCTTTTCTTGACGAATATAATCCACATAAAAACTTCATAGAAATTCGATTTCGGATAGAAAGATATGAGGAAACTGGCTTTACGTTTAAGGCACAAGAAAAAGGAAAAACAGGTGTTCAATTACCTGTCAAAGTGTTGTATGAAGAGAACGGAAATTACGTGATAGAAGTCCAAGAATTATCTCCAAATTGGGGAGCGTTAGCTTTAGATATTTACAATAAAAACAGTGAAAAAGAACAAATGGATATTCGGAAGTTTACACAAGATGTTAACGAATACGAAGAAGAAAATACAAGTAAAAAGAGTCCAAATAAACTTGTTCAGACGATTTTTACCGATCAAAGAAAAACAAAAGCAAATGATGAATTGTTAGCTGAAGATAAAAAAATATATGAGTTAGATTTTATAGAAAGAGACAAAAAAGATATTGAAACAAAGATCGAAAATTTTGGGAAAGCAATCAAGCTTGAAGAAGAAAATGGGAAGACAGTTTTTGAGAAAGTGAAAGAACTGAAAGATGAAATGAAGTACCAAACCGAAGCAGAAAAAACGGAAACTCAATCGAAAATAGCATCTTTAGAATCCAAAATAAAATCATCAGAAAAGAACGTTGAATTGTTTAAAGGGGAACAAAAAATTGCACGAGATAAGATCAAAAAATTAGAGCAAAAGGCACTAGAAATTAATAAAAATTGAAAAAAGACATAGGGACATGATGGGGACATTGAGGGGAAACAAGGGGACACGGAAGGGACATTGAGGAAAAATATAGGGACGTGATGGAGACATAAACGAAAAATATGGGGACGTAATGGGGACATTCAACCTCTTTCCTTGCCCCCATCGTTTTGCTAGGCTCCGCCTAGCCCCACACCCTCGGTGGGGGCAAAAACCCCTTATGCTCTTCTCACTATTTTTTGATCTCTACCCAGATTTGCAGAAAGGAGAGGGAAAAGTGGAAATCAGAATTAGAGAAGTAGATCCAATTGCAGTAAAAAAAATAGATGAAATTGCAAAGAGGAAAGAATTATCCAGGCAGAAATTTTTGAAAGACCAAATTGAAATGCTGGCATTTTTTCAGCAACAAAATAAAGGAGAAATGGAATTAGAAAATCTAATTCAAAAGAACATCCATACGATGAGTGATTGTTATAGCGAAATGAAAAAAATGAATGATTTTATTCAAATGATGATGCAGGATGTTGAAAATGAGTAATACCGTTCCTATTCAATCTTCAGTCACACCAGGTGTTGTTTTAAAAACAAAATTTGTGTTACCGGGTTCCGATGCATTTCAGAACTATATTGAGTATGTAGATCGGGAAGAAGCAAAAAGTGAAGTGAAGCTGAATCCGAAAATGTTTGAAACGTATCAAGACTATATGGGGAATCCAGAAAAGACATCGGCATTGTTTACGGAACACGCAAATCGTTTATCAGAAAGTGAGAAAAAATCCTTAAAGGAAATGTTTAAAACCGCCCATGAAAATGGAAGTATCATGTGGCAAGATGTCATTTCTTTTCATAATCCTTGGCTAGAGGAACAAGGCATTTATGATTCAAAGACAAAGACTCTAGATGAAAAAAAGTTAATGGATGTAACCAGGCTTGCGATGAAATAAATGCAGAAAAGAGAGGGAATAGAAAAAAGTTCTACCTGAGGTACCGCCAGCATTTCGGAAAAAAACCACGCTAAGAGCCTGCAAAATTTTATACAGTTTTTCGGCTAATCCAGTAACAAACAAAAACCTTAAAACACGCACCAGGATAGGAATGTAAAAAAAATGAATAGAGTCATAGAAAAAGGAAAAGGCGGATCTCCACTCTCACAAGCAAGCTGTCTTGTCCTTGCTGCCGATAATGTTGCGTTATGTTAAATTCTATGAATATCTATTCATAGAATTTTTTTTATAAATTCAATATAGGTTAGCAAACAAGCATACTTCCTATTAAAACATAGAATAATATAACTCTTGTTTGAAAGGAGGTATAAAAGATGAGTTGGAATAATGATTGTTGTAAGCATAGACACCATAACGATTGTTGTGAACATAAACATCATAACCATTGTTGTGAACATAAACATCATAACCGTTGTTGTGAACACAAACATCATAACCGTTGTTGCGAACATAAACATCATAACCGTTGTTGTAAATGTGTTATTTGTTGTCGTCGCAACCATTGGTGAAAAGTTCAGGATTTTTAGTTTTTAATAAGAAATTTTATAAAAAACTCATTCTTTGTGAAAAAGAATGAGTTTTTTGTTTATTACCAATAATAGGACGTTATGTTAACCTATCCTGAATATTCTATACAGCCTACTCGTCACGTTTGCTGTGCTGTTTCATAATTAAAATCCTGTAAAGACAAACTAACCTAAAAAGCCTTTGGAGGAATTTATGAGACAATTTATCGTGACATTAGTAATGTGTATGACCATTGTTGTAAGTCCATATCAAGCACAGGCAAGTGCATCAGCATCCCTACCATGTAGTGTTATAATAAATCCACTCAACAAATCAGACAAGAAGACCAAAGGGGTTGCTTTGGTCTATAAGGTGAAGTTAACACTGAGTTTTCCACGAACAAACATAAGCATTCTGGGTGTACATCTACCTGACCCAAGCACTTTAGGTAATTACGATACATATGAAGGTTTTGCCTTCATTCCAGACGAAATTAGTTGGCGATTCAAACTGTATCCTTCTGAAGAGGATGATGATCCTACTTGGGCGGGGAAAATTGACATTATTACGGCAGAAATGAAAGGGGTACAGATTCAAGTACGCCCATCCACAAAACTGAAAAATTAAAATTACCTGTTTTAACAAACAGTATCAAAGCCTGTAAATGAATAACAGTCCATACAACTTCCAATAACGAGAATTATGTAAATGAGCTGTTCATATGGACGGCTTATTTTATTTTTTGCTTAGCGTGTTTTTTTCCGAAATGCTGGCGGTACCCTGTCAAAAATCAAAGCCGTATTTTATATAGAAGCACCCAGTGGTTTGTTCTATATAGATAGTGTAAAGCATCTTAACTAAACATTGGTAATAGTTGAACTAAACATTATCAATTTACTATATTTTGAATTAATGTGACAATAAATGGGCGCGAACATAACATTAATGTGTAAAAGGGATATTCTTTGAAATTAGTTATCATACGAGTAAACGATTTTTTTGAAGATAGTTTGATATATAATCGTTTATTCTTTATATTAAAATTCATTATAAATAAAGGTAAGAAGGACTACTTACTTTTAGGTGATACTATGATTGTCATTCGGATGAATGTATTGAACAACATAATAAAACAGGAGGAATCTATGAAATTCACGGGCATTATTCGACATGTAGACGAGAAAGGGCGTATAGGTATCCCTACGGAACTAAGAAACATTATAGGCATGCAAGAAGACGCAGTGCCTTTAGAATTTTTTGTAGTAGGGGTCACCATACATGCCCATCAACTTAAGGATGGATACAAAATTAACTTTTGTTCAATTGAACTAAAATCTCCCAAAATGGGGACAAGTTATTAAAAATAAGCACACGAAATAAACCCTAACGGGTTTCATTTTTTTCTTATGCAGCTTTCTTTTGCTTGCTACATCCACTATACTCATAGATAACACCCATGATATCAAAGACAGTTTTCTTCTCATATCGATGAGATTTCCGCCCGTTTTTCTCTAGAAGGTGGAACAGGCGGATCAGAAGCTTTGTTATCTCTTGGGTGCTTTTCCCTATGGCTTGATAGAGGAGAAACAGATGATCTTGGATCATTCCAATCGCTTTATATTCACTTAATTCTTTTTGCTTCTTTTGTAACACAAGTTGGCGCATTTTAAACATCGTAGAAGAACATAAAAAAATAGCGATGAGTTTCCCGTATAAATGGCACTCTATTCTTTCTTGTTTGACGGTACGACAATGATTAATATCAAACAATGATTTCCACGTTTTAAAAACAATTTCTATCTGCCAACGCAATGTATATAATTCATGTACTTGTTCCATCGGAACCCATTCCCAAGGTGCATTTGTCACATATACATTTAATCCCGCTGCTAATTTACTTTTATCTGAATAGGTTTTGTGTTTTGACTTTTCTTTTTCTGCAATTTTCTCTAGACGTTTTTTTAATTGTGCCTCTGTTAAACGATGAAAAATGAGACGTGAAAATAGCTGCTGTTTATCCCCAATATAAGCTTGCTGATATTCTATCGTTTCGCCTGGTTGGAGTTGATTCAAAATCTGTATGACATTGATTTGTATGTATTCTGATTGTTTTTTAATGGAACCATTTTTAAAATATTCCGGATTTGGATTTTTTACATATACGTTCGTATTTAACTTTAACCTCGAAATATAATACGTACCACGTTGATCCATTTGATCTAAATCCTCTAATGAAAAATACCCTAAATCACGAATACATAAATCGCCTGGCCGTAACGTATCTAAACATTCTGTTCCGAATGTTTTATCATTATTTTTTCCAGGTCCCACTTGAAAATTAAGAAATTGCCCACTATGTAAATCATATTCTAATTGAATTTTGATCCCAGCTGTTTGAGCGCAGCCACCTGAACCAGGATATATATGTTCCAAAGTATGGGGTACTTGAAACATAGTGGCATCCATGATGCGAATGCGTTTAAAATGAGCAAAAAGTTGGTTAGAAATGCGAGTCTGCTCACAGATTTTTTGTTGTAACAATAACGAAAAGACATGCTTTAAAAATAACACTGATTTTGCAGTAAATCGTTTATTTAAGCCCTCTGGGCTGAGTAAAGTACCTGTAGCTGCATGAAGTCTACTACATAATCGGACTAAAGGATCACTGGCCACCCGTTGGCTAATCCAAATACAAATGGTAGCTAAATCTGATCCTGAAAACTTGCGTTTTCGCTTTATAAACTTAATCTCTCTTGCTAGTTCTTCCAAAAATCCAGGTGTGATATAGCGCTGTAATTCTTCTGCAAATGGTTGTAACTCCTCTTGAATCGAGAGATTCATAAAAAACGTCACCCTTTCTCATAGATTATTAAGAAAGAATAACGTTTTTTTGTACTTGGGGGTAGTAAAAAGTCTTAAGTTGATGGGCATGGGGTCACCATATCAAAAAAAGAAAATTGTACGTTTAGACACAATTTGGACACAAATTAACCGGTTCCCTGTACGTTAAGGAACCGGCTACTTAGTTTGCTATTTTTTGATATAATTTTTTTCGCGTAATAGTCTTAGATTATTAAAATTTGTTTTTTCATTCAAGTTCCAAACATAATCACCTGTCAACGTAATATGTTCCCATCCAAGTGGAGATATATGTTTTAAATATTCTTCTGGAATGTCCACGCCTTTTGCACGTAAAGCATCTACTGCACGTGATATATATACCGTATTCCATAATACAATCGCTGAAATAAGCAGTTGCAAGCCGCTTGCTCTATGTAATTGGTCTTCATAAGAACGATCACGAATTTCTCCTAATCGATTGAAAAATACAGCTCGAGCAAGTGCGTGTTTTGCTTCACCTTTATTTAAACCAACCTGAACACGTCTTCTAAGCTCCGGACTCTGCAACCATTCTAATGTATATAAAGCTCTTTCAATCCTACCTATCTCACGCAATGTTACGGATAAGCTATTCTGCCTTGGGTAGGCCGCAAGTTTTTTAAGAATTAGAGACGCTGTGACTGTTCCATTACGAACAGAACTAGTTAGTCGTAATAAATCATCCCAATTTCCCCTTATTTTCTTTGTATGAATTGTTCCACCAATCATAAATTCTAGATGCGGTTGATTTAAGGGCTTTTCAAACGTATAAATTTTATTTTTGCTAAACGTTTTAATTCTAGGAGCAAATCGAAACCCTAATATATGACACATGGCAAAGACATGATCTACAAATCCTGCTGCATCCGTATAATGTTCTTCGATTTCCAAATCTGTTTCATGATACAATAGGCCATCAATAATATGTGGCGCTTCTTCTGAAGAACTAATAACTTGTACATAAAATGGAGCGTATTGATCTGAGATATGGGTATAAAAACTTAATCCTGGATCCCTACCATGTTTAGCATTTACTTGTGCTAACGGACTAGACTGACCACCAGCTCTAAAGAATTGTCCATCAGAAGATGAAGTCGAACCATCTCCCCAATGAGAAGAGAACGGATATTTATGCTGAAAATCAGTGATTGCTCCAAGAGCTTTGGAGTAATTTTCATCCCTTATATACCAATCTGATATCCAAGCTAATTGTGTATAAGATATATTCGGACATGCATCTGCCATTTTTGAAAGACCGAGATTAATTCCATCAGCCAAAATAGCTGCGAATAATACAGATTTGTCCTTTGGCTCAGTTTGGGTATGAAGATGAACAAAATGTTTGCTGAAATGTGTCCAGCTATCGACTTCTACCAATAGATCTGTTAATTTAATACGTGGTAATACACTATAAATAAGTCTAGTTAGATTTTCAACCTCATCTGGAATCATTTTCTTTAAAGATGCAATTTGTATTTTATCTGCATAGATTTCAACATCTGGCAATAACTGATTTTGAATTAAATGATTTACCTTAGAAAGTTGCTCTTCCATGAACTCAAATCGTTCCTGCAAATACTGATCTATGTTGGTTGGAATTGTTAGTGGAACTTGATGTTTCTCCTTTAATTCTTTCCATTTTTCTTGAGGTAAAAGATATTCTTCAAAATCCTTATATTGTCTACTTCCTACAACCCACATGTCCCCAGAACGAAGATGATTACATAATTCTGAAAAGATACCGAACTCATAGTAATGACGATCAATACCATTTTCTTTAATTACATGCTTGAACCATTTCGATTTGAGAAAATCCATCGGAGCTGTTTCAGGGATTTTTCTTTTTCCTGTTTGATTTATTTCTTTCAACATCTCTAGGGCCTCAAATAAAGTATGGCTCGCTTTAGAGGCTTTAAATACATACGTGCTTAATAATCTAGGTGCAAACTTCCGAAAATGGCCATAATGATTGTCTAATAGATCTAAATAGTCAAATTCTGCTGGTCTGGATAGTTCTTCAGCTTGTTCCACTGATTGTACAAATTGTTCCCATGAAATAATAGATTGTAAGGATTCAAAGGGGTCTTGTTCTAATTCTTTTGCTTCAATTAAAGCCTTTCCAACTTTTGCGTATAAACGGACCTTTTCATTAATGGATTTTCCATCCTTTTGAAAATGTTCCTTATGTTTCTTTTCTCCCCGATTAAACATTCTACCCATTAGTTTCTCAAGCATCTCTATTCCCTGATCTGTTAAAAAAGCATATATATGAATGAGAAAGGCCATAAGAGTTGCATGTCGTTTGAGCTCATGAAACCTAGATAAATGTTGATTGGAATAACGTGATCCTTCACGTGCCATCTGTAGCAATCGATTCTGATGCACTTCTCTGCCGTTATCTAAAGGTAAATTTAATTGTTGGATAAACTCTATTCGATCCATAATCTTGTGAAAATTTTTAACGGAAACAACACCTGAAGGTTGTCGAAGCCATGATAAATACGAAAACTTGTATCCTTTTCCTACACTTAATAACTTGTCTAGTTGCTTACATTGAGAAGGAGTAAGGTTTCTTGTTAATTGTTTGAAAATCTTTCTATGTGCTCGTTCACGTACAGCCCATGCTACATGTTCAACTGCATATATGGCTGGTAGAATAATTTTTCTTTTCCTCATTTCTATAATAAGAGCTTCTACTAAAAGATGTCCTTGATCTGTTTTCATGGCCATAGGGAGAAGCCAACGTGCTAACTCTCGATATTCTTTTAAAGTAAATGTCCGAAATCCTAATGTATTTCTGATTTTACTCAAATGTGCTCGTCGAGTTGCATCACGCCCACGTGCATAGTTCTGTATAGCTGAAGGTAAAATTTGTAATTGTTTAGCAATCGTATGTACAATAAAATATGGAACTTTTTCATTTGCAGATAATGGTCTCCCAGGAAAGCGTAAGTAAGCAATTTGTATGGCAAAACCTAATCGATTGGCAGCACCGCGTTGTTTATTTATGACTTGCAATTCTTCATCAGATATTGTGTAGTAGCGCAGAATTTCTCTCTCATCCATATGCTCAGGAATTCCATAAAAGTATTCTCTTTGTTCTGTAGTAAGAAGCTCCCTCGTTTTCAACGTCCCATTTCCCTTCGTATAGTTATAGTATTTATTATAGAAGTGATTTAAATATTTTTAAAATTAAAATTACTCCTATAATAATAATCAAATTTAGCAATTACTACAAAAATACAAACCCGTTTAAAAAGGTATACCTTTTTAAACATTAGGTCCAGATCTATGAAACATTGAAACATCAAGTTTATAAAGGTGATATAAAGAATTTTATAAACGTTTGTTTTTAATGAACATCTTTATAAACAAAATGGTATAATTATGGTAACAAATGTAAGGAGTGTCTCAAACGTGGCAAATATTTATGGATATATACGTGTAAGTACAAAAGATCAAAATGAACAACGTCAATTACATAAGATGATGGAACGAGGAGTAGAAGCTCGACGTATTTTTGTCGATAAAGCAAGTGGAAGACATTTTGATCGTCCTCAGTATCAATTATTACGAAAAATATTGAGTACTAATGAAATTCTTTACATAGATGCTTTAGATCGTATGGGGCGTAATTATGATGAAGTAATTTCAGAGTGGAAATACATAACAAGAGAATTACAAGCTGATATTATTGTTTTAGAAAATGAAACTTTATTCGATAGCCGTAAGTTCCGTGAAATGGGTGACATGGGTCGGTTGATGGAAGATCAATTTTTATCTTTGCTTTCCTATGTTGCAGATCAAGAGCGTAAAAAAATTCATCAGCGACAAGCGGAAGGGATTGCGGTAGCCAAATCTCAAGGAAAACATTTAGGTCGTCCTCAATGTAACCTTTCAACATTAAATCAAAAGCAAATACTTATAATAGAAGAAACGTATCCTAAATGGAAAAATAGAGAAATAACTGGAGTTCAATTTATGTCAATATTAGAACTAAAGAAAAATACTTTTTACAAAATAATCAAGGAATATGAAAGTACACTAAATCAAGACCAGCTATAAGCTGGTTATTTTTTATTCCAATAGGTAGTTAAGCTCCTAGAACCCTTTCAATATAAAAACGAATCCTCTAACTTACAGGAAATCGGCTGAAATATGTCTAAACGTACAATTTTCTTTTTTGATATGGTGCCCCTTTTATGAAATCTTAAATTGATGGATGCGTAAGGGCTCCCCTTGTAGTATTGTCTAAAAATTATTTTCAGATAATGATAAAATCGAATGTAAGCCTTAGTATATTTTTTTACCTCATGTCCTTAAAAAAGGTTGGCAATATCAATATAAGGCACACAAAGTTCATCAGCTTAATGTCCATAGTTGTGTCTGCTAGTTTCCATTTTCTAGCATCTATTCTGAAAGTGCGATCGTTTTTATCATATATACTGCCGTTGCAATATAAGCCTTTAGTAGATATGCTTCTATTAATTTTCACTTTCTGTAGTATTTGGGACAACTGATATTGTTACACTACCTTTATCCGTTCCAATAATAATAGTACCTGATCCTGGTTTGCTTCGCTTAAATAAAACTACAAACTCACGATTGAGTTCCACTCCTTCATCTAAAAATACTAAGGTATATTGATTATTGAATGTTCCGTCGCGAAGTTTTCTAATTGTAAATCAAAATATTATACTGTTAAAATTCCTATTTACATATAAATATTTTTCAAATATAAAATAAACATCATTTTAAATATTGTTTATCTAAGACTAGGAGTATTAAAATTATCTACAGGAAGGTATATTAAAACATTTAAAAATCACTCGAAAGGTTGGATCTAATGAAAAAGAATAGCACAATTATTATAATATTTCTCCTTTTATATTTATTTATAAGTGGCATAGGTGATGTTATAAATGGAAAAACAGGAATGTATGATTATATATGGATCGTTGTAGTTGCATTTGCCATAGTATACAGTTTATACACTTTGTATTCTTTATATAGTAATAAAGGGGAATAATTCCAAAAAATCCCGATATAAAAATATATGCAAATATGCATAATGTATTGTTTTTCATTTATATAAATCGTACAATTCAAATGCAATTATAAATTGGATTGTAAAAACATAAATGGAAAGAGGTAACGAAAATGGAATTTGATGTTTTATTTGAGATTGCGAAAAATTTTAATCTTCCTGAAAGTACAGCAACTAAGGTGTACAATGCAGTAAATAATGGAGCAGATGCATGGGCAGTAGCTTCTATCATCATTGCTGCAACAGGGCCTTTCTCAATTGGAGTAGGTGCAGTTTATATGTTAATTAAGAATCAAATGAAGAAAACTGCTGCTTCAGTTGCTATTGCTTGGTAATTAACTTTTAAAAAATAAGACTGTCTCCTTTCTTGAGATGGTCTTATTTTTTGTTGAAATTCATAATTTGGGCAATTGTGGTAGAATTGCCTTTTTCTATATTATATTTTTAAAAGGAGTTCTTAAATGGGGAAAATAAGTAATATATTTACACTTATATTTATGCAACATATTTTACATTTTCGTTGGCTTGTATCTCGTTATAATCCGTATTTAATTTTAAATAAAAGGATGGTTCTTCAAGTCATCATTACACTTTCAATCTCGCTATCTCTTGTTTTTTATTTTACATTTTTATCCGTCTTTCATTTTATTCAAATGAGTGGCATTACACTATCACTAAGTTTAATTAAAAAGATGTATGCTATTTTTTATATTTTGTTATTTATTTCTTTAGTAAGAGGTTCTTTTAATGATGTGTATCTTCGTGCATTTTTTTCTCATGATATTCAACTCTTAAGACTAAGAAATCTGAATACTTTTAATATCCAATTTGCTAAGCTAGTAGATACCTATTTTTTAAATATAATAATGTTTGTACTACCTTTACAGATTGGTATTTTTTACTCAATGATAAAGGTTTCAGGCTTAAAAATACCTTTTTATAGTTTTTGTACTATTTTTGGCGTATTAATTTTTGCACTTCTTTGTAGAATGACACTATTATTAGTGACATACATTTTTGGAAAAGGAAATTCTAATTCTTCATTAGTTACTCATAGTTTAATTTTTGTCTTTAAGTTATTAATTGCTGGGTTTATAACTTTTATAGTAGTAAGGTATTTCTTTGATAAACATCTACTCAATGTTTGGATTAATGTATTAAATCATTCGGATTATTTTATGAATGTTTTTGATTACTGGTATCTATGGTTACCTTTATTAACTATAATCCTATTTCTTTTAAATATATTTATATTACGTAAATATCAAAATCGTTTTAATATATATAAAATAAAAGATGCACAAATTGAGAATAAAGAAAAAGGTTCAATACTTATTAATATATTTATGTCTGAAAAAATTCATTCCAAAATTTTTAATGTCTTTTTTAAAGACTTACTTTTATTAATTAGAGGGGAAAATTTATCTTTAGGCTTTATCAAGGGAGGACTTATTGCCTCAGCTTGTTCTTTAGGGGTGATAATTGCCTTCTCTATGAATTTTTCACAAGATCATCATCAAGGTATTTTTATAATAATAGTTTTATTTCATCAGATAGTTTTATCTGGTTTATTATCAGCAAAGGTTGGAAAATTATCTAGTATTGATCTAGAAAAAAGTTGGATCATTCTGTATCAGTCTCGGCTAAAAAATCCATATTTTATTTATGTGGCTAAATTTTATTTGCATTTTCTAACGATATTCCCGATCATTCTTTTTTCTACTTGTATTTTATTATTCTTTATAAAAGTATCATTCTTCTTAATATTATGCTTCTTGTTAAGTGCTTTATGTATTTGTATAACATTAACTCTAAGTTTTATTTTAGGAAGTGCTTGTTTTCCTAATTTTAGTTGGGAAAGTAAAGATAAAGTTAATACTTCGGTTCTCGGACATTTAATAGAAAATTTATTTATACGTTCATATGAAGTAATAAATGTTGCTTTTATAGGAACAAAAGCAGCATTTTTATATGCTGAAAAGATATCGCTGCAAGATTTTCTATTCAGTTATATACAAGTCATTTTAGTTACTACATTAATTTGGAGCTTTATTATTCTAATTATTTTAAAAGCCCCTTTATGGAAAGGATGGAAAATCAAATGATAGTTGTGAAAGACTTAATATGCAAATATGAAAATACAGAGACAGATACGTTGAAATCTATTTCATTATCTCTAAAGGAGGGAGAAATTATTGGGTTATTAGGACATAATGGCGCAGGGAAAACCACTTTATTAGAGTGTTTAAGTGGTATTCGACAAGTTACAAGTGGAGACATAAATATTGATAATACAGATAATAACAAATATAAAAATGTAAGTTACATACCTAATGATTTGTACTTATATAATATGTTAACCATTCAGGAAACATTAATCTTTATGGGACGACTTTATTCGATGAGTACTAAAGAAATAGTTGAAAAAGTGGAGCCCTTGTTAAAATTATTTTCATTGGAGAACAAACAAAATGAATATATAAAAAATTTATCTTATGGTATGAAACAAAAAGTAGCTCTTATATTAGGTATACTTGATTCCCCTAAATATTTGTTACTAGATGAGCCAATGAATGGTTACGATGCCTTGTCCACTAAAACTACAAAGGATTTTTTGGTGAATTTTTCTAAACGAAATTCAGCAGGTGTTTTGTTATCCTCTCACCGATTAGACATTGTAGAAGATATTTGTGATCGTGTTTATGTAATTAATCAAGGGAATGTAATTTTTGAAGGACTAGTATCGACTTTAAAGAATGACCGTTCTTTTGAAGATGCTTTAATAGGTATAGTTCAAGGTGAAGAGATAAATGAAGAGAAATAATAAAAAAAGCAATGTTGATATTAAATGTAGTAAAAAGTGGATCTCTAAACAGCATTTTTGGAAATTATTTTTTTCTTCAGCATGTATTTATGTGTCCGCATTTATTTTAGGGCTAATATTATCAAAATATATTGGAGTCGAAGCAGGGAAAACTGTAGGTGCACAAAGTAGTGCAATTGATTATATAACTCATAATTTGAAAAGTGCCGTTTTTGTGGCTAGTGGATTAATCACTGTATCATTAAGTACAATATATTATTTGTTTTTAAATGGATTTTTCCTTGGCGCAACACTTGTTGCAGTCGGTGATTTTCACTCATATGGTGTAGCGATTGCAAGCATTTTAGTACATGGTATCTTTGAACTCCCAGCTATTATTCTAGTAGGTGGTATAGGCTTATATCCTGTATGTATTATCTATTATTTATTAAGAAACAAAAAAATAAATATTAGGGTACACTTAAGAAATTGTGTTTTTATGGCTGTTATGTCTATTAGCTTATTTATAATTGCAGCTGTCTTAGAAGCATATGTTTCCCCAATAATTATTAATTTGGTAAGTTAATCGTGTATTTATAAGGTTTTTTTTGGATTTTGTGGAAAATGAAATTAACTTTATCCGCTTTCATTCCAACTATTAGATATGCTTAAAGGAGAATATATTTATGAAAATTTATAGTTTTATTCATATTTTCTTCTCTCCCAAAAAGGTATTGGAAGAGAATATAAAAAAATATGATTTGATATTACCTGTTATTGTAATAGGATTATGTTCAGCAATTCTAGCGGTTTTATCAGTATTAACATTACCTAATATTAATACTGAGGGTGAGTTACAATATTTAAAAACGATAATGTTAATTTTCGCAGTATTTTTAGGGGTAATTTCACCATTACTAGGTGTAGTTATAAACTCCCTTATTAATTATATTTTGTTAACAATTGTTGATTCCTATGTTGAATTTAGGAAATTAATGATTATTGGTTTTTATGCATATATGCCTGTATTAGTGGACTCATTGCTAAAATTAATTGTTTCAATAAATATAGGTAAAATATTTCCCTATTCACCAACCTCTATTGCAATCTTATCGTCGAACCATAATTCATTATTTTCTATGATAGCGAATAGCTTTAGTATTTGTGGGGTTTGGAGCTTGTTTATTTATGCCTTAGGAGTATTTTTAGCTGTAAAAGAAAGTAATTACAATAAAAGAAAGAAAGCAGTAGTTATAATTGTATGTACAAATATAATTTTCACATTACTGGTAAGTATAGTATTTTCTCATTCTTAATATAAGCAGTTTACAATGGTACTAGGCAATTTAATAGGAAAAAGGGGTGACTTATTTTTTAAGGTTGCCCCTTTTTATTCAATTAGTCATAAAAAATAACCAGTATTTTTAGTGAATTTTAGAAAAGAGGACATTTATGTTAGTGAAAGAGATTCATAGTAAAAGAAACAAAAAGAAGTGGATTAGTATTGGAGTTATTGCACTACTCATCATCGTGGCGGCCATCAATATTTCTTTGATGAAAGGTAAGGAAAAGGGTGATGAGAAATCAGATGTTGTTAGGTTTGAGGAAGTAACAGAACGCAAATTAAATAATACGAAGTTAATTTCGGGACAAGTAAAACCAGGAAATATCGAAAGCTTCTACGCAGATCAAGCAAAAGGAAAAGTGAAGGATATTGAAGTGAAAGAAGGACAAGAGGTAGAAAAAGGAGCGAAATTATTCTCTTATAATAATGAAGAAATTAATTTACAGATGAAGCAAGTTGAGCTTGATCAGAAGATGGCTGATATGCGTTATGATCAAGGGAAAAAGAAGATTGATTCATTGAAGAAAGAAATTAAGAAAGCAAAAGATAGCGGAGCTGGGAAAGAAGTAACAGATCCGATGGAAGAGCAAGTCAGTGAGTTAGAAATGGCGCAAAAGACAACTGACCTTGAGAAAGAAAAAGGGAAGTTACAAAAAGAAGAGTTAAGTAAAAAGCAGAAAGAGCTTACGATTTATAGTAATTTTGCTGGTGTTGTTCAAAAGTTAGATAAAGATGCGGCGCAAAGTTCATCTCAAGCGCTAGGTGGTCAAGGAAAGGCGTTTTTACAAGTTGCTTCTAAAGATCCGTTCCAAATACAAGGGACGTTAACTGAGCTTCAGAAGTCACAAATTCAAAAGGATCAAACATTCACTGTAACTGCGAAAGCAAACAATAAGAAGAAGTGGACAGGTAAGATTACAGAAGTAAGTGAGTTCCCAACGAGTGCAGAAATGGCTCAAGCGGGTGGTATGGCTGAAGGAACACAAAATATGTCTCAATATACATATAAAGCAAGTCTTGATAGTCAAGATGGTTTATCTCCAGGTTATCACGTTTCATTGCAAGTAAATTTAGAGAATAAGAAGATGATTACTGTTCCGACTAAGAGCATTGTAGAAAAAGATGATGACACATTTGTTTATATCGAAGAGAAAGGAAAGCTTCGTAAGCAAAATGTGAAAAAAAGTTCTACTGATGGAGACTGGACAGAGATTGTTGAAGGCGTAACAGTGGGGCAAAAGGTGGTTAAAAATCCTTCCGATAACGTGTATGACGGAATGGAAGTGAAAGAGAGATGATTACGCTAAATAATATTGCTAAAACATATTATCAAGGGAAATTGGCAGTGCCGATTTTACATGGTATTAGTTTAACGATTCAAAGCGGTGAATTTGTTTCTATTATGGGACCGTCTGGTTCTGGTAAATCAACGCTTATGAATATTATCGGTTGTTTGGATCGTCCAACAGAAGGTGAATATATGTTGGATGATGTGAATATCTTAACAGCAGACGAGTCAAAACTAGCTTTAATTCGTAATGAATATATCGGTTTCGTATTCCAGCACTTTAATTTATTACCGCGTCTTTCGGCAGTGGAAAACGTTGAACTTCCGCTCGTATATGGTGGTGTGAAGAAGGCAGAGCGTCGCAAGCGTGCTTTAGAGGCGTTAGGTAAGGTCGGATTAGCTGATCGTGTGCATCATTTACCGAATGAATTATCAGGTGGACAGAAGCAGCGTGTAGCGATTGCTAGGGCGATTGCGAATAACCCAACGTTCATTATGGCCGATGAGCCAACTGGTGCACTTGATACAAAGTCTGGTGAGCAAGTTATGGATATTTTCACGAAGCTTAATGCAGAAGGTACGACAATTGTTATGGTTACGCATGAAGAGGAAGTAGCAGCTTATTCGTCTCGTCGGATTGTTTTGCGAGATGGGAAAATTACAGAAGATAGAAGGTGTGCAGTATGAGTTTACTAGATAGTATGAAAATTGCTCTATCTTCTATATTAGCTCATAAACTGCGTTCAGCTCTTACGATGCTCGGTATTATTATCGGTGTAGGTTCAATTATTACTGTAGTAGCGATTGGCCAAGGCGGAGAAGCCGCCTTAAAATCACAATTTGTTGGATCAGGGAATCAAACAGTTCCCATTCATTATAGTCCTGATATAAATGATTCTTTTGGTATGGATATGCCTGAAGCACCAAAAATAACAGAAGAAGATATTTTTGAACTCAAGAAGATTCCAGAGATTTCACATATCGTAACAACAAATTCAAGTATGGAATCTCTTGATATTGAAGATAAAAAAGAGATGGTGAATATTACAGGATTAGACAATGAGTATTTCACGGTGAATAAAGTGAAAGTACTCAAAGGACGTTCGCTGCAAGAATCAGATGTGGATCAAGGTAATAATGTTGTCATGATTAGTAAACAAATGGAAGATAAGGTGTTTAAAGATGTGAATCCAGTCGGTAAAATCATTGAAATGAAAGGTCAACCGATGCAAATTATTGGTGTCTATCAATCAGATAATGAGTTTATGGGAATGGGATCCTCAGAAGCACTCATTCCAATCTCATTATGGCCGACACTGTATGGAAAAGATGAAATTCAAAATATTTCTGTTCAAGCAAAAAATGTAGATAATTTAGAGAAGGCAGGTAAAAAAGCCGCAGATGTTTTAAACAGTCGTAAACCGAGTGATGCAACTGGTAAATACGAAGTAATGAATTTAAAAGAGATTCAAGAAGGTATTTCGACAATGACAAATATTATGACAATGATTATCAGTGGTATCGCTGGTATTTCGTTAATTGTTGGTGGTATTGGTGTTATGAACATCATGCTTGTATCTGTAACAGAGCGTACACGTGAAATTGGTGTACGTAAAGCACTTGGCGCAACCCGTAGTAAAATTTTATTACAATTCTTAATTGAAGCAGTTATGTTAACGCTTCTTGGCGGTTTAATTGGTATTGGTCTTGGATATGGCGGGGCATATATCGTTTCCACATTTGCGAAATGGCCACCGCTTGTTTCATGGGAAGTTGTTGTAGGGGGCTTACTGTTCTCAATGACACTTGGTATTATTTTCGGATTAATTCCAGCGAATAAAGCTGCAAAATTAGATCCAATTGAAGCACTTCGCTACGAATAGTTTACTAGTGTAGTAGAGATAAATATCTCTACTACACATACATATTGTTCGAGTGAATTGTTTGTAACATCCTTTAAGAGGATTATATAAATAGAAGGAGGCGCTATAATGGAAGCGAATATGAATACACAAGATGTAAGTGTGAAAAAGCCATCATTATTTGGAATGATTACATCTCCTGGAGTACAATTTGAAAGAATGAAAACAAACAAGAAAGTTTGGGGTATGTTCCTCTTTGTAGCACTGTTACAAGGACTACTAGGTGGTTTAAGTGCGTATGTTATACATACCTCACCCGAGATGCTTAAAATGAAAAAAGAATTAGGTGAACTGGCTGGACAAAGTTCACTTACATCAGAAGTTATTTCTGGAATTGGATCAAGCTTTGCTGGTGCAATGATTGGAACACTCTTCATAGCAGCTATTTATAAAATATTTATGATGTTCTTTGGTAATGATACGCCTTACAAAACGTTATTGAACATTGTAATTTATACAAACATTGTCCTTATTATTGGTGGACTTATTAATACAATTTTAAGTCTAATCTTTGGTAGTGGAACGACTCAGTATACTAGTTTAGGGTTATTATTTAAGGAAGGTACATTCGCATACGGAATTGGTAATACAATTGAAATATTCTATGTATGGAATTTAGTTTTAATTTGGCTCGGATTACACATTACAGCTGGATTAAGTAAGGTGAAAGCATCAATTCCAATTATTGTTCTATTCATAATTAAAGCGGTATTCTTAGCGGCAATTTTGGTATTAATAGCGAAATTTTTACCTGGGATGCCGATGTAAATAAATTCTGTTCATTATGAAAAAATCAGTAATAGATTTGCAGCATTATTAACCGGTTCCTTAACGTACAAGGTACCGGTTAATTTGTGTCCAAAATATGTCTAAACGTACAATTTTCTTTTTTTGATATGGTGACCCCATGCCCATCAACTTAAGACTTTTTACTACCCCCAAGTACAAAAAAACGTTATTCTTTCTTAATAATCTATGAGAAAGGGTGACGTTTTTTATGAATCTCTCGATTCAAGAGGAGTTACAACCATTTGCAGAAGAATTACAGCGCTATATCACACCTGGATTTTTGGAAGAACTAGCAAGAGAGATTAAGTTTATAAAGCGAAAACGCAAGTTTTCAGGATCAGATTTAGCTACCATTTGTATTTGGATTAGCCAACGGGTGGCCAGTGATCCTTTAGTCCGATTATGTAGTAGACTTCATGCAGCTACAGGTACTTTACTCAGCCCAGAGGGCTTAAATAAACGATTTACTGCAAAATCAGTGTTATTTTTAAAGCATGTCTTTTCGTTATTGTTACAACAAAAAATCTGTGAGCAGACTCACATTTCTAACCAACTTTTTGCTCATTTTAAACGCATTCGCATCATGGATGCCACTATGTTTCAAGTACCCCATACTTTGGAACATATATATCCTGGTTCAGGTGGCTGCGCTCAAACAGCTGGGATCAAAATTCAATTAGAATATGATTTACATAGTGGGCAATTTCTTAATTTTCAAGTGGGACCTGGAAAAAATAATGATAAAACATTCGGAACAGAATGTTTAGATACGTTACGGCCAGGCGATTTATGTATTCGTGATTTAGGGTATTTTTCATTAGAGGATTTAGATCAAATGGATCAACGTGGTACGTATTATATTTCGAGGTTAAAGTTAAATACGAACGTATATGTAAAAAATCCAAATCCGGAATATTTTAAAAATGGTTCCATTAAAAAACAATCAGAATACATACAAATCAATGTCATACAGATTTTGAATCAACTCCAACCAGGCGAAACGATAGAATATCAGCAAGCTTATATTGGGGATAAACAGCAGCTATTTTCACGTCTCATTTTTCATCGTTTAACAGAGGCACAATTAAAAAAACGTCTAGAGAAAATTGCAGAAAAAGAAAAGTCAAAACACAAAACCTATTCAGATAAAAGTAAATTAGCAGCGGGATTAAATGTATATGTGACAAATGCACCTTGGGAATGGGTTCCGATGGAACAAGTACATGAATTATATACATTGCGTTGGCAGATAGAAATTGTTTTTAAAACGTGGAAATCATTGTTTGATATTAATCATTGTCGTACCGTCAAACAAGAAAGAATAGAGTGCCATTTATACGGGAAACTCATCGCTATTTTTTTATGTTCTTCTACGATGTTTAAAATGCGCCAACTTGTGTTACAAAAGAAGCAAAAAGAATTAAGTGAATATAAAGCGATTGGAATGATCCAAGATCATCTGTTTCTCCTCTATCAAGCCATAGGGAAAAGCACCCAAAAGATAACAAAGCTTCTGATCCGCCTGTTCCACCTTCTAGAGAAAAACGGGCGGAAATCTCATCGATATGAGAAGAAAACTGTCTTTGATATCATGGGTGTTATCTATGAGTATAGTGGATGTAGCAAGCAAAAGAAAGCTGCATAAGAAAAAAATGAAACCCGTTAGGGTTTATTTCGTGTGCTTATTTTTAATAACTTGTCCCCATTTTGGGAGATTTTAGTTCAATTGAACAAAAGTTAATTTTGTATCCATCCTTAAGTTGATGGGCATGTATGGTGACCCCTAGTAGACGAAATGCTCGTTCTACAACGGTATAGAGAATCTTGTGCCATAACTGGAAAAATATCCAGACGTAATATTTCATTGGCAAATGGACAGATTAAAGTACATCCCAAGAAAGTGAAACAATTGATAAAAGAGTTAAAAGAATATCTAGGAAAAATAGATTAATATAAGGGAACAGAAACATTTTTTTATACTTGCGGTACCCCATATTATTAAAATTAAAGTGGTTCAAGTCGGAGGAAGTAACCTTAGGGTGTCTTTTCTTTATTTCTCAATATAAGAACTTTAAGAATATGCTATTATTTAAATACAAATTCCCTTTTGTGCACTGAGATAGTAATACCTAATAAAAAACCCACCTATTTCCGTAGGTGGGTTATATGTGATTTTGCACTTGTGCATTATTAAATTATATATTACTTAGATACTGCTTCTCGCTTTTTAGATAAATGATTTTTCACAGATTCTTTAGCTTTCTTTAAATCTATTTTCTCATTCGGAATAACATCCATGACATTTGATTTAAACAAGAAATGTTGCTTTTCTTCTGTTTCTACATAAATCATATACTGATCTCTACCAACTACCTTCCCCTTCAAAGACTTGCCATTACTGAATACAAACGTACATGGTATTTCATAATGCTCTAGATACATTAAAATACTATCAAAAAACATGTGCATATAATTCATCCCCTTTAATTCAAGTATAACAAGAAACCGTTACATAATGATATTAGCTATTAAAACTATTACTACTGTAATAATTTCACGTACTATATCTGATTGATAGAACCTAATTCCGCAATAAGGCCTATTCTAACCATACATCCCCTTACCCTCTAGCCAAGTAAAGTATAATTCCCTTATTTATTCATCTATCTTAGTGAGTAGTTCCTCCTGGTCTTATACAATCTCATATTTTTCATCTTTTCTTCGAATTTAATCTTGACTGAAGGTCTTGAGGGTTTTTATCATGTGGGAACGATTATGGAATACGGCTGGAAGGCAGATTTATCCCCTACTTTGAAAGACTACAAAAAAAGTAATCAGTCAAAATAGATGGATAAGCGTCTTTGTTTTCGCCATGCGGTCACTTATAAGGTATCCGTATGTATAGACCCTGTTCACTCAGCGATCTTCACCGCATACATCCTTTCTCTATGGCTTGTCCTTGTAATATCGTCCCTACACGACAAACTGAATGTACTCCCTAGCACCGTAATGCTAACGATAACCACCCGAACCTTTTAGAGAATCGTCCCTGGGCAAGTTCTCGCCCTCCCTCACCAAAAGAACAGGATTCCAGTGAGGGGTGCTGTTTTTGTAGGCGTATACTCTGTACCCCCTGCACGACTAACAGCAAGCCACGCCGTAACACGTTCCCTCTATATAGCAGCACGGAATCACGGCTTATCAGTTTTTATTAACGTGGTATCAGGCAATTCCACGCGAACAAAAAACAAAAAAAGGCATCTCCAATTCCTAAATGACCTGTACATTCACAAGACTTCTAGGTTTAGAGATGCCCGGTATATATCTTTTGGACTACAAAATAATCAAAACTAGTATTTACTAGTTGATATTTATCCAAACAATAGATAAAATGGGTATATCAAAGAAGCCTCGTGAAAAGGCATAGTTGTTTAAGGATAGTGTTGGTGCACTACTTAAACGTTAACACTGTGGTTGAATACAGTTAATTTCTAGCCAAGTGGTGGTACACTAGCTAGAAAAGTCATTCCCGCTATCGGTTGGCGCCAATAGCATATGGGAGTGGCTTTTTGTTTTATGTTCATATTCAATTGTTTTTAATTTATCTCGTTCGATCTTCATGGTCTTCGTTTATGTAAAATATCAAATTATGTTTTGTTTTGTAGAATGATGCTTGTTGTGTACTACGTTACAACAAGCCTTACCCTTTGTAAACAGCGATTTTATGCACTCCTTTAATAATATCCCTATTTCCCTATTTCCCTATTTCCACTTATAGATATAGGGATATTTCCCTTTTTCTAAATTTCCCTATTTCCCTATTTTGTTGTTTTCCTACCTCATTTCTGTTCTACTAAATTTCCTGTATCTTTCTCCAATCTCCCTAACTTGCAAACAAACAAAACCTTTTTAAATCAACGTTTATGTTATTAATTACTAACTCTATGATTCTATTGCATAACCAAAATATCATTGTTATAATTTCTTTAAAGATATAGAAATATCCCTATTTCTATAGTTAGAAATATCCCTATTTCCCTATTTCTATTTTTCCCTATTTCTATAAAGGGATATAGGGAAATTTAAAAAACTATAACTGGAGTGTTAAAAATGGCTATTACAATTACGGTAGGTAATTACAAAGGTGGAGTCGGTAAAACCACAAATGCTGTATTGAACTCTTATGAATTTGCTAAAAAAGGGAAGCGTACATTACTTGTTGACCTTGATCCACAAAGTAACGCAACAAAGTCTTTAATGTTAACAAAATCAATCCTTAATCCTGATGAGATTGTTACTGTTGAAAAAACATTAATGAAAGGAATACAAGAGGGGAACCTGGACGGCTTAGAAGTGGAAATTATGGATAATTTACATTTACTTCCTTCTTATGTTGATTTTCAGGACTTCGCAAAATTCCTTTATAAAAATTGTTCTTCGGAAGCTGAAGAAGATCATTACTTTAAAGGATTGTTAGAAAAAATAAAACATAAATATGACTACATATTTATCGACGTTCCTCCAATGTCACTAGAAGTTACGAAGAACGCAGTTGTAGCTTCCGATTATGTTCTCATTGCTCTACAAACACAAGAACGTTCTCTTACTGGTGCAGAGAATTATATTAATGAACTTATCAAGTTAAAGGAACTATATGATCTTGATATTGAAGTAGTTGGCGTTCTTCCTGTCCTACTCAAAAACAACGGTAAGGTTGACGAATATATCATGGAAAATGCTCGTGAAATTTTCGGGGAAGAAAACCTATTTAAAAACATCGTCCCTCAAATGGAACGTATTAAAAGATTTGATGTGAATGGTATTACTGAAAAAGATCGACATGATATGAATGTAATTGAATTATACGAAACAATTAGTGATGAATTGTTATCTCGTATTGATATGTTTGAAAAAATGAAGGTTGGTGTGTAATATGGCGAAAACTCCTGGTTTGTTAGGTAGAAAGAAAAGTAACTTTGAACCTACTGAACCTTATGTACCAGAACAAGGACAAGCTACAGTTGAAAATAACGAGGTAGCAGCTGTTCCTTCTCAACCTAAGACAGAAGAAAAACAAGTGAGTCGAAAAGAGAAAAGAAACGAAAAAACTGAACCAACAAAGAAATTTAAGAATCAGCAAGGTAGCATTAAAATTTCTAATCAGTCAAAAGAAGAACTTGAAGTATTAATGAAACTTACAAACACAAAATTCAATTATGAAATCATCGATTTACTTATAGATCGTTATGTAGAAAACGAACTAACACCTGAGCAAAAAAGGAAATTCAAGCTCTTAACAGAGCTGTAAAAAAAATATAGAAATATCCCTATTTAGAAATAGGGATATTTCTATATTTCCACCTTTACCTCTATATAACACACAAAATAGCTTCAACAGTTTTTAAAAAAACTAAATAGGAGTGGTCCATTTGGATAAAAAATACTTGGTGACTGTGACACCTATTCAAGAAGATTCTAAACCACAGAAAAAGAATTCATTGTCAGCAGCAGACAGAAAAAATATAAAAGTATCGCCTGAAACACTTAATAAAGTAAAAGCCATTTGCACAATGAAAGACATAAAAAATTATGAACTTATTGATGAAATGTTAAATTACTATATCGCTAATAAGTTAAATTCAAATGAACAAAATAACCTAAATGACATAATGTCTATACGAAAATAAGCCCTACATATGTAGGGCTTATTTTCAAATTACTATATTCACCACCACCACTAGCTCATTTACACGATTATCGATATAGGAAGTATTTTTAAGCATCAGGTAATACAAATTCCATTTGCCGACTCTGTGTTTTAAATCCAAGTTTTTCGTAGAATCGTATAGCCTTCTTGTTAAATTCTAAAACATTTAATTCTACACTTATTGCTTGTATTTCTTTAGCATACTCAAATGCTTTTTGTACTAATATTTTTCCTATTCCTGTTCCTTGACATGTTTCACTTACACCAATATTGCGGATAAAGAGTACCTTTCGCTCAATTAACTTTGGATTTTCGGATGGTTCTTTAATATCTAAGATTATGTAAGCAAGAATCTCTTTATTATTGTCTTCTACTACAAATATCTCTATGGTTGTATCAATAAGCCATGCTTCGTATGCATTGTGATCCAAAGAAACTGAAGTATCAGAATAAATATCTGGTCTTCCCTCTATATGTAACTGTTGAACTTGCTTGTTTATATTTGATATATCCCAAAAATCTTCTGGAGCAGCTAGTCTTACTGTAAAAGGAAAAACTTCATTAGACATAAGTACATTCCTCCTAATGTTTTATTTAAAGTGGGTTTAACAAAGCGCATCATTATTGGTAGCAAGGACAAAGAGGAACCCTACTCTCACAAGGGAACCTCCTTGTTCTCACCAGAACTTCCACCAAGGCTTCTTCTCTTTCGCAGCAGCAACATCATCCCGATACTCCTGCATTAATCTCTTCGTTTCCTGCATCTCACGTATGGTTTTCATGAGATTATCATCCCGTCTTTCTAACATTTTTTCGATCCGTTCACTTCTTTTCTCTGCTTGTTCGCTTAATCTTTTTTCCATCTCTAACATACTTTGGTTCATCTCCTTCACCATAACGCTGTACTGTTGTTGGAGTTGCTGTTTAATGTGGAATGGGATTAAATCAGTTTCTTGGGATTCCTCTGTCTCCGCATTTGGATTGGCGATTTCTAATCGCTGCCCTCTCTAGCGTCATACCGTCATGCTTGCTGAGTTCAATTAACTTCTCAATCAACATAACGTCATGCTCCGTGTATTGGCGTCTACCGCGATTATCTTTCTTTACGACGAATTTCTCTCGTTGTAATACTTCCATGTACTTTCTAAGGGTGCTATCGGATATTCCTAGTCGCTTGTATACTTCACTAGCAGAATAAACAATTTCGTCCGTCATAACGTCACGACACCTCCTAGTGACAGTATTCCATGATAAGCGAGAAATTCCTGCAAATAAAAAAGCCCCGGTTAGGGCTTAGTATTCTATATTACGATTCTTAGGCATAACATAGATATTGTCTGTTACCCCTGTAACTCTTCCCAGCTTCTACCGTACAATTGGGTGTGTTGTTTAGTTAGGGAAGAGTTGCTATTATATCGCTTTAGCAATTTCAACAAGAAGGCGCATAAACAGCGGTATCATTTGCACTACAATATAGCCGATGCCAGCTCTTGAAATTAATGAGAATCCTCGTTCTTGGCTACCGACCATGATGAACAAACCACCACACAAAGCAACTACACTAGCAATTGGATATGACACTGCTTTAATCAAAAAGATAACAGGTTCAAACGCGTTTACAATACGGTTATATAATTGGCCATCTATATAGTTTTTAATGGCCCCATCATTGGCCTGCACATCTTTAAACACTTCATTCACATCTGGATTATTTCCATCAGCAAATACATAAGGAATATCAATAATGTTGTTGAATATAATAGCACTACCGATTACTAATGAAACGCGCACTGCGACAGGTGCGTATTTTTTTGCTTTCTTTTTGAACAAGCTCCACTTTTTCTTCGTTCCATAGTTACCATCCATAAAATCTTTGATGCTCATTGTCTCAGTTGCCATATGGACCATCTCCCTGTTTTTAATGGAAATCAGTAACCGTAAATATATTGCAATCTAATCCCTCGCAAAGCTTCTGGAGTTGTTTTCTGCGGTATTCCGTCGTGGTGTACCAAATGAACTTAGGTGTCTTTTCAAATACATTACATTCCATCAATTTGCGATATTTCTGCATCTTGATACGGTTCGCGCTCATCTTCTGCTCGTGATCCACTTCTACAATGTGATATCGGCCATTATCCGTGAAAAGGGCATCCGCAATTATGGATACAACTCCTTTTACATTCATCTTCACTTCTTGTTTCCACGATTTCGGGCATTCATAAGCAATGTAAATGTCATTTCTCATAATGTAGTGGCGAAATTGATTCGAGCGCTTGAGTATTTTCTTGCTCCCGATGCGTTCTCGCCCTTCCTTGTTGAGATAATAAACCTTTTCTCCATCTCTAAAGCTGGACACATATTCTTCAATCCCCTTCATTACACGAGAAGCATTCCTGTCGCCACCAAGATCATGAAGTACCTGAATTTGCTTTCTACTTAAAAATCCCAACTTCTTCAAGCTCAAGAGTATGGATTCGGTTCTCGCTTCCTTTATGGCTAGTTTTTGCATCTTCATGCTCCTTCCTCGCTCTTATGTTGATATGTGGCTTTATGATGTTATCAATCTGCTTATTATCGATATAAACAGTCTGTAGAACCTTCTTCTCATTCGTTTGATATATAGCCCTTCCCTTTATGTTAGGAAGACTCTCCGCGCCGCCTTCGTCTAGCACAGCGCGGCTCCCTGCTTCTGTTTGTAACCTGAAACAAACACGGGCGCCTATATTTTGTCTTAACTGCGATGGTAACGCTTCATTAGTGGGGTATTGAGTCGCATATACTAAGCGGAATCCAGCTGCCCTGCCGCGACGGCCTATATCAACAATGATGTCTTTGCACTCCTGATATGGCGTCATGTCGGCTGCTTCATCTACAATTACAAAGTACCTCGTGAGATCCCCGGCTTCTTTTATATCTTCGTATCCTTTTTCTAGTAAGTATTCGTTTCTATCATTCAGTTTGGTTTGCAGCTCCCTTAGAGTCTCTAGGGCTTCTTCTGGGTTCTTCGCAATTGATTCGACTTGGTTTAGGAATCGGTATCGGTTAAAAGATAGACCACCCTTCAAATCGATAAGAAATAACTTTGTATTCTCCGACTGATTGCGTACAAGGGATGTGATTATGAGCTTTAGTACATTCGATTTACCCATATCCGTCATGCCGGCCGATATCATATGTGATAACTGGTCAAAGTCGTGTTTTACCAATCCGTCTCTTGTATAACCAATAGGTACTTCCCATCCTCTACATTGCTTCATCATATCTTCTTCAAATTTCACAAAATCAGGAATCCCCTTCTCGTAAACTCTTATTTTTAGTAACCCGTCATAAGACAGCTCGATTTCCTTTCTAACGAGTTTTTTCTTGTTTATGTTTTGTATTTGTTTTAAAATATCTTTCCGCAGACGAAGAGATTTAAAGTCCTGTAGCTTAAAATTATAAACTTTGCTCTTGTGATTTAATCCGTCCTCTAAATGCTGTATCTTTTGCTCAAAATCGGAGAAGCTAAGACCAAGAGGGATTCTGTAAGCATACTCTACTCCCCATTCATTTCTTGTCTTACGGAGTAGCTGTATAGTTCTGGTCTCTTTCCCTTCTTTCACTTTCAAACCGCAATTAGCACAAATCCTTTGAATCTTAGAGGCATCGTTTGTCGCTCCTTTTTGATGCATTTTAACTAGAAACATAGCGCCACCGACTGCAGCTGAACTAACTAACTCAAATATCAAAGCCGAACACCACCCTTCTTTTCGTATTCTGCAAGAATAGTCCCTGAAGATTAGAAGAGATAAAATCAGTTATGAATCGTTGAACATAGTAATCTTTCGATGTCTGGAGTTTTATTCTGTGAGCGAATTCTATTTCGAATAAGTGAAACGAAGTTTTAAAAGGCTATCCATTTGGAACGGTATATCGTAATCAGTTTGGTATGGTAAAAGGTATTGTGTACTGTTTGGTCTTTATGTCATTTTTTTTCTCGTGTTTAAAAAAATGACGGAAAGGGCAAGCTATTCATGAGGTGGTAAAGGTGTTCGGATTAGGTAAAAAACGGAGTAAATTCGGTAGATGGTTAGATAAGCAAGGGATAACACAAGGGGAATTAGAGAAAGCAGCTAAGTTGAGTAGAGGTACTATTTCTAAAGTATGTAATGATAAAGAATACACACCTAAATTTTCAACCATATCTCAAATAATAAGGGGCTTGAAAAAATTAGGTAAAAACATAAATGAAAATGATTTTTGGATGTAACTTCGTAACAAACGAGGCTATATTTATGCAAAAAAAACCACCCAAAAGGATGGCAAGTTCAAATTTAAAATAACTACTTACTCTACTTCATTTAATTACCGACTGGAATAGCTGATCTTTGACCATATATACATACCTGATAAATTGTCCCTTATGTCAATATAAAATGATCCTACCGCCGTTTCATCAAACTTTTTGATTGCAACTGGATCTATATCTCTTATTTTCAGATGCACAATTCCAGCTCATTTTTGCAAATCTGGTTAGAGAACGAAAAATAGTGAGAAGAGCATAAGGGGTTTTTGTTCCCACCGAGGGTGTGAAGCTAGGCGGAGCCTAGCAAAACGATGGGGGCAAGAAAACTCGTTGAATGTCCCGTTAATGTCCCCTTATTTCTTATTGATGTCACCATCACGTCCCGTCATTTTTTCTAAATGTCCCTATCGTGTCCCCTTGTTTTTCCTCAATGTCTCCATCATGTCCCTAAGACTTTTTTCAGTTTTTATGAATTTCTTGTTCCTTTTTCTCCAATTTTTTAATCTTATCTTGTGCATTTTTTTGTTTCGTTTTAAACAGTTTTATGTTCTTCCCAGACTCTTTTATTTTCGATCCTAAAGCTGAAATTTTAGATTGTGTTTCCATTTTTTCAGCTTTCGTTTGATACTTCAGTTCTTCTTGTAGTTCTTTCATTTTTTGATCTACTTGTTTCGCATTTTCTTCTTCTAACTTGATTGCTTTTCCGTAATTTGTGATCTTTTCTTTCCAATCTTTTTTATCCCTTTCAATAAAATCTTTCTCATGCGATTGCTTATCTTTTGCCAATAATTCATCATTTTCTTTTGTTTTTCTTTGGTCGGTAAAAATGGTGTATGCCAGTTTGATAGACGTATCTTTATCTGGCTTTTCCTCTTCATATTCTGAAGGATCTTTTGTAAATTTCCGAATGTCCATTTGTTTTTTTACCGTTTTTATTGTAAATATCTAGCGCTACAGCTCCCCAATTCGGAGATGATTTTTGCCCCTCAATTAAGGGTATGGAAACGATTCGGGGAATGAGGGATCACTCTGGGATTTAATTACAAATATAAAAGTAATACGGTTCTGGTGCAAAAAGATGATAAATAAAAAAGAATCAAGGATTCCTAACGGAATCACCTGTTAAGCAGTTAATCCAAACAGCTGGTTGATAAAAACATTCTGATTTTGGACAGACTGGTCCTGCAAATCAATTTGTTCTTTTTTGACCATATGCATGGCCTCAACATCACTCAATATAGAGGCTGCTGTTTTGTATGATTTAAATCCTAACATAGAGCGTATACGATTTTTAATAAAACGATGATCTTGTTCTACTATGTTATTTAAATATTTTATCCTTCGGATTTTGGTGCCTATTGGTATCCTTTTTTCTTTCTTCAACAGTTCGATAGCGATTGGATAAGCAGGGTTCTTATCAACCGTGTACGAGGTTTTGAGACATGAAAAGACCGCAAGGCTTTCTTGAAGAATCGCTTTGCAGCCTTATGATTTCTAGATTCACTCAAATAAAAGTCAATCGTGTTTCCTTCAGAATCAACGGCACGATATAAATACATCCATTGTCCTTTTACTTTGATATATGTTTCGTCCACTCTCCATGAGTTATTCGTTTGTTTGAGATGACGTCGAATTCGTTTATCAAACTCCGGCCCATATTGATGTACCCATCGCATAATAGTTGTATGAGCCAGGAATAACCCTCGTTCCTTCATCATTTCCACCAAATCACGAAAGCTTAAGTTGTACCGTAGGTACCAACGTACAGTTAACAAGATGATGTCTGGTTGATAATGTTTCCACTTAAATAAATTCTCCTTTTCCATACTGATCACACACCTTTTATAGAGTAGTACTATCAGTATTTCCAAGTTTGATAGACCATTTTCATATACTTCAAAGTTTTCGCACCAGAACCCTCAAATATATGAAGGGGGCTACCCCATACTCCAATATATGCTTGTCCTTATATAAAAAGAGCACCCGTCATTAGGTACCCTTCAACAAATGAGTATGGAGCTCCAAGTCTCACCTCATATGATAACTTGTCCCACGGTTTTATCATATGTTGGTCTTATTAGAATGTTCACTAGTTTAATGTGTAATTTCTATAATTAGTTATTCATAAGGGTCCAATCTTTTTTTGTTTTAGGAAACAATGAATTTCTTATTTTGATTACGATGTCTACCTAAGTTAAAAACGTAAAAATCAGCCTTATCATAAGGATTGGCGAAATAAAATGTTTTCTAGGAAGTTTAAATAAAATTCCTACTTTTAATACACCCACCTAACAAAAATGTTAAAATATACAAAAAAGATTTAAGGAGAAATACATATAAGAGAAGATTTCAGCAATACAGTATTAATTATAATTGATGTTCAAAAAGCTTTTGAAGAAGAGAAATGGGGTACTAGAAATAACCCTAATGCTGAAGGGAATATTCAAATTCTTTTGAATATGTGGAGAGAAAAAGAATATCCAATTATACATATTCAGCACTTATCTGATAACGATCAATCTATTTTCCATCCTAGTAAAAAAAGTTCAGATTTTAAAGATATTGTAGTTCCAATCAAAGATGAAAAGATTTTTAAGAAAAAAGTAAACAGTGCATTTATAGGAACTGGACTTGAAGAACATTTGAAAGAAAATAAAAAAAGTCGTAATAGTAGGATTAACAACTCCCCACTGTGTATCAACTACTACTCGAATGAGTGGTAATCAGTCATCATTAACTCTTCAATTACTTTAATATTATTAAGGGTCTCCTCATCAGCTGGTAAGAAACGAAGAACCATTTTATTATGATAATTAGTCTGTTTATAGTCTTTTAGCTGAAAGTAGCAAAACGCTAATTGTTTATGCGGTAACCAAGTTTTAAAGGGTTGTCGTTCAATGAAATGAGTAGAGTTAGCTGAAGGTGCTTCTATAGCTTGATTATACCAATAGACAGCTTGAGAAAACTGATTGTTCTTAAGAAAGAATTCACCTAGGCGACAGCTAAATTCCGGTTGAGGAACATCGTATTCTAAAGACTGAAATGTGATTTCTATTTCTTTTTTAAAATTTCCGATTAGATGATAACAACTAGCTAATTTATGCATAACAAAAATCCTGTGTTCTAATCGGATATCTTCGTAGTCTAAGAACTTGTTATAAAATTCAATGGCTTGTTTATATTTTTTATGTTTATGTAATTCTCTGGCATAATGAAATATATCGTGAACTGTCATTTTGCCTTTATTTTTTTTCAAAAATTGTTCATATAGTTTGAGATTTCGATCTGATTCATTATCGGCATAATTTTTTTTATGGGTGACTATGATGTCACTTTCGAGAGAATTATACTGATCATGAATACTTAGATCTTCATGAACAACGCCGTGCCATTGAAAGTTTTTACTTCTTTTAACTAATCTATTGCGGCGAATGCTGGTTAAAACATTATTAAATTTATCAATTTCCGCATGATAAATCATGGAAACCGCATCAATTTTTTGAGTGAGTGATTGTTTTAAATCAAGTAGCTTTTTACGTTCTTCTGGTAAAAGTATATCATCAGCGTCTAACCATAAAATGTAGTCCATTGAAGCTTGATGGAAAGAATAATTTCGAGCTGCTGAGAAATCATCTATCCATTTAAAATCTAAAATTTGTTTCGTCCATTTACTAGCTATTTGTTTTGTTTGATCTGTTGAGCCTGTATCTACAATAATAATCTCATCAGGGATGTCTTTAACTGATTCTAAACATCTATTAAGTGTTTCTACTTCATTTTTTACAATCATACATAAACTAATTGTAATCATCTGAGCACCTCTGTTATAGATATCTTTATTTTATTTAAATTTAGATTTTCCACCTAAAACGTAGTACCTAAACGAATCTCAATAGGTCGGGCTGTAAGTAGTTCACGTTGTGGTTCTCGAATTGGTTCTATAGCTCGTAGTTCAGCTATCATTTCAAGAACAATATCCCGGTACTTATTCATAGCAAACCAATAGGAACTAGAGCAATATCTTTTATTAATGTACATTTTAGTTAATTTAAAATAATAATAGAATTCATCATATTCTATGCTTAAAAACAGAGACAGCCCGTTTACTAATCTACATTCTGTTCATTGATTAGAATGATAAAGTACTTTGAGTTTTGCTTCAAATTTATAATTACTTAGATCAATATTTAACAATCTGCTTGATACAAACTGCATTTAATTATATAAGAAAGCTTATAAAACACCATAAAAAAGGACTGTAAGCCTCTCCTCTTACAATCCATCATTAATCACCATTAAAGGATAAAGAGTTCATCTAATACAATATACCCATATAAAATTATACTCTAACTCCACATTATTTATAACTAAAGGGAGTCGGATATCGACTCCTTTTTTTACCTATTCCTTTTCTTCATCATATTTCAAATCTACCCACTTCTCTTTTGACCTCTGCCCACTTATAGTTAAATTCTCCACATAGACAAACGCGTATTCAATCGGATATTTTTTTTAACACTCATACCTTTCTAAATGCAAATTACCATTTTTATGACCTTTTACATGTGCTTGCCCCCTTCCATTAGCATCAATACTTTTTCCCCAATACAACAAGTAATAATTATCAAAAGTCTCTTCAATCTTTAACGATTTTTTATTAATTGTTTTTAATCTACCCGCTTCACTTAAGAGCTCTAACTTTTTACTTTCATTTAACTTAATAGCAAATCCATAAATAACACCGTTCTTAGTAGTTTTTCCTTTTTTTACATTCATTCCATTGCTCTATTGTGAACTGAAATCCATCGCACAATGCAGTCTCTTTTCCACCCACCTCCATGATCGCCTTTTTCATAAGTGATAATAGATCCATCTTTATAGCCCCTTTGTTGTATGCGTTATTTTAAATTCAAAATACGGTACATGAAATTATATATGTAGTTTAATACATTTCCCTCTTTCCAAATATACCTATAACACTAAAAACTGTTAGTCCAGTCCCAAAAAAAATGAGTACACCCAGCAATGAATGTACTCATTTCCAAAACTTCCACCAGGATTTCCTTTTTGCTGCCGCTATTTCTTCCTGGGCTGATACAATAGTACGTTTAGCATCTTGAATCTCTCTGACCATCTTCATAAGGTTATCATCTCTTAGCTCTAACCTTTTTGCTATCCTTTCTTCACGTTCCTTCCGATCTTTCATATCTTCCTTTATTAATTTATTTCTTTCTTTAATATCTTCCTCGATCAATTTGTTTCTTTGATCTATACGATCACCGAGTCTCTTTTCCATTTCTAATAGGTTTGCTTGCTGCACCTTATTAATTTCTTCTATCATAGCGCTATATTGCTGTTGGAATTGATATTGCATTTGATAAGGAACTGGATCTGATCCATGGGATTCCTCTTTCTTATTATCGATTCCAAACTGCTTTGCAATCATTTTCGCAGCTTTTTCTAAGGTCATACCATCTTGCTTACTCAACTCTACTAACTTTTCAATAAGTAAAACATCAAACTCTGTATATTCCCTTCTCCCTCGACTATTCTTTTTCACATCATAGCCTTCACGTTCAAAAACATCCGAATACTTTCTAAGTGTACTACCACTTACTCCCAATCGACTATAAACCTCATTGCTGGTATATACGACTTCCATTTCTGCCATAGCGCTACGCCACCTCCTATAAGGATAATTCCATATAGCAAGCGAAATACCTTTGGGAATCCATCGACGAAACTCGTTCGGTCTTTGCTTTCTTTTGTCGGAATATACGATAGTAACATAACCAATTCGAAATACTATATTACAGATATAGGTAACATATATTTTACTACCACAGTTCCTCCCTAATGGTATTTACACTAGAAGAAAATTGTATATATGCGACTTATAAAAATTAACTTTACAATACGCTCCTATTGAGGATTTTCACCAATACAGCACTGACGAATTTTTTATGGACATTACGGATATCCATTTATTCGCTCAAGATCCATACGAATTCGCTATGTAATTTAAACGTGAAATATATGACAACAGCTCATTTTTTTAATTCCTTGTCAAAAACAAGCATATATAGTGTAGAAAACATATTCTACACTATATGTTATCAAAAAGTGAGGAACGTATATGAATTCACATCATAAGAAAGATTTCATTAATATAAGCTCACCTTATCTCCCACATATCGATTTATCGGTATTTTCGAAAGCTCAAAAAACAAAAAAATCATTACAAGCTCCAAAATCTCAAACGATGTGTTGCAGACAAATTGTTGATCATAAAATCCAGTTAGCTCCTCCCGCAAAAAAAGGAACTGTCAAGGTTGATAAACAGATATTCACTACGATTGAAAATGTGTGTTCAGAAGTAGTCGTCATTATTGGATATATCCGAAAAACTGTTACTTATACAGCAGTAACCCATAACAGAGAGATTCCAAATCATAGCATTCAAGATGATGTTCCCTTCCAGTGTCTTATAGAATCAACGGACATTAAAGAAAATCATCAATTTAGCATCGTCGAGAAAAAGATACTCGGTGAAGTTTTTGCACGTGAAGCTAACTTTGGAAGTTCAAATGATTTTCGATCGTATAGACAACCCCTTGCTTTCAATTTTATAGAGAAAGATGTAATAAAAATTTCTATAAAAATGATTACTAAGTAAATCTATATCTGTTTATCATAAATATTAAATTGGATTATTTTAGAGACTAGATTTGTAGTTACAGATCTTTCTAACATGAAACAACTTAATTATTTGTTGAAAATTAGAAAACTTGTCCAAGATATCCTCCTATACAAGCTCTCTATCTACTTCATAATCTATAGTAGAAGCAATAGTAGCGTTCTATTTGACTTCGAAATGTACTAAGAGAATATATTTATAGAACTAAGGAGGAATACTAAATGGTTTGCCCAATTATTAATCCAACAACTTGTTGCCAAGTTGTTGTTGAGCGAACAACGCAGCTTGTCCCCCCAGCACTTGCAGGTACCGTTACCTTTACACAAACTGTTGAAGCGGATATTGAAAACGTAGTCCCAGAAAAAGTTGTAATTTGCGGGGTAGTTCATAAAACGATAACTTACACTGCTGTTTTAGAAAATGGCACCCTAGTACCGGGCTTTCAAGTTTTTGATGATATCCCTTTTCAATGTGTAATTGACCGTGAAGATGCCAATGAAGGAGACCTTTTCGAGGTCACAGGTGCAGCAATTCTTGGACAAGTTTCTGCCCAAGAACAAAATTTTGGATTTATAGACGGATTACGAGTTGCTTTTAAATTCAAAGAAAAAGAAATCATTAAAGTCTGTGTTAGGAGATTGCCGGTCACTGGTACAGAAGTGGGGATTGGACTAGGATTTACAAGTGCAGATTGTAATGTTCCTGTTGTAGCATCCGGTAGTTTGTTAGTAAATGGAGCAGGATTTGCAGGAATACCAGTTACGTTCACAATAGAAGGTGCAGCAACTGTTTCACCAACTACAGTATTTACAGAAGCGGGTGGATTCTTCCACACTAATGTTACTGCTTTTGGACCTGGAAACATAACTCTTATAGCTGCAGGTACAGTAAATGGGGTTCCTTTTTTCGGAGAAGTAACTACTATGTCACCTTGTCCATAATAAAGTGAAACTTCCATGCAACAAAAGTACCACATGTAGGGCTATATCCAAAACGGTTAGTCCTGAAACCTTAGATGGTGTAGCGAATTATTGATAAATTAAGATGAAACCATTTAATAAAAAGATTAATCAAAGTGGTTTCCATCTTATTTGTATTCATAATTCAACTTAAAATTCAGAGTACACCCATTGATGAATGTACTCATTTCCAAAACTACTTCCATTTCTAACATAGCGCTACGCCACTTCCTATTAAAGAATCTCAATACATAATGGCTGATACCTTTAAGAATCCATCGACGAAGCTTGCACAGTCTTTGTAATGTTTTTTCGGTTTTAGAAACATTCATAACGCTATAGCTAAGGGCTAGCACCAAGGGCTCATGTATCTGGGGCACAATTGTAGATTTGTAATAAAGTTTGATTAAATTAACGATATCAAAAGAGCGTGTTTTGAAAAAAGATTGATCAAAACATGCTCTTATTTGATATTGCAGATTAAATTATTTATAAAAAAATTTGATTATTTTTGAAACCATTATTGAACTAAAGTACCCGTTGGCTTATTAACAAAAGATTACAACCCGCTATTTCTCCCAAAGCTCGACCAGTCGACCTTCAGGATCTTTAATCCAAATAAGCTTTCCAAATTAATGTCATAAATGCTTCCGAAACGCATTTATTTAGTATGATAAGTACTTTTTGGAGGTGACACATGTCAGAGGAAAATGAATTTGACTCACATGGAATTCTAAATAGTGCTGCATTAGACTCGAATTCGATAGGCCCTACACTGCCACCTATCCCACCATTCACGTTACCAAGTGGTCCAACCGGAGCCACAAGAATAACAGGTCCTATGTACTGGTCCAACGGGACCAGTACCACAATCTGCATTTAGAGCTGAAAATCCTACCTCTCAATCAATCACTGAGATATCTACAAAAGTTTTGTTTCCTACACCAATATTTGATTTGAACAGTGAATATGATCCATTGAACTCTACTTTTATTCCTAAGCAATCAGGAATTTATTCTATTATAGCTAGCGTAGTACCTTTTCCTGATACTCCTACTATAGATCAGAAATTTATACTTCTTATAAACGTTAATGGTAATCCTATAGAGAGAGTTGATAATTATCGGGAAAATTTTAATGTAAATACTGTTTTGATGGGGACAACTGCTAGTACGATCTATAGGTTAAATGCTGGGGATACGGTAGAGGTTTTCGCTAGTTTTGCTGGGGATACTGGGACTACAGTATCTGGTACTAATTTAAACTTTTTTGCAGCAGCAAGATTTCCCTCTCAATAAATTATTTTATTAGCTATTCATATTTATATCAGTTCAAATGATTGATCACTCTCTAAAATCCTTTATTAGAAGTGCAGTTAGCTGGATTTTGAGAATCTATTATTCTAAAAATAGAAGCATTGGTGTGTTTGGAATAGAATTACATTTACATGGCAATGGCATTGACTTTAGTCGTATTTCGGAAAAATATGTTCCAGCTACAACTTCTGTTAGTTCAATTGATTGTTCAATAAAACTTAAACTGTATTCTATTCGTAAATGGCCAACCTTTTTTAGTTCTCTCAGTAGCTGGAATCGAAGTTGCTAGACTTGAGATTTCTCTTGAGGTAGCATTGACCTTAATAGCATTAGGAATTCCAGTTTGCTCTTAATTAACCAATTCCGATTCCAAAAGAGGGCTTCTGCTCTCTTTTTTTATTTATCCTTATCTTCCCTTAACAAATAAGACCAGAAAATTCTTGAACAAAAAAAAGTGCTTTTCCTCAAAGCACTCTTTCAAAGGGATTTACCAATCCCAACGGTCATCGCGATCGAAGTCACGATCACGGTTACGTCTGCGACGACATTCATCACAATCGCAGTCACGATCACGTCTACAACGACGATCATCAAAATCGAAGTCACGGTCACGGTTACGTCTGCGACGACATTCATCACAATCGCAGTCACGATCACGTCTACAACGACGATCATCAAAATCTCTGAAGTTCTCAAAACGACAATCATCTCTCATGAATATAAGTTCCCCCCTCATATTAAATAGAATTTATTATATTCTATGTTTAAAAGTAGAGAACAGCTTGTTTACTAGTCTATCTTCTTTATCTATTTTCATTAACAACAAACAAGACGTCACACAGATCAAGGCAGCACCTACGATAATTGCTATTGGGGTTACCATACATGCCCATCAAGTTAACATAACAACACTTATCAGTAGTAAATCTATCTAGAAATCTATAAAAGTCCCTTCAGAAAATTGAAGTGACCCCTAAAAGTTAGACATGGTTATTTCATTAGGCAGCGTTTTGGGCGTGGGTCCGGTATTGTATCGGACTCATACCCTTTAATTTTGCCTTAATTCTCTTATGATTATAGTAAGATATATATTTTGCTAGTTCTTGTTCAAAATGTTCCATATTCTTAAAGTCTTTTCGATATAAAAATTCAGATTTCATAATACCAAAGAAATTTTCGATAACTGCGTTATCGTAACAGTTCCCTTTCCGAGACATACTTTGTGTAATACCACGTTTATGAAGAGAATCACGGTATTTTTTCATTTGATAGTGCCAACCTTGATCGGAATGAATAAGGAGGGCATCCTCATCTGTTAAGCGTTCAAAGGATTGGTCTAACATATTAGAAACAAGGGCGTAGGTTGGCCTTGAACCAATTGTATACGTGATAATTTCACCATTAAACAAGTCCAACATTGGCGATACATATAATTTCTCTCCAAATAATTTAAACTCCGTAATATCCGTGACCCATTTTTCGTTTGGCCTTTCTGCTTTGAAATTACGTTCTAAAATATTAGGGGCAATCTTTCCAACAGTTCCTTTATAAGAGCGATATTTCTTCATACGGACCAAACACTTTAATCCTAATTCTTTCATAATGCGTTGTATCTTTTTGTGATTTATTTTATGTCCACGATTAGTAAGTTCATCACGAATACGGCGATAACCATAACGGCCTTCATGTTCATGATAAACAGCTTGAATTAATACTTTCAAATCTGCATCTGGATCCGGACGTTTGGCATTTTTTAACCAATAATAATATGTGCTACGTGGAATATTGGCAAGCACTAAAAGTGATTGTACCGGAAATTGATGCCTTAATTCATAAACTACTTGCGCTTTGTCTTTTTTTGTGACTTCTGTTTGTTTTGAACTAAGGCATTCAACTTTTTTAAATACGCATTCTCCATACGTAACCTTTCTAACTCCTCTTGGAGTTCTTCAATGGAGCCTTCGACTGGTAATTGCTTTTTCACTATTTTGTGATTTTTATTATTCATAGACGGATGCCTCTTTTCTTTAAGTTGTAGGGCATCCAATCCTTCTGTTTCATAAGCTACTTTCCATTTACGAACCGTTTCATAAGATGGAATATTAAAAATTGCCGCTGTTTCCCTAATAGACGTCCTATTTTCAATCATATAGTTAAGTACGTCTAGTTTAAATTGCGTAGAGTAAGATGTATAGCGTTTTTCAAAAGCTTTTTCACCGGAATATTCATATCGGCTAATCCAGTGATAAAATACCCGCTGATCCACGCCTATAGATTTAGCAATGCTTGTCCCGCCTTCTGGGCCTTCTAAATATCGTTTTACTGCTTGTATTTTTTCTTTTGAAGAAAATTTAGCCATAAAAAAACTGCACCTCCAATTGTTAGTCGTGTCTAACAATTGGGGTGCAGTTCAAATCTGAAGGGACTTTTATAACATTTTCCTTAACTTGATGGATATAGGATAGCACCACATCGCTATTAAGCTAAAAAAACAAAATTCCCTTAAAATGAAAAAAGCTATTTTTTCTGTATATTCCACAAAAAAATAGCTTTTTTTCGTTTTAGTTTGATGGGCGTAAGACAGTATTCCTAGCTGTGTATATCATATACTAGTGAACTACTCGCCACTTAGCAAAGCTTGAAGTGGGAGCTTCTCAGTTCCACGACGAAAGTAACCTTTCGTCTCCCCGAGCGTTACTTCGGGGTGTTCCACCCCTAGATGTCCAACGCTTGGATGCTCTCTTGGTACGGTTGATATTTTACGCAGGAACCGAATGGCTTGGTTTTCGCACTCTATTTTCTTCCTGCAACCTCATATATCAAGTTATCAAAGAACTTCATATAGCTAGTTTATCAAAGGTTTTTGGCTATGCCAAACCAAAATTCATCTCCCACCTACCGTTGGGCTATCGGCCTTCCCACGCTTGAGGAAGGAGAATTCTTTCGGTAAATTCGTTAAAACAAACACCTAAAGATTGTATTGTTTCAACTAACTACAACTTTTAATCAATTCTTCCGTTTTTAAAACTGTGGCAAACTCATCATCTAAAGTTGCTAGTGATACATTATGTATTTGTTTAGACACAAAAATAGGCTGTAGAGAAGACTTTCTTCACAACCTGAGAAAACACTTCTCTTAAGATAGAGAAGTGTTTTTCCTACATTATTGATTAGAGCTAAAAGATTGTGATTTTTTTGCAGCTGATTGTGCATTTTGTTTTTTCACTGCATGCACATCCGTTTCAGTTGCAAATTCTGTACCATAACTAGCATTTGCACTTTGTGCACCTGAAGCTTGTGCTTTCTTTGCCTCTGCTTGTGCATTCGCTTGTTTTACTGCTTGTACATTTGTTTCAGTTGCGAATTCTGTACCATAGCTAGCATTTGTGCTTTGGATGCTAGCGCCAGAAGTTGCCTTATTGTAACCTTGTTGTTTTTTGTTCATCTTTCTCACCTCCACAATCAATAATGTAACCAACCCATTTAATAGCTATTCTTAATTTTATTTTCAAACTTCCGCATATTATTTCAATATTCATTTAAAATACATATTATGGAAATGAAAGTATGTACATAGGACGAGAAATGACTGAACTAACCATGCTTTTAAGAAATGAATGGAAAGAAGAAATATTAATTACATATTAATTTACTCTCTAGTTATATGACTATTGTTGATATTGATCCGCTAAATAGCGCTGTCATATGTACCTATGCTTTTTATAATAAGATGACATTACAATTTTCTAACATAATAGACGTAAAATAGAATAGATTTAAGTAATAACGTTTGGATTGTTATAAAGGAGTGTATAAAATGCAAGGGAATCGGATAAAAAAGAATTCAGCAAGAACAGTTATTCATAATGATATAAATAACTATCCCTATTTAAATATACCTATGATTATCAATGAGAAAGATGGAAAGATTTACGAAGTTTTAAGTGCCGGTTTTCATACTAATGATGCAGTAGCAATGATAACAACGGACGGTTTCGCTACAACTAGGGTAAATACACCGATCGTATCTGTAAAAAACAATGATGGTAGTATTCAAGTATACCGCTTACCTTTAGAACTGGAATATTGGGCACTTTCTTGTATGCGTGCTGCTTCAACAGAAAAAAATCCGTTCCCATGTAAAGTTGCTTTTGGAATCATTGACACTAAATTTCATGTAGAATTCAAATAGAAAAGAAGGGGTTACTCAATTTGAGCCCCTTCTTTCTTCAGTTATATAAACATCAATTCTCTATATTGTTTATAGGAACAAACACATTCATTGCTTCCACTGTTAGAGTCAATTCTCCCCTTTGTTTATCTTCAGGCTTATAAATTTAGCGCAATCTAAGAGCAATATAAGGCTTCATTCCCCAAGTAGTAGATACTGTATTACCACATAACATATTTCTACCAGAATATCTTATTGCCCCTGCTTTAAAGTCAAATGTATCAAATTGTTTAAAGGTTTCTAATGGACTTTTCCCTTGAATTGCTCGTCTAATAACATCTGCAGCCATTTCATTAGCTACTCTCCTCATCTCAGCCGTGAACTTGTGTTGTTCATCAATTTGTAATGATGAAATAGTACGATTTACTAAGTTATTTATCCAGTACAAGAAGGCACTTGGATTAGCACTAAATACAGATACTCCCTGTAATACATCTTTTTCTGCAATGTCATTTGCCCAAGCTGTAACCCAACCGCCATTTTCAATTTTGAGTTCTAAGTCAAACTTATTTGTCAGGTATCCAGTATGACCGTGGCACACAGGAGGATGATGCATTGTATGATCTATCTCATGCCCTAAATATTCTAATCCACTGCTCAGCAAACTCATTCGTTCCAATTCAGAATTATGAATATCGTGTATTGACGTTCCAGTGTATTCATAATTCCAATTACTATAATAACCATAATGACACTCTGGATAAGATAATGGATACAAAGGGGGATATCTAGATAAATATTGTGGAGAGTAATTACTAAATTGACCACATGGAATTATATATGAGCTATATGTTTTAATTAGCATGATAATTCCTCCTATAATTCTATTTTTGAAAGCAATATATGGTAAAAAAGGTTAGTTAGGTACTTGTCTAAATTTAAATGGGGATAAATTGGGGGAATTACTAAAAGGAGAATTTGATAATAATGAACCAAATTTCGAGTATGAGACAGTTTTCTATTTTTTCACGTCTAAAAGAGACTGGCCCATCCAGTTTCAGCATACACATTTCTCTAACGAATTTAATCCAGGAAGGGGAAGAACAAGTTTCTCTTTTTGATAACGTAACGCAGTAAGAACAAGAAATGAATTTAGCGAAAGTAATGGATGGAATGCATGAAAGTCTTGGAAAACCAGTATTTGACGAAGGATTCCCTACACGCATAGCGCCACAACTAGATACAGAAACACGTTTATAGGAGTATCATCAAGAGGAGCTGAAACCGAAATATTTTCCTTTGATCAGAAATAAAAAACAAAAGTTATATATTAAACTTTTAGTTTTTTATTGAATAATTTAGGAACTAAACTGAAACTCTTGCATACTATGTAATTAGGAAAAACAGTTTTGGAAACAAAACGCCCTTTCCATCGGGGCAACCCGAAGGGAAGACCGATGTCTTCCCGCCCTACATAAGAAGATCACCTTAAGGTGGTCTTTTTGGTTCTGGTACAAAAATCATTTAATAACATGCCTATCAGGTTAAGAATATAAATCACCCCCAATATGAAAAGAATGAGCTGATTGGTCATAAATAGTTGTAGTGAGATAAAATTTTTCGTTTAGGGGGGACTTCATAATTTTAGCTTGATAGCGATGGGATCAATCCATCAGAAATAAAAAACAAAAGTTATATATTAAACTTTTAGTTTTTTATTGAATAATTTAGGAACTAAACTGAAACTCTTGCATACTATGTAATTAGGAAAAACAGTTTTGGAAACAAAACGCCCTTTCCATCGGGGCAACCCGAAGGGAAGACCGATGTCTTCCCGCCCTACATAAGAAGATCACCTTAGGGTGGTCTTTTTGGTTCTGGTGCAAAAATCATTTTAATAGGGATATAAAGCCTAAACAGTCTGTGTAATTACAAATTATGATGCAATTCCAAACAACTTTTGTATGAACTTCACCTCATTTTATACAGACTTCACCTGTCGGTGAAGTTGTCCTTTTTTCAGTATGACTCTTGGTCATAGAGCACCATAAATAGTGCTCTTTGTATTTAAATGATGATCTTGTTATAAATTTAATAAAGTTCTTATGAATAGAGCAATCTATATCTAAAAGGAGTAATCATGAAAATTTTAAATATATTGCTCTTTCAATTGGATAGATTGCATTATTCGTGGTGGGCTATATTTTTCTTTAAATACATATACTTTATGAATAAAATTCAATATTCCGGCAACACTACAGATAACATGGTAATCCTTTCTCCGATTTCCTTGCTTGAGCAGTTAACTTTTATTAGCTGCTCTTTAATTTGTAAAAAGAGCACTCATTCAAAAAAACCTACATATAGCGCTATGACTTCCTTTTTCAATTTAATCAATATTTTCTTCCTAAATAATTTTATATTATTATAGTGAACTCAAAAATATTGAGCTATTACGCAGAAACTCCCAGGAATCTAGAAATTTTGATGCATTATAATAATTATATTTAGAAATTTTGTTTATACCTTTTAATTGTTCGTTTTTTAATACTAGCTCACTTATGTTTCTTTATAACTTTTGTATGGTGTTAATGGGCAGAAATGCTATATCCGGAGATTCTTTTTCATATTCCTCCTGAGTCGTTAACTCACCTTTTCACTCAAATTTTTTTGGAATAAGCAAGCATAATCATGAATTTCACTGTTTGTTAACTTAGACTCTCTAGCTAGTTCTAAGCAGATTACTCTACACGATTTATATTCTATTTTAATATCTATATAAATTCTCGATATTGTTTACGCTCTAATTCCAAGTTTTTTGTTGTATTCAGTTTTTAAGTCAATATTTCTTCACGAAGAATCCCATTTTCAGAACAGAAAATACACAATCTAGATTCACATCGTTTTAATCCATCTTTGCAGTAACCAATTTCAAACTTTTCTTTATGAAAATTAGAAATTTGGAAAAGAGAATGTAATAATCAACAGTGAACTACCCGCCTTATGACGTCTTTTCTTTTTTTAAAAGGACCTGCTCAATTACTCTATAAAAACATAAGGTAAAATGAATCCATTAAAATACTTGAGTGATCCCTTGTTTTATCCTCTTACCAAAAGGAGGAACCATTATGGGCTTTGGTGGTAGTTGTGGCGGCTTTGCTGGTGGCTTTGCTTTATTAGTTGTACTATTTATTTTATTAATCATAGTTGGAGCTGCTTGCTTCTGCTAAAAAACCATCAGAAAAGACACTCTTATATGAGTGTCTTTTCTTCATTTCTAAATGGGCTTTCTCATTCATTCTATAAAAACATACAGTAATGTAAATCCAATAAAAAAACAGGGTTTTTGCCAGCATAGAATCCATTGGTACCCCTACGATCCGATGTTAATTCTGTAAACAAACAAAAGATGTGGTCATGTTACAAGAAACAATCAGTCATAGTACATCACAAATCAAACTGCAATATATTGATTAATGAAAGAGGAGAAGATGATATTATTAAACCAATTTTATATTTAAATAAAAAATCCACACTTAACTAGACTCATATACTCACACCATCCCTTCTAGACGAGCATAAGATGTACTAACGAACGAAAGGGGGTAATTTTTATGGGTTTTGGTTTTGGTGGAGGTTGTGATTTCGATAGATGTGATGATCGGAGAGATCATCATAGAGAGCATCATAGAGAGCATCACAGAAAAGAAGAAAACAATAGACAGGAGAATAATAATCCAGAATTATTACAATTCTTAAGAACATTAACTCCTGGTACTTGTATTGTTATTCAATATGATTGTCAACCACCTACAAGTGCAACATTCCAAGGTTTTCAAGGAAACAACGTAATCATTTTATCTGACTTTGATTGTTTCCCGGGATTAGCACGTATTGCAATTAACAAAATTAACGTAATCTCTATAAATTCACCTGATTGTAATCGTTTCTGTTGCAAGCGTAAGCATTGTAGAGAATGTGAAGATCATGATCATAGAGATGATTATTAAAAACGAATGAATAGAAATACCTTTCTTTTAATTTTATAAGCCAATTTGCAGAAAAAACACCTATTAAAAAATAGGTGTTTTTTCTTTCCTAAATTTACTGAACTGAACATAAATAACAAACCATTTCATATAGCGGACATATACTATTGTAAGGTCGGCATCCAAATGACCCAAATAAATACCCATGCCAAGAAATAAAACTACAAAGTATTTCTTGGCACCTTTTACATAAATAAAATAAATATATTAAAAATGTACAAGTTAATTACCAAGTTATTCATATTATATAATTAAGGATTAATAGACCCTATACCACCACTCCATAAAGTTACCTATATATATTTAACTGTCCAAATGTGCAACCCGAATTGAAAATGGTTCGTTTTGAAACAATCAATTCGTGTGCTAATTCTCCCACAGTAAATTTTTTCATTCAATTAACCATCCTAATCATTCCATTTAATCTTTTTGCTCTAGACATCGAATCTCCTACATAGCTATGATATAATTTGGCACCGTTATAATATATAGTCATCGATATTTAAATGATAAAAATAGATACAAAAAACACATGGATAGAAATTTATCTGTATTTTTTTGTTTTATCTAGATTTCTTTAAATTATTTCTAACCGCACTTCCCGATAGAATTCTCCTTACTCCAGCGTCAGCTAAGTGGTGAGCAGTTCACTAACTTCACATTGTAAATCTGCAAAATCCTGATGCCACTCCTAAAACTAGCAAAAAAGTGTTAAATTAACGCTCTTTTATACTTTCTTTAATTACAGATTGTTTTTATCATTGTTTAAAATGTGTTATAAACTTGTTCACAAGTTGCGGCTGTTGGCTGAAAAAAACAGTGTTTTTTAAAACGCCCGACAAAAGGCTGATTATACCATTGTTGAGGACAATCACCTGGTGGTCTAAAATACCATAAACTAAATTTCCCAGGCCAGTACCTCTCTCCATTGATTACTCGACGAGCTAAGCTTTTTTCACTTTCTCTTGCTCTTTGATAGAAATAACCGTGAGTAACAGCTTCAAATGCGTGTTCTTGGTAAATCATTTGTCTAATGGTACGAAGATTTTTAAAATCGGAACAATTGGCTCTTATTCGGTTAATTCCTACATTTCCGACGAGCAACATACCCTGAGTTCCTTCTCCTTCGGCTTCTGCTCTCAGTAATCTTGCTAAAAGTGCAATATCTGCATCTGTTGCGTTAACAACCCCCATGACTTCACCTCCATTATATTTTCTTCTTATAGTATTGCTTATTAGTCAGGATAATGACTTTTTCACATAATATAGATTGTTATGTCTACGAAGGATGAAAGATAATTACTCTTGAATAGGAAGGATGATGGTACTTGAATATAGACTCTTTCATGGAAGGATTTGTATTGTCATTGGTATGAGTCTTAAAGATGGAACGACAGGTGAAGAAAAATTGCTAAATAAACTCATGAATAAAGGTATTTATAAGGATTATGTAGTTTCAATAGTTGGGGTTACTTATTTACATTTACTTTTGAGAAATACGATTCAAGTTAGTATTTTATCTTTTTCCGACATACGTCTCCTCAAAATAAATAAAGAGACACTTGTCTCTCTTCAAAAAAGTACTTTTGAGAATTTCAAATTGCCCCTCTTAGTATCAAACCTAGAACGGCCATAATTATCGTACTGATAATAATCCGTAAAATCCAAGAGGTATTCGTGCTGATTTTTTCTAATTGTTTATTAATTGTAGAAATGTCTTTCTCGTTAATTATTGTTCGAGTTTCTAAATTACGAATATCACGCATGATCTCTTTTTGTTCCGATTTTAGACTGTCAATTTTCACATTTAAGTCTTCCATATACTCACATCCTTTGGATATTTTAATAGAACAATCCCTATATATTATGAGACAAGCTTTTTCGATGTGAATGTATGGAAGTTATTTTCATGTCAAAGCCTTATTATATATATCTTTCCCAATCCTATTTACCATTACTAAACTAGTACAAACATTTGTTAATTGGCTGGTGGCTGTACTAGTTAATTGGAGTCGGTTGTTTTGTTAGAACATAAAAAGTTCAGAAAATCCATGAACAAAAAAACGAGTACTGTGAAGAAACACGCTCTTTCAAAGGATTTCACCAATTTCTACGGTTATCACGATTGCAGTCATGAACATGTACGTCTACGATGGCATTCATCACAATCGCAGTTACGTTCACGTCTACAACGACGGTCGTTACAACTTTTATATCTGCACTGGCAGAACATTAAATGCCCATTTGGTTCAATAAAAAAAGAGCACCCATAGCAGTGGATGCTCTTAATGTGATTAGGAGTTTTAACTGAGTATCAAAATAGAATAGAAGCGGTTGAGCTCGTCCTACACTTTAATATATGCTTATTCTTCTCGAAAGGTGAAAAGTAAAAAGACACCTTAATTAGGTGTCCTTTCGGGGTATAAGGAGTAATTTATATGTTAGAAAAACCTTTCTGTATCATTGTATGATTATCAATTCTCATTATACTTAGAATCAGTTTTAAATACACTCATTGTATAATTTAAATATCACAAAGAAAAAGCACCCGTTATGGATGCTTTTTCTTAAATATTCTTATTCAACCACCTGATCTAGTTTCTGCTTAACCAACTTTTCGAACATTCTTCACATTTTTTGAAATCATAGTTAATGATCTATCTAGTAAGCTTTCAGGAGCCAATCTCACTGCAACTGCGCTAACTTATCGTTTGGAGTCCCTAGATTTCTTGGGGTTATACATATGAACTTGTCAATTTATAGTTGTTGCTCTCGGTCTGCCATGTGCGACAGGTTCAGTTAGTATTGTAAATTTAATCATTTAGACTAGTAACCTCACTTTCTTCTAAAAGGATTATTTTGTTTAATTCTCACCACTAATCATCAAAATATCTTGTAATCGTTATATAATGAATTGAATTTAAGATTAGAAGTAGGTAAAATGCTAGATACACTAGAGCTCACTCTTTTCATCCTTATAGCAATTAGTGCTATTGGATATTTAATACAAGAATTTCAAAAAAACAGGAAAAGAACACTTGGAATTTCACTAGAATTTTTAGTTCTTTTCTGGTCAATATGGAGAATATCGACTATCATAATCTAATTTAAAGAATATAATCTCCTCTGAATAAAACTCAATATTACGTCAATACTGTATATGACATTAGATTTTCTCCTTGTTCCCCCTTGGAGATGAGCAGTTATCTTTTACTAGCTGCTCTTTTTATGTTTTAAGTGAATAAAATTCTAAGCATTGTCTAACACTGTAGATAAGGCTTTAAAAAGTCGATTTCTCCCACTCTAGCTTTCTTGGTCGAGAGACGAGCAGTTAGCTTTTGCTAGCTGCTCTTTTATTGCTTGTCCACTTCAACCCATTCACCATCGTATATCATCCAACCACCATGATCGTACAATTCTTCTTGCACTTTCCTTTTCCTTCGCTTCACACTTTCGATACGTTCTTTAATTTTCCTCAATGATTCTTGTGCTTTTATATAATCGCTTTCCAGCTTCATGGTTTGCTTTTCGCAAACTTCACCTTATATGACGAGCAATCATAGGAGGTGAAGTTATGAATGAAGAAAATATTGTTTTACGTGGAGCTGCTGTTGGATCAAGTTTAATTGGTTCAACACTCCCACCTATTTTTCGTCATTCACTTTACCAATAGGTCCAACAGGTTCAACGGTATTGACTCAGGAAGCAGACCCCTTATATATATATTGAAAGCTGTTTGGAGTGAACCCATGTTCCTTATATATTTTGGAATGGGTTTATATTTGTGACATAAGGGCCTTTGTTTCTTTTTATTTTTAAGGACTTTTTCCCCATACTTGTGTGTTAGCTAATTCATAAGCTATAGAGTGTAAGTGTGTGTATAATAAGGATGGTGTAAAAATGAGTAAATTTAAAAAGAACTTTCATATTCCGTGCGAATGTTTCTTCCCCCCTTTACCTATACCCGAAATTGGTCCAATAGCAACTTATGGTAACTTTTGGCAATCGGAGTTTATTACAGTTCCTGCTGGAGGGCTTTTTTCTTTTAACCAGATTGGACCAATTGCAGGGGGAGTTTCTTTATTAAACCCTACCACAATTAGCATCACACAAGCTGGTGATTATCAAGTGGATTTCATTGCCTCAATTGATTCGAGTTTGATTTCTTCATTTCCTTACGAGGCTGGTATTTCTATACTCTTAAATAATAATCCTATACCGAATGCTCAGGGAAGTTTTGGTATTATAATCGAAAATTCAGTGAGTATAACTTGTAATCAACTTACTGGTCAATTGATTTTGTCAGTTCCAGCCAATTCAACACTTCATCTTACAAATATCGGAAATAACAATATTTCAACCTGTGATAATGGTATAAACGCCATAGAATTAACTATTATCAAATTAAACTAGTAATAGTATTCTTCAAAACTAGGTGCTGTTAGGGTACCTAGTTCTCAGTTTAAATAAAATTTTTATTCATTCATCTCACTTAAATAAAGGGACTCTAATAAAATAAGCATATATTAACGTATAAGGTATATCACTCATAGATGTTGATGTTGAATAAAGTTTGATTAAAAGTATGCTGCAAACGTTGATTTTATAGTAGAAGAAACCCACCCATTTTGTTCAATAAAAAGAGAGCATCCAAGGCTGTAGATGCTCTTAATGTGATAAGGAGTTTTAACTGAAAATCGGAATAAAGGTGGAGCGGTTAAGCTCGTCCTATACTTTAATATATGCTTATCCTTCTTGAAAGGTGAAAAGTAAAAAGACACCTTAATTTGGAGTGACCCCTGTCAAGTAGACAGTATTCAAAAAACACAATTAAGCAACCTGAGTTCTATATTTATATGGACTCAGGTTATTTAGTTTCTTTTGGAACCTGTGGTGATTATAAAAGTATATATATTTGCGCACAGCAAACTTAACCTCATCAGCTGTGCGGAAAGAGTATAGGTGAAAACACTCTGACTTAAAGTGACTGAAGAAGCTTTCTATACAAGCATTGTCCCAACAGTTCCCCTTTCTGGACATACTAGCCTTCATCTGATATTTTTTGAGTAGTTGAGTATATTGACGAGATGTGTACTGGAACCCCTGATCACTATGCAGGAGAATCCCTTTCACGTTTCGTTTTTTTCTTGCCTTTTTAAGTGTGTCTAGTACTAGTTTCAGGTCATTTCTACGGCTAATTTCATAGGCAACAATTTCATTGTTGTATAGGTCTTTAATAGCGGATAAGTACAATCTCTGTCCATTGAAAATCAAATAGGTAATATCTGTTACCCATTTTTCGTTTGGTTTGGAAGCTTGAAAATCCCTGTTCAGATGGTTATCTGAAATCACGTAAGCCTCTTTCTTCCCGTAATAAGGTCGTTTTCTCCTAATAATGGCTTTGATACCTAGTTCACCCATCAACCTTTGTATACGTTTGTGATTAAAATGAAGGTTATAAGTAGCTTTCAGCCAAACTTGTACTCTCCTGTATCCATAAATCCCTTTAAGTTTTTTATGACACTCCAATACCTTCTTTTTTATTTCGGTATCCTCCAATTGTTTTTCAGAAGGCATCAACTGTCGCTTTATCCATTTGTAGTACCCACCTCTAGTTACTCCAGCGATATCACATAGAATGGTAACTGCATAACCTTTTTCTGATAGCCCTTTGATGGCTTCAAACTTCTTCGTTTTTGGTACAGATTCCACTCCTCCTTTTACATCCCTAAGAGCTTTTTTAACATTTCATTCTCCGCTTCTAATCGTTTCATTTTAGCTTCTGGATCTTCTGGATTGGTTTTTGGTCTACCTATACCTGGACCTTTCGTTTTACCACGTTTTTCTTCTAGTCCTTTGATACCTTCAGCTTCAAAGTGTTTCACCCAACGTCTTACTACCGAGTGATCAATTCCTAATTCTTTAGCAACCGTTTTGTATCCCATTCCTTCTTTCAAGTATAAATCTACTGCTTTTTTCTTAAATTCTATATCATAAGTTACTCTAATTTTGCCCATAGAAAAATCCCCTCCATAGTAAACAGATTAATGTGCTTTCTTTTTACTGTCTACTATAAGGGGATCATATCAATTAGGTGTCTTTTTGATGTATAAGAGGTAGCTACCTGGAAAAGACCTTTCTGTATCATTATATGATTATCAATTCTCGTTATACCTGAAATGGCTGTTAAATACGTTTATTGTGTATTTTGATAGTAATTGATTTTTTCGCGAATAGCGGACGCAATAAATTCATCAATAGTGCTGTGTGTTTCTTCGACTATTTTATTAAGTACTTGATATTCTTTACTGGACATCGTAACTGGTTTTGTCACACTGCTGCTATCTAAATAGACGCTATTATTAACACGCTTCACTAATTTTCCTTCAATTAAATATGGTGAGAGGCTCTCAATCCACTCCATTTGCATACCCATAGGCAATTCAATAAGTGATTGTCGTACATCTAAATACCAAAAGCCTTCCTCTTCTGAAATCTTTATATTTCTTGGTGAGACATATTGGAGTATTAAGTCAACTTTTTGGAAAGTACTACTACGTAATTGATCAGACTTAGGTAAACGGAACTTAATAAATCTTTGATGATGGCTCCGAGGTTTATCAGTCAACTCATAAGCTTGTTCATATCCTAATTTTTTTGCTTCTTTTAAGGTAAATTCATTTCCGAACTCATCAATTAACATAATATCTCCACGCTTTGGAATAGAAATGACCCTTGCTATCGTATTCCCCTGCATGTATCTATGGAATAAAACGGTATTATACTTTTGAGAGTATGTATAAAGTGCATTTGCCTGATCTAATCGATGTACAAGCTTAAGTAACTCTTCTTCTCGTATGAATTTAGTTTCACGATTACGGTATTCTTGTATAATGGCTGTTAATTCCCCATCTTTTAGCCATCTTTCTAATTGATATGTACTTACATCATATTTTTTACTAGCCTGGTACAGAGTAATACCTTCAGGTTCTCTTGCTTTTTTTATTGCTTCTACATCCGCTCTTCTGAAAAGGAAACTCCCATCTAATCGCCATGTATCTTTGTTAATTGGAACTAATTGCCCTTTCTTTACAAGTTTATTCACAATAAAATTACTAATCTCCAAAAACTCCCTTACTTCTGTTGTATTCATATTGAGATGCTGATTTTCATCCATATTATTTCTCCTTATGTATTTAATTTATATTTAATAAATTTATTGATTAAATTTAATTTTAATTTCAAAAATATATAATTGAATTTATTATATCATAGGCAACGCTTATTTTTTTTACATAGATAAATAAATTCTTTTTTCGTTTACTAATTAAATTAATTTTCATAAGTAATTAAATCTTCTTTCGGTCTATTTATAAATTGAATTTTATTATGAACATAGAAAATGGTAGATTTTCTATATTTATTCGTTAGTTTCATTTTTATAAAATTTAATCTTACTTTGTAAGTAACTTTTAATGTAATTCAGTTATAATATTAGATATAAAGGGAATTAATATGGAGTTGATTAACAATGAATTTTAAATTAAATACAATTCATAGTGAAACTTATTTAGAAAATATAGAGAAACAAAAACAAAATTTCTCAAACATAATTGCGATATGGAATCAAGATTATATAAATGAAGCTGAATTTAAAAAGGAAAATAACGAAAGAGAGGATTCCTATACATATGAGGGATTTTCAGATGAAGAAATATTGTATTACTATTTAAATCGGCAAACACATTTTGACCAAGAAAAACGTATAAAGGATGCATCCAGGACTCTATATGCTCGTGATCTAAGTCAATTTTATTTTTTTATTAAGCAAAGCACAGAGTTTCTGCAGCAAGATGTAAAGGATTATGAAGTTGGCCAAGTTTGGAGGAATCTTAGAAAACGGCATATCCGTAACTACCAAAAGTGGTTGTCACGAGAGGCTATCTCTTACCAATCAAAAGAAAAATATAAAGTATCTACAATTAGTCGAAAGCTTGGAGTTATACGTTCTTATTTAAGATGGTTATATGAGATCCAATATATTCAGCAACCTCTTCATGTAGAGATATTAAGTACAACAGTAGGAAAACAGCAAAAACAAAAGCGAGAGTTATCCTATGAGGAAGTGAAACAGTTGCTTCATTACTATAAGGATAATGAAATTAATTATGCTTTATTATCGGTCCTAGCTACTACGGGATTACGTGTTGCAGAAGTGGCCCATGCAAAGTGGGAAGATCTTGAGTATGACGCTATACGTGGACGTTACTATTTAATAGTTGATACAAAGGGAGATAATGAACGGATTGTTTCTATTAATAAGGAGATTTTCAATCGGATTGTTTCGTTTCGAATCCGGAGACGATTACCTGTGGACATTGGAAATAAAAATGGTGAGACTATATTTCAAACAAAGAATCATACTGCTTATAAAGAAAATTATTTATCACAATATATTTCTAAAATCATTAAGGATACAAAGTTACCCTTTACGGAGAATATACGAATCACTCCCCACTTTTTTAGACATTTTTATGTGCAGTACTTATACGACTACAAAGGACTAGCACCTCATGTAATAGCGGCCGCAGTAGGTCATAAAAATGACCGGACAACAAAAGAAAACTACCTAAAACAAAGATTAACGAAAGATAACGATGCTGGCAATCTAATTAAGGAAGATGAATTCTAATTTCGTTCATATTAAGATTAATTGTATAATTTATATACAACAAAGAAAAAGCACCCGTTATGGATGCTTTTTTATATGAACGAAATATACATTTAATTGGTGGTGTTTGCGTTGATATAGATTTTAGCGAAAAAATATTAGTAAGGGTGACCATTATATCATTGATACGAACTAGCTTGTTTTTTGATTATTTTCCATTCAGTGAACTACTCGCCACTTAGCAAAGCTTGAAGTGGGAGCTTCTCAGTTCCACGACGAAAGTAACCTTTCGTCTCCCTGAGCGTTACTTCGGGGTGTTCCACCCCTAGATGTCCAACGTTTGGATGCTCTCTTGGTACGGTTGATATTTTACGCAGGAACCGAATGGCTTGGTTTTCGCACTCTATTTTCTTCCTGCAACCTCATATATCAAGTTATCAAAGAACTTCATATAGTTAGTTTATCAAAGGTTTTTGGCTATGCCAAACCAAAATTCATCTCCACCTACCGTTGGGCTATCGCCCTTCCCACGCTTGAGGAAGGAGAATTCTTTCGGTAAATTCGTTAAAATAAGACCCCTTAATCGTTCGGAATTCATTTTAAATTTATACTCTTTCCCACCCTTCATAAACACTTTACTCCACTCCTGTATTGTTAATTTATTTGCACAATTCAATTCAAATTTACATATGCTACTTATGCACATGTATATGTATTCAACTCACATTTGGACGTGTGGTTTGAAACCTACTTTTTAAAAAGCGCTATCTAAGCGCTTTTTTTCATGTGTAAATAATCTCTACAAAATGAATTTTTTATTATATTCTCTTCCAAATAACATTTCCAATCCGGTCTTCTATACTATAACTGTGACTTTAAAGTTACACAACCTAACCTGTAAGACCTAATTTTCTTTTGTACAACAAATGGAATAGGAGCGGTTAAGCTCGTCCTATACTTTAGTATGCTTATTCTTCTTGAAAGGTGAAAAGTAAAAAGACACCTTAATGAGGTGTCTTTTCAGAGTGCCAGAGATAATTTATATGTTGGATACATCTTTCTATATCATTGTATGACCATTAATTCTTGTTATGCCTAAAAAGGTTTTAAATACGTTGATTGTGTAGTTTCAATATAACAAAGAATAAGAACCTGTTATAGACAATTTTTTATACGAACAAGATATAAAATTTAATTGGTGATGTATGCGTTGATATAAATTTTAGCGAAGAAATATTAGTAGACCTAATCATTACATCATTGATACGAGCCAGCTTGTTTTCAATTATTTCCCATATATTTAAATAAGACCTATTAATTGCTCGGAATTCCTATTGGATTTGTACTCTGTCCCACCGTTCATAAACACTTTTACTCTACTCCTGTATTGTTAATTTATGTGCACAATTCAATTCAAGTTTACATATGCTACACATGCCTGCAGATTACATATGGGCAGGTGTAATCTGAAGCCTACCTTTTAAAGAGCGCTATATAAGCGCTCTTTTTATGTGTATATAATCTCTACAAAATGATATTTTTGTTATATTCCCTTCCGAATAACATTTCCAATCCGGTTTATACTATAACTGTGACTTTAAAGTTACAAAATCTAACTTGTAGGGCCTAATTTTCTTTTGTACAACAAGTGGTTAGCTAATCAAGCTGGCTACTTTGTTGTGTCAAATGAAGTTTTTACTCGGATTTACGCGTCACTTCTTCTATCAGCTAAGATACGATATTAAAATCATTAGCTTCACACCTTAAGGATGTTCCGCTCAAAAAACACTCCCTCATATCCTCAATTATTTCTTCAGCAACTTCAATTCGTTCCATACCAATTACACACCTTTTTAGAGTAATAGTATCAGTATGTCCAAGTTTTATAGATTTTTCGCACCAGAACCAAAAATAATATTATTAAACCATTTTCATATTTACATAAAAAATCCACACTTAACTAGACTCCTATACTCACACCATCCTTTCTAGACGAGCATAAGATGTACTAACGAACGAAAGGGGGTAATTTTTATGGGTTTTGGTTTTGGTGGAGGTTGTGATTTCGATAGATGTGATGATCGGAGAGATCATCACAGAAAAGAAGAAAGAGAAGACAATAGAAGAGAAATGAATAACAATCCAGAGTTATTACAATTCTTACACACATTAACTCCTGGTACTTGTATTGTTATTCAATATGATCGTCAACCACCTACAAGTGCAACATTCCAAGGTTTTCAAGGAAACAACGTAATCATTTTATCTGACTTTGATTGTTTCCCGGGATTAGCACGTATTGCAATTAATAAAATTAACGTAGTCTCTATAAATTCACCTGATTGTGATCGTTTCTGTTGTAAACGTCGCAGACATTGTAAAGAACATGAAGAACATAAACATGATCATAGAGAAGATTAATAAGTTTTAATTAAAAGAAAAAGCTTTCCCTTAATTTATAAGCCAATTTGCAAGAAAAACACCTATTAAAAAATAGGTGTTTTTCTATTCTAAATTATACTTAACTGAACATAAATAACAAACCATTTCATATAGCGGACATATACTATTGTAAGGTCGGCATCCAAATGACCCAAATAAATACCCATGCCAAGAAATAAAACTACAAAGTATTTCTTGGCACCTTTTACATAAAATAAAAAAATGTATTAAAAGTGTACAAACCTAATTGAAAATCTACACATATAATGTACCCTACCTCTCTTATTATCTCCTTAAAGGGATTTATCTTATATAAATCCCTTCTTTAAGTGTTTAAATATTTCATTTAATCTATATAAGTTGAATTAAAAGGTTACAGCTACTGTTTGTCGAAATATAATAAGTAACATATATTGACAAATGGAGCGGAGCAAAATGACACATGTACACCAAAACGAAAAAGAAAGCCTACTTGTAGCAATGAAAACGACTAAAACGAAACGAATGTATGAACGTTATCAAACGATCTATTTCTATGTACAAGGCTTTTCTATAAAAGAAATAATGAACATGATTGGTCGTTCTGAAAAAACAATCTATAATTATGTGAATGCTTACAAAGAAAAAGGATTGCATGGCTTACTCATGGGACAATCAACAGGAGCACCACGTAAATTAGCCCCTGAACAAGAACAGGAGTTAGTTCAAGTGATTGCATCTCATCTACCCGTTGATGTTGGATTTCCAGCTAAACATAATTGGACTTTATCCATTATCGCTTCTTTCATTAAAAGAGAATGGAACGTAAGTTACACACTTCGCGGGGTGTCTCGACTTTTACATGATTTAGGGCTTAGTTACACAAAACCGACGTATACATTAGCGAAAGCAGACCCGGTGAAACAACAAGAGTTTAGGGAAGTTACCTTCCCCGCCTATAAAAAAACTTTTAAACGAGGAGATTGACCATCTTCTGTTTCAAGATGAGTCCATGATCCGCGATTACCAAGCACTGCAGCATACATGGTTTTTAAAAGGAAAACAACGCAGTATTCCTACTTATGGGAAACACCAAGGTGTTAAACTTATTGGTACACTTAATTATGAAACCGGTGAGTTAGTTTGTGTAGAAGAGGAGCGGTATGATGCCGAAGCATTTCTTCGTTTTCTTCAGCATGTACTTGAACTGTATCCCAACGGGAAAATAGCTCTTATTCTAGATAATGCGCGTATTCATCATGCGAAGCTCATCCAACCACTTTTAAGGAAACACTGTCATCGCTTAGAATTAGTGTTTTTACCTCCCTACAGTCCCGATTTAAATTTAATTGAAGGGGTATGGAAATGGCTCAAATCAGACATCATTCATAATGTTTTTTATTCATCGATTTATGAAATTCAAAAAAATGTACAGGCTTTTATTCAGGAATTAAATCGCACACCTGAAAAAGTGATCGATCGATTATGCATTCGATTGTAATCTTTTAATTCAACTCATACAGATTTCACTTTTCTATTTCTCCTCACATAAAAATCAATCGGGATTTCTTCGGCATCCACAGCGTGATACAAATACATCTATTTTTCTTTCACTTTAATATAGGTTTCATCAGTACGCCACGAGTCAGTGGTTTTCTTCAAATGAAGGTAAATTCGTTAATTTGACTTAGATTTATATGGATGGACCTAACGCATAATGGTCGTTGGATGAATCGATATGCCACGTTCTTTCCATATTTCAAATACTCCTCGATAGCGTAAAGAAAAACGACAAGTACAGGGAAGCTATTAAAATCATACCTTATTCGAACTGTCTCTCCTTCAAATGTGCCACTAGTCCGCTCCCTCCCCAAAACTTCTCTGGAATTCAGCTCACTCTGGAGAAGTTCGCAACACACTCCGCCAACCTTTACCTGCTAATTAGATAAAGCAGGTTTTTCCCCTTGCCTCATTGTGTAATCTAAAAACAAATGGTTTGTTCGTTCTCTTATTCGCTCACCTGAAAGGCTACGATCAGCACTTCATGATTAGATGAAAAGATCTTAACGTGAGAAATCTATATTTTTTTCTTTTTTACACCAGATTTTTTACGGTACATACACCCAATTGTTCCTCCATACATAAGGTACACTGTAAACAAAAGGAGGCCTGATAAAAATGGCACACAATCATTGTCAATATGAACAAAGACCTATCGAGAATGAAAATTATCAAGATTGTAATGCAGGTTACTATACAAATGGCATTTTACGCTTTTTAAGAAGATTAAGCCCAGGTACATGTATTGTCATACAATATGACTGTCAACCGCCTGTTGCGGCTACATTCCAAGGATTCCAACATGGACTCGTGATTTTATCTGATTTTGACTGTTTCCCAGGACTGGCGCATCTTGTAGTTGATAAGATTAACGTGATTACCCTTGGCTCTCTTCCTTGTGATCTTCCAAGAGAATGTGAACGCTACTAATTGTAAGAACTATCCATAGAAGGAATCCGTATCTCGGTACATCAAAATGATTTTAACATGTATATCATAAAAAAACAGGCTCCCTACTACTTCAGGGAGCCTGCTACTTATTCGATCATTCGCAACCCATTCGAATCAATTCAATACTTTCCACTAGGAATGTTCCCGCTGTTTCTCCGATTTCAATGCAGACACGATTCGTTTCTGGGAAGATTTCAACGGTTTTCGTGATATAACCAGACAGAGATTCAGAAACGTACGTAGTCATGTTATCTTCACTTGTGTATACTTTTCTATGGCAACCACATCCACAACTTGATCCGGTAGGATTAGCCCCGCTTGTGTTACCTGCATAGGCATTCATTTCATAGTTGTTAGGTGGATAACTCATCGATTCCTTTTTACTGCAGCCACATCCACAATCTGTTCCCGCATAAGGTGCTGGATCGTTCATCATATCCTCATCACCGTACGGATTGATTCCAAAACTCTCTGATTGGTAATTCATAGGATTACCAGTTGCATATGTCTGTTGTCCTCTTGGTTCTGCTGGATAGTTCGTCATATCTTGCTCATAATAGGATTCACGAGACGGCGTCATCGGTGGTACCAAACTTGTTGCACTTTCTCCCGCTATAAATTTCAGTGTTTCTGTATTTTCTTCCGTACCATCACTGATTTTCACATAGCCTTCCCCTGAACCTTCTTTTTTCGCTGTGACACGTAACACATAGCCATGTTCAGGATGGACACATACTTGTTGGGAAACGTTTGTACTCCAATCTGAGATGACGAGCACAGATGTATTCCCTATCTGTTGTACCTGCGTCCCCTCAGTTCCCTGCCAGTTCGATAGTCCTGCATTGAAGTCTCCATTTCTTAGCACGTTACGTTGTTCATATAACACCCGTGCTTTCGCAACGGCACCGGACAGTTGTTGGAAGATATCATAGGCTTCTCCTGGTACGGTTGGTAAAGCTCCGACTAAGAATGGATGATACACATACGGAATGTTTTGTACCCATTTCTCCGCGTCTATAATATGCTGTAATGTGACGGAGGCTTGCAATTGGCTTTGATCTGCATGTGTGAATAAGCCTTGAATCGCACGTTGTGCGACTTGCACAGCCTTTTCGATTTTCATGTATTTCTCGTTCCACTTTTGTTTCCATTTGTATTCTCGTTTTTTCATACGAGTTAATGCTTCTCCCGTTAACGGACCTTCTTCGATTACCTCTATATTATCTAGTGTCGCTAGGCCATCTGTCGTTCCAATTTTAAAGCCAACCCATATGCCCAGATTCTGATTGATATCAAGCTCACCTGTATCAATGTGACACTCCCATTCATGTGGATCTGCACATACCATACTTGTTTGTTGCATCATCATCTGTGAGCCATCTTCACATGGACCACAGGACATGTTTTGCGGGATAACTTGGTTTATCACCACAGGATAGGAACCTTGTTCCAATGGATATTCTCCCGTACATGGGTTCGTTGGTTTTATATCATTTGGTACGTTCATGTGTTTGTGTACTTCTTTCTCATATCGTGTGGCGAATACTTCTAACCCTTTACTGTTCCCAATAGATCCGCGAACCCTATAGCGTGTATACGGTTTTAATCGCGATTCGTCGATCTTTTGATACGCATATGTCGGGAATATCTGGTCACTAAATTGCGGCTGATTGGCACCAGGTAGCTTCAGACAGCGTCCTTTAAAGATTGGATTGTCGGATGCCACGGACACATGAGTGCTTGTGTTCCAGCCATTCTCACCAGACCAATCAGAAGATTCAAAATCACCGTAGTATAATAAATTACGAGCGCGACTCAGTTGTTTCGCACATTTCACATGATCGAGTAAGCACATTTTTTCTTTTGGATACATCTTATCAGACATATACTCTACCAATCTTGCGGCCTGATCAATCTGATAATCCGTGATATTCAACTGTAGTGTATGCTTCCCATCATTTGTAAACAAGGCGTTCACTGCCTTCCACGCTTTTGCTAAATCTTCTTTCGCTTCAAAAACTTCAACAGAACCCTCAATTGGAATGAATTCGATTTTGTCGATGATGAGAGGATCTGCATCATTTGAATCTATTCTCTCAATATATATTAGTTCATTACTTGGGAATGTAAGATTAAAGGATGTAAGATTTACATATCCAAATGCATTATAAGTTAACGCAGCTTGTTCACCAGAATATGGGGTAGATGGTACAACGATATCCTCCTCCTGTACTACCCACTCGTCATTTCTAAAGATACCAATTTTTACCCTCGTTTGTAATTTACATGCATAACGCATTCTCATACGACAAGGTTTAGTTTCTATTGGGAACATTTCGAATTGCGGGGACAGCGGCACCTCAATTCGAGCATTCGGTGCCAAGCTAACGAGATCTCCTCCTGTACTACCTGGCCCCTTGATTACGCTATATCCGCTACCACCAGATGCCTTCACCACTGGAATTTGACTAACGTAATTTTTATCTATAATGTTATATGCTTTCGCACTAGCGTGTGTCCATGCATAGATAATAGTATCAAGAGCATTAGTGCCAAATAGTCGTTCACTTCTGAATGCGGCCAGCCATGACAACCGTTCACTATATAATATTACATCCTCACAAACACTACCTATATTTGGTGTACTGCTAGGTTTACATGTATCCAAACAAGATCTTGAAGTGTCACATTGGGTAGGATTAATACAAGGGAATCCTACCTGACTTGTGTAACGCCCACCATACTCCGACTGACCACCAATCAAAGAATAAAAGCCCAAGTGCGAGACCTCATGGCGCCCCCGAAAAGTAAGTGTGTTTAAATTTTCAGGAGAAAAAGAATTATTAGTGAAACCTGGATTCACATGTGTATTATATATATTGGCCCAATCAGGAGTTCCCTGATTGGTGGTATTTCCAGGTCTAGGTCCAATCCATGAGGTTTCCATCAATTCAGCTTCTCCTGGTTCTCCATTTATGAAACCTTTAGAAGAAATATAGCTAAAACCTAATTTATAACGAGTAAGGAACGTAGACCGACTATCCGATGTCGTATCGACTCCGAATATAAAGCTTCTCAACCAGGTAAACAGATGCGGCGGCCTAACTAACCCAGATTCAATCGTCTGCATCGAAGGGCTATCGTCCAACCTTCCACATGCCTGTGTGTATACTTCACGTGTAAGTTGTGAATAGACTGGTAGTGGATATAAAATTGGATCAAATGTTGGCCATAATGCTACAATATCTAATGACATAATTGTCATACCCGTACGATACTTATTATAATTATTCCATGAAGCAGCTCCCTGAGTTCCTGTACTTAGTCTCGCTAATTCGTTGTTAAATGTCGAAATACAATATGCTGTGTAACTTGCTGTATTTTCTTTTAGGTATCGATAATATCGATTAACTGTTACCTGGTCTAGCCCCCACGCTAACCCATATTTAACCGCGTCTCTTAACAAAAGTAAATGCAAATTAGCGGCTTCAGTAAATGAAGATAATAATTCTGCTTGAAAACCTTGTTGTTGAAAAATAGGCATTCTATCATAATATATCGTATTTGAAGCAAGGAACTGTGTTCTAACAGTTTCTTTAAGTTCTGGATCATCTGGGCTTTGGCTCCAATCGCAAGCAGCATCTTGATATAATTTTGTAGTCCTTTGAAGCCCTACTAATTCTTGAAGAACCCTATTTTTCACTTCTGTCTCAATTGCTGTGTCAGTAAGTTCCTGAGCAGCATTCATTAGTTCGCTCCACTTATATTGTGTTGCTTGACTAGGGGGCGTATCGCTTTCCTGGTCTGGCCATATATATGGAACGGCTACATTTATTACGCCTGCAACTGCGGATAGTATAGGACCTGCACCTGGAATAAGCCCAAGAAGAGCCCACGCAATACCTGAAGACGTAACAATCGCCCCTTTAAGGGCAGCTGTAGAAAATACATCTCCGGATTCCCCTCGTGCACACCTATCCATCCAATCTTTATAATTCATATTTTGCACTTCAGATCCTGGTGCCTGCGCATAAGGATATCTTGGCTGCTGATACACGTCACCACTATTCATGAATTCATATTCATTGTTATAATAATTTTGATTCATCAACAATCCTCCTATCTTTCTCTTGCCTTCTCATAAAAAGAAGAACGGATTAGTTTTATCTACAGCATTCCATGTTCTTGTTTGCCATACACACAGATTTAAAATAAGAAAAAATGAAAAATCAGGACTGGTTTCAAGATAATAGAATATCATATGTACGGTAATCATTTCCTCATTCTGTACTATTCCCGATTCGTTTGCTTCTCCCTTTGTCGAAATCATTCTTTTTTTGTTCTTTTCTCTCTATTTTCATGAAAAAACATACAAAATAATTATATGTGGTCAGCAATAGGTTAGAACGGGATTTATAAAAGGACGTGCTCTTTCCATTGGTACCTATACCATATGTGCATGGGTGGCATATAATATATGGAATATACGATAGGAAGGTAGGTGTTTGCTATGAAGAAATTTCACTTTCGTGTGAGAGAAGGAACGAATCCACTCGGGCCGAGAATCGATTTTAATCTTCCGGCAGGTGAGACATTGATTGATTATCCTTTATACGAAACAGATGGTACTGCAACAGGTATACACGTCATATTATCCCTCGAAGTCGCAGAATTAGGTTCTACCGTTACCTTTAAGGCCACAAGGCAAGATGGTAGTACAGACACATTTCCTTATGTGATTACTCGCGTTCCTTACTTGTTTAATATAGGATTATGTGATACAACGAAACTTGCCATTTCTGCATCCGGTCCTTTGAAAGGGCATTATCAGATAGGTGGAACAAATTTTTGCTAGTAACAATGGTTCTGTTATCAAGTTTTGGAAAAAATGTGTACCATTTTTGACTCGCGATTGTAGGATTTCAAATCCTCGCTTTCATTCCTTTTCTATTGAGAAATAGGAATCTGATTTATGACTGATGTTTTTTCTGCATGAGGGATTTATTTTTTCGTTGAATAGGAGGTGTATGTGACATGCCTTTTACTACTGGACCGATTGAAAATCAGGGCAATCAACCGGCGAATGCAAATAATGCGAGAGTCAAAATTCTGAATCGCACCGGAAGTCCACTCACTGGGATTGTTCGGTCTTTTCGTTTGAATGGGACAAGACTATTAATTCAACAAGTTTCTTTTGCTGTACCGGCAAATGCTTCTGATTTTATCACGCTAAGCTTGGTTCACCCTAACTTAGGACAAGCAGCCCAATATGAGGTTGAAATTGTTCCGAATCAAAATGGCGGCATCTATTCTGTTTATGGAAGAAGTGTGGGGACGATTATTTCTGCACAAAGAGTTTTACATTCAGAATTGACGCAAACGCTTTAGTTTGAAACAACAGGCAAGGGATAAGATCGGGGGATTGGAAAACGCAATTACTCTCGAGATGAGAATCTGAGCCCCCTTTTTCAAATAGAAGATGGACCATGATCCTCGCCTTTCTTTTTTTTGTAGGACATGCTTTGGATTATGGTCTGTTTCTACCTATCTTTTAAAATGAAGTGATGGCTCGTATGTTTCTGGTAGGTGAGAATCTATTTTCTTCTCTTACAGAGAGAAATCTATCTGGTCAACCGTTTTTTCTATTTGATCAAAAAAAGAAAACTTTTTCAAGGAGAGAGGAAGTCTTTTCTACATCACATGTAGAACTAATACCTTAAATGATTCCACCTAAACCCTTGTCTAGTGCAAACACCTAAAAACAGGCTTGTTTTTTAGGCATCTGCTTATATCGAATGGTTCTTTCCGCATATCATACTTTTGTGACGAACAATATAAACATTTCCATTTTGGATAAAAGGAGAGATTCCATTGGTTTATCAACCTGGATCAAATGTAAACGCTAGACAACAAGTATATGAATCAAACCCTACTTATGATCAACAACAACTGTATCACCGTCCTCGACCGTATCCTCCTAACTGTCGTTGGGTTCGTGAATGTAGATGGGAGCGTCGTTGTAACCAACGATATTGACAGTTACAACGATTAGATTGCATACAATTACTTCAAACGGTATAGGTAGATAGAGAATAGGAACAGAAGTGAAATATTTCCTTCGTGACATTCCTTATTCATGTAAGGATTACATGTTTGTTCTTCTCCATGTTTGTATGAACACGTATTGCGAAATATGTATTTGCATGCTATCTATTTTTCTCAAATGATATCACCTGTGTATCCAAATAATCGCTTGGAATGTTTCTCTAGAGAGAAAAACATTTTTTTGTATATCCCCTCAATATTTGTAAAATCATTCCGATTTTCATTGATTTCCCAACTAAAATGAAAATAGTATACTAGACGTATCATTTCGTTATCTCCTGAACATGACTCGCATCCCACGAGTCATGTTTTATTTTTTCCATTTATAAACAGATGTCTCTTTCCATCAACACAGCATCCTTTAACTGAATCTATTCAAATGGAAAACACGATACAAAACACCGGTTTCGGAGACCTTTTGGTTATTCCTAGATGTGATAACTATTTTGTTCCCCTCCAGGTTCATCTTTTTTCATTATTTTTATTTCTCACATATCCATATCAAAAACATATGTTACACTAAGTACGACAACATTTCGAAAACGGTTTCTTAAATACGCCTCATGTATGGGGCGTATTTTATTTTCTAGGAAAATACGAGCTGTTCTTCCTGTACAAGCTTTTCAGTATACAATGGACCGGTCGTATTTTTTGAGAAGATCATTCAAAAAATCTCCACCTCTCCTCCATTGTATACTGAAATTCGGCAGGTGATGGTGTGTCGCCAAGCCGAACAGACCAAAAACATAGATTGAGGTCGCACGACTTAGACTATCCATTGTACCTGCCGAACCGCTTCAATCTCCTGTTCATGAATAGATGCTTATACGTCATTTTTATGACACGAGGAGGGGCTAGCCCCTTGCTTCGCTTCACCCCAGCCTTTTGCCTCACACCCAAAAACAAAAGTGAATTCTTTTTACTGTTTATTCTGATTAAAAAATATATTATTGTGTGGATATGAGAGAATATTACTTTATTCCTATCCAAAGTGATGCCTTTGAGTAATGCTCCATTACTTCATTTAAATGTTGGAAAGCAAACTTTACGAGTTGGAACAGCCCCATTGATACGGATAAAATCACTATCTATTGTGTGTTCATCTCTTTTTTATCCCTCATAACATTTCATATTTTTTTCATTTTACGCACCATTGAGGCGATGTATCATACACTGCTCATAAGTAAGTTGAGAATAGGAAGTGATATGTATGAGTATGCCTACGATTCCAGAGGGTCTGGATATTACAGTTGAACAAGCTGTAGCTATTATTTTAGCTTCTATTGGTTTGGAAGAACTTGGATTGGCTCATGTCATCAATGCCGAAGGAGAAAAAATCCAAGCGGTTGTAGCAGGTTTCACCGCTGGGAGCCTTTCTGTTGATCAATTATTAGCAGTCAATGAAAGTGTAACGGATACACTCAAAACAGTCATTAAAAAAGAAATGTTATTGCAATTTAAATTAGAAGAAGCAACTTCTCTGTTAGAAAACTTCGGAGGTCCCTTAAAAACAGAAAAATAAAAGTGTAGTACTATCTCTATTATACTACTGAAAATAAGATACCCCTAAACGAATAAAATAGGGGTATCTCTCTGTTCTATATATGTCACGATTGAATCTTTCACATATGTTTGAGATTCAAATATGTAATCCTGTTGTCTTACCCATGCATTTTTTTAAAAGCTGCATGATATGTTAGGCTATTTTACATTCTTAAACGGGACTTAACTAACTAAGTTGTTAGAGCCTTTTTATCTTGTAGTCATAAAAGATTCTTTTAAATTTTTTATCCAAATAGATTTATGTAAATCAGTATAAGAAATCCAATTTCCTGTTTCATGAGAACCGACAAATTCGTTATAGATGGGATGCCAAATAATGAGATACATCTCATTTTCGTATTGTATTTTATCAAATTGACGTAAAGGTTTTCCTAATTTATCGGATTGACCGATAGGTATCGCTCCTTTGTCTAAAATTCCTTTAAAATGTTTCAACGGCATCACTCCTTCGTACAGGTTTATATATATTTTTTTTAAAGGATGTCGTTTTTCCTCTTTTATAACTGATTAAAAATGAACACTTTATACATACATGCAAAGCAATCCATTGAGGGTGTTACAAAAATCATACATATTCAAAAATAAATGCATACAGATATCCGTTTTTCTGAAAGAATGATTGTACCTATTTGCAAACCACAAATATTCTTTGCATGATTTTTCAGATGATAAAATATAAATTGTCTTAATTTTCAGTATTATACAAGTAAACTCACGTACAAACCGTTTCATTCTTTCAAAATTAAAATGTTAAAAACTGTACCCTTATCTCCACTAAACCACGAAAAACTAGAATAAGAAAGTTTATTACAGACTAGCTTCGTATTCTTTTACTCTTCTATAAAATGTATTATTTTTCATTCCTACTCGTTTCATCGCTTCTACTGCCGTAATCTTGTGCTGTTTCCATTCTTGATATACGGATATAAATGTATGATCAATTTCAATTTTCTTTCTACCAAATGTAATACCTTTTTGCATAGCCACTTCAATTCCTTTTTTTTGCTGTTCCCGTGTTCTTTTTCGTTCATCTTCAGCCATATAACTTAATAATTGTAAAATTAAGTCTGAAATAAGGTTTTCAATTCCATTCAAATCTTTATATCTCATTGTGTTGAGAAGGGGCATATCTAAGACAACGATATCAATTTGTTTTTCTTGACTCAATTCTTGCCATTCAGCTAAAATCATTTGCTTATTTCTACCTAATCGATCTAATGATTGTATATATAAAATATCGCCCTTTCTCAGCATACGTTTCATCAGTTGATATTCAGGGCGCTTAAAGTCTTTTCCACTTGCTCTATCTATACATATATATTCTTCACTAATTTCAAGTTCTGATGCCGCTGCCAACTGTCTTTCTATCGATTGACCTTTACTACTAACTCTTATATAAAAAAATCTCCTCATATAAATTCCTCCTATCTATCTTTGAACCTGTATGCTAGAATTTGAGATGTTATAGGATAAATGTATCATATTTTCATGTCATATTCTGTACCATGCACATGACATGTTTCAAAATTCATTTTGTTATTATTATGAAGTGTAAAAGCGGTAAAGAAAGCCCCGTTTCAAAACGTATACATTTTGAAACGGTGACTTCTTTACAAAAAAAAGGGGGGGGGCATCTCTCCTCTATTTTATTCCCATTGTTATGAAATTGCTGACTCAGAATATGCGCTCCTTTTCATATTCTGTCAACGCTCTATATTGATTATATATATAAATAACTTTGCGCCTCTTCACAAAAAAATCCCCTAACTTATTTGTTAGGGGATTTCCACGATACTTTCTAGGGATTTCGTCAAACGAAACGAAATTTTTCTCATTATAACATATGAATCCACACATACATAGTTTCAAAAGGGACATAGAACAGATTTCGTCTTTTTTTCATAATGAGTGTACATTTTTTGATAGAAAAAAAGTAACTACTCAGCTTTTTTCTATCAAAAGACATGATAAAACTGTATTCCTTTTGTGTAACCCATACATATTATGATTTCATCATAATAAACACAAAGCATAAAATCAGAACGTGCTTGACTTACCTACTTAGTAGTAATAAAGTAGCCATTCTCTTACTGATTTCAGTCAGAATGGTTCTATTCTTACATCCTTGAAAAAGCTTGTCTCTTTTTTACCCAATTTTGATTGTATTCTACTAATCATCAATCAGAATTGCATCGATTTGATCACAACCTACGACAAATACCGTACCATTATTTCGAACAAATGTCGCAACTCCAGTTTTTCTATCAAAACTTACAAACGCATCTACACTTTTATCATGTCCACCAATAATGAGTGTATCCACATCATCCCCCGCTGTTAATGTTTTCAAAAATTGACAGATGGGTGAAGACATTCTTTTATGATGAGAATCATGATGACATTGTCTGCACATATACACATTCCCTCCATTTTCATAGAATCAAATTTCTATCCTTATCCATTGATAGAAACAGATAGATAATATATTTTTTATCATTTCATTATATGTATACATCTCTTAAAGGGTGTACTTGTCTACACACATATTTGGATAAGCTGTCAAACTGATTTTTACCTGTCTATAGTCAAATCCGTTCTGGTGCAAACATTTCTTATCTGTGGAGAAACTTCTCCATAAAATCACATAAAATAATTTTATTCGAATCACTCAATTTTTAAAATTAACTTTGTAATAGAACCAAGAGTGTAACAATACTAACATGTAATCATTCAAACAAAAAAGAAAGATGAAATAAGGGGCGTGTCAGATGGCGAAATTAGGATTTACTGCAAATAGTGGTTCAAATACTGTTACCATATTTGATACCAAAACAAATACTGTAATAAACAATCTATCTGTTGGTACAGGTCCATATGGTGTAGCCATTACTCCAAATGGAAAATTTGCTTATGTAGCAAATTTTGATTCAGATAATGTATTCGTGATAGATGTAAAACAGCAAAGTGTTAGTACTATCATACCTGTTGGAAATCATCCCGCTGGTATTGTCATTAGTCCGAACGGAAAACGTGTGTATGTGATGAATAATGGTTCAGATACTGTATCAGTTATTGATAGTAAGACAAATTTGGTAATTGCAACAATTCCGGTTGGGGATGGACCTATTTTAGGCGCTGTTTCACCAAATGATCAACTTTTATATGTTCCGAATGATGGAACCGATAATATATCTATAATTAACACGAAAACGAATATGGTGATTGGTACAATAGCGGTTGGGGATGGGCCAAGACAAGTTATGTTCACACCAAACGGACAATTTGCTTACGTAACAAACAGTAATTCAAATACTGTGTCTGTCATAAATGTCCAACAAAGCATGGTTGTTGACACCATACCTGTAAACCCTCAACCAAGAGGGATTGTTATGACTCGAGATGGAAAGTTTGCTTATGTAGCAAACTTTGGGGCGAATGCTGTGTCTGTCATTGATATAAAACAAAATATTGTAATTACAACGATCCCTGTTGGCCTTCAGCCAAGAGGGATCACGATTACTTCGGATGGAAAATTTGTTTATGTAGCAAATTTTGGTTCAAATAATGTATCGGTGATCAAGGTAAAAGATAATGTTGTGGTGGATACAATCGTAGTGGAAGATAGCCCGATTGGTATAGATGTAGAATAAAAGGGTAACTACTCAGCCTCCTTTTGGAGGCTGAGTAGTTACCTTTTTTTATGGTACATACACCCAATTGTTTCTACAGACATAGAGTGCACTGTAAACATAAGGAGGCCTGATAAAATGAAAAACGAACACAATCATTGTCAATGTGAGCAAAGACCACTCGAGAATGAGATTTATCAAAATTATAGTGCAGGTTACTATACAAATGGCATTCTACATTTTTTAAGACGCTTAAGCCCTGGTACATGTATTATCATACAATACGACTGTCAACCACCAACAACAGGAACATTTCAAGGTTTTCAAAATGGACTTGTGATTTTATCTGACTTTGACTGTTTTCCAGGACTTGCGCATCTGGTAGTTGATAAGATTAATGTAATTACGCTGGGTTCCATTCCATGTGATCTTCCACGAGAATGCGAGCGTCGTTAATTGTAAGAAACATCCATAGAAGCAATTTTCCTCTCTACACATAAAAATTGTTTCACGTTTTATATCATAACAAGCAGGCTCCCTACTACTTCAGGGAGCCTGCTACCTAATGGATCATTCGCAATCCATTCGAATCAATTCTATACTTTCTATCATAAATGTTCCCGCTGTCTCTCCAATCTCAATACACACGCGATTCGTTTCTGGGAAGATTTCCACCGTTTTCGTTACATAATCAGAAAGGTCAAGGGTACTTTCTTCTACCATCGGATATTCATCGACGCTATCATCACATCCACAGCCCATTCCCTGATGATTGGTCATGTTTGTGTTGCTAAGATATACATTGGGTTCATAATGATTTGGTGAATAGTTGCTCATCGTCATATTCTCATTCGGATATGCGTTTTTATTGCAACCGCATTTGCACACCGCCCCTTGATTCGTTGGCATATTGATATTGCCAGGGTATGCATTCATTTCGTAATGGTTCGATGGATCATTCATCATACTATTTTCATCACTGTACGGAGTAAATCCAAAACTCTCTGATTGATCATTCATAGGAGTAGCGCCAGGATATGCATTTCTTCCATAATTGTCTGATGGATAGTTCGACATATCTTGATTTCTAACATACCCATTTGTTCCATATGCTTCTGTATAAGAGGTCACCATATTACGCTCAGTATAGCGTTCGCGAAGTGTAGAACGGTTATTAGATGCGGCCGGACTTGTCGCCCCTTCACCAGCTATCAACTTCAATGTTTCTGTATTTTCTTCCGTACCATCACTAATCGTCACATAGCCTTCTCCAGATCCTTCTTTTCTTGCCGTTACACGTAACACATAGCTATGTTCTGGTTCCACACACACCTGTTGCGAAATGGTTGCACTCCAGTCTGAAATCACGAGCACAGATTCCTCTCCAATCTGTTGTACGTCTGCACCTTCTGTGCGATTCCAGTTTGACAATCCCGCAGTGAAACCCCCATTAATCAGCACATTTCGCTGATCATATAACCACCGGGCTGTCGCAACGACGTCGGAAAGTTGTTGAAACATGTCATATGCATACGCTACACCCGGTACTCCTGATACATCCCCTTGTAAGAATGCATTGTATACATATGGAATGTTCTGCACCAATTGTTCCGCACGTAAAATATCCTGTAATGTGATAGCCGTTTGCAAACGATTTTGATTAGAATTTGTGAATAACGTCTGCATCGCATCTCGTGCGATTTGTACCGCCTTTTCAACCTTCATTTGTTTCTCTACCCATTTTTTCTTCCATTTTGGCTCTCGTTTTTGCATACGAGTTAAGGTATCTCCCGTTAGCGGTCCTACTTCTACCACTTCTATATTATCTAGTGTTGCCATACCATCTGTCGTTCCCACTTTAAACCCAACCCAGATGCCTAGATCTCGCTCCATATCGAGCTCACCTATATCAATAGGGAACTTAAATTCATGTGGATCTTGACACACCATATTTGTCTGTTGAACCATCATCCCGGCTGCAGTCTGATATCCATTCTCACATGGATTACACCACATGTCTTGCGGCATCCTATTGCTTGACATAACGGGATACGGAGTTGATTGCAATAAAGATTCTCCTGTACACGGATTGATTGGGATGATATCATTCGGTACATTCATTTTCTTATGCACTTCTTTATCATATCTCGCGACGAATATTTCTAAATCTGTACTATTCCCCACAAATCCTCGTACGATGTAGCGGGTATATGGTTTTAACTTTGCTTCCTCTATCTTTTGATATGCATACGTTGGAAATATTTTATCACTCAATATGGGATGATTTGCACTTGGCAGATTGAGATAATGATCTTTAAAGATCGGATTATCCGCTATCGTGTATACATGAGCACTTATGTTCCATCCATCTACGCCAGACCAATCTGAAGAGTCAAAATCTCCATAGTTTAATAGATTCCGTTCCCGACTCAAGCGTTTTGCACATTTCACTTGATCCAGCAAACACATTTTTTCTTTTGGATGGATTTGATCAGATAGACACTCTACTAATGTTGCCACCTGATCCACCTGATAATCTGTGACGTTCAATTGTAAGGTCGTTGGATTCGAAAACAAGGCATGGACCGCCTCTCGCGCTTTTGTCACATTGTAATTCATTGAACATCCTCCTTCGTGAGCTTTGCTTTAAGATGCGTGTTAAATGTATATTTTAACCAAAAATAATTACACTACATCGTTTTAACTCAACCTAGTAAGTTTGAATTTTTTATTTGTGGTGCCGTTATTAGTGTATACTCCAATATTTGTTCCATTTGCAGTACCAGAACCACTTACATCTAATACTCTAGTTTGATTAGACTTATTTTGTAAAAAAACATATTCTGTATCTACAACGCTCTGTTGAATGATCCAATACTGCTCTGGACGGTTTGCATTAGAGACTGCTCTCACATTATCTCCTTCCGACCGCTGCCAAGTTAATACTAAATTTTCATCCGCTATATTTTTAATTTGATACGCTCCTTGACCCGAATCATAAACGAACCTCCATTTTTGGTTAGCAGCATTACCATTTTGCCATAAGTGAACATTCTTAGTGCTTGGATCCATATCTACAACACTACTATTATTTAAAGCTGTCACGATTTGATAGATACCAGGAGTTACTGGTAGTTCTGGCGTTGGTGGTTCTGGTTCTGGAATAAATTCAATTTTATCAATATAGATAGGGCCACCACTATTACAACGTAGCTCTATTTTAAATTCTTCTTCATTTGCGGAAAAATTGAAGGTATCCAAGTAAGTGAAAGCGCTATATGTCATACTTCCGGAAAACGTTCGTTCAACCGGATAGTTATCGTTTTCCCGCCATCCGTAAGAATCATCATACCTCCCTACAAATAGATTGGCATTACCTTCACTTGCGTATCGGATTCGAACTTTATATCCTCTTGTTCGTGCAGTGGCGGACGGTCTTACTTTCACACGCAATTGTGTCCATTGCTGATTATACGCAGGTAATCTTACAAGATCCCCTCCCGTACTACCAGGACCTCTTACCACCGTAGCGCCATTATCTACGGCATTTCCTTTCACCGCCGGAATTTGAGTCGTTTTATCAGATACTATTGTATTTTCTGGTGTTAAGCTGTTATGCAACCAGCCAAATCCAAATAATCCTACACACTTTAACCCCTTAGTGCCACTTGCAAGTTTAGATTCCATTGCATTTCCATAGGATAGGCGATGCGTGGCTGGATAAGAACTGGAAGGAGGAGATATACTTGCCTCATGTACATACGCATACTGCCCCCCGAAGGACGACTCATAACATTTTCCAAAAGCCTTAATCCTTGCACCTATAGGATTCTTAAAATCAAATGCACACGTGACTTCATTAGTTGTTATTCTCAGGCCACCAATGTCATTAGATGTAACGTTCTGGATCGAAGAATATGCCTGAACAGGTGACAGCCCTTCCTCCCAGGTGGAATTACTGCCTGTGAGAGACAGCCTGCTCTTTATCCCTGCATATTGCTCCAAATCAAAATAGCCAGGATTTGATGACATATAAAAGGCTAAGTTTGTTAGCCACGTAACGAGATGAGGTGACCGCACAAAATTACGTTCGATAACTTCCCAATTTTGCGATTTATTTTCAACTTTACCGTACGCTGTTGAATAGACCTCCCTTGATAATTGAATATTCACACCATTGGGGTTTGTATATTTTTCTATATCATATGTTGGCCATATTGCTACCAAGTCTAATGCCATAAGAGTCACGTCTCTTCGAAAATCATTCATAAGATTCCAATGAATCACGGGAATGTAAAAATCAGTCGTAGATCCACTAGTGGTATACCCTTTTAAATATGGATATTTATTATAGTCTTTTATATTCGGTTTTAAGGCGACGGCTTTGTCTAAACCTACCTTATAGGTATTCA